>JBFXAJ010000025.1:0-42755 GCA_050184415.1 Bauldia sp.
CGGGGTCGTGCGGGTCTTGATAGAGGTGGTCGATCCTTCCCGTGTTGAACGACGACGACCGGCGCTTGATGCCGTGGACCCGGTAGCCCTTCGCAAGCAGGAACTCTGCGAGATAGGCGCCGTCCTGGCCGGTGATGCCGGTGATGAGCGCCGTTTTCCCGTTGGCGGCACCGTTCATCGGATGCGGCCGCCTTGAGTGTGGTCCGAAGGGTTGTGGTCGGTTGGTGTCATCGGGCCTTCCTGTCCATGTCCGGCTCGCCGTGCCGGCGCCGTCAATCTGGACCAGGGTCGCAGCCGGCGCGACCTGTCGTTCATACACGGGCCGTGCCAGTTGACCGCGGTCGCCGGGATGGCGCGGATGACGTGATGGAGCGTCTGCCGCGCCCGCGCGGGTGACGCTTGGAAAGTTGAAGTGCAGCGTGGGCCCCGCCGCGGCCTTCGGTTCACTTGACCGTGACAAAAGCGGGTTCCGCGCCGTTTCGTACCCTACAGTCTGGGTCTTTCACCCCAAATGGGGGAGGCCGGCCAAGTCGCGGCGGTTCTTAGCATCCCTCGACTGACGACGCTCCCCCGGGCGCCGGAATCACCGGAATTGGAGTACCGCGATGGCTGAGCTGGAACTCTTGCTCCTGCAGCTATTCGACTTAGCATCGGTTTCAGATTGGGAGACCTGGCTCGGCACGGTGAAGAAGACGTTCGCCGCCGCGGCCGCCACGATCGCTCCGCTCGGACTGCCGTCATGGCGGGAAGGCGTGGTCGTCGGCGTCTCCGAGGAACGGCGGGCCGCATACCGAGATCACTACCACCGGCTGGATCTGTGGACCCAGCGCATGCGGACGACGCCCGAAGCGGTGCCGCATACGCTCCAGATGCTCGTTCCGGAACGGGAGCTGCAGCAGAGCGAGTTCTACAATGACTTCATGAAGCCGGCGGGACGGCGCTACGTCGCCGGCACCACGGTCGACATCGCGGGTTCCCGCTTCCTGCTTGCGTTCTCGCGGAGCCGCTCCGAGCCGGATTTCGACGCCGAGGACCTTCGCCGGATCGAGCGCCTCGGCGCCTTCCTCAAGCGGGCGCTCACGACCCAGCGCATGATTCACCTGTCCGAGGTGGAATCTGACGCCTCGCATCAGGTGCTCAACCAGTCGCGGCGGGCGATTCTCCTTCTCGACAATGCGCACCGTGTCGTCTTCGCCAACGAAACGGCGGCAATCATGCTGTCGGCCGAGGACATCCTCGGCGTTCGCGGCAGTCAGGTCACCGCGCTGAACCGCGGCGACGAGCGCCGCTTCCGCGAGACGGTCGAAAGCGCCGTCGCCGTCCCGGGCGAGCAGAAGATCATGGTCCTCCACGGCACGCGCTCCGACGAGCAGGTCACCGCCTCCGTCGTCGGCATTGCGGCGCCCCCGGCCAGCCCGCTCGATTTCGGCATCGTTCGGCCGACGACGCTGATGATCATCACCCAGCGCTCCGAGCGGACGGAGGTCGCGCCCGAGTTCCTCGAGACCGTCTTCGGCTTCACCGCCAAGGAGGCGCAGGTGGCGAGCCTCCTTGTGTCGGGGCTCGAGCTCGGCGAGGTCGCCCTTGCCCTGTCGATCAGCCGCGAGACCGTGCGGCATCACCTCAAGAGCCTGTTCTCGAAGACGCACACCCACAGCCAGCGCGAACTGGTCCACCTGATCACGATGTCCCTGCCGACGTCCGCCCTCAACTCGGTCCGGGCGAACGGCAACGGCTCGGCGAGCTAGCGCGAGGACGCGCCGGCTGCTCCGGTACTTCGCGCCCGCCGACATCGTGGGCGCGGGGTTTGACCCGAATCCGGCTGCTCAGGCCTCCGCCAGCGCGCCGGCGAAAGAGATCAGGGGCTGGTCCCTGAGGTCCTGCCGGCTTTGCACCGATGCCCAGATGTCCCAGGCCATGAACCCGACGCCGTCCGGCTGGTGGTCGGCCGGCATCACGGCGTTGGTCGACAGGTTGAAGGTCATGGCCGGCGCGCCGGACTCGCCCCGCGAGCCGCCAAAGAAGATCGTCGTGCCTTCGGAGCCGACGGCGACCAAGCCGTTTGGCGGGCTGCCCCGATGGTGCGCGGCCGCCGGCGCCATGAAGGTGCCTTTCGGCTCGAGGATCCAATCGGATCCGAACGACACGCAGGGGCCGCTCGCATCCCAGTTGATGTTGAACGGCCAGGTGTTCCCGCCGTCGAGCGGGCCGAGGAATCCGAGCAGCACGGTCCGCGGCGGCTGGACGGCGAGCGCAATCGCGAAGGTAAGCGTCCGCCGCGCCTCCACCAGCAGCAACTCCCCGGCGACGGCCGTTCTGAGTTTCCTGACCTGACCTTCGTAAAGCAAACGCATCCGCGCCTCCCCGATTCACGCTGAGGCTATCACAATGGCCGCGGCGCGCTTTGGCATCGTGAGGTCGGCCTTGGCGAGGAGCGGCGATGATCGGCCACCCTCGATCGCCCCGCACACTCGTTGCCCTCTGCCGAGGGTTCTTACCCCCCGGACGGGTTCATCCGGTCCGAGCCATTGATGAAGACGGCCGTAGCCCCGTTCCCAGCCATTTTGCAAGCCGGAGGTCTATTTCTATGCAGCTCATGATTGTACTAGTGGAGATCGTTACGCGTGTCTGATGGTTGAAATCACCCGTTCGGGTGGCGCGACGTTCTGGCGAATAATGCTCTAGTCCGGTTGCTGGGACCACGAAAGCAAAGAATCCGGCATGGTTGATCCGGCTGTCCCGAGGGCGGCGCGGTTCGGTTGGCAACGCCACAAAAGGCAGTTCAAGGAGGGAGATAGGGTATGAGAACCCGTCTGAATACGTATAGCACTGGCGCATCGCTGTTGGCCGTCGCAGTCAGCGCAGGTTTCGCCGCCCCGGCGCTCGCCAATGACGACGTCACCGCGCTGATGAACGATCCGGCCAACGTCGTGATGCCGTCGATCAATTACAGCGGCTGGAATTATTCGACGCTCGACCAGATCACGCTGGAGAACGTCGCGAATCTCCAGATCGCCTGGACCTGGCAGGTCGGCATCCTCGACAGCCACGAGGCTTCGCCACTCGTCGTCGGCGACACGATGTACATCGTCTCGCCGAAGCCGAACTACGTCTACGCGCTCGATCTGACCCAGAACGGCGTCATCAAGTGGGAATTCCGCCCCGACATGAATGTCGAGGAGGCGACCCGTCAGGGCTGCTGCGGCGCGCAGACCCGTGGCCTCAACTATGCCGAGGGCAAGATCTTCTTCAACACCCTCGACGGCCAGGTGTTCGGCCTTGACGCCGCCACCGGCGAAGCCCTGTGGCGCACCGTCGGTGCCGACCTCGCCATCGGCGAGACCACCGTCGGCAACATGCTGGTGGTCGACAACCTCCTCATCGCCGGCAATGCCGGCGGCGAGCGCGGCGTCCGCGGCAAGGTGCAGGCCTTCGACATCAACTCGGGCAATCTGCAGTGGGTCATGTACAACATGGGCCCGGACAACGAAGTCGGCATCGGCCCGCGCTTCAACCCGTTCTACGCCGATGAAAAGATCGGCTCGCTGGCGACCTGGTACGGCGACTCCTGGCGTCGCGGCGGCGGCACCGTCTGGGGCTATTTCACCTGGGACCCCGAGATTAACCTCTTCTACTATTCGACCGGCAATTGCGGCCCGTGGAACGCGGACTACCGTCGTGAATGGGGTGTCGTTACCCTTGACGACAATGGCGAGCTCCTCGACTACCGTAACAACTGGTGCGCCTCGCAGATGGCGCGCGACGCCACCACCGGCGAGCTGATCTGGGCGTACAACATCGTTCCCGCCGACAACTGGGACCTCGACCAGCCGCTCATTTCGCCCCTGGTCGACCTCGAGATCAACGGCGCGATGCGGCAGACCACCATCAAGGCCGCCCGCAACGGCTACTTCTATGTCTGGGATCGCGCCACCGGCGAGTTGATCCTCGAGCCGTGGCCGTTCGTCTATGTCGACTACATGACCGGCGTGAACATGGAGACCGGCCGGCCGTCCTACGACATCAACCGCTGGAACTTCACCACGCTCGAAGATCGTCGTCGCTACACCGACGCCGATCCCGGCCGCAACGCCGACGGCACGACCGTCGCCGACTACACCGGTACCGAGGTACACTGGTGCCCCGGCATCGCGGCCCGCAACTGGCAGAATGACGCCTACTCCCCGCGGACGGGCCTCCTCTACACGGCCACGCAGACCAACTGCCGGTCGCAGGTGGTGTTCGAGGGCGAGTACATTCCAGGTGAAGGCTACACCCTGCAGCGCCAGGCCGGCCCGATCCCGCGTCAGCCCCGTCTTGCCGATGGCGGCATCCCCGCTGTCGGCGATGCCGGCGCGGGCCCGGCCGTTCACGCGGGCGAGCTCCAGGCCAACAACCCGGTCACTTCGACGACCGAGTGGCGCCTGATCTCCGCCCAGGGCAACAACATGCCGATCATGGCGACGGCCACGGACCTCCTGTTCCAGGGCGGCGTCGACACCGGCGTGATGCGCGGCATCAACGCCACGAACGGCGAGGTGGTGTGGGAGTTCCGCACGGGCTCACGGTTCAACCAGTCGCCGATCACCTATCTCGGGCCGGACGGCCGCCAGTACCTGGCGATCATCGCCTCGTCCGCCGCGAACAACGGCGCCGTCAATGTCGACGACGCGCCGGACAACGCCAACCGCTACCGCCGGTCGGGCTCCACGCTCTATGTGTGGGCGCTGCCGGAAGCCGTCGCCGGCCTCTAAGCCAACGCGACACATCTGCGAGAGGGCCGTGGGGATCTTCCCCACGGCCTTTTGTTTTGCGCATGTGGGCGCAGGCGTTAAGTCCTCCGAAGCCCTGCCGGCCCGCGACATCCTTCATGCCGGTGATAGGGGGCGTGTAGAAGGCAAGACCGAATGGCCGGAAGCGGCAACAAACTTACTCTTCTTCCCCTCGCCAGCGTCGCCATTCTCGCTCTTGCCGCCTGCCAGAACGGCTACTACGCCCAGTCGATCCGCGGCCATCTAGACCTCATGAGCGGTCGCGAGCGCGTCGAGCGCCTGGTGGCCAGTCCGGACACGCCCGAGGATCTCCGGGCGCAGCTGATCTTGACGACGGACATCCGCGCATTCGCCGCGACCGTCCTCGCGCTGCCCGGGGCCGACAGCTACACGACCTATGTCGATCTTGGCCGCGACTACGTGACGATGAACGTGGTCGCGACGCCCGAGCTCTCCCTCCGGCCGCTGACCTGGTGCTTTCCCGTCTTCGGCTGCGTGGCCTATCGCGGCTATTTCGACCAGGCGGATGCGGTGGCCTATGGCAACGAGTTGCGCGCGGCCGGCCTCGACGTCGCGATCGGCGGCTCGAGTGCCTATTCGACGCTCGGCTGGTTCCGCGACCCGCTCCTCAACACGATGCTCTACGCCGCGCCCTACCGCATCGCCGGCAACATCTTCCACGAGCTGGCGCACCAGCGGCTCTATATCCCGAACGACTCCGCCTTCAACGAATCCTACGCCGTCGCCGTCGAGCGCGCGGGCGTGAGGCTCTGGCTCGACGCCGTCGGTTCGCCGGAACTCTTTGCCGATTATGAACGGAGCACGGAGCGCCAGGAGGATTTCGTCCGCCTCGTCCTCGGCGCGAAGGGCGAGCTCGAGGCGCTCTATGCGTCGGCGGTGTCCGATCAGGACAAGCGGCGGGGCAAGGCGGCCATCATCGCCGCGCTTCGGGCGGACTACCAGGACCTCCGCGCGTCATGGGGCGGCTACCCCGGCTATGACGGCTGGTTCGCGCAGGACCTCAACAACGCGCATTTCGCCGGCGTCGCCACCTACAACACCTATGTCGCCGCCTTCACCGAGCTGCTCGACGAGGTTGGCGGCGACTTCGCATTGTTCCATGCCGCGGTCGCGGGTCTGGGCAGGCTCGATCCCGCCGAACGCGCGGCAACGCTCGAGCGACTCGGCGCGGCCGCCGGCGCCTAGCGCGGCCGGATCAGCGTCAGCCCGGTCGCCGGGTCATGCCGGCGGGCGAGGTGGGCCGGCGATTCGGTGATCAGGATCTCGAGCGTCGGCCGCACGATCCCTTTCGACAGATGGCCTGCGATCGCAGTGCCGTCGCGCCGCCCGAGAACGGCGTGGACGTGGACGGCCGGCGATCCGTCCGGACCTGTGGCAATGTCCCCGGTCATGGACGCAACCTCGGTCTGCTCGTTCACGGGGATGTCGAGATAGGCCTTCGTCTCCCAGTCGAAGAAGGCGAGCGTCGCCTCGCGGAACGCGCCGATCGCGGAAATCTGCGCGGCATCGAGGTCCTCCTTCACCGCGATCTCGCGGAGGCATGCCAACGCTTCATCGTCGGGGTCGAGGATCACGACGAAGGTCCGGACCCCGCCGGTTTCGTGGAGGAGCTCGTATTTCATGTCCGGGGCGCGGCCTTCCCGCTAGCCGTTCGGGTGCAGGGCGGAGAGGAGGTCGATGGCGCTGCGCTCGCCGACCATCAGCGAGGCGCGCCAGCGCCGGAGGCCGCCTTCGCGATCGGGCGGCACGGTGAAGCGATCGAAATCCTGCCAGCCATCGCCGCCATTGTAGCAGACCGCTCCACCGGCTGCCGCGACGAGGACGGTCCCGGCGGCGACATCCCAGATGTTCGGATTGCGGAACCGCGAGACGCGGAGGAGCCCGGCGGCGACGAAGGCGCACTCGACCGCGGCCGACCCGGTCTGCCGGACGTCCCAGGGAAACGTGCCGTCGGTCCGCACCGGCTCGCCCGCAAGGTGCCGCCGGCTCGCCGGCACGGAGCGCGGAACCGCGGCTTCATGATCGAAGCGGAGCTGCCCGCCCACCCGGGCATGATAGACGCCGGGGCGCAGCAGGTGTCCGGTCGAGCACCATACCGCACCAACGATCGGCCACCCGCGATGGAGGACGCCGATCGATCCGGCGAACATCGGGAAGCCGTTGACGAAGTTCGACGTGCCGTCGATCGGGTCGACCGCCCACACGATGTCGCGCGCCGGATCGGGCGGCTCGTCCAGCTCTTCGCCGATGATGCCATGGTCGGGGAACTCGCGGGCGAGCCGCGCGCGGATCAGGCTCTCGACGTTCTGATCGACGTCGGATACCGGGTCGCGGACCGCGCCGTTCTCCTCGCCCTTGTACCGCACCGCGATCTCGCGGCGCAGCGCCCCGGTGATCTCGGCGCCGGCGAGCTGGGCCAGCTCGACCGCGACCTCCTCGATCCGATGGACGAGATCGCCGGCGGGGAGGGTGAGCACTTCGGTCATGATTCCACCTTGGGCACGAGAAGCCGAAGGTTCAGCGGCAGGCGCCGGAGGACGACGAGGGCAGGGGCCTCCGACTTGCCGATCACCTCGTCGTCGACCCGCATCGGATGGCGGTGCCAGAGCGCGGAGATGGTCTTCGCCTTGCGGACCGTCACGGGCGGCTTGCCCTTGTCGGTCGCGAGCCATTCCATCATGTCGTCACGGCCTTCTTCGGCGAGCGTCACGAGAGCCAACGCATCGGCGTCGCGGGTGTTGCCATCGGCGAGGAGGAGGCCCGGGCCGACGCGGGCAAGGCTCGTGGCTTCGACCATCAGGAAATTCGCCTCGATCACCTCGCCGTCGACGGTGAGCTCCATTGCACGGGCCTTCGCGTTCTTGAGTTCGGCAATGGCGGCCGCCCGCATCCTGACCCGGATCTCGTGGAGCGACTCGCCGGGTATGGACTGGTCGGTCGTGCTGGCGAGCAGCCCCCAGCCCACCGATTCGATGAAGAGCCGGGCGCCCCGTGGTCCGTTGGCGAGACCGATGTCGAGGCGTTTTTCCGGCGCCTTCTTGAGCTGCCCGATCAGCGCCACCGGGTCGCCTTCGATGCCGAAGGACCGTGCGATGTTGTTCGAGGTGCCGAGCGGCAGCACCGCGATCGGACAGCGGATCGCCGCGACGTAGTTGAGGAGCATCCCGACCGTGCCGTCGCCGCCGGCCATGACGATGAGGTCGGGCCCCTTCACCAGCTCGGCCGCGAAGGCCATCGCCTCGTTCTTGGTGAAGACGGCGACGTCGTAGCGCGCCTTGCTCAGCGCCGCGACGAGTTCGTCCGGACTGGGGTGGCCTTCACCGGCTTTGGAATTGTGGAAGAGGAGCGCCCGCATGGCGGCCTAACCGCCGCCATGCCCGTGCGGTTCCGTACGATCAGCGGCCGGAGCGGCCGAGCACGTCGATGATCTCGGTGATCTTCTCGCGCTGCGCGTCGGCGTCGCCATGGGCGATGGCATGTTCGACGCAGTGGGCGACGTGGTCGCGGAGAATTTCTTCCTCGGCGCGGCGGAGCGCGGCCCGGATCGCCGAGAGCTGCGTCATCACGTCGATGCAGTAGCGGTCGTCCTCGACCATCTTCGCGACACCGCGAACCTGCCCCTCGATCCGCCCGAGGCGTTTCAGCACGGCGGCTTTCGTTTCGGTCTGCATGGCTTGCCAAATACCCTATGGGGGTATATCTGGTCAACCATGCCAGATACCCCATGGGGGTAAGTAGGAGGTTCACGATGGCCGCACAACCTCATCGTCATCACCACGAAACGACGCCTGCGAGCGAGGCTGCCGCTTGTTGCAGCCCTGGCGGCGCCTGCGCCGCGCCCGACAATGAGAACATCCGGCCTGCCGGATCCTCAGGAGCCCCCGCGGGCGGCGGTCATCCGCACGGTCACGGGCACAGCCACGATCACCACGCCGGTCACGACCACGGGCGCGGCGGCGATCCCGCCCAGCTCGTGAAGGATCCCGTCTGCGGGATGATGGTCGATCCGCACACGACCGAGCATCGCGCCGAGCACGAAGGCCGGACCTACTATTTCTGCTGCGACGGCTGCCGGAGCAGTTTTGTCGCCGATCCGAAGCGGTACGTCGGCCCCGTCGCCGGCAGGCCCGCCCCGAAGCCGGTGCCGGAAGGCACCATCTACACCTGTCCGATGCATCCGGAGGTCCGTCAGGTCGGCCCGGGATCATGCCCGATCTGCGGCATGGCGCTCGAGCCGCTGGTCGCGACCGCCGAGGACGGCCCCAATCACGAGCTCGCCGACATGAAGCGGCGGTTCGTCATCGGCCTCGCGCTCACCATCCCGGTGCTCATCCTCGGCATGGGCCGTGAGCTGCTCGGCCTCGGCGAAGCGGTCAGCGGCATGACGTCGAACTGGATCCAGCTCGCGCTCGCGACCCCTGTCGTGTGGTGGGCGGGCTGGCCGTTCATGGTCCGCGGCTGGCGCTCGGTCGTCACGCGCCACCTCAACATGTTCACGCTGATCGCAATGGGCACGGTGACAGCCTGGCTCTACAGCCTCGTCGCGACGGTCGCCCCCGGGATCTTCCCGATGGAGTTCCGCGAGATGGGCGGCGCCGTCGCCGTCTATTTCGAGGTCGCTTCGGCCATCACGGTGCTGGTGCTGCTCGGCCAGGTGCTGGAGCTGCGCGCCCGTGACCGGACCTCCGGCGCGATCAGGGCGCTGCTTCGCCTCGCGCCGCGGACCGCGCGCCGGATCGGCCCCGATGGCGGCGAGGAGGAGGTCGACATCGACCGGCTCCGGGTCGGCGACACGCTCCGCATCCGGCCGGGCGAGAAGGTACCGGTCGACGGCAAGGTGATCGAGGGCCGGTCGTCGCTCGATGAATCGATGGTCACCGGAGAATCCATGCCGGTGTCCCGCAGCGTCGGCGACAGCGTCATCGGGGGCACCATCAACCAGACCGGCGCCCTCGTGATGCGCGCCGCGAAGGTCGGCAGCGACACGATGATCGCACGCATCGTCCAGATGGTGTCGGATGCGCAGCGCAGCCGCGCCCCGATCCAGCGCCTTGCCGACCATGTGTCGGGCTGGTTCGTGCCGCTCGTGATCGGCGTTGCGATCATTGCCTTCGTGGTCTGGTTCCTGGTCGGCCCCGAGCCGCGCCTGACCTTCGCGCTGGTCGCGGCGGTGACGGTGCTCGTCATCGCCTGTCCGTGTGCGCTCGGCCTCGCGACCCCGATGTCGGTGATGGTTGGCGTCGGTCGCGGCGCCGAAGCCGGCATCCTGGTGCGGAACGCCGAGGCGCTGGAGCGGCTCGAGAAGGTCGACACCATCGTCTTCGACAAGACTGGGACGCTCACTGAAGGCAAGCCATCGCTCGCCGCGGTCGTTGCGGCCGAAGGCTTCGAGGAGGACGAGGTCCTTCGTCTCGGCGCGAGCCTCGAGCGGTCGAGCGAGCATCCGATCGGACGCGCCATCATTGCCGGTGCCAAGGCGAAGGGTCTCCGGCTCGCCCCGCCGCGCGACTTCGACAGCCCGCCCGGCCGCGGCGTGTCCGGCATCGTCGAGGGCCGCGCGCTCGCCATCGGCAGCGACTCGTTCCTCGAGGAGAAGGGCGCGCCCGTCACGGCACTGGCGGACCGGGCCGCTGCGCTCCGGAATGACGGAGCCACGGCCGTGTTCGTCGCGATCGACGGGAAAGCCGCCGGCGTGATTGCGGTCGCGGACGCCGTCCGATCCACCGCACGCGCCACTGTCGAGAGCCTTCGCCGCGACGGTCTTCGCGTCGTGATGCTGACCGGCGACAACCGCGCCACGGCCCTTGCCGTTGCCAAGACGCTCGGCATCGACGAGGTCGAGGCCGACGTGCTGCCGGACCGGAAGAGCGCGGTGGTCCAGGATTTGCGCGGCAAGGGGCGGGTCGTTGCGATGGTCGGCGACGGCGTCAACGACGCGCCGGCCCTCGCTGCCGCAGATGTCGGCATCGCCATGGGCTCCGGCACCGACGTGGCCATCGAATCGGCCGGCGTGACGCTTCTGTCGAGCGATCCGCTCGGGGTCGTGCGCGCCCGGCGGCTCAGCCGGACCACGATGCGCAACATCCGGCAGAACCTCTTCTTCGCCTTCATCTACAATGCGGCCGGGGTGCCGGTTGCGGCCGGCATCCTCTACCCGGCGTTCGGGATCCTGCTGTCGCCGATGGTGGCGGCCGCCGCGATGGGCCTCTCGTCGGTCAGCGTCATCTTCAATGCGCTCCGCCTTCGGGCAGCCCGCCTCGGCTAGCGCCTAGGCCGGCTGCTCGACGCGCCGGCCGCCGAGGACCCGGTCGAGCCAGATGTAGAGGAGCCCGACGAGGACGAAGCCGACCGTCATGACGACCGAGTTGAGGAGCACGGCGCCCATGCCGTGCACCGACACGTCGAGGAAGGGATAGGGGTACCACTCCGCGGCGGACCCGCGGACCAGCGAATAGATGGCATAGGCGAGGGGGAAGACGAGGAACCACGGCAGGTGCCCGAGGCGCAGCGTGCCTTTCCGGACGAACAGGAACCAGAACAGCACGATGACCACCGGCATCACGTAATGGAGCAGCGAGTCGGCGACGAACTGCCATCCGGTCGGTTGCCACAGGCCCGCGAGGATGAAGGTGTAAACGAGCCCGGTCACGGTCATGTAGATCGTGATCGCAGTCTGCACCGACGGCCGCGCGAACGGCCCGCCCATGCCGGCCCATGCGGTCGTGAGCATCAGTGCTGCGAGGATGTTCGACAGGATCGTGAAGAAGCTGAAGAAATTGACGATGTGCTCGCCAGCCGAGAGGCCATCCTGAAGCCGCAGGATAAGGACGAACTGCAGGACGAGCGCGAACCATCCGATCGCCGCCGCCGCACCGGAATAGAGACGCCGCATGGCCCGTTCCCCCGCCCCGCTGTCGCTCGAAGCAAAGCGGCAGGGCAGGGAAACGGTCAAGCGTAGGGTTACGTGCTATCCCGACTTGTCCTGGATCACCGACAGGATGTTCCCCGCCGGGTCCTTGAACCAGGCAATGGTCGGCCAGTCGCCGTCGCCCCGGGCGATACCCTTCGCGTCGGTCTTGATCGACTCGTCGTCATACCGCTCGAAGACGATGCCCTTGGCCGTCAGCCTGTCGACGGCGGCGTCGACGTCGTCGACCGGGAAGTTCAGGATGGTGAACGTTGCTGCCGTGTGCGCCGGACCTTTCGGGTAGACGAGGATGTCCGACCCGCCGGCGATCTTGAGCGTCAGCATTCCCATCTTGTCGTCGCGCTCGACCGTGAGTCCAAGCGTATCGCGATAGAAGGCCTCCGCCTTGTCGAGGTCGTCGACGGAGAAGCCGCTGAAGGCGTGGCTGTTCCTGAGCATGGCCGATCCTTTCTGCCCCGCGAGGTCAACGGCCGGAGACGCGCCGGGTTTCGTTGAACCCCGCGGGGGCTGGGACGTTGCCGCACGGGGCGGACGACGAGGATAGGACGCGATGCAGATCCAGGGAATGTTCGCGGTCGCCAGCGTCTCGGACATCGAGGCGGCGATCGACTGGTACTCCAAGCTGATGGGACGGGCGCCGGACCAGCGGCCGATGGACGATCTGGCGCAATGGATGGACGGCACCACCGGCCTCCAGCTGAGGACGGACGCGTGGAATGCCGGCCACAGCCTCGTCACCATCGTGACGCCGGACATCGCCGCCGCGCGGCGGGCGCTCGAGGCCGAGGCCCTGGAGCTGGGACCGGAATCGCGCGGCGACTATGGCGCGGTCGCTGAGATCACCGATCCCGACGGCAACCGGCTGACGCTGGCCGAGCCGCCCCGCCAATGAGAAAAGGCCGCCCAAAGGGCGGCCCTTTTTCCGAACCTGCAAGGGAGGCCGGGACTAGCTCTTGAGCGCCTCGACGCCCGGCAGTGCCTTGCCTTCGAGCCATTCGAGGAACGCGCCGCCGGCGGTCGAGATGTAGCTGAAGCGCGCGGTCACGCCGGCATGGTTCAGCGCCGCCACCGTGTCGCCGCCGCCGGCGACCGAGAGGAGGTTGCCCGCCGTCGTACGATCGGCAGCATGCTGCGCGGCAGCGACGGTCGCGCGATCGAACGGCGTCAGCTCGAACGCGCCGAACGGGCCGTTCCAGACGAGCGTCTTTGCCCGGTCGAACGCCGCATTCGCCGCCGCGATCGAGGCCGGGCCGACGTCGAGGATCATCGCATCGTCCGGCACCGCATCGACGGAAACCGTCTCGGTCGGCGGGTTGGCCGTGAACTCGCGCGCGACCACGGCATCGACCGGGAGCACGATCTCGCAGCCCGCGTCCTTCGCGGCCGCCATGATGCGGCGCGCGGTGTCGACAAGGCCGGGCTCGGCCAGCGACTTGCCGACCGACTTGCCCTGCGCGAGCAAGAAGGTGTTGGCCATGCCGCCGCCGATGACGAGAATGTCGACCTTCCTGATGAGGTTCTCGAGGAGGTCGATCTTCGACGACACCTTGGCGCCGCCGACGACGGCGCAGACCGGCCGCTTCGGCTCGCCGCCCAGAGCGGCATCGAGGGCCGAAAGCTCCTTCTCCATCTGGCGGCCGGCATAAGCCGGAAGGTGCTTCGCGAGCCCTTCGGTGGAGGAGTGGGCGCGGTGCGCGGTCGAGAAGGCGTCGTTGACGTAGACGTCGCCGAGGGCGGCGAGCGACGCGGTGAAGGCCGCGTCGTTCTTCTCCTCGCCGGCGTGGTAGCGCGTGTTCTCAAGGATCAGCACGTCGCCGGACTTCATGGCGGCGATCGCTGCGGCCGCAACCTCGCCGACGCAGTCCTCGGCGAAGCCGACGGGGCGGCCGATGACGTCGGCGATCGCGTCCCGCACCGGCGCGAGGGACATCTCCGGGACGCGCTTGCCGTCGGGGCGGCCGAAATGAGCGAGGAGGATGACCTTGCCGCCGGCGTTGGCGATGTCGTTGATCGTCGGCGCCGCGGCGTGGATGCGGGTGAGGTCGGTAACCTTGCCGCCCTTCATCGGGACGTTGAGGTCGACGCGGACGAGAACGCGCTTGCCGGCAAAGTCGCCCTGATCGAGCGTGCGGAACTGAGCCATCTTCTCTTTCCTCCAGGCGGCCCTGCGCAGCGGCCGGTTGCAGGTACAGAAAAGCCGGGCGGTCGCCCACCCGGCTCGTTGGCGCCCTCCGCGGGGGAGGGGAAGCCGGTTGCTAGATCAGCTTGCCCATCGCGACCGCGGTATCGAGCATGCGGTTCGAGAAGCCCCACTCATTGTCGTACCAAGCCATGACGCGCACGAAGGTGCCGTCCATGACCTTGGTCTGGTCGAGCGCGAAGTTCGCCGACGACGGGGTGTGGTTGAAGTCGCTCGACACGTTCGGCTGGTCGACGATCGTGATGATGCCCTTCATCTGCTGGGCCGCGGCGTTCTTGAGCGCGGTGTTCACCTCGTCGACGCTCGTGCCCTTCTTGGCGGTAAACTTGAAGTCGATGACCGAGACGTTCGGCGTCGGCACGCGGATCGAGGTGCCGTCAAGCTTGCCGGCGAGCTCCGGCAGCACGAGGCCGACAGCCTTGGCCGCGCCAGTCGAGGTCGGGATCATCGACAGGGCCGCCGCGCGGGCGCGGTAGAGGTCCTTGTGCATCTGGTCCAGCGACGGCTGGTCGTTGGTGTAGGAATGGATCGTCGTCATGAAGCCCTTGTCGATGCCGATGGCGTCGTGAAGGACTTTTGCCACCGGAGCGAGGCAGTTGGTGGTGCAGGAGGCGTTCGAGACGACGGTGTGCTGGGCGGTCAGCTTGTCGTGGTTGACGCCGTAGACGACCGTGAGGTCGGCGCCGGTGGCCGGGGCCGACACCAGGACGCGCTTGGCGCCGGCGTCGAGATGCAGCCTGGCCTTGTCCTTGTCGGTGAAGATGCCGGTGCATTCGAGGGCGATGTCGACCCCGAGTTCTTTCCAAGGCAGCTCGGCCGGGTTCTTGATCGCCGTGACGCGGATCGGGCCGGTGCCGGCGTCGATCGAATTGCCGTCGACCTTGACCTCGCCCGGGAAGCGGCCGTGGACCGAATCGAAGCGCAGGAGATGCGCGTTCGTCTCGACCGGACCGAGGTCGTTGAGGGCCACGACCTGGATGTCGTTGCGGCCGCTCTCGATGATCGCGCGGAGCACGTTGCGTCCGATGCGACCGAAACCGTTGATGCCCACCCTGATCGTCATGAAGACCTCCCAGTCCGCAAATATGCCTCGGGAAACGCCCGACTTCTTCCGAGGGCGGACAAACGGAACTGTCCCCCGCCATCAGGATTCTGATCCAGGCTCGGCGCCGTAAGAGCTTGCACCCGCAGGCGGGTGACCCTCCCCCTCGCATGCGCCGGATGCGCTCAATTATCAGGTCGGAATGCCGAGTCAATCAAAGCGGCCCGCCGGATTGTCGCGGCCTGCGAAGGGCCCTCCTCCCGGCGTTCGTCCACAGCATCCGCGGTCGGCGAATTGACGCGGTCTTCGCCCGCTGCCACATGTCTTTGCCTCAAGCCTTTGCCCCGCCTCAATTATGGGCGTGTCTGCCGGGAGGCAGGACCGGGATTTTCGGCGGAGGGAGCGGAAATGCCTGCGGAGTCGCCGCTTCTGGCGGCGGTGCGCCAACTCGACAAGGCGCTTGCGACGCTCGACGATGCGGTCGAACGGCGCGAGGACGAGGAGCGGCGACGCGCCAATCTCGAGGTCGAGTTACACCGGGTGGGCGCCGACCGATCGCGTCTTGCGCACGCGCTCGATACCGCAGAGGCGCGCGCGGCGCGGCTCGAGGAGACCAACCGCGAAGTGTCGCGGCGTCTCGTAGCGGCGATGGAGTCGATCCGCGGCGTGCTGGTGCGCCACAAGGTTCCGGTCTGAGGGTCCCGTCGTGCCGTCCGTTCCCGTCACCATCAATGGCAAGACCTTCCGGATGGCGTGCGACGAAGGCGAGGAGCAGCGGCTGCTCTCGCTCGCCGACGAGGTCAACGCCAAGATCGAGCGCTTCCGCGGCACCTTCGGCGAGATCGGCGATCTCCGCCTCATCGTCATGGCAGCGATCGAACTCGCTGACGATCTCGACGGCGCGCGGCGCCGCCTGGAACGGGTGGAGACCGAAGCCGCGGCGGCGCGGGCGCGGGACGCGGTTCAGGCCGGCCGCCAGCAGGGCGTCGAAGGGGAGCTGGCGCGTGCGGTCGCCAAGGCAGCCGACCGGATCACCGACATCGCGCGGCGGCTCAACGCCGTGGATTGACCGCTCTCCCCCGAACGCGTCTTCCCATTGATTCTAAAGTAGCGCCATTCTCCGCCGTCCAATTCACGTGACGGAGGGTGTGCATGACACTGCGTTCGATTGTGAAGACGGTCGCCGGCAGCCGCTTAGGCGTGCTCGGCATCGGCTCCGGGGCCGCTCTGGTCGCCGCGGGCCTCATTGCTTTGGGCGGGTCGGTGACGACGGCCCTGGCCCAGGCACCCGCGGCGCCGGTCGATGGCGCGGAGGTGTTCGCCAACAATTGCGCCGGCTGCCACGGCGCCGAAGGGCAGGGCGGGTTCGGGCCGGCGCTCGCCGGCAATGCCGACCTCGCCGACAATGCGCTCGTGATCAACCAGGTGCTGAACGGCGGCGAGATGATGCCGGCGCTTGCAGCGTCCCTCACGGACGAGCAGATCGTCGCCGTCCTCAATTACATCCGCTCGAGCTGGGGCAACACGAATCCGACCCCGATCGAGATCACAGAGGTGACGCAGACGCGCGCCAACGGCTAACCTTCGGCAAAGAGCAAGGGGCGTGCCGGTCCACGGCGCGCGCCCTTGCTTTTGGGCCTCCGCCCGTCAACCATTCAATTGCCGGCGCGGTTGCCGGATCGGGAGCTGTGATGCGCAGAGTGGCACTTGCCGGATTGATTGCCACCCTTGGCTCGGCGTGGGCGCTGTCCTCGGCCTGGGCGCAGCTCCCGCCGCCCCCCGTCGACGGCCAGCGGGTCTACGTCAATGCGGGCTGCGCCTATTGCCACGGCAATGAGGGCGAGGGCGGCTGGAACGGCGAGCGGCTCGAGGGCAACCGCCGGATGCCGGACGCGGCGCTGGTCGTCAACATGATCCTCTTCGGCGGCGCCTTCATGCAGGGCTTTGCGGACGAACTGTCCAACGAGCAGATCGCGGCCGTCGCCAACTACATCCGCAACAGCTGGGGCAACAGCGCGCCCCCAATCACCATCGAGTACGTCGCCACCACGCGGGGCGAGTAGCATTCAGGCAGCACGCCGCGTCGGTTGTGGCAGGTTCCGGGAACCTTTTCCCGAGTCGCGATTCGGCGTCTGTGCCGGCGCGGTTCCCGTTCGTCCACGTCTTGCACTAACCGGCTGTTCCAGAAGGGTTTTTGTGCCAGGCTCCGGTCGTGCTTTCGTGTCATCTGTCGTGCGAGATTCCCGTGCCCCGGGGGCCCCGTCTGAATGACAGGCCGTCTACCGCGGTTTCGCCTTGCTTACGCCCTATCGCCTCAGAACATTCCCCACGTTCGAACTCTTCCAAGGTTGCAACGTGGAGGAAAACGGAATGCAGAACCTTAGTGGGAAGACCAAGCGCGGAGCGCTTGGAATTGCCGGGATTGCCCTGCTGGCCGTCACCGGATTTGGCGTCTCGTCAGTGACGACCGCCACGGCGCAGGCTCCGGCTGCGCCGGGTGCCCCGGCGGCCGACGCACCTGACGGTGCCGCGGTCTACACGGCCAACTGTGCCGGTTGCCACGGCGCCAATGGCGAAGGCGGCGTCGGCCCGGCTCTGGCGGGCAATGCTGCGCTTGCCGACAATGCCCTGGTGATCAACCAGATCCTCCATGGTGGCGAGATCATGCCGCCATTCATGGATACCCTGACGGACGACGAGATCGCCGCCGTCGCGAACCACATCCGCAGCAGCTGGGGCAATACGAACGCCACCCCGATCACGGTCGAGGAAGTCGCGACCGCACGTGCCGCACCTCCGGCCGGGGATGCTCCCGCGGCTCCGCCCGCGCCGTAAGACCTTCGGGCTCGTACCGGGTCCGGTTCGCGGCTCTCGTTGCCGGCGACGGCCCTGCCAAATTGAAAGGCCGGTCCCGTGAGGGACCGGCCTTTTACGTCGTCTTCGCGGCGCCTATGGCTTCACGACCGGAGTCGCCGGGGCCGGCTCGGGCGCCGGGGCCGGCGTGGGGGCCGGGGTCGGCTCAGGGGTCGCCGGCGCCGCGGGTGCCGCGGTCAGCGCCTCGGTCGGCGTCGGGAAGGTGGCCGGGTCGCCCTCGCTGAGGAAGAGCGTGGCTTCCGCGGTGCTCGCGGCTGCACCGTAGACACCGATCCACACGTCGTACTGGCCGGCCAGCGGCTGGTCGAAGCTCACCAGCGGGCTGAGCTCGCCCCAGCTGTCGTCGTCGCAGTACCAGGCGCCGTCGGGGCCGTTGATGACGAGGGTCGTATCGGCACCCGCCGCGCTCGCGACGGCGAACGACAACATGTACTCGCCCGGCGTGTACTGCACGCGGTAGTCGGGCGCGGCGGCGATGAAGCCAGCGCAGCCGGTGGCGAGATTGGCGGTGCCGGCATCGATGTCGCCGCCGGCGACGAGGTCGACCCGATGCGGATCCGGCTCGAAGCCGGCGATGAGCTCCGTCGCGCCGAAGGTCGGCTCGAGCGTGTAGTCCGGCGCGTTCTGGGCCAGGGCGGCGGTGGCGGCAAGGAGGGTCGCCGCACCGGCGGCGAGGGCAAGCTTGCGGTTCATTGGGGTCCTTTCCTGCGGCGGCCGATACGGCCACGCCTAGGATCGCTTGAAGGGGGCTTCCGAAGAGCGGCGGGACGACCGCCGAGCGCCAGTCCCTTGGGCGGGTGGCGGCGGATGGATAGGCCGCCGATTGCGGCGCAGTAATGGCCGGAGACCATGGCGCGGCAGAGGAAATCGTGACTGGCGCGGCACCCTCGGCGCGCCTATATGTGCTCTCCAGGCGAGAGCTGCGGGGCGCGACAGGAAACGCATATCCCCGGGGCCTTATCGATCCTAAAGGGAGCTGTCCCTGACCGGACCCCTGGGTCCGGACACACGGCGCCCACCTACGTTGTAGGTTCCCGGGATCGATCTTCCATCGGCCAGCGTGGCCTCGCCTACCGATGCCTGCCGGGGTTGCGCCCCGTATTGAGGCATGACCATCTTCCCCTCATGACGACGATCAAGGAAACGCTGCGCGGCGCCGCGCTGTCGCGGCGGGATTGCTTGGCGGAAGCCGAACGGGCCGAGAAGTCGGAGCGGGTCCGCTCGCGCGTTGCCGCGATCCTCGCCGGGACGCCGCCGCTCTCGCTAGCCGGCTACCAGGCGATCCGCAGCGAGGTCGACATCACGCCGCTCCTCGAGACGCTTCGCAGCAGTGGGGTACGCATCTCGCTGCCGGCGATCTCCGGCGGCAGCATCGTCTTTCGCGAGTGGCGTGCGGGACAACCACTGGTGAGGAGTGCGTTCGGCCTCCATGAGCCCGCGCCCGATGCCCCGGGCGCAACGCCCGAAACGCTGCTGGTGCCGATGCTGGCGTTCGATCGCAAGGGCTACCGTCTTGGCTATGGCAAGGGCCACTACGACCGCGCCATCGCCGCGCTCCGCGCCGCCGGCTTCGCGCCCCGGCTGATCGGCGTCGCCTTCGCGGTCCAGGAGGTGCCGGACATCCCGGCGGAATCCTTCGACGTCCGGCTCGACGTGATCGTCACCGAGGACGAGGTCTTGCGGTTCGGGGAAGAGCGGGCTTCATAGGCCCGCTCGCCGCTCGCCGGCGCCACTAACGGACAGCGCGATGCGCCTGCTTTTCCTCGGGGACGTCGTCGGCCGGAGCGGCCGCGCCGTCGTGACCGAGCACCTTCCTTCCCTCATCGACACCTACCGGCTCGATTTCGTCGTGGTGAACGGCGAGAACGCCGCCGGCGGCTTCGGCATCACCGAGGACATCCTGCAGGCGCTTCTCGATGCCGGCGCCGACGTCGTCACCACCGGCAACCACGCCTTCGACCAGCGCGAGGCCCTGGTGTTCGCCGAGCGCCAGGAGCGCTTCCTCCGGCCGCTGAACTACCCCAAGGGAACGCCCGGCCGGGGCTCGGGCCTCTTCACGGCCCGGAACGGTGCTCAGGTCGTGGTGATCAACGCCATGGCGCGGCTCTACATGGACGCGCTGGACGACCCCTTTGCCGCAATCGAGGCGGAACTCGCGGGCGCTGTGCTCGGCAGCACCGTCGATGCGCTCATGATCGATTTTCATGGCGAAGCAACGAGCGAGAAGCAGGCCATGGGCTACTTTGTCGACGGGCGTGTATCGCTCGTCGTAGGGACGCATACGCATGTCCCGACCGCCGACCACAGGATCCTCCCGGGCCGCACGGCCTACATGTCCGACGCCGGCATGTGCGGCGACTATGATTCGGTGCTGGGGATGGAGAAGGACGAGCCGCTCGTCCGGTTCCTCCGCAAGGTTTCGTCCGGGCGGCTCGCGCCCGCCAACGGACGCGGCACGCTGTCCGGCGTTGCCGTCGACATCGACGACGCCACCGGCCTTGCAAAAGCGGTGGCCCCGCTCCGCCTCGGGCCGCATCTTGGCGAGACGGTACCGGAGTTCTGGCTCTAGATGGATAATGGCTGGGATGCGTCGGCCGCCGCGTGGATAGCGCAGCAGGGCGAAGAGGGCGATTTCGGCCGCCAATATGTCCTTGACCGGCCGATGCAGGCGAGGGTCCTCGACCGGGGCTTTCGCCAGGCACTCGACGTCGGTTGCGGTGAGGGTCGCTTCTGCCGCTTCCTCAGGGCCAACGGCATCGATGCGATCGGCATCGACCCGACCGAAGAACTGCTGGCCGAGGCCCGGAGCCGCGACCCCGCGGGCGACTACCGGCTCGGCACGGCGGAGGCTCTGCCTTTTGCGGACACGTCGTTCGACCTCATCGTCAGCTATCTGACGCTGATCGACATCGATGACGTGGCGACGGCGATTGCCGGGATGGCGCGGGTGCTGCGGCCGGGGGGCACGCTGCTGATCGCCAACCTCACCAGCTTCTCGACGGCGGTCGAGGAGGACGAGATCCGCCTCGAGCAGGGATTGCCGCTCACCGGATGGATCGAGGACGGCGACGGCCGCCGGCTCGCCTTCGCCATGGACCGCTACCTCGAGCCGCGCTCGATGTGGGTCGCGTGGCGCGGCATCCGGATCCGGAACTGGCACCGGCCGCTGTCGACCTACATGCGGCTTCTCCTCGATGCCGGGCTCGTGCTTCGCCATTTCGACGAGCCGGCGCCGCTTGCCGCCGACCATCCCCGCGCCGACGGCTATCGGCGTGCGCCGTGGTTCCTCATCATGGAATGGCAGAAGCCGGGCTGACGGCGCGGCTGGATTCCGCCCCGGCCGCCGCGCTATAAGCGCGGCCATCCATCGATCCGCGCCGAGAGGGTGCGGCGCCGACGATCCGGCGCCCCGGCGGTGCGGCCCGCACCAAGGTCGGACGTTTCCGGCCCTGGCATTCCAACGGACAGGACCATGGCCGGACATTCACAGTTCAAGAACATCATGCACAAGAAGGGCGCCCAGGATGCCCGGCGCTCCAAGGTGTTCTCGAAGCTCGCCCGCGAAATCACCGTCGCCGCCAAGCTCGGGACGCCCGACCCGGCGATGAATCCGCGCCTTCGCCTCGCGATCCAGAACGCGCGGGCCGAGAACATGCCGAAGGACAACATCGACCGCGCCATCAAGAAGGCCGCCGGCGGCGATTCCGAGAATTACGAGGCGGTCCGCTACGAGGGCTACGCCCCCGGCGGCGTCGCCGTCATCGTCGAGGCGCTGACCGACAACCGCAACCGCACCGCTTCCAACGTGCGTTCGCTGTTCTCGAAATTCGGCGGGTCGCTCGGCGAGACCGGCTCGGTCGGCTTCATGTTCGAGCGCGTCGGCCAGATCGGCTACACCGCCGAGGCGGGAACCGCCGATGTCGTTCTCGACGCGGCCATCGACGCCGGTGCGCAGGACGTCGTTTCCGACGAGACCGGCCACGTCATCTATACGGCCTTCGAGGACCTCGGGGAGGTCGCGAAGGGGCTCGAAGGGAAGCTCGGCGAGGCCGAGACCGTGAAGATCGCGTGGAAGCCGCAGACCATGAGCCCGGCCGACGAGGAAACCGCCGCGAGCGTCTTCAAGCTGGTCGAGAATCTCGAGGACGATGACGACGTCCAGGCCGTCTACACCAATCTCGACGTCTCCGACGAGGTCATGGCGAAGCTGACTGCCGCTTAGGCGCGGGCGAGCCGCGTCGTTCTAGTCCTGCCAGTCCTTGATCGGCGGCCAGGGCGTGTTGCCATTGTCGGCTATCGGCGCCTCGGCAGGCGCCCGCTGATCGCGCTGCGCATTGGCGGCGGCGCGATGCCGGAGGTGATCGGCCATCGCCGGGGTGAGGGCGCCGAAATAGAAGCGGCGGGCGTCGCTGGTCGCGGACGCGGTTTGCGGGTTCTTGAGCATTTTCCGTACTCCGCTGGAAAGCGTTACGAGGCGGTTAACGATCCCAGTCCTCGTCGTAGCGGTCGTGGTTGTCCGTCACGCTCTGGGGCGGAGGCGGCACGCGGAGAACGCGCTCCTCTTCGGCACGCCGGCGCGCCTCTTCCTCGCGGCGGATGTGGTCGATGATCGCAGGATGGAGCCCGCCGAACCGGCGCGGCTCCGTTGCCGCGTTCCAGGTGATGAGATCCGTGAGCATTGCCGTTCTCCCCGACGGAGCCGTTCCGATGGGGAAAGGCGTACGCCTCCACCCCTAACGAGGCGCTGAATGCCCCGTTCAGAAAGCGTTCATCGGACCGGAAGGGGCGGGCCGAGGGAGGTCACCGGCTTGTCGTCCATCGCCTGCCATTCGGCGAACACGCCAACCGCCTCGGCATGATGGCGCGGCGGCGCGGACGCCGACCGCTCGCTTCCCGACCGCACGATTTCGCTGAAATCCATCCCGTCGCCGAAGCCGATCGCGGCGGCGTCCTCGCCCGAGGCTGCGACATAGATCCGCGAGACCCGCGCCCAATACGCGGCGGCGAGGCACATCGGACAGGGCTGGCACGAGGCGTAGAGATCGGCGCCGTGGAGGTCGAAGGAGCCAAGCCGGGCGGTCGCGGCGCGGATGGCGACGATCTCGGCATGGGCGGTCGGGTCGTGGGTCGCAGCGACCGCATTCCACCCCTCGCCGATGATGGCGCCGTCCTTGACCACCACCGCGCCGAACGGGCCGCCATGGCGCTGGCGCATGTGGATGCGGGCAAGCTCGATCGCCCGGCGCATGAATGCCTCTTCCATGTCTCCTCCTGACCCGCCGCTGCGTCGCCGCCGCGGGCGCGGCAGTGCGGCGCTTTCCATCCGGCCGCTCCGCCGGTAGATCGTGGCCGCCCCATTGTCCCCCGATCGGAAGGTTCCGGCGTGAAGCAACCGACCCTCATCTTCGACATCGATGGCACCTTCTCCGAGACAGAGGAGACCCATCGCGAAGCCTTCAACGCGACCTTCGCCCACTACGGGCTGCCGTGGTCCTGGGACCGGCCAACCTACAAGAAGCTCCTCGAGGTCACCGGCGGCAAGGAGCGGATGCGCTACTATGTCGACGACTGGAAGCCGGAGGACGCCGAGCGCGCCGTTCCGCTGATCGCCGAAATGCACGCGGACAAGACCCGCCGCTACACCGCCATGGTGGATGCCGGGGCGGCGAAGCCGCGGCCCGGCGTCGTCCGGCTCATCCACGCGGCGCGGGCCGCCGGCATGCCGGTGGCGATCGCGACCACGACGAGCTTCCCAAATGTGGAGTCGCTGATCGTGGCGACGCTCGGCTCGGAGGGCATGAGCCTCTTCGACGCCGTGGCGGCGGGCGACGTGGTCGGGAAGAAGAAGCCGGCGCCGGACATCTACCTCCTCGCCCTCGAGGAGCTCGGCATCGCTCCCGGCGATGCGATCGCCTTCGAGGATTCGGTCAACGGCCTTCGCTCCGCGAGCGCCGCGGGCCTCCGCTCGATCATCACCCCGAGCATGTACACCGACGACCAGGATTTCTCGGGGGCGTTCAGCGTGATCTCCGATCTAGGCGAGCCCGATGCGCCCTACACCTGGATTTCGGGCGCCGGCGCAGGCGACGCGATGGTGACGCCCGATGCCTTGCGCCGGTGGTTCGGCGGGGAGGAGCGTCTCCGCGCCTGAGGGACGGGGAACCGCCGGCAGCCTCATCGGTTGGGCGGCGGGGGCGGCCGCTTCGACAGGAGGCGCGGATGACGGTTTCTTCGTTCGACATCGATGTTTTCTTTGCCGGCTATGCCGAGGCGCTCGCCTCTCGCGACGCGAAGCGGGTCACGCCGTTTTGGGGCGTGCCGGCGCTCGTCCTAAGCGACCAAGGTGTCATCCCGGTCGCCAAGATCGAGGAGATCGAAGGCTTCTTCGCCACCGCGTCGCAGAACGCCGAATATGAGGGCGTTGCGACCACCTCGGCCACCGTTAAGTCCGCGCTGCCCCTGGCCGATCGCATCATCGGCTGCGAGGTCCTCTGGGAGCACCAGGACGCGGCTGGCAAGCCGACGGGCGCCGAGGCGGGGTACTACGTCCTCCGCCGCGATGACGGCGGCAGTCTGAGGATCCAGGTCTACGTGCCGAAGCCGCAATAGCGGACAGCGTGGATGACGGGCGTTCGCTGTTGTCGTCGCCACGAACTCCGCTTGAGCCTCCGCCTCGCGGGGAGGCGGAAGACTGCGACTGCAATGAGCAAGCTTCGGAGGGGGGATGGCCGTGCTGCGGGCGCCGGCGATGATCAAGCTGATCAGGCCCCCCCGAACGGGCTCCGCCCGTTCGACCTCCCTGGTGGGGAGGTTCAAGCGGAGTGCCCTCTCTACAGCGGGGCGTGACCGGGCCTCCGACAGGGGCTGCGGAAGGCTCCCTCGGAGGTTCGCATCATGTCTGCCATCCGCTATAGAGACGGCACCACCGACAGGGACGGGTGCCGCCGAAATTGAGGACCGACGAAACTTCGTGGCCCGACCTCGCCGGCCGCCTCGACGGGTCGGGCCATGTGCTGCCGATCCGCGTCTATTTCGAGGACACCGACTTTTCCGGCGCGGTCTACCACGCCAGCTATCTCCGGTTCCTCGAGCGCGGCCGCTCGGACTTCCTTCGCCTGATCGGCGTCCATCACCGACCGCTTGCGGAGGAGGGGCTGGTCTTTGCCGTCCGCCACCTCGCGATCTCCTTCGAGCGCGCCGCGCGGATCGACGATGTCCTCGAAGTCCGGACCGGCGTCGCCGATCTCGGCGGGGCGCGCGTCGTCCTCCGGCAGGCCATCCAGCGCGACGGAGACCTCGTCACGTCGGCCGAAGTGACGGTGGCGCTCCTGTCGGCTGATGGCCGGCCGAAGCGCTTCCCCGCGACGCTGCGTCAACTGCTTTCGTCGCGGCTCGACCTTTCGGAATAACGTTTCGTTAAGCATAATTGGCCGACCAATAGGGAAGCCGATCTTCCCTGGCCGCGGCCCTTCTTTGACCATATTCCGCGGCCACCAGCGAAACCGATCCGATGATGCCGTTTTCCGCTGGACCCTCCCGCCCGCGCCGCATTCTGCAAAGGTCCTCTCTAGATGCCTGAAGCCGTCGGCGGGGTCTCGCTGATCTCGCTCTTTCTCGACGCCCATATCGTCGTCAAGCTCGTCATCGTCGGACTCGTCGCCGCCTCGATCTGGTGCTGGGCGATCATCATCGACAAGACGCTCCTCTACCGGCGCACCAACGTGCAGATGGACACCTTCGAGAAGGTGTTCTGGTCGGGCCAGTCGCTCGAGGAGCTCTATCGCGGGCTGCAGAACCGGAACGTCACCGGTATGGCAGCGGTGTTCGTGTCGGCGATGCGCGAATGGAAGCGGAGTTTCGAGGCCGGCGCGAAATCCGCGATCGGGCTTCAGACCCGCATCGACAAGGTGCTCGACGTCACCATCGCCCGCGAGGCGGAGCGGCTCGAGCGGCGCCTCCTCTTCCTCGCCAGCGTCGGTGCGTCGGGTCCGTTCGTCGGCCTCTTCGGCACGGTGTGGGGCATCATGACAGCCTTCCAGGCGATCGCGGCGACCTCCAACTCCTCGCTCGCGGTCGTGGCGCCGGGCATCGCCGAGGCGCTTCTTGCCACCGCGCTCGGCCTCCTTGCGGCCATCCCGGCGGTCCTCGGATTCAACAAATTGTCCAATTCGGCCGGGAAGATCGGCCAGCGGCTGGAGGGGTTCGCCGACGAGTTCTCGGCCATCCTCTCCCGCCAGATCGACGAGAAGGTCTGACACTTGGCGGGTTCGATGTCAGCACGGGCTCGGACCGGTGGCCGGGGCCGCCGGCGCGGGCGCTACCAGCCGATGAGCGAGATCAACGTCACGCCGTTCGTCGACGTGATGCTGGTGCTCCTCATCGTGTTCATGATCTCCGCGCCGCTGCTCGCGTCCGGCGTCCCGGTCGATCTCCCCGAGACCGCCGCGGGCGGGCTGAACCCGAATGCCGAGCCGATCACCGTGACGGTCAATGCCGACGGCCAGCTCTATGTCGGCGACGAGGAGATCACGATCGACCGGCTGATCACGCGGCTCGTCGAGCTGTCGGGCAACGACCTCGACCAGCGCGTGTTCGTCCGCGGCGACACCCAGTCCTCCTACGGCGCCGTCATGCGCGTGATGGGCGAGATCAACGCCGCCGGCTTCACGCGCATCGGCCTCGTCACGATCCCGGCCGACGATGGCTGAGCGGATGCGCACCGGCGTCGCGGTCTCGATCGCGGGACATGTCATCGCGATCGTGATCGGCGTCGTGTCGCTTCCCTCCGCGTCGAATTCGCTGGCCGACATCGAGACCATCCCGGTCGAACTCGTGACCATGGCCGACGTGACCGACCTCATGATCGGCCTTGACGACGCGCCCGCCGCGCCCGAACCGGCGCCACCGGCCCCCGCGCCGGAGCCGACGCCGGTGCCGCCCGTCGCCGAGGCTCCACCGCCCGCGCCGGAACCGACCCCGGCGCCCGAGCCCGCGCCGGTCCCCGAGCCGACGCCGGCGCCGCCGCCTGAACCCGCGCCTGCTCCGGTCGCGGACGCGCCGCCCGCGGTCGAGCCTCCGCCGCCCGCTCCGGAACCCGCGCCCGCGGCGGAGGTCGTGCCGGAACCCGCGCCGGCGCCGCCGCCCGAGCCCGCGCCCGCACCTGAGCCGGCTCCCGCTCCGCCGCCGCAGCCTGCGATCCCGACGCCGATTGCCGCGACCCCGCGGCCGCGTCCCGACCGCCCGACGCCACCGCCGCCGACGCCCGAGCCGACACCGCCGCCGCCGGAGCCGGAGGTTCCCGTCCTCGCCAACGCCCCGCCCATCGCCCCTGCGGAGCTGCCGCCGACGATCCCTGCGGCGGAGGCGCTCGCGACGCCGCCGCCGCAGCCGGCACCGCAGCCCGTGCCGGCGGCCGATCCGCTGGCCAATTTCCTCAACCAGCCGCCGGTGCCGCCGGCGCCGGTGGCTCCCGCGCCTGCTTTGGGCGTGCCGGCGGGCGCGCAGACCGCGGCGATGACCCAGAGCGAGATCGATGCGTTGCGAAATAGCATCATGAGCCGATGGAATCCGCCCATGGGCTGGGTGAATCCCGCGGAGATCATGGTAACGCTCCGAATTCGCCTCAATCTTGATGGAAGCGTCGCTGCAATTCCGGCGGTCGTGAACCAGCCGAACAGTCAATACGCGCAGGCGGCCGTCGATTCGGCGATGCGCGCTGTCTATATGGCGGCGCCTTTCAGCTTCCTGCCGCCGGACAAGTACGGAGAGTGGCAGGAGATCATTATCAACTTCAATCCGATTGAAATGTTTTGAGTATTGCCGGTGCTTTTTGAGATACGAATGCAGGAAGGCCAACAGAGATGACCATGACCGCCATTGCCGACCGACCGCAACGAAGGGCCGGCCGGCCGATCGCGCTGGCGCGTCCGTTCGGGCTTGGCGTCCTGTTCGCGCTTCTCTTCGGCTCGGTTCCCGCCCTCGCGCAGCTCCAGATCGACATCACGCGCGGTACGGTCGCCCCGCTGCCGATCTCGATCACCGATTTCCAGGCCGAGGGTGCCGATCCGTCGCTCGGCGCCCAGGTCTCGGGCGTGATCACCTCGGACCTTCGCCGCTCGGGCGTTTTCGCCCCCCTCGATCCGGCAACCTTCATCCAGCGGGACATCAACCCCGACGCGGCGCCGCGCTTCGGCGACTGGCGGATCATCAACTCCCAGGCGCTCCTGACCGGCCGCGTCGTGCTCCAGCCCGACGGGCGGATGCGCGTCGAGTACCGCCTCTGGGACGTCTTCGCCGGCACGCAGCTCGACGGCCAGCAGCTCTTCACCACGCCCGACAATTGGCGCCGGATCGCGCACATCATCGCGGACCAGATCTATGAGCGCCTGACCGGCGAGCCCGGCTATTTCGACAGCCGCATCGTCTTCGTGGACGAGACCGGCCCGAAGGACGCCCGCATCCGGCGCCTTGCGATCATGGACCAGGACGGCGCCAATGTGCGCTACCTCACCGCCGGCGGCAGCCCCAACGACATCGTCCTGACCCCGCGGTTCTCGCCGAACCGGCAGGACATCACCTACATGGTCTACCGCGCCGGACGCGCACCGCAGGTCGTGATCCGCAACACCGAGACCGGCCAGGAAGAGGTGCTCGGGCAGTTCCCGGGCATGACCTTCGCGCCGCGCTTCTCGCCCGACGGCGCGCGGGTCGTCCTCTCGATGCAGAGCGGCGCCGACACCTCGATCTACACGCTGGACCTCCGGACCGGCGGGACGATCCGCCTGACCAATGTCGCGGCGATCGACACCTCGCCGAGCTATGCCCCCAGCGGCCAGCAGATCGTGTTCACCTCGGACCGGGGCGGCACGCCGCAGCTTTATGTGATGAATGCCGACGGCTCGAACCCGACCCGGATCAGCTACGGGCAGGGGACCTACTCGACGCCCGTGTGGTCACCGCGCGGTGACCTGATCGCCTTCACCAAGCAGGTCGGCGGCGAGTTCCAGATCGGCGTCATGCGTCCCGACGGTTCGGGCGAGCGCATCCTGTCGACGACGACCAACGTCCAGGAGGGTCCGACCTGGGCCCCGAACGGGCGCGTGATCGTCTTCAGCCGCGAGGTCCCGGGCGAGCAGGGCGGGCCGCAGCTCTGGTCGATCGACCTCAATGGCGGGAACGAGATCCGGCTGCCGACGCCGAACTTCGCGTCCGATCCGGCGTGGTCGCCGCTCCTCAATTGAGGACCGTCCGGGCCGGCTCGGGTCACCAAAGCGACACCGGAGCGGGGGATGATGGCAACTGCCGCTCGGCAGGTTTCGTGCGCCGTGCAACGCACGGTTAACCATCGCGCGGCAGTGTGGGTTGACCCCGCTGCGGGCAAGGAGAGCGTTGTATGATCGAGTTTGCGAAGACCCTGCGCGTGGCGCGGATTGCGGTGGCCGTTGTGGCCGCCCTCACTCTTGCCGCCTGTGCCAACCGCGGCGATGAGGACCTGGCCGCCGGGGCTGCCGGTGGCGGGGTCGGCGCTGGTGCCATTCCGCCCGCGTCGGGGCCGGGCAGCGTCCAGGAATTCCAGGTTACTGTCGGCGACCGCGTCTTCTTCGAGACCGATTCGAGCGAGCTCACCGCGACCGCCCGCGCCACGCTCGACCGCCAGGCGCAGTGGCTCCTCCTCTATCCGCAATACACCGTCACCATCGAAGGCCACGCCGACGAGCGCGGCACCCGCGAATACAACATCGCGCTCGGCGCCCGCCGCGCCACCGCGGTGCAGAACTACCTCTCGAGCCGTGGCGTCGCGATCAGCCGCATCCAGACCATCTCCTACGGCAAGGAGCGGCCGGTGGCGGTCTGCAACGACATCTCCTGCTGGTCGCAGAACCGCCGCGCGGTGACCGCCGTCAACGGCGGCTTCTGAGGACGCCTCGGGCACCCCGCCGCTTCACGGGGGTGCCCGCAGCCTCACCACCCGATTGCCGGCGGCCCGGTCCGCGGGCTGCCAATCGGAAGCAGGCCATCGCCGAGGCGACCGGCCATCCCGCGCGACTTGGTCAACTTGACGCGGACTGACCTTCGCGGCGGATAGACCTCGCCACAATTCCCGCAATCCGCTGTTCCTGAGAAGCCACAGCCTGCGCATCTTGCGCGGTGTCGCTTTCATCACGCCAAACTTTGGCCGATATCCAACCGGCAGGGTCTCCCCAGGCGGAAGGCTCGGCGGGATCCGAGGAAGACACATGAAAATCTTGGCGACGGCTCGTCCCTGGGCCCTGGCGCTTGCTTTTGTGCTGGTGGGCTCGCCCGGCGCCCTGGCGCAGACGACGGACGCGCAACGGATCGACCGCCTTGAGGCGCTCGTCCGCACGCTGACCGGTCAGGTCGAGGAACTCACCTTCCGGCTGCAGCAGCTCCAGCAGCAGCTTCAGGTGATGCAGCAGGACACCGACTTCCGGTTCCAGCAGCTCGGCGCCCCGAACGCTCCCGTCGCCACAGCTCCCGCCCCGTCACCGGCAGCAGCCGCGGCACCGGCAGCGGCCCCGGCCCCGGTACCGGCGACGCCCGCCGCCACGCCAGCGGCGCCCTTGACGCTCAATCTCGGCGCGCCGCCCGCGGACCTCGGCGCGGTCCCGGCGACGCCGCCCGCGGCTCTGCCCGGGGCAGGCCAGCCCCTCGACCTCGGCGCCGTGCTCGGCAACGACAACGCCGCGCCGGCGGCCACCGTCGCCATGACCGGCGATCCGATGACCGACTACAATGCCGGCTATCAGCTCGTGCTGAACGGCGACTATGCGGACGCCGAGCAGATGTTCCGCGTCTTCGTGGCAACCTATCCCGGCAACCCGCTGTCGGCCGACGCCCAGTACTGGGTCGCCGAGACGCTGTTCTCGCGCGAGCTCTACCGTGAAGCGGTCCCGGAATATCTGGCGGCATATAATGCCAACCCTACATCCGAGCTCGCGCCGGCGGCGCTCTACAAGCTCGGCCTGTCCTATCTCGCCCTGAACGAGGTGGCCGGGGCGTGCGACAGCTTCAGCCGCATCCTCCGCGACTTCCCGAACGCCTCCAACGCGCTGCGCCAGAGCGTTGCCGCCGCCCAGGCCAATGCCCGCTGCGGCTGACGACACGCCGCTGACGGCCGCGGAGGCAGACTGCCTCCTCGCGCCTTTTGCCAGCGCGTCAGGCCTCGTCCTCGCCGTTTCCGGCGGTTCCGACTCGCTGGCGCTGCTGGTCACCGTCGACGGCTGGCGCCGCCGCGCCGGCTTTGAGGGGCCGATCGTCGTCGCGACCGTCGACCACGGGCTCCGGCCGCAGTCCGGCGCGGAAGCGGTGATGGTGGCGGCGGTCGCCGCGACCATCGGGCTCCCGCATCGGACGCAGTCCTGGGAAGGGCCAAGGCCCACGACCGGTATCGAAGCCGCGGCGCGCGAGGCCCGCTACAGCCTTCTCCTTGCGCTCGCCCGAGAGATCGGCGCGAGCCATGTGCTGACAGCCCATCATCTGGATGACCAGGCCGAGACCGTCCTCATGCGCCTTGGCCGCGGCTCCGGCCTGTCCGGTCTCGCCGGCATGGCGACCGAACGCGCCCTTGGCGATGGCGTCACCCTCGCAAGGCCGTTTCTCGCGATCGGAAAGCACCGCCTCGCGGCGGTCACCGCCGCGGCCGGGCTGGTGGCGGCGGTGGACGAAAGCAACGCCGATCCGCGTTTCGCGCGGGCGCGGCTCCGCTCGGCGCTGCCGATCCTCGCCCCGGAGGGCATCAATGCCGCCGGTCTTGCCCGGACCGCCGCGCTCCTCCGCCGTGCCAACGACGCCCTCGAGCACTATGTCGATCGCTTCATGCAGGCTTCGGCCAATGTGGATGCGCTCGCCGTGGTCCGGATCGATCGCGCGGCGCTGGGGCATGAGCCGATGGAGGTTCGTCTCCGCATTCTCGACCGCGTGGTGGCCGGCATTGGCGGCGCGGCATGGCCGGCACGGACCGAACAGGCCGAGGCGCTTGCCGAGCTCACCGTCAGCGGGAGGCCCTTTCGTCGCACGATCCGCGGTGCGGTCGTCGCGGGTCGCGGCACTATGCTCGAGATCTACCGCGAGGCCGGCCGGCGGCCGCTGCCAACCGTGCCGATCGCCGCCGGCTATTCCGGCGTCTGGGACCACCGGTTCCGGATCGTCGTTCCACGGGCGCCAAACACCGGTCTCACGCTCGGCCCGCTCGGAGACGACGGCCGGCTGGCGGTCGGCCTTGTCGGCGCCGGCCGCGCCACTCACATGATGGTCTTGCCCGCCTTCCGGCTCGCCGAAAGGGTCGTTGCCGTACCGCCGCTCGGTCTCTTCGACGACGCGGCGAAGGACCTTCGGCTCGAAGCTGCTTGCGTCCTTGCCGAAACTTTGCGCATCGAGCGCGACGACGCCGGCGGTTCGGTCGCGCAGCCCTGAACCGACGACCTTCCGACGGCGTATTGGCTAAGGCCCACGCCGTGCCTATGTTAGGCTCCGGTGGCGCAGTGTGCCGGGCTGGGACTTCGGGCACACGAGAGGAACGGTATGAACGCCAATTTTCGGAATTTCGGCCTGTGGGTGATCATCGCGATCCTCCTCGTCGTGCTCTTCAGCATGTTCCAGAACTCCGGCTCTCCGCCGGCGGGACAGCAGATCGCCTATTCGCAGTTTCTCGACGACGTGACCGACGGCCGGGTCCGGAGCGTGACGATGGCCGGCGCTGAGATCATCGGCGTCCGTGCGGACAACACGACCTTCCAGACCTACGCGCCGAACGATCCGCTGCTCGTGGAGCGGCTGACCGCGGCGAACGTGGCGATCACGGCGGAAGAGCCTTCGACTGGAGGCAGCTCGATCCTCGGGATCCTGCTGACCTGGCTGCCGATGCTCCTGATCCTCGCGGTCTGGATCTTCTTCATGCGCCAGATGCAGGGTTCGGGCGGCAAGGCCATGGGTTTCGGCAAGTCGAAGGCCAAGCTCCTGACCGAGGCGCAAGGCCGCGTCACGTTCGATGACGTCGCCGGCGTTGACGAGGCCAAGGAAGATTTGCAGGAGATCGTGGAGTTCCTCCGCGACCCGCAGAAGTTCCAGCGCCTCGGCGGCCGCATCCCGCGCGGCGTGCTGCTGGTCGGTCCTCCGGGCACCGGCAAGACGCTGATCGCGCGCGCCGTCGCCGGCGAGGCCAACGTTCCCTTCTTCACGATTTCGGGTTCGGACTTCGTCGAGATGTTCGTCGGCGTCGGCGCGAGCCGCGTCCGCGACATGTTCGAGCAGGCGAAGAAGAACGCGCCCTGCATCATCTTCATCGACGAGATCGACGCCGTCGGCCGTCACCGCGGCGCCGGCCTTGGCGGCGGCAATGACGAGCGCGAGCAGACGCTGAACCAGCTCCTGGTCGAGATGGACGGCTTCGAGGCGAACGAGGGCATCATCATCATCGCCGCCACCAACCGCCCGGACGTCCTCGACCCGGCGCTGCTCCGTCCCGGCCGCTTCGACCGCCAGGTCGTCGTGCCCGCGCCGGACGTCGTCGGCCGCGAGCGCATCCTCAAGGTCCATGCGCGGAAGGTCCCGCTGGCGCCGGACGTCGACCTCAAGGTCGTCGCCCGCGGCACCCCGGGTTTTTCCGGCGCGGATTTGATGAACCTCGTCAACGAGTCCGCGCTTCTCGCGGCCCGCCGCGGCAAGCGCCTCGTCACGATGAGCGAGTTCGAGGACGCCAAGGACAAGGTCATGATGGGCGCCGAGCGGCGCACCCTCGTGATGACCGAGGACGAGAAGCGGCTGACCGCCTATCACGAGGCCGGCCACGCCGTCGTCGCCCTCAACGTCCCGGCGACCGACCCGGTCCACAAGGCGACGATCATCCCGCGCGGTCGCGCCCTCGGCATGGTCCTCCAGTTGCCGGAGCGCGACAAGCTCTCGATGAGCGTCGAGCAGATGACCTCCCGGCTTGCCATCATGATGGGCGGCCGTATCGCGGAGGAGATCACCTTCGGCAAGGACAAGGTCACCTCGGGCGCGGCGTCGGACATCGAGCAGGCGACCCGCCTTGCCCGCGCGATGGTCACCCGCTGGGGCCTGTCGGACGAGCTCGGTACGGTCGCCTATGGCGAGAACCAGGAAGAGGTGTTCCTCGGCCATTCGGTGTCGCGGACGCAGAACATCTCCGAGCAGACCGCGCAGAAGATCGACGCCGAGATCCGGCGTCTCGTCGAAGCAGGGCTTGAAGAGGCCCGCCGCATCCTCACCGAGCGGCGCGAGGACCTCGAGGCGCTGGCGCAGGGTCTCCTCGAATACGAGACCCTGACCGGCGAGGAGATCCGCGATCTCCTGGCGGGCCGCCCGCCGCTCCGCGAGCCGGACGAGCCGGCTTCGCCGCGTCCGTCCGCGGTGCCGGTCACCAAGGGCCGGCCGAAGGGCGAACCGGACGCCGGCATGGCGCCGCAGCCCCAAGGCTGAGGACCGCTACCGACGCAAAGAAAAGGCCCCGAATCGGGGCCTTTTCTGTTTCGGAGCCGCGTTACGAGCCCAGAGCGATACGCAGATTGGCGAAGGTCGTGGGATGGATGATGCCGCGTACGTCCGCAGTGTCCTCGTGATCCGTATCCCACTCGATCAGCTTCGCCTGGGGATTCTTCGTAACCGTTCGCGTCCGTTTCGTCAGAGCCGCCCAAACGGCCCGGAGTTCGTCCCAGCCTTGCTCCTCAATTCCCATTCCCTTGAGAACGTCCCCGAACCGGAAGTTGGGTTCCAGTGAGGCAATCGCGGCCAAGACCTTTCGGGGACGTTCGGAAATACCGGCCACAAACTCCTTCATCCTACGCTCGGAAATTGCGACAGGATGGGTATCCATTTCCTCTGCCTCGACTTCGTCCTTCTTGGTTGCCTCGCTCTTTAAGGCAATGAACTCGAACGCCCGAAGGACCGCTTCTCTGTGCGACGGAGGCATTTTGTTGATGTCTTTGTCACTAAAGGTTAGTCTCACTTGTCGGCTCTCTGTTGCTTGAGGTTGACAATTTGCGGTGAGCGCGAGCGCCAACTTGCGCTCACCGCTCCGACGCCGGCCGCGTCAAGCCATTTCATACCCAAAATTGATAGAAATGTCAACGTTGGGTATGAAGTCATTTGTCTTCATAGGCGTCAGTCTTGATGTGACGTCTCGCTGCGGGCGGATCGGTAGCCGGACATTATGTCAGCGATCGCGGGGTCTTCCCCTTCCCATGTCTTGAAAACGCTACTGCAATGGCATCGGCGGGAGCGCGCCGCTCTCGGAGATGAATTGCCGGGTCGGCCCCGCGCTTCCCGTTAGCGGCAGGTCGCGCTGCCCGAGGCCGGCGAAGCCGTAGTCGAGCGTCGCGAGGCCAGCGATGGCGTCCCAGATCGGATCGTCGAGGCCTACGGTGAAACGGGTGCCCTGGATTGCTTCGTCTTCGGGCCGGAGCCCGGTACCGGGCAGGGTCCGGTCGAAGTCCGCCCCCCGTAGCTGTTGCGTAGAAGGCGGCACCAGCCCCGGGGCGGCGTCTTGCCGCCGGCTCGGAGCTTGTGTGTCACACCAGCCTCTCAACCTCGTCATCCCGGCGGCGGCCCGGATCCATACTGGTACCAAGCGCTTGGCACAGCATAGGCCCCGGCCTTCGCCGGGGTGACGAAGGAAGGGGGGCGGAGGTTGGAGCACCTTCGCCAACCGCGCACGAACTAGGCAACAATCCCCGCAAGGGGGAGGTAGGGGCAGGCCATTTTCGTTCGCTCCGCGAAGATGAAGCGCCGGATTCTCCCATTGGTCAGAGCGGCCTGGCAGCGCTAAGGTTGGTCATGCCGACACGGGCCATGATCGCGCTGGCCTTCGCCACGGTCCTGTTCGCCCTCGCGGCGGCGACGTCCGCGCGCCCGCAGACCGCCGCCTTTGCCGAGGGGCAGATGTGGTCGATCCGCCCACCTGCGGCCGAGTCGGTCCGGGTCGTCATCGGACGCCTCGAGCCGTGGAGCGAGGGGACCATCGTCCATGTCTCGATCCTGGGGGTGCCCGTTCCGGACGGGCCGGTCGGTGCGCCGGCCACCAGACGGACGATTGTCGGCCACCTGCCGATCGAGGAACGGGCGCTCGTCGCGTCGGTCGACCGGCTCCTCGCCACCGACGCCGCGCCGGCCCCGACCTTCGCCGCGGGCTACCAGCAATGGGAGGATGCCAAGGGCGGCATCTTCACGGTCACGGTGGCCGAGGCGATCGATGTCGTGCTTGCCGCACTCGTGAGGCGGTGACCTCGAAAGGCCCGCCGCCATCGCAATTTTAGAACTTGCATTCTAGAACAGTTGTTCTAGAATGCCGACATGGCTCGAACACGCGCTTTCGACCGGGATGCCGTCCTCGCCGCTGCGATGAACCTGTTTCGTCAGCTCGGCTATCGCGACGTCTCGATCGCCGACCTCGAGAAGGCAACCGGCCTCGTTTCCGGAAGCATCTACAACGCCTTCGGCGACAAGGCGGGGCTGTTTCGGGCGGCGCTCGATTTCTACGTCCATGGCTTCGTCGCGGGCCGCGTCGAGGCGGCCTCCGCCGGACGCGCTACCCTTGAGGACCTGGAGCGGCTGTTCCTCTCGGTCCTGGAGGAGCCCCTGGCCGACGGCCATGGCTGCCTCGTCAACAATTCGATCGTCGAGTTCGGCCGCGGCGGCGGCATCGCCAGCGAAGGCATCGCCGAGACCCTGGCGATGGTGCGGGGCGGCATCGCCGAGGTGCTCGCCCGCGAGCTCGGAGATGCCTCGGAGGCCGACGTGATGCACCTCCTCGTCCTCTATCACGGCATCCTCACGCTTTCCCGGAGCCCGACCTCGTTCGACCGGATGGCCGACATGGTCCGGGCGGAGTTCGCGCGCTTGCGGGCGCGCCGCGCCGGCCGCGCGCTCTGATCCCAACCCCCCGCTGACCTGGAGAAGAAGCATGCTCACCATGATCAATCCCGCCGGCCTTCCCGCCGCGCCGTTCTACAGCCATAGCGCCCTCGCCACCGCGCCAGGACGGACGCTGTTCATCTCGGGCCAGGTCGGCGTCGACGCCAAAGGCAATGTCGGCAAGGACATCGGCGAGCAGGCGCTCTTCGCCATCGCCAATCTCAATGCGGTCCTTGCCGAAGCGGGCATGGACAACCGCAACCTCGCCAAGGTCACGATCTTCCTGACCGACGCCACGCTCATCCCCGCCTTCATGGAGGCGGCGGCGCAGACCCTGCCGTCCCCGCCGCCGGCGACGACGCTCCTCGTCGTGAAGGCGCTCGCCGCGCCCGTGCTCCTCGTCGAGATCGAGGCGATCGCCGTCGCCTGACGGCACGTGGTTCCGCTACGCAGGGCCTTGCGCCGCTGCTCCAAGCGCCTTGACCAGGCGCTTCGGGGCAACGGCGCGAAAGCTCTCGTCGAGCCAGCGCAGGAGGACGTCGACAGGCACGTCCTCGCCCTTCTCGAACCGGCAGTCGACCCAGCGGGCGCGCCCGAGGCCGTAGCCGGCGGGCTTGACGAACGGGTACTCCAGCGCGAACTCGAACGAGTGCGGCAGCTTCACCGTGGCGCCGAGCCCTTCCTGCCAGTCGGACAGGAACAGGAACGCCTTGTCCTTCACCTTGATGACGTCGTGCCCCCAGGGGTGATCCTCCCGGGTCTCGGGATAGGTGAGCGCAGCCTCCTTCAGCCTTGCCGCGGCTGACGCAAGATCGGCCATGTCCATCTTCCTCTCCAGCCCTGCCTTGCCCGAATGGTGCTACCTGCCCAGCCCTGCGGCGGGCTCGCTATCGCGCGGTGACGCCTATCCTCTGCCCGCCGCGCCGGCGCATACTCGCGCCCCACTCGAAGGCCAGCGGAAGCGGCTGCGGAAGGTCGAGGCGGCAGCGCTGGAGAATGAGCATGATGGCGAGACTCATTTCCATCTGCGCGAACCGCGCTCCCCCGCAGATGCGCGGGCCGCTGCTGAAGGCCATGAACACCGATCGGCGATCCGGCCGGCTCAGCGCCTCGCCCTGGTGCCGCTCAAGCTGGAACGCCCGCGGCTCGTCCCAGATCGCCGGATCCTGGTGAAGGCCGATCACCGAAACGAGGACGAGGTCGCCGGGCGCCACGGCGTATTCGCCGATCGAGTCCGCGGCGACGGCGAAGCGCGACAGGATCGGCACCGGCGGGAACATCCGGAGCGTCTCGCTGAGGAAGGGGCGGAGCGATCCGACCGCCTCGACATCGGCCAGCGTCGGCGCGCGTGAACCGATCGTGGCCACGATTTCGTCGCGGAGCTGCTCCTGGAACTCAGGGTGCTCGGCGAGGATCGAGAGCGCCCATCCGATCGCGGCCGATGTCGTGTCGGAGCCCGCGACGATGAGCGTGACGAGTTCGCCCATGAGGTCGATCCGGTTTTCGTCGGCGCTGTCGACGGCGCCGGCCGAGGCTTCGACGAGGGCCGACAGGGCATCACGACCTTCGGTCGGCTGCTGGCGTCGTCGCCGCACGAGCTCCCCGAGCTGGCGCCGGATCCGGTCCACCGCGGCCTCCGCGGCAGCGCGCTCGCTCTCGTCCACGATCGGCGGAACGCCGGCGCTGTCCCAGGCTCGCCGCGCCGAGAACCGGATCGAGGTCCTGAGGTCGGCGATGAACGCGGGGTAGAAGTCTCGGATGTCCGCGGAGAACGCAAGGTCAAGGAGCGTGCCGACGGCGGCCCGATCGATGGCCGGGTCGATAGGCGCGCCGCCAGCCGCGCCATCGAGGAGAGCCGGAACGAGCGCGGAGTAGTGACGGAGGATGATGCCCTCGGCGCGACCGACATCATGCGGGGCGATGGCCGGCTGCGATAGCCTCTGGGATCGCCGCCACCGGTCGCCGTCGACCGTCAGCCGGCTCGCGCCGAGCAGCGGCGTGAAGGACACGAAGTTCTTGTGGTAGTTGGCGCCGTTCCCGACGAGGACGTGCGCCGCCTGTGTGGCGTCCTGAACGACAAGGACGGAGCCGGCGCCGAGCGGGACCCGCACCGTCTTGCCCGGTTCCTGCCCCGCGAGGGCATAAAGGAAGCCGCAAGGATCGTCGGCGATTGGGGGGCGTGCCGCCGCGATAGGCGTCGCGTCGGCCGAGGCTGTGGAGACCCGCGCTGGCCGGGCGACGTTGAGGACGGCGGCTTTCCGTGCCCGCTTGTCGGCGTCGGTATAGCTACGCTTGAAGTAGATCCGAACGCCGGGCGCAAGGTCGCGCGCGGCGCGCATCAGACCGGGCAGGAGGCGCGGGTCGGATGCGGCGACTGTCGTGAGCGCCGCAGCGTCGGACTTGTCGGCCGGCTCGAGCTTCCCTTCGCCGGCGAGCCAGGCACGCGCGATTCGCCCCGTCGTCGGGAGCCAGCCGGCATAGGCCTGAATGCCGGCTCCATCCCAGGCTACGAGGTGCTCGCCCTCGAGGATCTGGCGACGGACGGCGCGAACGAATGGCCCCAATTCTGTCGTGTCGAAGGGCGGGAAACGGGAGAGGAAATCGACCGCCAGGCCAAAGGATTCGAGTGATGGCGGCAGCGTGCGGAAGTCATCCTTTCGGGCCAAAGGAGGCTTCCTTGCAACGGTCGGCGGAAATCGGCGCAATCATTGGGTTGTTGTCAGTTGCATGGCGTCGACATTTCGGCAAGCTTTAGCAAACGATTTGGCCTGCGCGGGCAATTGGGAGGGGCTCATGTCCTTGAAGCGGTCGCCTATCTTCGTGTTGCCTGTGATCGCGGTCGCATCTGCGGCGCAGGCTGCGGACATCACCCCGATCACGGTCATTCCGACGCCCGTCATCGTCCCGCCCCCGGAAGAAGCCCCGCGCACCCATGTGCATATCGAGGGCGGGCCAGTTTTCAGCAGTTCACGGATCACCGACGATCCCGAGGACAAGTTCGGCGACATCCCGAATGACCGCGGCTATTACTTTGGCGGCCTCGCCCGGCACATGTTCTCCGACAATATGAGCTTCGAGGTCGGAGCCGGTTTCACGTACTTCCGCGAGCTTTCGGTTGCGGACGAAGGGGATGACATAGAGCTGAGAGCAAATCTTGGGTTCCAGACCTATGATCTCGGCCTTGGCTACCACCCCGGCAGCGATCTCCACACCCGGCTCCTTGTCGGCCTGCGGGTCCTGCACGTGTCGGATTCGCTGACGCTGGACGCGCTTCCGGACGACTTCGACGAAACCATCGGCAACGCCTGGCTTTACGGCCCGCGGATTGGCTTTGCGACCGAAAAGCCCCTTGGCGGCGGGAACCTTTCCCTGCTGGCCGAGGTGTCGGCATCGTTCCTCTTCGGTCATGCCGCCGTCTTCGAGAATCCGGGCGGAGATGAGGAGGACTTCAGCGGCTCGCGGAGGGTCGGCAATGTCGAAGGTCTCATCGGCCTCGGATGGCATCCGTCCGAGAACGTTTCGATCGCGATCGCCTATCGCGGCCAGCAATGGTGGGGCTTGCGCCAGGCGCTGACCGTCGACAATGGCGAGGTGGCCATCTTCGTAGACGCGGACAAATTCATCCACGGCCCGGTGATCAGGCTGAGCCTGGACTTCTGACGCGCAGATCCTGGCCGCAACCGGCGAACGGCCGCCCACGATTCGCGGCGCCTGCCTTCCGGCGCGCCGGATGCAACAAATCAACACGATTTTGAACCGAGGGTGGACGAAAGTCCGCTACTTCGAACGCGCGCCGCACCCGAGATGGGAGCGCCAGCGCGTGCTATTGTTCCCGGAAGGGGAACGGCACTATGCCCGGCGAAGGGGTCGCCCGGTGCGAAAGGACACGATGACGCGGAAGCTGTTCGGAACCGACGGGATCAGGGGCCTTGCGAATTCGGACCCGATCACGCCGCACATCGCGCTTCAGGTCGGGATCGCCGCCGGACTCGTCTTTCGGAAAGGCGGCTCGTTCGAGCGCCGCCGCGTCGTGATCGGCAAGGACACCCGGCTCTCCGGCTACATGATCGAGCCGGCACTGGTTGCCGGCTGCACCGCTGCGGGCATGGACGTCTTCCTGCTCGGGCCGATCCCTACCCCCGGCGTGGCGATGCTCACGCGCTCGCTGCGGGCCGATCTCGGCATCATGATCTCCGCCTCGCACAACCCCTATTCCGACAACGGCATCAAGCTGTTCGGGCCGGACGGCTACAAGCTGTCGGACGACACCGAAGCGGAGATCGAGGCGCTCGTCGCGCAGGACCTGACGGACCGGCTCGCGGCCTCCGCGGACCTCGGTCGCGCCCGCCGCATCGAGGGCGTCCACGACCGCTACATCGAGTTCGCCAAGCGCACGCTGCCCCGGGGCATCGACCTCACCGGGCTCCGCGTTGTGATCGACTGCGCCAACGGCGCCGGCTATCGCGTCGCGCCCGACGCGCTGTGGGAGCTCGGCGCCGAAGTCGTGAAGATCGGCTGCGAGCCCAACGGCTTCAACATCAACCTCGAATCCGGCTCGACCGACGTCACGGCCCTCCGGCGCAAGGTGCACGAGGCGAGGGCCGACATCGGGATCGCCCTCGACGGCGACGCCGACCGCGTGATCATCGTCGACGAGCGCGGCGAGGTGGTCGATGGCGACCAGTTGATGGCGCTCGTCGCGCAGTCGTGGCTCGAAACCGGGCAGCTCCGTGGCGGCGGCATCGTCGCGACGATCATGTCCAATCTCGGCCTCGAACGGTACCTCGAGGCCATCGGTCTCGGGCTTGCCCGGACCAAGGTCGGCGACCGCTATGTGGTCGAGCACATGCGGACCCACGGCTACAATGTCGGGGGCGAGCAGTCGGGTCACATCATCCTGTCGGACTATTCGACCACCGGCGACGGCCTCGTCTCCGCGCTCCAGGTCCTGGCGGTGGTGCAGCGGGTCGGGCGGCCGGTCTCGGAAGTCTGCCGCCGGTTTACCCCGGTGCCGCAGGTGCTGAAGAGCGTCCGCCAAGCCAAGGCCTCTTTGGACGACGTCACGGTGAAGAACGCGATCGCCGAAGGCGAGGGACGGCTCAACGGCAGCGGCCGACTGGTCATCCGCCCGTCCGGAACCGAGCCCGTCATCCGCGTGATGGCCGAAGGGGACGACCGCACCGTCGTGGAGGCCGTGGTGAAGGACATCGTCGAGGCGATCGCGCAGGCGCGATAGCCGTGGCAGCGCGGATCGATCTCAAGGCCGAGCTCAAATCGGCCTACAAGGCCGGCCGGAAGCCTGCGATCGCCGACATCCCCGAGCAGTCCTTCCTGATGGTGGACGGCGCCGGCGATCCCAATTCCAGCCCGGCCTACAAGGCGGCCGTCGAGGCCCTCTTCGGCACCGCGTACACTCTGAAATTCGCGTCGAAGAAAGCCGGCGGCCCGGACTTTGCGGTCATGCCGCTCGAGGGCCTGTGGTGGGCCGACGACATGACGACGTTCATCACCCGCGACAAGAGCTCCTGGAGCTGGACGATGATGATCGCGGTGCCGTCCTTCGTGACGCCCGACGACGTCGATGCCGCGAAGGCCACGGTGGCACAGAAGAAGGAGCTGCCGGCGCTCCGCCGGCTGAGCCTCCGCCCTCTCCATGAGGGCCGGGTAGTCCAGATGCTCCACGTCGGTCCCTATGACGACGAGGGGCCGGCGATCGAGGCGATGCACGCGTTCGCTGCGGCGGAGGGTTTCAGCCTCCACGGCCGGCATCACGAGATCTACCTCTCCGACCCCCGGCGGACCGAGCCGGCCAGGCTTAAGACGATCCTGCGCCAGCCGATCCGTTAGCCGGCTCAGGCTACGGGCGTCCCGCCCATCCGGCGACGTCGGTGGCCGACAATTAACCTTTGGCAGGCCCTATGGCGGCGTTGTGTGGCGGTGCGATTCGGGCGGTCATGGCCGAGATCATCCAGGTCCCGCGTAGTCTTGGACCTGCAGGCGACGACGGCTTCGCCGAGATCGACATCTTCA
>JBFXAJ010000026.1:0-40531 GCA_050184415.1 Bauldia sp.
GACGCCGGTGTCGACGCCGCCCATGAACAGGAGGTCGCCGGCCGTCGCCATGACCGGGAGCTGGTTCGCCACCGTCCAGTCATGCTGCCAGGCCCGGCTGCTGGTCGCCGGATTGTTGGCCTGGAGGCTGCCGGGGATCGTCGTGCGCTCGCCATTGTCGTCGACCAGCGGGGTGGGGTGCTGGCCGGCGGCGCGGTAGAGCGTGTAGCCCTCGCCGGGCGTGTACTCGCCGGCGAACTTCACCTGCGACTGGCAGATGTTGGAGATCGAGGTGTAGAGGAGGCCGGTCCGCGGCGAGTAGGCGTCATTGTGCCAGTTGCGCGCGGCGTAGCCGGGGCACATGTGAACCTCGGTGCCGGTGTAGTCGGCAACGAGCGTGCCGTCGGCGGCGCGGCCCGGGTCGGCGTCGGTGTAGCGGCGGCGATCCTCGACGTCGGTGAACGACCAGCGCTGGATGTCGTACATCTTGCGGCCGGTTTCCATGTCGACGCCGAAGTCGAGGTCGACATAGCGGAAGTGCCACGGCTCGGTGACGAGCTCGCCGGTGAGGCGATCCCAGACATAGAAGGTGCCCGAGCGCGAGGCCTTCATCGCGATTTCGCGAGTCGTGCCGCCGATCTCGAGATTGGCGAGCGGGGTGATGAGCGGCTCGTCGATGTCCCAGCTATCGGCCGGGGTGATGTTGTACGCCCAGATCAGCTCGCCGGTGGTGGCGTCGCGCGCCATCTGCGAGGCGCACCAGTTGTTGCGGTAGTCGATGAGGCCGCCATTCTCGTCGAGGTTCACGACGCCCCATTCACGGCGGTAATCGGAGTTCCACGGGCCGCAATTGCCCGTCGAATAGTAGAACATGTTGAGGTCGAGATCGGCCGTGAAGTAGCCCCACACGGTGCCGCCGCCGCGGCGCCAGGAATCGCCGTACCAGGTGACCAGCGAGCCCTGCTTGTCGTCGGCGTAGAACGGGTTGAAGCGCGGGCCGATGCCGACTTCGTTGTCGGGGCCCATATTGTACATCACCCACTGCAGGTTGCCGTTGTTGATGTCGAAGGCCTGCACCTTGCCGCGGACGCCGCGCTCGCCGCCGGCGTTGCCGGCAATCACGAGGTCGCCGATGACGATCATGTTGCCGACCGTGGTCTCGCCGACCGAAAGGTCGGCACCGACCGTGCGCCACAGGGCCTCGCCAGTGGTGGCGTCAAGGCCGAACACCTGGCCGTCGAGGGTGTTGAAGAAGATCTTGCCCTCGGCGTAGTTGAGGCCGCGGGTCTGGGCGCCGCAGCAACCTTGCCGGGTTGCTTCCTCGACATTCATGTCGGGGCGGAATTCCCACTTGATGACGCCGTTCTGCGTCAGGTCGAGCGCATAGACGTAGTTCGGCTTCGGCGAGACGATGTACATCGTGTCGCCGACGACGAGCGGCGACGCCTCGTGGCTGTCGAGGATGCCGACCTGCCACGTCCACGCGATCTGAAGATCGGTCACATTGTCGAGCGTGACCTGGTCGAGCTCCGAGTAGTTCCACCCCCAGTAGTTGATCGACGGCATCACGACGTTTGCCGGGTCGGCCTGCAGCGCGGCAACGTCGTCATTGGCGAGCGCCGGAGCCGCGAAGCCCGCCCCGGCCGCCAGCGCCACCAGCGACGCGGCGGTCTTCCTCCCGTTCCTGAAAGTCATTGTCCCATCCCTCCTGTGCATCGCTGAACCGCAATGCTGTTTCTGCGTGGCTTGGGCGGGAGGCTGTGCGGCCCCCTATTCGCCCAGCGGACCGGACCATACCCATGCGGGTGACGATGGGCGCTACCCATTTGGGGTGGCGTTCGGCGTAAGCAGCGACAAAGGCTGCGGAATTCGTGGGCAGCGAGAAGGGGAGGGCCGCCATTGTGCCGACTTTGCCGTCCCCGGCCCGGGCGAGACCATGAGCCGCGGACGCCGAGTGCGGATGACTGTCCGTCGCCGGATGGCTAAAGGGAGGCACCCAACCCGCTCCGAGCCGCTCGCCGACATGTCCTTCGCCAAGCCCATCCTGGCCATCGTGATCGGCCTCCTGTGGGCGACCTCCGCCCTGGCGCAGGAGGACACGCCGGCTCCCGCCGCCTTCCTGGCGCCGGAGGCATCGGCGGCGAGCGCCGTCATCGCGACCGGGCTGGATGGCGTCGTCCACAGCGCGGCGGTGAGCTACAACGACGACGGCAATGACGTGGTCATCTATGGCGCGTGCCGGGCGGACTGTGCCGAGGCGGCGAGCTGGACACGCGTCTTCCTCCGGGTGCCGGGCGCGATCCGCGTCGAGATCGCCGTCACGCCCCGTGGCGCGCCGCGGCTCCTCATCACGGCGTCCGGGGCCGACAATATGGGCGGCCGCGATTTCCTCTACGCCGAATGTGGCCCGAAGCTCGGCTGGGCCGCCGAGGGCCTGCCGGAGGCGTGCCTCCGGCCGGACGGCTGGTCGATCGGGCGTGTCACCGGCAATCGCGAATCGGCGATGGGCGACTTCTTCGAGCTGCTGTTGCCGGTGCGGACATTCGCCCTCGACGAGGCCGGCAACCCGCGCTTCCTCTTCACCGATTCGAACTACTTCATCGAACCGGACCACTACGGCCTGTTCTACATGAGCTGCGATCGCGCCTGCACGAATGCGGCGAACTGGACGGAGACCGACCTCGCCAATCATGTCGGCTATCAGACGGAGACGTTCACCCGCCCGGTGCTTGCGCTCGGTCCCGGCGGCTCCGCGCATCTCCTGGCGTGGACCTACGCCTTCGCACCCGACGGGACCGACCTCCCGGACGAGCTCTACTATTACGAATGTCCGACCGGCTGCGCCGACAAGGCCAACTGGAGCCGGACGGCGCTCCTCAACCAGGGATCCGGCAGCTATCCCAGCCCGACCTGGGACCTCGCGATCGGACCCGACGGGCCGCGCGCGGCGGTGTTCCTCGGCGGCGGCGCGGAGGAGGCCGACCTCGACTATACGCTGATCTATTTCTGGTGCCGCGAAGCCTGCACGGGCGAGGAAAGCTGGTCCGGCTCCGTGATATATCGCGACGGTTTTGGCGAGGGCGCCGCGATCGCGCTCGACGCCGAAGGCCGTCCGCGGATCGCGTTCCTCTCGCCCGACGCTCTGCCGGTCCTTGCCGCCTGCGACGTCGATTGCGAAGGCGACGGCGCGACCTGGAACGGCGTCGTCTTCGAGGCCGAGGAGGACATGGCCGCCGACCGCCCGACCGCCATTCCCTTCACCTGCGACGGCGAGCTGTGGAACACGGTCTCGCCGGACCTCGCCCTCGGCCCGAACGGCGAAGTCTTCGTCGCCTATGACGTCTCGGTCCAGGCCCGCTGCCTCTACCGCGAGTTCCTGGAACCGGAGATCACCTACGAGTTCCACGAAATCTGGCACGGCGCCCGGATCGCGGAAGTGCCGCTGCCGTAAAGCCGAGTCGCGACGTTTTGCTTTGCCGGCGAAGCGCCGCTTGGCGAGGCCCAGCCCCCCACCCGAACGGGCTTCGCCCGTTCGACCTCCCCACGAGGGGGAGGTTCAGCGGAGATCCCGGATGGGCGAGGCTCGTGCCACCGTCGCATCCGCCAACCGCCGTCGAAGCCGGCGCAGGCCTATCCGATCGGCGCCGCCGACAGCCGCGTGCCGATGGTCACGCTCTGCCCGGGCTGGACCGTCGGCGCGTCCTTCGCGTTGGCCGGCTCCACGCACAGCATCTGGCGGAAGCCGCCGGCGGGCATGTCGGCCTTGTCGGAGCCGGGGTTCCAGACCACCGCCTCCGTGCAGCCGCGGTTGTCGACCGTGATGACGCGGCCGAGCGCGTGGTCGACGACGCGGAGCGGCGCCGTCACCGGGCTGTAGATCCGGTCGACTTCGCCGGCGATGGTGACCGGCCCGGGGGTGTGGTCGCCACGGTTGCTGGTCGCGTTTTCGAGGCCCAGTACCTCGACGCGGCCGACGTCACCGACGCGGAGATAGGTGTGGAGCCCCTGCGTCAGGCGGAACGGCGCCGAGCCGGTGTTGGTGGTGACGAGAGCGACGTCGAGAGCGCCGGTCAGCGTCACCTCGAGCCGGGCCTCCGCCGCAAACGGGAACGCAGGGTTGGAGCCGTCGGTCGCGAAGGCGAGGACGGCATGGTCCGGCGCCGACTGGACCACCCGCCAGGTCGCGATGCGGCCAAGGCCATGCACGGGTGCCGCCTTGTCGGTCGGATGCGGCCCGAACCACGGCCAGCAGACCGGGACGCCGCCGCGGAGCGCCTTGCCGGCCGCCTTGGCCTCGTCGAGGAAAGCGTCCGTGGTCCGCCACAGGAGATCCTCGCCGCCGGCCGGCACATAGGACATCACCTGTCCGCCATAGGGGTCGATCGTCGCGGTGCCGCGGTCGTTCTTGAGCGTGATGATCATCGGCAAATCCCCCTTTGGGCGGCCCGTCGCCGCGACCGGCAGCAACGGGGTTTTTCGTCCGGCGTCAACAGGCTCCGGGCGTTCCGCTCAGGCCGCCCACTCGCCCTTGCGGAACACCGGCACGCGCGTCCCGTCGGCGCGGACGCCGTCGATGTCGAGGTCGCCCGAGCCGATCATCCAGTCGATATGGATGAGGCTCTTGTTGCCGCCCTGCGCGGCGATCTGCTCGGGGCTCAGATTGGCGCCGTCGACGAAGCATTTCGAATAGCACTGGCCGAGCGCGATGTGGCAGGCAGCGTTCTCGTCGAACAGGGTGTTGTAGAAGAGGAGGCCGCTCGCCGAGATCGGCGACGAATGCGGCACCAGTGCCACCTCGCCGAGCCGCCGCGCGCCCTCGTCGGTGTCGAGCACCTTGTTGAGGACCTCAAGGCCCTTGCTGGCCGTGGCCTCGACGATCCGGCCGCCCTCGAAGCGGACCGCGATGTCGTCGATCAGCGTCCCCTGATAGGAGAGCGGCTTGGTGCTGCGGACCCGGCCCTCCACGCGCAAGGCGTGCGGCGTCGTGAATACCTCCTCGGTCGGGATGTTGGGGTTGCAGGTGATGCCGTTCTTGGCACTCGACGCACCGCCCTGCCACTCATGGCCGTCGGCGAGGCCGATCGTGAGCTCGGTGCCGGGACCGGAATAGGCGAGGGCGGCGAAGCGCTGGCCGTTCAGCCATTCCGTCCGCTCCCGAAGCGCGGAATTGTGGGCGGTCCATGCTGCCACGGGGTCGTCATTGTCCACCCGCGAGGCAGCGAAGATCGCCTCGGCGAGCTTCGCCACCGCGACGTCCTCGGGCTCGTTCGGGAAGACCTGCATGGCCCACGCCGTGCCCGGCCAGGAGATGATGTTCCAGTTGATGTCGAAGCCCGCGATCTTCTCGAGCGCCGGCTGATAGGCCTTCGAGTTGGCCCGGTTGGCGCGGGCGACCTTCTCCGGATCCTGCCCGGCCAGCAGCATCGGATTGTCGCCGACCACGGCAAGGCGGGCGGTGTTGGCGTCGAACGCCTTCGCCATCCCTTCGAACAGCCACGAAGGCGCGCGGTCGAAGCTCGCGTCCGATGCGAACCGGTAGCGCGACAGGGTGATGTCCTCGTCCGACAGGATCGGGACCAAGAGGCCGGCGCCGGCCTTGTAGGCATGCTCGGCGATGCGGCGGGCGAGGGGCAGCGCCGCGGCGGGCGCCGTCAGGAGGAGGTCCTGCCCGGGCTGGAGCTGGAGGCCGACGCGGATCGCGACCTCCGCGAGGCGGTCGAGTTTTGCGGGATCGATCGAAGGGTTGCGCTGGGGTGCGTTCATGTTGGCCACCGATGGGGGGTTCCGGCCGATCATAGCCGCCCGCACGCCCGATGGTCACCCCGCGGCCTCCATCCCCTCAAAATGAACAGGACCCTGGAGGGGGCTTCCTCCAGGGTCCGGCTGAAACCGCCTGACGACGGCGGGGCGCGAGATCGCCGGGGCGGCTCGATCTGCTACTCGACGATGAACGTGCCGCCCGGGATGTCGTCCTCGCCGTCGAAATAGAAGGCGTACTCGCCCGGACGGACCGGCACGAAGGTGATCTGCACTTCGGCGGGACCGCCTTCGCCGATCTCGATGCCCTTCACCGTGTCGCCCCAGAGCTTGATCTCGACGCCGGCCACGACGATCTGGTTGATCCAGGCGTTGTTGAGGAGATCGGGCGACATCCACAGCAGCTCGGCGCCGCCATCGCTGGTGATGGTCAGGCGATAGTAGGTGCCGGTCGTCAGGTTGAAGGTGTCGGCCGAGACCGCGCCATTGGCGCCGGTGATGGCGAGCTCGAGATTGGTCGCCGGCGGGGCCGCGAGGTTGCCTTGGGCGAATGCCAGCGACGGGATCGCGGCGAGGCCGAGGGCGACCGCGAGGGTCTTCTTGATCGATGTCATGTGGTTCCTCCCCTTTGGGTTTCCGGGCCAGTGCCGGCACGGAAATCAATGTTGTAGGCAGGAGTCACCTTTATTGGAGTTGAATATTACGGTCAAGTTTTTGGCCGCAGGATTTCGCGGCTTGGGCAGCCATTCGCGGCGAAGGACCGTAGCTTCGGAAGGCGCCGTCTAGGCGATGATCACGACCCGCGTGCCGAGCGGCGTGCGGTTGTAGAGATGGATCACGTCCTGGTTCAGGAGGCCGATGCAGCCGCTCGACACGCCCTGGCCGAGGGTCCACGCCTGGTCGGTGCCGTAGATCGTGCACAGCGTGTAGACGCCGTTCTGGTAGAGATAGAGGGCGCGCGACCCGAGCGGGTTGGTGATCCCGGGGGGCATGCCGCCGGCCCATTGCCGCAGCGACGGATCCCTGCCTTGCTGCGCCGGCGTCGGGGTCCAGATCGGCCATTCGGCCTTGCGGTCGATGAACGCTACGCCCTCCCACTCGAACGGGTCGCGCGGCGCGTTGATGCCGTAGCGCGTGGCCATGCCCTCTTCCTCGACATGGTAGAGGTAGCGCGGCTGGAGTTCGACCACGATGGTGCCGACCGGCTCGCTGGTCGTGTAGCGCACGGTGTGGCGGAGGAGCCGCGGATCGACGTCGCTGACGTCCACCGCCGGCAGCGGGAACCGCTCGTCCGGCAACGCGCCATAGACGCCGGTGTCGGCGCCGCGGTCGAAGAAGGTGGCGCAGCCGGAGAGGGAGATCGTGGCCCCGGCGGCGGCTGCCGAACCGAGCAGGAATGAGCGCCGGCTGATCGCGGGCGCGACGAGTGCGCGGGTGTTCATGGCGGACGACTCCCCCCTTGAGGCGATGGGGAGGACTATACGGCGAACGCGGGAATCGGCAAGCGCGGGCCCCGGGAGACCTTCAGAACTATCGGGACGACTCCTCTTCCGGGTGAGGGGAGGCACCCCATCGAGCTGGAATCCCTCCCCGATCCGTTGCTTACGCGACAGCTCGACCTCTCCCCGCCGGGGCGAGGTGGGGGACTCCAACCGCCCCAGCATTGCGCAAACGTCCGCTAGGAGCGTACGGCGGGGGGTCTGAGGAGGTCCGCCACGGCCGCCACCAGTATCCGAGACTGCGCGGGCTTGCCCACGACCGCATGCCCCTCCCATTCCTTGAGCAGTGGATCTGACGCCGACTGGCCGGTGTAGAAGAGGAAGGGCGTCCCTTGCCGGTCGAGCATCCGGGCGATCGGGCCGGCATCGTCGCGGCCGAGCCGAAGGTCCAGAATGGCGGCGTCGCAACGCTCGCTTTCGAGGGTAGTGAGAGCCGCTTTCACCGTGCGGCACGGGCCGATGACGACAGCGCCCGCATCCATGAAGACGGCCTCGAGATCGAGGACGATGATCGCATCGTCTTCGACAATGAGAACCCGGGCGCCCGCGAGGACGCCGTCAGGCGCGCGAGACTGTCCCACCTGCACTGCCTCAAAGGTCCAGCTCGATCGTGCAGACGAAGCCGGTCGTTGCGAATTTGCGCGAGATCGTCGCGCCGGGGATCGCGCTCTCGATAAGCGTGGTTCCGAGTCCGGTGCTCTCGGGCGCCTTCACGCGCGGACCACCTTTCTCGGACCACGTCATCTTGAGCCGCTGGTTGCCGTTCTGTCGGGTCAATGTCCAGCCGACGGTGACGGTTCCGTTGCGGTTGGAGAGCGACCCGTGCTTGACCGCATTGGTGGCGAGCTCGTGGAGCACCAGGCCGAATGGCGTCGCGAGGTCGGCGGGCAGGGTCACCGGGTCTCCGCCGATCGTCACCCGGTCGCTTCCGTCGGTCAGATGCGCGGCAAGCTGCTGCCGGGCGAGGGCCGACAGGTCGGCGCCCGCCCAGTCGGATTCGACAAGGAGGCCATGGGCGCGGGCAAGGGCCTGGAGGCGGCCGTCGAAGCGTTCGCCGAATTCCTCGGGACCGGGGCTCGTCCGCAACGTCTGGTGGGCGATCGCCTGGACCACGGCCAGCGTGTTCTTCACGCGGTGGGTCAGCTCGCCGAGCAGCAGCTTCTGGCGCTGCTCCCATAGCTTCCGCTCGGTGATGTCGTGCGAGCTCTCGAGGACCAGCCGGCGGCCGTCGAAGGACTCGAGCTCGAGCCGGCTCTCGACGACCACCTCGCGTCCGCCTTTCGTCTTCTGGGTGACCTCGCCGCTCCAGCTCCCCTCTTCGCAAAGGCGGGCGCGCCGTTCCTCGATCGAGGATCCGGCGATCGCCGTGGCAAGGAGCCTGGCGCTGTCCTTTCCGAGGGCTTCCTCGGCCGAATAGCCGTAGAGCTCCTGGCTGCCACGATTCCATTCGAGGATTCCGCCGTCGAAATCCCAGAGGAAGATCGGCTCGTGCGATAGCTCGACGAGGTGTTTTTGCTGGCTGTGGCGACGCTCGCTGTCGCGCAGCGCTTCCCCGACACGGCGCCGCTCGGTGATGTCGACGAAGGTGAGCACAACGCCATCGATCTTGTCGTCGATCGTCCGGTAGGGTCGGATGCGCAGGTCGAACCAATGGTCATGCCGGCTTTTCACCTCCCGCCGGATAGGCGCGAGGTCGGTCAGTACGCGCAGAGCGTCGCGCGTAAGGTCGTCATAGTCGAGCTGGTGCGCGAAATCGGTGATTGGCCGCCCTTCGTCGCTGGCGGTGATGCTGAAGAGGTTTGTCATCCGGTCGGTGAAGCGCTTGATCCGAAGCCCGGCGTCGAGGAACAGCGTCCCGACGTCGGTGGCCGCTATCAGGTTCTGCAGGTCGCTATGGGCACGGGAAACCGTGTCGAGCTTGAGCTTCAGCTCACTGTTGACGGTCTGGAGCTCCTCGTTGATCGACTGGAGCTCCTCCTTGGAGGTTTCGAGCTCCTCCGAGGTCGACCGGTACTCCTCGTTGATCGACTGCAGCTCTTCGTTGGCGGCGCGGAGCTCTTCGTTCGCGGCCTCCGACTCCTCCTGCGTGGTGCGGAGCCGCGCCTGGACCAGGTCGAGCTCCTCGCGCAGCCGGCGGACGACCTCGCCCGCTGCCTGGTTCGAATCGTCGGCGCCGGCAACGGCAACGGTCTCGATCGCTTCGCCTTCGATGAACATCACGATCGCCGTCGGCGCCTCGGCATCCGTAGTCTCGTCCAGCGGCTTGACGTGGACGTGGACGCGGACGGGGTGGCCGTTGAAGCGGACCGGGATGGCAAGACTCAGCGTCGCCTCGCCCTGTTCGAAGGCACGGTGCAGGGCCGTCCGGAGCTCGAAACGGAGCTCGGGCCGGATCAGGTCGACCACGTCGCCGCTGAGCGGGCCACCGGTCGGCTGGACGTAGCGGTCGGCATTCTCCGACAGATGGAGGACGCGGTGCGTGTCGTCGACGAGGATGCTCGGCGGCGCCACGCGCTCGATGGCCCGGCCGTGATGGGCCGCTTCGATGAGCGCATGGCCCGGCGCGGGCGGGCGGGCAAGCTGGCCGATCTGATCGCGGATCCCCGCGCCCGAGAGAAGGCGCGGCAGAAGGCGCGGCCGGTCGCCCGGCTGCACCGTCGATTGGTAGATGCGGGTGTTGCGATCGATCGGCCGGAACAGCCCCGGGGGATTGTCCGCCGTTTCCGAGGAGCCAAGGAAGAGAAAGCCGCCCGGATTCAGCGCGTAGTGGAATGTCGAGCAGACCTGCTCCTGCAATTCACGGTCAAGGTAGATGAGGACATTGCGGCAGGAGATGAGGTCGACGCGGGAGAACGGCGGATCCTTCAGGAGGCTGTGACCGGCGAAGAGGACGAGGTCGCGCAGCTCCTGCCGTACGCGGTAGCCGTCGCCTTCCTTCACGAAGAAACGGCGCAGCCTCTCCTCCCCAAGGTCCACCTCGATCGTCGACGGATAGCGGCCTTCCCGTGCGATATTGAGCGCACGCGCATCAAGGTCCGAGCCGAAGACCTGGATCTGGCGCCGCAGTTCCTGGCGCGCGTTCTCCTCGACGAAGAGAATGGCGATCGAATAGGCCTCCTCGCCGGTGGCGCAGCCGGGGACCCAGACGCGGATGGTGTCGGTCGCCTCCTTCCGGAAGAGCTGCGGAACCACGAGCGTCCGCAGCGTCTCGAACGCCTCGCCGTCGCGGAAGAACGTGGTCACGGAGATCAGGAGATCGGCGAGGAGCGCCTGCGCCTCGCCGGCATTCTCACGGAGGTAGTCATAGTACTCGGCAAGGCCATCCGATCGCGTGACCTGGACGCGCCGGGCGAGCCGGCGGAGGACGGTCGACCGCTTGTACCTGGTGAAGTCGTGACCGGTCCTGACCCGCAGATGCGCGAAGATCCGCCGCAAGCGCTCCTCGTCCTGCTCGCGGAACTCCACCTTCTCGAGGGAGTCCTTGTTCCGGACCAGCTCCGCGAGGCGCGACGCCAGGTTCCGTACCGGGAGGATGACATCCACGACCCCGGTCGCAATCGCCGCGCGCGGCATCGACGGATGCTGCGCCTCCACGGGATCCTGCACCAGGATGATGCCGCCCGCTTCCTTGACGGCCCGAACGCCGATGGCGCCGTCCGAACCCGCGCCGCTGAGGATGACGGCGAAGCCATCGCCGAGCCGCGTCGCATGCGACCGGAAGAACGAGTCGATCGGAGCGCGGTAACCGCGCGCTTCCTCGAAATAGTCGGCTGAAAGCCGGTGGTCCTTGATCTGCAGGCGCCGATCCGGCGGGATCACGTAGACCGAGTTGGCCTCCAGCGGCGTGCTGTCCTGAACCTGGATCACGCGCATCATCGTCCGGTTGCCGAGGATCTCTGCTAGATTGCTTTGAACGGACGGATCGAGATGCACGATGACGACGAAGGCCGCGCCGGTGTCCGGCGGCATCTCGTCGAAGAATGCCTGGAGGGCTTCGATGCCGCCTGCCGACGCGCCTATGCTGATGATGACAGGCTGAGCATCGGTCGTGCGGTAGCCGGCGCCAGGAAGGTCGGACTCGTTCCGTTCCGCCATGGAACCGCCCCCGAATTCTCTGCTATTGGAAGACGTTACTCGTCGACCTTGCAGGAATCAAACCGCTGAAGCCCGCCGGGATCGCGGCCGAGAATGGCGCGGCTTTCGTGAATCGCATCCAGCGCGCGCCGGAGCCCGCAATATCCGACCGCATGGTTTCGGCAATCTCCTGCATGTGATTGAGACTGTCCCCCAGCGCTTCCTGCGAATGCCGCAACGCTTCCACGACCGCCGCCTGGACGCCACTTGTCGTCTTCGCGGCTGCCCGCTCCTAGAGGTCGGCGGTGACCTGGCGCAGCCGCTCGCGCCTCAACGTCACGTCCGCCTCGGCCCTTGCCAAATCGGCTTCCAAGCGTGGAAGGTCCTCGGGCGACGGCAGCGGCGATCCCATTGCGTGATAGTGCCACAAATGCCTGCGGAAGCGAGTGGACGCATCGAGCACTAGGGGGCCTAGTCGCCGGGTTCCTTCGCGTCGGGGCCGACACGACCTGGAACCTCGCTTGCCAATTCCTGGCGTCGCTCCTCGATCCGGCGTCGCATGGCGAGATCGATTTCGGCTTCCGTGCGCTTGAGGGCGCTTTCGTAGATTTCCTGGCTCTCGCGCAGCGTTCTCAGCACATCTTCGGCGAGCTCCGTATCGTGCCCGTCCCGCTTCAGCTCGGCCAGGCGTGCGACCTGCTCTTCTATGATCTTTCGGCCCCGGGCGACACGCGCTTCGGCCTCCTCAAGGCGCCTCGCGATTGCGTCGATGTCGTGCATCTTGGTTCGCCGCCGGCACCACGGGGCCATCAACTGCGGTCCCAGATCGCTGGTTGCAGGCTGGCGGAACTTCGCCCAGCGCGCGCCGTTGGGACTGGATGCAGCCGGCAAGCTCCAACCGTGACGTCATAGCGATCGGCGCGTCGGCCGGGGGCGTCGAGGCACTTCGCAAGCTGACGAGCGAGTTGCCGGGCAATTTGCCGGCATCAGTGCTGGTGACGCTCCACCTGTCCCCGCAGTTTGCCTCCTCGCTGGACGAGATCCTAACGAGGGCAGGTCCGCTTCCGGCGACGTTCGCCGAACCCAAGGGCAGGATGGAGCGCAGCCGGATCTACATCGCGCCACCCGACCATCATTTGCTCGCGGTGGAGGGACGGCTCGAGCTCGGCATCGGGCCGCGGGAGAATTACACCCGGCCGGCGATCGACCCGATGTTCCGCTCGGTGGCGGTCTGCTGCGGCCCGCGATCCATCGGGGTGGTCCTGACCGGGACGATGGGAGACGGGGCGTCCGGCCTCTGGGCAATCAAGGCGGCCGGAGGAGCCACGGTGGTTCAGGACCCGCGGGATGCGGCCTATCCGGGCATGCCGATGCGGGCGCTCGACGAGGCCGATCCGGATCACGTCACGACGCTGGCTGCGCTGCCCGGCCTTCTGGTTTCGCTGTCGAACGGGCCGGCGGGCGAAAGCCGCCAGCTTCCGCAACGGGTCATCCAAGAAGTGGAGATCGCACGAACGGGACGTTCTGAGATGGATACCATGGATCGCATCGGCAGGCGGTCCGTCTTCACCTGTCCCGACTGCAACGGGATCATGTGGGAGATCGACGAGGGCCAGCTGGTCCGCTACCGCTGCCACGTGGGACATGCCTATACGGCCGAACTGATGGCGCTGGCACTCGACGAGAGCCTCAGGCGCTCCCTTGCGAGCGCGCTCCGCGGGCTCGAGGAGCGGGCGGCTGTCGCCCGCAAGCTGCACCATGAGGCGGTCGGCCATGGCCGGGACAACCTCGCTCCGCGCTGGGCCCGTCAGGCCGCAGACCTCGAGCGCGAGGCGGACACGATTCGGGATACGATCCGCCGGATCGATATGCTTGCGGCCGGGACCGTGGACACGGACGCCGCCTGAGACGCGAGGAGTGGCTGGTTGGGGGAGGACGCCTTGGACGATCGTGCGCGTTTCGACCAATCCGCCGCAATCGACGCGGCGCTTCAGCGTGTCCTGAAGCAGCGCCAACTGGTCGAGCGCCTGTCGTCCCGGGGGTTGCCAGTCGACCAGGCGGAGTCGCTGCTGTCGACCATGGAGCGGGTGCTCGATACGCTTCGGCAGGTCGACGTCACGAGACGCGGCCCGATCCTCCAGCTGTTTGCACGCAACCGGTTGCTGCGGTCATTGCCGCCGGAGGTCCTCGATCGCCTGGCCGATGGAACGACGCTCGTCCGCTTCGCTCCGGGGCAAACCCTCGCGCCGGCCGGACGTCGTCTTGCGCATGTCCACTTCATCGAATCGGGAGTCGTCGCAGTGGTCGGCTCGCGCGAAGCGGCGGCCGTTGAAGTCGGGCTCATCGGCCGCGAGGGCATCGTGGGCGCCGCGCTGGTGTTCGACGCCGGTCCGAGCCCGCTCTCCTACGTCGCCCAACTCCACGGGGAGGCGCTCCGCATCGAGGCTGCTCCGCTGGCCGAGGAGCTCGAGCACAACGCGGAGCTGCGACGCATCTTCCTCCGTTATTCCTATGTCCTCGAGCTGCAATACGTGGCGGCGGCTGTGGCGAATGCCAGCCTCAATGTCGAGCGCCGCGTCGCGCGCTCGCTGCTGATGTACAGCGACCGCGCCGAGAGCGACGAGCTGGCGCTCACGCATCAGGCGCTGGCGACGTCGATGGGCATTCGCCGGGCGGGCGTGACGGAGGCGATCCACAGACTGGAAGGCGACCATCTGATCCGGGCCAAGCGCTCGTCGATCCTGGTGCGCGACCGGGATGGCCTCGAGCGGATGGCGGCGCCGTTCTACGGCCTTGCCGAAACCTCCTACGCCTCGCTGTTCGAGGAGCTTCCCGACATCGGGCGATCAGACATGCCGGGGCTGGCCGCGCCCGGACCGCTCGCCCAACCGAGGCCTACCGGCCTAGGGCCGGTCCATCGGCAATGACGATCGCGTTGGCGCGGTCGATGCGGTTGGCCGGTATGTCGACGGTTCCGTCCAGCAGCGCCGCCAGTGCTTCGCGCTTTGCGGCCCCGGCAACGATCCACACGGTCCGGCGCGCGCGGTTGATCGCCGGGATCGTCAGCGTCATGCGGCGGTGGCCCTGATAGGGGCCGGTGAGCGCGACGTCGCCGCCGGCCGCAAGTACGGCGTCGCCGGGGATGAGCGACGCGGTGTGGCCGTCGGCGCCGAGGCCGAGCTGGACGATGTCGAGCGTCAGCGGGAGCGATGCGGCGTAGGCGTCGGCGGCATGGCCGAGCTCGTGGTCCTCGACCGGCATCGGCCACGCGACCGCAGGGACGCGGGACAGGAGCGCCGTCTCGATCATGCGGACATTGCGATCCGGATTGTGCCGGCCGACGAGGCGCTCGTCGACCTGGAAGACATCGACCAGCGACCAGTCGAGATCGCCGGGCTGGAGCCGTTCGAGCGTCGTCCGCGGCGTCTCGCCGCCGCTGAGCGCGATGGACGCGCGGCGGCCGCCGGCGGTCGCCTCGCGCAGCTCGCGGAGGAGGAGGGCGGCGGCTTCGGCGGCGAGGTCGGTGGCCTCGATGAGGGGAAGATCGCTCATTCGTCGGCGAGCATGGTCTGGTCGATGAAAGCCTCGGCGGAGGGCGGCCCCCAGCTTCCCTTGAAGTAGGGCTGGACCTTGGTGCCGTGGGTCAGCACCGGCTCCACGATCCGCCACGCGGCTTCGACATTGTCCTGGCGCGCGAAGCGCCGGGGATCGCCGCTGAGCGCGTCGTCGAGGAGGCGGTCATAGGCGTCGCGGGAACGCGGACGCCGCATGTCCTCGATGACTTCGAGCGCCACCGGCTGGCTCACCATCGCGTCGCCGGGGCGTTTGGCCTGGAGGCTGAGCGTGATCTGGTCGCGCGGCTTTAGCTCGAAGCGGAGGAAATTCTGCATCGGCGCGCCGGACGGGTCGGCGAACAGCGACTGCGGCGGCTTCTTGAAGCGCACGACGGCCTCGGTGACGGTGCGCGCGAGGTGTTTGCCGGCAAGGATGTACCAGGGGACGCCCGCCCAGCGCCACGAGTCGATCTCGGCGCGGAGGGCGACGAAGGTCTCGGTGTCCGATTTCGGCTCGACGCCATCCTCCTTGCGGTAGCCGTCATACTGGCCGCGGATCACATGCGCCGGATCGAACGGGCGCATTGCCGTCAGCACCTTGGCGCGCTCGTCGCGCTGGGCGTCGGCATCGTCGGACACCGGCGGCTCCATCGCGAGGAGGGCGACGATCTGGAGGAGGTGGTTCTGCACCACGTCGCGGAGCGCGCCGACGCTGTCATAGAAGCGACCGCGGCCCTCGACGCCGAAATCCTCGGCCATCGTGATGTGGACGCTCTCGACATAGTAGCGGTTCCAAAGCGGCTCGAGGATCGAGTTGGCGAAGCGGAAGACGAGGAGGTTCTGGACCGGGTCCTTGCCGAGGAAATGGTCGATGCGGAAGATCGAGTCCTCGGGGAAGACTTCGTGGAGGGCGTGGTTGAGCTCGACCGCCGAGGCGAGGTCGCGGCCGAACGGCTTCTCCAGCACCAGCCGGCCGCGGCGGACGACGTCGATCGAGGCGAGGCCGCGGATGACGTCGTGGAACAGCGTCGGCGGGATCGCGAGGTAGCAGACCGGGGTGATGACGCCCTCGAGCTCCGCAGCGAGGCGGCGATAGGTGTCCTCGTCGCGATAGTCGCCCGACACGTAGCCGAGCGCGCCCGCGAAATGGGAGAAGACGGCGTCGTCGATCGTGACGCCGGCTTCCTCCAGCGCCTTCCGCGCCCGCGCGGTGACCTCGTCGACCGAGAAATGGGAAGAGGCGACGCCGACGACGCGGCTCGGCAGCGTGTTGCGCCGCGCGAGATTGTAGAGCGCGGGGAAGAGCTTCTTGGCGGCGAGGTCGCCGGTGATGCCGAAGAGGACGAGCGCGTCGGCGCGTTCGCGGATCATCGCGCCATCCCTTCGGCATGGCCGCCGAACTGTTTCCGCATCGCGGAGAGGAGGCGGTTCGCCGTCAGGGCGTTGCCGCGCGAGGCGAAGCGGTCGAAGAGCGCCGCGGACAAAGTGTGCGCGGGAACGCCGAGGTCGATCGCGGCGCGGACGGTCCAGCGTCCCTCGCCGGAATCGCCGACCTTGCCGGTGAAGTCTTCCAGCGTCGGGTCTTCGCGGAGCGCGTTCGCCGTCAGGTCGAGGAGCCAGGAGGCGATGACGCTGCCGCGTCGCCACAGCTCGGCAAGCTCCGGCAGCTCGAAGTCGAAGCGGTAATAGGGGAGGCCGGACAGCTTCGAGACGTCGGCCGCGTCGGCCCCCTTCTGGTTGGCGTGGGCGAGGAGGTTCATCCCTTCGGCCATCGCCGCCATCATGCCGTACTCGATGCCGTTGTGGATCATCTTCGCGAAATGGCCGGCGCCGCCAGGGCCGCAATGCAGCCAGCCCTGCTCGGCCGGCGACGGGTCGCCGACGCGCCCGCGCGAACGCGGGGCGGAAGCATGCCCGGCGACGAGCGTATCGAACAGCGGCGCGAGCGGCGCGACCGCCGCCGGCTCGCCGCCGATCATCAGGCAGAAGCCGCGCTCGAGGCCGAACACGCCGCCGCTGGTGCCGACATCGACGAAGCGGATGCCTTCGGCAGCCAGTTCCTCGCCGCGGTCGATGCTATGCCGAAAATTGCTGTTGCCGCCGTCGATGATGGTGTCGCCCGGCGCGAGGAGCGGGCGAAGGTCGTCGATGACGCGGCCGGTCACGTTGTCGGGCACCATGACCCAGACGATGCGCGGCGCGGGGAGGGCGGCGACGAGCTCCGCCAGCGACGCCGCGCCCGTGCCGCCGGCCGCGGCGATCTCCGCCACCACGCGGCCGTCCGGATCGAACCCGACGCATTCATGCCCGCCGCGGATCGCCCGCCGCGCGAGGCCGCCGCCCATGCGGCCGAGACCAACCATGCCGAAGCGCATCAACAAGACTCCCGAAAACCCAGCGGGAGCCTAGAGACTCACGCGCCCGCGGAGAATGCCTGCTTGGCGCACGGCAGGTAAGAGCGGCGGGCCAGTTGGTCGCAGCGCGCGGCAGGGCGCCGCGACCGGTGGTGCGGCGGGTCCCGGCAGTGCAGGATCGCCCCAGGCTATCCGCGACCAGGAGACGTCAGCATGTCCGCGCAGTCAGCGCTTCGCGCGTCGGTCGACGCGGTGGGCCGGGCCGAAACCGCCGGTGACGTCGCGGGGATGGACCGGCTGCTCCACCCGGACCTCGTGTATCGGAGGCCTGATGGCGGCCTCCTGCGGAAGCGGGAGGTGCTGGAGGCGATGCCGCAGCGGATTTTTGAGCGCCGGCAGGCGGACCTTGTCGGGCTCGACGAGGCGGGAGCGACGGCCGTCGCGACCCTGGACGTCCATGCCCGCGGCTTCGAACGCCGGGACGACCCGCAATCGCTGTTCGACGGCACGACGCGGCACGTCATGGTGTTCGAGGCGGACGGTCCGGATTGGCGCTGCCTGAGCTGGATCATCACCGCAGCGTCACCGGCCGTGGAAACGCTCCACCACGTCAGCATCCCGGTGACCGACCTCGCGCGGTCGCGCCGCTTCTATGCCGAGGTGGTCGGTCTTCGCGAGACCGAACGGCCGCCCTTCGACTTCGAGGGCGCGTGGTTCCAGACGCCGTCCGGGCAGGTCCATCTCATCGTCCATGGCGACGTCGAGCCCGGGGCGACGTTCCGGACCGGGAAGCCGATCGATTCCCGCGACGTCCATTTCGCGGTCCGTGTCCCGTCCTTCCGCGCTGCCGTGAAGCACCTCGAGGCGCTCGGCTATGTCGAAGGCGGAGCCGACGATTTCACCACCATGCGCGTGCGGCCAATGCCGACCGCCGGCTTCCCGCAGATCTACATCCTCGACCCGGATCGCAACGTCGTGGAGATCAACGCCGAGCGGCCGGATTAGCCTGGCGGATTTTTTTGACGTTTACCCGGCGGTTCTTTCATCCCTGGGCACGCTCATGATTGTACATTGCGTGAGGCAAGATTGATTTCGATTGGCAAAATATACCTGAGATAAAGTGACAGATAACAATCGAACGTTAATCAGTTATTAGGCAATTTGACGAGATTAAGGCAGTCAATGCGTCGATATCGACCGTGCAGTTCGGTACATTGTCCTCGCGGATACGTTTTTATCGCTTGATCCATGGCGGCGCATACTCTATCCGCCGATCCGGGAGACGCTGATGGCGTCATGGGGGATTTCATGGACGCTCAATGCCCCCACGCACCCGGACCACTTTGGCCCTTGGCTGCCTAGCGGCCGTCGCCTTCTCTTTTCCCGCTCTTGCCCAGGATGCCGCCGCGCCGACCGAAGTCGCCGCCGTTCAGGCCAACGCCGCCCCCGCCGCGGTCGGGCCGATCCGCGCCGCATGGCGCGCCCGCGCCGCCGCGGCAGCGGCTGCCGCAGGGCCGCTTCTGACGCTGCCGCTGGCCGGCCAGCTCACCTCGGATTTCGGGTATCGCCGGCACCCGGTCAGCGGCGGCAACCGCTTCCATGAAGGCGTCGACCTGTCGGCGCCGAGCGGGACGCCGATCCTTGCGGCGGGCACGGGCGTCGTCACCTTTGCCGGCTGGGACGGCGACTACGGCAACGTCGTGCGGATCGCCCACCAGGACGGCGTCGAGACGACCTACGCCCACCAGAGCGGCATCGCGGCGGGGATCGCCGTGGGCGTCACGGTCGTGCAGGGCCAGGTGATCGGGGCCGTCGGCTCCACGGGCCTAGCCACCGGCCCCCACCTCCATTTCGAGGTCAGGATCAACGGCGAGGCCATCGACCCGTTCGGCCCCGGCATCCAGCAGGCGCACACATCTTCCGGAACGCTCCTCGCGCAGTTCTGAGCCGGGCCCCCGCGGGTCGCCGGCGACCGGCGCCAGGGCGGCTAGCGGGTCGGCCGCGGCAGCCGGGCGATGAACCAGCCGAATCGCTTCTGGACCTGCGGTGCGATGAAGAAGACGATGGATACGACCATGATCGGCGCGATCACGAGGGTCCGTTCCCAGATCGTCCAGCCCTCGGTCAGCGGCAGCACGACGTAGAGCAGAACCGTGATCAGGGGATAGATCGCAACCAGCATGATGAGGGCGAGGCGGACCTTCGAGGGGTTGGCCTTGGGCGTTGCGGGCGCGCCGGCAGCCGGAACGACGGTCGCGGTGGGCGGGGTGACGGTGCTGTGCATGGTCATGGCGGTCATCCTTTAGAGCGAGGCGGCATCTGCCGCGGTGTTCGATGGCTCCGGTCTAGGCCCTTCCCGAGGTGAAGAAAAACGCATAGGAGAAACGCTAAGGATGACGTGGAGTCATTGATCCCTTGGCGTTCGACGTGAGGCTCCTGTCCGGTATCGGCGTCCTGGCTGCGGTCGTGGAGGCCGGCAGCTTCGTGCGCGCGGGCGAAGCGATCGGCATCACCCAGTCCGGCGTCAGCCGCGCGATCGCCCGTCTCGAGGAGCGGGTCGGCGTAAAGCTGTTCCAGCGCACGGCGCGGAGCGTGGCCCTGACCGAGGAAGGCCGGTCGTTCTTCGAAAAGGTGCAGCCTCTCCTGTCCGGGATCGAGGAGGCGGCGGTCGATGCCGCGGGGGCCGCCGCTATCGTCCGTGGCCGGCTTCGCGTCAACGTGTCGGGCGCGCTTGGCAGCCACGTCCTCATGCCGGCGCTCGGCGGGTTTCTCGACCGCCATCCGCAGCTCATGGTCGAGCTGGCGACTCGGGACCGCATGGGCGACCTCGTCGCCGACGGCTTCGACCTTGCGGTGCGGTTCGGCGAGCCGGAGCTTTCCGCAATGACGGCGCGGCTCCTTCTCCGCACCCGCGTCGTGACCTGCTGCTCGCCGGCCTATGTCGAGCGGTTCGGTCTGCCGAAGCACCCGCGCGAGATCGACGGACATCGCTGCGTGCTGATGCGCAACCCGGCGACGGGACAGGCCTATCGCTGGGAATTCCAGAGCCGGCTTACGACCGTCGAGGTCAATCCTCATGGCGCGCTGATGGTCAACGAGACCGACGGGCTTCTCAACGCGACGCTGGCCGGGCACGGCATCGCGCAGCTCCTCGGCATCTATGCCGTGCCACTGGTCGCCTCGGGAGCGTTGGTGCAGGTCCTGCCGGGTTGGGCGGAGGAGCGGTTCCCGCTCTACCTCTACCACCGCTCCCAGCACCACATGCCGGCGAAGGTCAGGGCGTTCGTGGACTTCCTGGTCGAGGTCGCGGCCGCGGCAAGGAAGGCTGAGGAAACCACTCCCCTCGCAGCCGACTCCGCTTGAACCTCCCCCTGGTGGGGAGGTCGAACGGGCAACGCCCGTTCGGGTGGGGGGCTGTGCATCTGTGATGGCCACGCACGGCCGCCCCCCACCGAAGGTTGCTCCTTTCAGTCGCAACCTTCCGCCTCCCCACGAGGGGGAGGCTCAAGCGGAGCGTGGCGTGCTGAGGTCACCATAGGAGGAACGTGCCGAGGGGTCGGCGCATCGAGCCTCAGTCGGCGAGCGCCGCGCGCAGGGCGTCGAGGTTGCTGCGGAGGAGCTGCTCGTAGCCCTCTGCGGCGGTGACGCCGTCGGCGTTGGCCGGGCCCTGGTCGCCGGCGTCGAGGACGAGCAGCGTAGCGCCGGCGGCTTCGATCGCCGCGACGATTTCGGCCGCAGGCTGCCATTGGTGGATCACGACGCTGATGCCGCTCGTCGTGAGGTATTCCGTGAGCCCGGCGTAATCCTCCGCGGTCCAGCGGATGTCCTGCTCGAGGAAATGGCCGTCGACGAAGAAGCCGAACTCGCCGAGGAGATAGTCGAACTGATCGGAGAGCGCGTAGACGGTGACGTCGGCGAGCGTCGCCAGCGTAGCTTCGTACTCCGCCTTCAGGGCCTGCAGCTCGGCCCGGAAGGAGCGGAGGTTCGCTTCGATCGCGGCGGCATCGTCGGGCGCGAGGCGTACGAGGTCGGCGGCCACGATCTCCGCCATCCGGATGCCGTTCGACGGGCCGAGCCAGACATGGGGCGACAGGCCCACGCCGGGGACGGCGGCCGCGCGCCAGGGCGGGGCGCTGGCCGGACGGGCGATCTGCGCGACGCCGCTGCCGGCGCCGACCGGGGTTGCGGCGTCGATCTCGACCACGCGGATGTTCTCGGCGCGGGCGAGGCGGAAGAGTGGGTCGTCCGGCCAGATGCTGCGGACGGTGATGACGGCATCGGCCTCGGCGAGGAGCGCGGTGCGCTCGGCGTTGGCACGGCCGAAGATGGCGGGCTGTGCCGCCATCGCGACGGCGCGCGCCGGGACGCTGACGATGTCGACCGACGTGCCCTCGGCGAGCGCCGAAGCGATCGAGAAGGTCGGCTGGAGCGAGGTGACCACGAGGAGGCGGTCGTCCTCCTGCGAGGTGGCGAGCGTCGCGCCGAGGGTCAGGACCAGCGCGGCGGCGAGAGCCAGGAGCAATCCGGTCGAGCGTCGCATCAGATTCTCGCCTCGCGATAGCGGCCAAACACGTTGCGGATGACGACGGTGACGACGAAGGCCAGCGCCGCGCACAGGATGATCGCGCCGCCGGACGGCAGCGGCAGGTCGAACTGCATCGGGATGAAGATGCCCGCGAAGCAGGAGACGGTGGCGATGAGGACGCTCCAGGCGACGAAGCCCTTGAGCGAGCGGCTGATGTTGCGCGCCGCCGCCGCCGGGATCAGCAGCAGCGCCTCGACGAGGATCGCGCCGATGATTTTTACGCAGGCGACCGTCACCAGCGTGATGAGGATGACGAAGAGATAGTCGACGAGGCGGACGTTGACGCCGCGCGCGGCGGCAAGGCTCGGGTTGAGGCTGCCGAGGAGCATCTGGTTGAAGAACGGGATGCCGACGATGACGCAGATCAGGACGACGACGAGAAGGACGTCGAGGTCGGTGTCGTTCACCGTCAGGATCGAGCCGAAGAGGATGTTCTCGAGGACGTGGGTGTTGATGATCGCCGAGACGTAGAGGAGGAGGGACGCGCCGACCGCGAGCGAGATCGAGAGGAACACGCCGATCAGCACGTCGCTCGACAGGCTCGTGCGGTACTGGGTGTATTTCAGCACCACCGCGAACAGGATGCAGAAGCTGAACATCGACACGTAGGGCGCGGTGTAGGATTCGCCGAGGAGAACGCCGATCGAAACGCCGGTCAGCGCCGCATTGCCGATCGCCTGGCTGAAGAAGGCCATGCGCTTCACGACGACCATCGTGCCGAGGGCGCCGAGGAGCGGGCCGATGAAGATCGCGGCAAGGATTGCGTTGCTGAAGAAATCGTAGCGGAACGGGAAGGGGAGGCCGCCGGTGATCGACTGGAATTGCAGCCAGTCGCGGATGGCCTGGTAGAGCTCGCTCACGCCGGCACCGCCGCCGGCTCGGCCGCAGCACTCTTCGGCAGGACGATTTCCGGATCGCCGTCGAAGGTCACGGTGCGGTTGATGCCGGTCGCGCGGTCGGCGACGCGGCGGACCTGGTCCCAGTCATGGTTGATCCAGATCACCGTCGCGCCGGAATCGGCGATCTCGCGCACGATGGCTTCGGTCCGCAGCGACCCCGCATTGTCCATGCTGGCGGTCGGCTCGTCCATGACGAGGAGCGCGGGCGGCGGCACCAGCGCCTGGGCGAGAAGAACGCGCTGGCGCTCGCCCCCGGAGAGGCCGCCGAAACGCTTCGACCAGATGCCGGGGAGGCCGACGCGGTCGAGGGCGGCCTCGGCCGCGACGCGCTTGGCGCGCGCGGTGCCGAGGAAGGCGGGGCGGCGCTGGCTCATCACGGTCATCACGTCGCCGACGGTGATGGGCAGCGTCCGGTCGAATTCCAGGAGCTGCGGCGCGTAGCCGGTCGGACCATCGCCGCCTTCGACGCGGATGGCGCCCCGATGGGGCATCTGCCCGAGCAGCGACCGGATCAGCGAGGTCTTGCCACCGCCATTGGGGCCGACGATCGCGTGCACCGTGCCAGGCTCGATCGCGAAGCGGATGTCGCGCAAGATCTCGACGCCGCCGAGATCGAGGCTCACGCCGTCGAAGGCCACCCGCGGTCCGGCCATCAGGGCGCGGTGGTTTCGGTGATGGCGCGGAGCACGGTCTCGATGTTCTGCTGCATCTCGACCTCGTACTTCTCGGCCGTGTAGGGGCCGCTCGAGATGTGCGACAGCGGATAGACCCGGACCCCGGTCTCGCGGTTGATGGTCTCGGCGAGTTCGCCGGCGTAGTAGAGCTCGGCGAAGAGGATGTTCACATTGGCGGCGCGGATGTCCTCGATGGTCTGCGCGAGCTGCGCGGCGGTCGGCTCGACGCCGTGGCGCGGCTCGATGACGGCGGCGACCTCGAGGCCGAATTCCTGGAAGAGGTAGTCGTAACCGGCATGCGCGGTCGCCGCCCGCACTGCCGACGTGTCGAGCGCGGCGAACGCTTCCATGAAGCCGGCGCGGAGCTCGCGGATGCGCGCGCCGTATTCCCGCGCATTGGCGCGGTACGCCGCGGCATTCTCAGGGTCGAGCTCGCCGAGCGCGCGGGCGATCTCGTAGACCTGCTGGATCGCGGCGGTGGTCGACACGAAGGTGTGCGGGTTCACCACCCGCTCGGTCACGTTGGCGCCGCCGATCGGGATGAGGGCGACGGTCGCATTGGCGTAGATCAGCGGCAGGTCGTCGGCTCTCCCGGCGGCCTCGACGATCTCGAACGCCCATTCGTCATGGCCGATGCCGTTGACGATAAGGACGTCGAGCCCGGTCGCGCGCTCGATGTCGGCGGCCTGCGGCTGGTAGCCGTGCGGGTTCACCTCGGCGCCGATCAGCGGCACCACGTCGGCAAGGTCGCCGACGACGTTCGCCGCGAAGCTGTAATAGGGGTGGAGCGTGATGCCGATCTGCAGCCGCTCGCCCTGCGGCACCGGCTCGGGAAGCGGGGTTGCCGCCGGCAAATTGTCGAGAAAACCCTGGGCGGATGCCGCACCGGCGAGGAGCGGCACTGCGAGGATCGCGGCGGCGAGGGGCCGGACGAGCGCGGCAAGGGCGGATGCGGGCGACAATTCAGATTCCTCTCAGGCGCTCGAGCTCGGTGGTGCCGCTGTAGGTCACGACCTGGCGCCAGCCATTGCGGATCAGGGACTCGGCCTTGAGGCCATCGGGCATGGCGACGTTCGGATCGGCGTGGATCCAGATTTCTGGCGCGGTGACTGCGGCGAAGCCGGCGTGGGCGTGGCGGTGGAGCAGGAGATAGGCGCTCTGCCCCTCGATGGTGCCGCCTGCGCCGAAATAGGCCGTGGCGCCGGCGTCCATCTCGGCGACGCCATGCGGGAGGCGCATCTCCCAGCGGACCGACCCGTTCCGCTCCCACATCGCGTCCTCGAGGAAGGGCGACACGAAGCCGCCGCGGAGGTCGTCGAGCGTCGGCCAGGCGGCGATGTCCTGGTAGTACCAGCCGATCTCCTCGCCGGCCGCGACGAGGGCGGCGTGGATCGCCTGGTCGGCGGCATTGAGGTCCGCGAAGGCGCTGACCTGCCAGTCGAGGAGCGCAGGCGGCGCGCCCTGTTCGGGGCGGGTCAGCGCGAAGCCGACGGTGAGGGCGATGAGACACGCAGCGATGACCCCGACCAGCGCGCTTTCGCGCCGGCCGGTGTCGGGTCTGATGGTGAGCGTGTCGGTCATCGCTCTCTCGGTGTTCAGGGCATCGCCGTGACCTGGACCCAGATCACCGCGTCCTGCGACAGCTCCCGGCCCTCATGCTCGGTGTCGGGGCCGACGCCGAGCGCGCCGATCCCCCACCAGCCGGCGCGGGGGAGGCCGAGGACGAAGGTGCCGTTGGCGTCGGCGCGGAGGCTCAGATTCTCGAAGGCCGGCTGCGGCGCCTCGATCGCCGGGCCGTCGCCGAAGCGATGGCCTTCGATGTCGACCGCGTAGTTGACGTATTCGACCTCGATCTCGGCGAAGGGCACCGGCTCGCCGTCGCTGAGCACCACGCCGCGGAACACGCCGCCTTCCCAGGCGGCATAGGGCTTGTCGAGCGGGACGATCTCCGTGGGGAGGCCGAGCGGCTGGTCCCAGTTCCCGGGGACGCCGCCGACATTCATCATCATCTTGGTGATCTGCTGGATGAAGACGCCCTCGCCCTCTTCGAGGAAGGGCGCCGGCTGCAGCACGAAGGTGTAGTCGCCGAGCGAGCGCATCAGCGAACCGGGAATCGCGGCGCGATAGGCAGCGGCGGTCATGCCGTCGGCGCCGGCCCAGTCGATCGCCTCGAGATACTGCGAAAGGTCGGTCTGCTCGGGCGTGGCGTCGGTGCCGCGCTGATGGACGAGATAGAACGCTTCCGGCACACCCATCGCCATCGTGGGTCCCGCAGTGAAGGGGTGGGTGAACACCACCGCCATGTCGACCGGCTGTCCGGCCGGGTGATAGGCGTCGCCGCCGAACAGCATCTGGAAATGCGCCAGCGCAGGAAGCGGCGCGGCGCCGGCGAGGAGCGTGCTCCCGAGCCCGAGCAGAGTCCGAACGTCAAACCGCAACGAAATCCCTCCTTGTTGAGACCGTCCCCACGGCCGTTCTGCCCGTTTGCGGGCGCGCCCTCTTACGGGGCGATTCCTCCCGTCACGCGAACGGCACGATCTCATCGCTGAAGAGGAGGACGTTGTGCGCGGCGTCGCCGATGAACTCGATCGTGTAGAGCGCGAGGCCCTCGGGCGGCGTGAAGGTGTAGGTGCCGTCATCCCCGAAGACCGCCTCGACGAGGAGGCGGCCGTCGACGTCGGCGAGTTGGACGACCTGACCGGCGGCCGAGGCGCCGTCGCTGTAGCCGGCCTCGCAGGTCACCGTCCGGTCCTCGTTCTGGAAGCAGGACATCAGCGGCGCGTGGGCAAGCGCCGGCGCCGCCGGCGCGATCACAAGCAGCAGCACACCCGCCGAAAGGGCCTTCGTTCCGCGCACGGATCCTCCCAGATCGACCCGCTTTCTGCGCTATCCTTACGATCGGGCCGGAGATTCTCTAGACCTTGGGGCCCAAAATGCCAACCCCCGCGGCGCGCAGCCCGAAACACGGTCGCGCGCGGCCCGTCGCGGAGGCATGCGACGGAGTTGCGAATCGTCCGGCCAGGGCAGTGCGGCGCTACGGAATAGTGTCGACCGATCCGTTGTTTACGGACGGAGCCCGGCCTCTTCGTGGGTGCTCCCGGCCGCGCCACAGCGGCTGGTCGCCACCTGTTCCGGCGGTCCTGTCCTGCAGGATCGGTGCGGAAGGCGACAGAAGTATTAGTGAGCCTTTCCTTATCACATTCCGATCCGGTGCGACGGCCGCACCCCAGGCGGGCGCTCGCGAATCCAGTGGCCATTTCTCCGTCAGGACTTTTGTCGCCGACCTGTCGTCTCTCTGTTGCGCGCAGTCCGGAACCATCCTAGAAAGATGATATGGGTGCCTAAGCATTATTGCTGCGGGCGCCTCGCCGTTCGCTGGAGGGCGACGGCAGGGGAGGTTCATCGACGGCCACGGGAGCGCCGCTTCGCGGTCGGCTCAGCACGCCTGTCGCATTGGGAGGACGCACATGGGTTTTAGGCGCATCGGGCTCACCGCGGCATCGTCGGCCGCCCTTCTGATCGGAGGGCTTGCCGTCGCCGCCGCGCAGGACGTTCCGCGGTCGCAGCAGGAGAGCCCCAACCGGGGCGCGCCGCTGCCGGGGCCGACGTCGGTCTTCCATCCGGAGAACAATCCGACCGGCGAAGTCATCAACCTCACCGGCAACGCCATGCCGGGGCAGGGGCCTGTCGGCGGTGCTCCGCCGGAGGGCGTCGAGCCGCTGCCGGTCGACATGTTCACGACCGAGAACTACTACCTCGACCGCGATCTCTGGACCGATCCGCGCTACTTCCGCTGCAACTCGCCGCGCGGCCTCACCGACATGTGGACCGGCCAGATGCCACGCATCGGCGACAATCCGACCGCAACCGCGCAATGGGGCAATTGCGCCGAGGACTGGCCGCGCGAGAACATCGTCAGCCCCTATGGCTTCGCGACCGCGCAGGAGCATTACGAGGCACTGATGGCCGAGGCCGTCGCCGCCGGCGGCCCGACCGAGCCGGACCAGGAGCAGCTCGAGCAGTGGACCGGCCGCTACAATCGGGACGTCGCCGGCTATCCGCAGTGGAACTACGGCCGCGTCAACCAGGTGCCGACGATCCTTTCGGTGCTGACGCCGGAGTACCAGACCCGCTTCGTCCAGCAGAACTACCATGAGGCCGTCACCAACGCGCCGCAATGGCCGGCCCAGCTCTGCTACCCGGAAGGGTTCATGCGCTGGTTCGGCGAGTTCTCGCTGAACAATTTCTACGTCATGGCAACGCGCGACGTCGTCCAGTTCATGACCGGCGTCGCGGACAATTTCGTCCGCCACATCAATGTCGGCCGCGAGTTCGACATGTCGGGCACGGTGCCGCGCATCGCCCAGGACGTGCCGCGCTGGTACGGCGAGACCGTCGGCTTCTGGGACGGCGACGTGATGGTGACCTGGACCTCCAACATCCAGGCCTGGATGCAGCACACGATGTGGGAATCGAGCCCGCTGATGCAGGTGAGCGAGATCTACACGCCGCGCTACGACGATGCGGGCACATATCTCGGCTACAACCAGGAAGCCATCTTCTACGACCCGCAGGCGCTGGTGGAGCCGGTGCGCATGATCCGCAACCTCGCCTTCCAGGGCGAGCTGCGCGACAGCAATCCGTACGTGTTCATCAACTGCCTGCCATCGATCTACAACGTCGACGGCCGGGCGCAGAACCTGCCGGCCGGCACCACGATCGAGTTCACCACGCCCGACTGGTTCAACCGTCCGTGGGCGGACGTTTGGGCGGAGCACGAGGAAGGCTGGGACATCCCGGCCGAGGATCTCGGGCTCGGCTTCGGACTTGCGCCGGCTCCGTAGGCCGCACTGAGGGAGATAAGGAAAATGAAGACAGCTAAGTATATCGGCGTTGGCGCCGTCGCGCTCGCTGCTGCCGCCCTCATGGTGGCACCGGCCAGCTCGCACCATTCCTTCGCCATGTATGACGACGCGCAGACGCTGGTGTTCACCGGCGTGGTGGTCACCGTCATCCCCGACGCGAACCATCTCCGGATCGAGTTCGCCGTCCTCAACGAGGAGCGCAACGCGCTCGTCGCCGGCGAGAACGGCCAGCCGCTGATCTGGAACGTCGAGATGGGCGGCGCCTCGGCGATGGCCAATGAAGGCATCACCGTGAACGGCATGCCGCGCGGCACCATCTTCAGCGTCGGCCTCAACCCGCTGCGCTCCGGCCTGCCGGCCGGGTCGCGCGTCGGCGGCCTGTTCTCCTGCCCGGCCAACACGCCCCCGGCACCCGGCGCCCATTGCGACAGCGTCGCCGGCAATGTCGAGCACGGCGACGACGGTCCGCTCGCGACGCCGACAGGCCCGGCCTAGTCAGCCGCACTGCTCCCTCACCACGGCCGGCCGCGGATGACGTCCGCGGCCGGCCATCGGCATCTGGCATGCGTCCGGACGGGACGCGCCGTTCGATTGGCAATAGCGAGCAAGGGGCCTGATGCGGGGCATCGTCGAGTGGCTGGAATCCACCGCATTCCATGAGGCGCTGCTGGCGCCCTGGGTCGTTCCGACCATCCAGACCATCCATATCCTCGCGGTCGCCGCGATCATGGGCTCGGTGCTGATGGTCGGCCTCAGGGTGATGCGGACTGCCGAAGGCCGGCCGACCATGGCTGCCACGGCATCGCGGTTCGTTCCGTGGATCTGGGCGGCGCTGATCGTCCTTCTGACGACCGGCCTTCTCCTGATCGCCGCCGAGCCGCCGCGAGAGCTCTACAACATCATCTTCTGGTTCAAGATGGCGCTGGTCGCCCTCGGCGCGATCGTGACGGCGCTGTTCCAGCGCTCCGTCCGCCGCAACGCCGCCTATTGGGAGACCGATCCGGCGTCGCGGCGCGGCACGGTGGTCTTTGCGCTCCTGACGTTCCTCCTGTGGATCGTCATCGCGATCGCCGGACGCTGGATCGCCTATCTCGAGAACATCCCGTCCCTGCCGCAAACCATCTTCAACTAGGGGCGCCGATCCATGGACATCGACTCCGTTCTCGCCTGGATCGAAGCGACATCTCTTGCGCAGTGGATGAAGTATTCGACCTGGGGCTTCCCTATGGTCGAATCGTTCCACGTCATCGCCATCGCGATCGTCGTCGGCACGATCGCGATCGTCGACCTCCGCCTCCTCGGCTTCGCCTCGCGCTCGCGCCTCGCCACCGCGGTGATGCGCGATTCGCTGCCCTGGACCTGGGCCGCGTTTGCCGTTGCGGTCGCCACCGGGGTCTTGATGTTCTGGAGCGACCCGGCATCGTACTATTACAATTTCCCCTTCAGGATCAAAATCTTGCTGCTCGCGCTGGCGGGCATCAACATGCTGGTCTTCGAGATGGTCCTGATCCGCGACCTCAAGCGCTGGGAGCAGGAAGGGCGGATTCCGCGGGCAGCACGATTCTCGGGCCTCCTGTCGCTGGTGTTCTGGATCGCCATCGTGGCGCTCGGCCGCTGGATCGGCTTCGTCGACCCGGTGATGCCGGAAACGCCGGCGCCGACGATGGAGGACCTCCAGTTCGACTTCCTGCTGCCGCCACCGGCACCGGCCACGCCCCCGGCCCCGTGATGCGGTCGGCCGCGGGGGTGCCTGTCCGGCCCCGTAGCGGCGCAGGGCTCGGCTTCGCAGTTCTCGCGGCAGCGACCCTCGTCCTCATCGACGCTTCGCTGTCGGTCGCGGCCGCGCACGGCGTCGCCGACCGCGATGCCGCCTATCTCGAAAGCGTCGCGGGCTTCGCGTTCTGGCCGTATCTCTATCTCGGCGCCAAGCACATGGTGACGGGCTACGACCACGTCCTGTTCCTGGTCGGCGTCGTGTTCTTCCTCTACCGGTTCCGCGACGTCGCGCTCTACGTGTCGATGTTCTCGATCGGCCACAGCATCACGCTCCTCACCGGCGTGCTTGGCCATATCGCGGTGAACCCGTTCGCGGTCGATGCCGTGATCGGCCTTTCCGTCACCTACAAGGCGCTCGACAATCTCGGAGCGTTCCGGACGCTGTTCGGGGTCGAGCCGAATCCGAAGGCGGCTGTGCTTCTGTTCGGCCTCGTCCACGGCTTCGGCCTCGCCACAAAACTCCAGGGCCTGCAGCTCTCGGCGGAGGGGCTGGTGCCGAACATGCTGGCCTTCAACATCGGCGTCGAGCTTGGGCAGATCCTGGTGCTCGTCCTCGTCCTGTCGCTGATGAGCGCATGGCGCGCGACGCCGAGTTTTCGGCGCATGGCCGTGGCGACCAACGTCGTCCTGCTCGCCGCCGGCGTGCTCCTGTTCGAGGTCCAACTCGCGGGCCTCCTTTCGGGAGCGGCCGCATGAGCGGCGGCGATGACGATTTCCGGCCGCCCGGCCGCCGGGCGCTGCTCCTCCAGATCGGCGGCGCGGTCGTCGCCGCCAGCGTCGTCGCCGTCCTCTTCGTGCTGCCTGCGGAGTACGGCATCGACCCGACCGGCTTCGGACGGATGACGGGCCTCGATGCGATCGGCGGGCCGACCGAGATCGTCGTGGAGACGATCGCGGCCGCGCCGCCGGAGATCGCTGGTGTCACGGAGACGCCGTTCCGGACCGACACGATCACGATCCGCGTCGACGCGTTCCCGGAGCCCGATTTCCTCGAATACAAGGTGACCATGCGGGCGGGCGACACGCTGGTCTATTCGTGGTCGGCGCCGCAGGAGCTCTACTACGAGTTCCACGGCCACACGTTGCCGACGGCCGACGATCCCGCGATCGAGGTGATGAACTATCGCACCGGACAGAGCGTCGGCGGCCGCGGCACGCTGGTCGCGCCCATCGACGGCATCCATGGCTGGTTCTTCCGCAACACCACCTTCCAGCCCATCGAGGTCGAGCTGACCCTTGCGGGATTCTATGAGCTGGAGCCGGGCATCATGCCGCTCGAATAGCTGACCAGCCACAGAATTTGCATACCTTATCGATTGGCCGGAACCGCGCGCCGTCGTGGCGCCGGCTCATTTGAATTGCCGCGCTCTACCTTCAAATTGACAGGTCCCGGACAACTCATTAGCGTCCCTAGCTATTGATCTTCGATAAGAGCCGCGGGCGCTGACACCGCGGTCGAGGGACCCGGCGGGCCCGACAAGCTCTTCTCTTTCGTGAGCGATTCGGACGCCAACGCGGATCAATCGGTTCAGCAGACATCCAGGCGACTGCAGAGACGGCAGTCAGATCGGTTCAGGGGAGGACTTTGATGAGAACAGGTTCGACGGCCGCGCGCACCGCGCCGGCCAGGAAGACGGGATCGCGGCTGCGCCGCCGCGCGCTCCTGGGGGTATCGGTTGCCGCGCTGGCGGCATCGCTCGGCGGGGCCGCGCTTGCCGAACCGGCGCTGCCGGTCGTGGAGAATGGCGGCGCACCGGTGCCGGCGACGGCCGACAATCCGCTGCATGAGGGCATCTTCTACACGGCGATCCGCCCGTACCTGCTGCCGGCGCCCGAGATCTTCACCGAGGCGGCGCACGGCTACGTCACGGAGGAGTACTTCATCTCCGGCACCGCCAATGAGGCGCCCTATCTGACCCGCATCCTGGTGCACCGGCCGGCGGACGTCGCCGACTGGTCGGGCATGACGCTCCTCGAGACGATGCACCCGGCGGGCGCCGCGCAGACCTGGGACCACTCTCGTGTCGGCGGCATGATCGCCGGTCACGTCTATGTCGAGGTCGTCAACGCGCCGAACCTGGTCAACAACCTCCGCAACCTCAACGAGACCCGCTACGCCGACCTCGCCATCGAGGGGGCGCCGGCCGGCGGTGGCGGCGGCGGGCCGCCGGCGGAGAACGTCGCGGCTAACCAGATCATCGCCCAGGTCGCGTACCTCCTGAAGACGGCGAACCCCGCCGGCGCCGACTGGAATGCGGAGTGGCTGGTGATCACCGGCTCGTCGGCGACGTCGTCGACCGCGATGAACTTCATGGAGCAGCCGAACGGCAACTCCAATGCCAACCATCGGATGCCCGACGGCTCGAGCGTGATCGACGCGATGTATGTCTGGGACACCAACGGCCCGACGGCGGAGGAGCTCGACGAGTTCTATGCCGGCCTGCCGGTGGTCATCAAATCGACCCAGCATGAATGGGACGACGCGACCGCCGAGACCGCTGCCGGCTGGCTCGACGATTTCGATCCGACCGCCGACAATGCCGGCCTCTACCGGCTGTATCAGGTCGCCGGCGAGCCGCATCTCGGCTCGCGCGATGCGTTCGCGGCCGATCCGCTGAGCTGCGAATTCCAGCCGATGAGCCACTTCTTCGACGCGGCGATGGTCTACATGCCGCTCGAGCATCTCTACAACTACCTCGCCGACGACGTGTTGCCGCCGACCGCCGACCGCATCGTGGTCGACGCCAACGGCCTCGTCTTCGACGAGTTCGGGAACGCGACCGGCGGCGTCCGCTCGCCGCAGCTCGAGGTGCCGACCCACACCTTCGTCATCCCGAACGCGGGCAGCGCGCAGTGCGGCCTCGGCAGCTACACCATCCCGCTCACCGCAGAGCAGCTCGGCGCGCTCTATGCGAGCCCGGAGGATTATGCCGAGAAGCTTCGGGCATCGGCGGCCGCACTGGTCGAAGCCGGCTGGTTCCCGGACGAGTATCTCTTCGTCATCGACGAGGAGATCGCGCGCTATGGCCAGCCGACCACCTACGGCTACCGCAATCCCGACGTGCCGCCCCCGGCGCCGCCCGCGCCGGCCCCGGGCTAGGAACCAACGGCGCCGTCTCTCCACGAGAGCGACGGCGCCGACCCTTTCGAGGGGGACGCCGGAGCCTCCCAGGGAAAGGCTCAAGGAGTCCAGGCGCCGGCGCTGAGCTGGAGTCCCCCGCGGCAAACTCCGCTTGAACCTCCCCCTTTGTGGGGAGGTCGAACGAGCTGCGCTCGTTCGGGTGGGGGGCTGTGACTCCGCGGGTCCGCGCAGCCGGTGGGGGTCTGGTCCGTTCCGCGTGGGACGGAGCGAATGGCGAGTCACAGACCCCCCACGGTTTCGCGTCGGCTTCGCCTCGCGAAAGCCCGCTCCCCCTCAAGGGGGGAGCTCAGTCCCGTCGTTCCTGCAGAAGCGGCCCGATCCTCACGCCGAACCTCACTGCGCGAGGCTCAGCCAGCGTGTCAGGTGGACGTCCACGACATTGTCCTCGAAGCCCGCCAGCCGCGGGGAGACGAGGTTGTAGGCGCCGTACTGGAGGAGCGGGATCGCCGGGAGGTCACGGACCAGCAGCCGGTCCGCCGCGGCGTAGAGGGCGGTCGCGACGGTGCGGTCCGCGGTGAGCGCGGCCTCGGCCAGCAGCGCGTCGTATTCAGGATTGGCGTAGGCGGTGAACCGGCCCCCCGCCTCGTCGAAGAGACCGAGGACATCGACCGGATGCTCGGAATCGCCGATCCAGGCGACCGTCGCGAGGTCGTAGTCGTCGGCGACGCCGATCGCGTCATAGTGCTCGCCGGGATCGCGGTCGAGGATGTTGAGCGTGATCCCCGCCTCGGCGAGATCCTCGGCGATCGCCTGCGCCGTCAGCCCGTTGATCTGCGTCGCGGGAATCGCGAGCGTCAGGGTCAGCGGGTTCGCCGCGGTGAAGCCGGCGTCGTCGAGGAGCGCGATCGCCGTCGCCACCCGTTCGTCGCGCTCGTTGGCGCCGAGGTCCGTCTCAGCCGGCACCGGATAGGTCGGCATGTCGGCCGGCAGGATGGCGCGGGTCGCGAACACCGTGTCCCGCCAGATCTCGGTCGCCAGCCGGTTGCGGTCGATCGCGAGCGCCACGGCACGGCGGACGCGGGCATCCTCGAGCGGGCCGTCGAGGTTGGTGGCGAGGAAGAAGGTGCCGAGGAAGCGGGTGTGACGGAGCGAGTCCGCCAGCTCTTCGGCGCGATCCGCGAGGCCGAAGATGGCGACGTCGTTGTTCGAGAGCAGCGTCCCGTTGATGAACGCCTGCATCGCGAGCTGGATCTCGAACGGGCGGTAGATGACCGTGTCGAAATAGACCGTGCCGGCCGCGTAGTAGGTCAGGTTCTTGATGAGGTAGGTCCCGTCGCCCGGGACGAAGCCGTCGAAGCGGTAGGCGCCGTTGAAGGGCGAATCGAGGTCGGGCACCGCCGGCACCTCGGCGAGGTCGCGATGGACCGGAAGCGCCGATGGCCGCGCGAGGAGCTGCAGCAATTGCGGCGTCGGCTCCGCGAGCGTGATCGTGAGCGTGCGGTCGTCGACGGCACGGACGCCGACCGTGTCGGTCTTCGCCTCGCCCGATCGCGCGTCGGCCGCGCCGGCGATCGTCAGGAAGAGCCGGGCGTCGGGAGCCTCGAGCGCCGGATCGAAGAGCCGCCGGAAGGCATGCACGAAATCGGCCGCCGTTACCGGCGAGCCGTCGCTCCAGTCGCTGTCGCGAAGGTGGAACGTCCAGACGAGGCCGTCCGCCGAGACCTCCCAGCTTTCCGCGACCCCGGCGACGAGGAGGCCGTCGGGCGAATGGATCACCAGCCCCTCATAGAGATCGCGGAGGATATTTGCCTCCGCTGCCGACACCGAGAGCTGCGGATCGAGCGTCACCGGATCGGTGGAATTGCCCCGCTCGTACAGCGTCTGCGCCGACGCGGTCGCCGCGAACAGCGACATGACGAGGAGGAGCGCTGCGGTGAGGGCGGTCTTCATGGCCAATTGTCTGCGGAATCGGGGGGAGGGCGAACGTTGCGCTCACCCTAGGTGCCGGCCGGGAGAGGGGCAAGTAAACCGGAGGAGACCATTAACCAAATGGAGGCACGGTGCGCATTGTGGCGATGCGGCGGGACAGACGATCTGCTACGCTGAGCATGCTGAGAAAACCCGGCGTTTTGAGCCATGGCATCGAGTGACGGCCCAGGCGGACAGAGCAACGTGCGCAGTCTGAACGACGCGCTGCGGCGGGTCCGCATCGCCGAGGCCGACCGGTCCGACGTCGCCTCCGACCTCCACGAGGCCGAGCGGGCGCGCCTCGAGATACTCGCCGACGAGCTCCGCAGCGTCTTCTCCGAAGTGCCGGCGGACGACGAGCAGTTCATCCTCAAGGTCGCCACCGGGACGCAGCCGCGCCTCTGGATCGACGTGACGACCTTCGTCATCATCGGCCGCGACCGGCGCACCTACCGCTTCGTCAAGGACACGCGCCTCGGCCGCACAATCATCGTCGAGAGCGCGAGCGTCGAAGACGTCGCCGACACCATCACCAACTACATCGCCGAGCGTATCATCGAGCGCGAGAAGACGGTCGAGGGCGACTGGCTGATCAAGCGCGTCCGGGAAGACCGCTCCCCCTCGGCCCGGCGGTCCACGCGGCGCCGTGAACTGCCGGAGCCCGACTTCGACGAACCCGAGCGCCGCCCGGCCCGCGCCGAGCGCACGGCGCTGGTACCGTGGGTCGTGGCCGCCGGCCTCGGCGGCGTTCTCCTCGCCGTCATCGTCCTCCTCGCCATCGCCTGGTTCCGGGTCTAGCCGGCCTAATCCAGCGCGGGTTCCGTCTTCCGGACGGGGGCCAACGCACTCCGAACGCGCCCCGTCCATGCTGTCGCAACACATGCCGGGCCAGTCACATCCCGTTTCCTCTCCACCAACTCCTTCCCGGGCTTGACCCGGGATCCATTGGCGTTTCCGCGGATGCGGCCAACGTCGGCACCATCCGCCTCTCCGCACTCGCCGGACCGCCAATGGGGTCCCGGCGCGGAGGCCGGGACGGTGCATGAGGATAGGCAATGCGTCGCCTCCGCGCCTCCATGCGCCGCGGCTTCCGACGGCGCCACAATCCAGACCAACAAGGGTGATTTCTTCATCTACCGAGAGCGTTTGACTGGCCGGACACCGGCCAAGGAGGGTCAAAATGCTGTCACGCCGTACGGTGCTCGGCGGCCTCGGAGCCGCGGCGACGCTTCCGGCACTGCCCCGTGTCGCGACGGCCCAGGCCGCTGCCGCGATCGCCCCGGCGATCCCGGGCATCGCCGACCGCGTCAATTCCTTCCTCTCCGTCCTCGCCCCTGAAAAGGCCGCGGCCGCGCGTTTCCCCCTTGATTCCGGCGTCTGGCGTGGCTGGAACTATTTCGGGAACAACCTCGTCAAGCCGGGCATCCGTTTCGAGGAGATGGAGCCGGCGGAGCAGGATTCCGGCACCGAGCTCCTGGTCGCCATGCTGTCCCCGGCCGGTTTCGACCGGGTGCAACTGGTTCGCGCCCTCCAGGACGTCCTTGCCGCGCAGGGCATCGGACCGGCCGACCGGAACTCCAACCGCTACTCCCTCTCGATCTTCGACGAGCCCGCAGCCGACGCCATCTGGGGCCTCCGCCTCGAAGGCCACCATCTCGAGCTGACCCTGACCCTTCGCGGTGACGAGGTCGTGTCGGTGACGCCGTCCTCGTTCTCGTGCAATCCCAATGACGTGCCGACCGGGCCCTATGCCGGGCAGGTCGCCGTCCGCGTCGAGGAGGAAGCCGCGCGGGCGCTCTTCGCCGACCTCTCGGCCGAGCAGCAGCGTGTCGCGCTCATCAGCGCCGATCCCATCCTCAACATCCGCGCGGTGTCGGGGCAGGAGGGCTACTACGCCGACCGCGCGGGCCTTGCCGCCGCGGACATGACCACGACGCAGCAGGACCTCCTGTGGCAGGTCGTGCGCGCCCACGGCGTCGAGCACTGGCCCGATGCGGTCGGCGCCGCGAATTGGGACCGGCTCCGCTCGGGCGACCAGGCCGCCGTGCACTTCGCCTGGGCCGGGGGCAATGAGGACGGCACGCGGCTGTACTACCGCCTCCACGGCGACACCTTCCTGATCGAGCTCGCCGCGGTCGATCCAGCCGCACAGCACCTCCACACGATCTATCACGACACCGAACGCACCCTCGGCCGCCACGTGCTGTAGGGCGGCGATTGCACGATGCTCGGCCGGCGTTGCGGACACCCCAGCGGTGGGGAACTGTTGTTGCGAGGCTTGGCGCCCCAGGCCGGAGCACGGCCGCAGGCCATTCTCGCCCTCGGCGTGCCGGGTCTCGGGAGGCCCGTGCGGAGGCGCGCGTGCCCGCAACCGCCTTGTGCCCGCCTTCCGCGTCAACGAGGGCCTACGCCGACAAGGCCTCGTGGACGTCAGCCGTCGATCCCCGGCTCGTCCCGCTAGTCCCTCATTAACCCTGCCCGCAGCTTCCTCGCGGCCTGCGACACAGGGGTGTGACGCCGGGCACGGAACCTTTACGAGTTCGGGTGCATTGGTCTGTCAGTGAAGCCAATGATCAGGAGGGGGCGATGGCGATCGTTCTCGCATCCACGGCAGTAGTCTTCGTCGCCGCAACGTTGTTCTCGGCAGTACTTCTCGGTCGCGAGCAGGAACGAGCGCAACGCATCCGCGTCCGTAGCCAGGTGAGGCAGTTGAACGGGTTTCGTCGTCGCGACGGCGAGGGCCTTTACTAAACAGATATCTGCGGCTCGGCGGATGACGGCGGGAGTCCGCACCGTCAACCCGGCGCGTTCGCCTCGGCCTTGAGGCTGTCGCGATAGCGCTGGAGCATCCGCCGGAAACTCGACAGCATCCCTTTCTCGATTTCGGGCCGGCCCTCGAGCCGGCTGAGGAGAAACGCGATTGCCTCGAGCGTCGACAGCCCCTCGCGGCGCGGCTCCTTGCGCAATTTGCCGTAAAGCGACGCCTCCTTCGGGGCGATTACCGCGCGGCGCGCTTTCAGCACCCACGGATTGCGCCACCACAGCGTCTTCGCCTGGCTCCAGGAGCCGTCGAGGACGATGATCCCCTCGATGGCCTTTTTGGCGCGCCGCTGGTCCTCGACCGGACTGCCATTGCCCTCAAAAAGGACGACCTCCTCGTTCGGCGGCAGCACCGCGTCCGCCGGGCCGAGATAGAGGATCGCCCAGCGCTTCGGATCGACCTCGCGCTCCACCGCCTTGGGCAGGCTCGGCCAGGACAGGCCGATGCGCAGCGCGCCCCGCGAAAGATGCTGGAGGGCGAGCCGCGCGGTGCCGAGGAGCTTGTCCTGCTCCTGCGGGTGCTGCAGCACCACCACCTCGATGCGATTGTCGAAGTGCTCGGCGAAGTCGCAGACGCACAGCGGCAGCGGCTTCAGGCAGCGCGGGCAGGTCTCGGCGTCGGTCAAGGTCAGCCGAGGAGCTGGCGGTCGGCGATCAGCCGCGCCGGCGCGTTGGCTTCGGTGAAGCCGACCGAGGTCATGTGGCAGGCGAAGGAGCCGAAGCTGCCGCTGATCCGGTAGAGGTTGAAGGCGGCAGCGGGATGGGTGTTGCCCGGCGGGTTGGAGGCCGACGGGACGCCGACGACTGGCACCCTGCCGTGCTTGCCGTCGACATAGACGAGGCTGCCGGAATGCATGTGGCCGTGGAGGATCAGCTCGGCCCCCTCGTCGGCGATGACCTTCACGAACTCCTCGGCCTCGACCAGCCGTGCGCTCTTGAAGATCACTTCCGGGGCAGGCGGGTGATGGATCAGGACCACGCGGAACTTCTGTTCCTCCGCGAGCGCGGCGAGCTTTCCGCGGAGCGCTTCGAGCTGGCGCGGGCTGATGTGCCCCGTCGCCCGGAACGGCGCGGTGGCTTTCGCGCTGTTGACGCCGACGATCGCGACCGGTCCGCGCTGGCGGACATAGGGGAAGATCACGCTGTCCGCGTCGCTGTCGCCGACCATGAAATCGCGCCAGCGCCGGCGCGTCTGGGTGAGCGCGCCGGGGACGTAGGCATCGTGGTTGCCGGGGATGACGCTGACATGCTGCGGATCGCCGAGCTTCTCGAGCCACTTCCGCGCAAGGTCGATCTCCTCCGGCAGGGCGATGTTCACGAGGTCGCCGGTGACGACGATGTGGTCGGGCGCGGCGGCGTGGATGTTCTCGATCAGCTCGCGCACCACTTCGGGCCGGTGCACCCGCCAGCGGTTCGACCGCCAGTTGATGTAGCCGAAAATCCGCTTGGACATGAGGTGGTTGAGCTGCGGGCGCGGCAGCGGACCAAGATGCGGATCGGACAGATGGGCAAGCGTGAACATGAAGAAAGGGGTGCCTCCTGACACCATTCGCCCAGCATGGGCCGGCACCTACCGGAGGCCCTGTTCGTATACGCCGTCACGGCTGGCCGTGTTCCGGCAGCTTCCGCGACCACGCAGCCTCAACATAGGTTGAGGCGCCGGCAAGGCAAGGAAAACCGCGCATTCTTTACGGCCCTGCGGCGACCTGCTATGCGCCCCGTGCCGTTTGAGGATCGGACCGATGCGCCTCTGCCGACGAAGCGAAGCCCTGCGCGACCCCCGGTCGCCGCTGCCGCTCGTCCGCCTTCCGGTCCATCGCGTCCCCTGTTGAACGCGCGTCCGGCCGGCGGACCTTCTCCGCCCACGCCTCGGACGCCGCAATGACCGACCCTTCCTTCACGCTCCGGACGGAGCACGCCGGTGACGATCACCGGATTGAAGCCCTCAACGAGACCGTCTTCGGCCCCGGCCGGTTCGTCCGCACGGCCTACCGCCTCCGCGAGGGCGTGCCGGCCGACCGCGACCTGTCCTTCATTGCGGAAGCCGACGGCGTCCTGGTCGGCTCGGTGCGGCTGACGCCGATCCTGATCGGCGGCAAGCCGGGCATTCTCCTCGGCCCGCTCTGCGTCGACGCCGGCTGGCGGGGCAGGGGCTGCGGCAAGGCGCTGATGCGGGCCGCGGTCGAAGCGGCACGCATCCACGGCCACGCGCTGGTGCTGCTGGTCGGTGACGAGCCTTACTACTGGCCGTTCGGCTTCCGCCGGGTCCCCCCAGCCGTTCTGACGATGCCAGGCCCGGTCGACCCGGCGCGGCTCCTGGTGGCCGAGCTGGTTCCGGGCGCGATGGAAGGGGTGTCGGGGCGGGTCGAGAAGGCGCGCTAGTCCGTTGCGCTTTCCTGCGCGGGGCCGGTCCCGATCGAGCCCGCGGTCGCGGAGACGAGGGTGGCGTAAGCCACGCGCCCGTCCGAGACATAGCCGCCGCTCAGCTTGGTGCCGGGCTCGAGAAACGAGATGTCGGTTATCCGGCCGGCGGAGCGCAGGACGCGGACGATCAGCTCCCGCGCGGCATCGACCGCCTTGTCGATCCGGTGCGTCACCTGGTAGGTCAGCCGCGTGAGCCCATAGCCGAGATCCTCCGAGCCCGC
>JBFXAJ010000027.1:0-40529 GCA_050184415.1 Bauldia sp.
CCAACTGCGAAAAATGCCGTCCAAACCCATCCATGCCTCTCCTCCACAACCAAAGGAGAGACCTTCAGAATCCTGTTCGCACCCTACCGCAATAGCCCCAAAAGCCATATGCGATTCCCCTGCCTCAGGGGGGAGGCTCGGGAGTTCGTGGTGCGGTGTGGTGAATCCCGCCCGGCGGGAGCCGTCGGGGCCGGCGCTACGCCTCGATGACGATCCGCGGCGGCGGGCGCACGCCATGTTCGCGAAGCCGCGTGAGCTCGGCCCACACCCGCGCGGCGATCTCCCGATAGATCGTGGCATGCGGGCTCGCGGGATCGGCGGCGGTTACCGGCGTGCCGGCGTCCGAGGTCTCGCGGATCGCGAGGTGGAGCGGGACCTCGCCGAGGAAAGGGACGCCGAGCCGCTCCGCCTCGTGGCGCGCGCCGCCATGGCCGAAGAGGTCGGTCCGCGTCCCGCAATGCGGGCAGATGAAGGTGCTCATGTTCTCGACGATGCCGAGCACCGGCACGTCGACCTTCTGGAACATCGCAAGGCCCTTCCGCGCGTCGATCAGCGCAAGGTCCTGCGGCGTCGAGACGATCACCGCGCCCGCGAGTGGCACCTGCTGGGCCATCGTGAGCTGGGCGTCGCCGGTCCCGGGCGGCATGTCGACGATCAGCACGTCGAGCTCGCCCCACGCCACTTCGCGCAGCATCTGCGTCAGCGCCGAGATCACCATCGGCCCGCGCCAGATCATCGGCGCCTCCTCGTCGACCAGCAGCCCGATCGACATCGCGCGGAGGCCGTAGCCCTCCATCGGCTTCATGATCCGGCCCGATAGCAGCTCCGGCCGCCCGTGGAGGCCGAGGAGGCGGGGCAGGGAGGGGCCGTAGATGTCGGCGTCGAGGATGCCGACCGAGAGCCCGTTGGCCCTGAGTCCGAGCGCGAGGTTCACCGCCGTCGTCGACTTGCCGACGCCGCCCTTGCCGCTCGCGACCGCGATGATCGCGCCGACGCCGGGAACCCCGGCCTTGCCCGGCTGCGCCTGGCGCCGCGGCTGCGGTGCAATTGGCGCACCGGCCGGTGGAGCGCGGGGCGGCGCCGGTCGGGGCGCCGTCGGCGATGATCGCGACGGCGCCGGCGCATCCGCCGTCAGCACCACCATCGCCGCCGTGACGCCCGGCAGCGCCGCCACCGCGCTCTCGGCCGCCTTCCGGACCGGCTCCATTGCCTCGGCACGCGTCGGATCGGTGGTGATGGCGAACATCACGCGGCCGTCCTTGATGACGATGTCGGACACGAGGCCGTTCGACACGATGTCCGAGCCGGACTCGGGATCGCGGATCGCGCGCAGCGCGTCGAGGATCGTCGGCTTGATGAGATCGGCCATCTCTGAAATCGAAAGGGTGACTTTCGTGCGCGCAGATAGGCTTCGCGCAGGGCGGGGTCAATCTGATGGCGAAGGGGTCCGACGTGAAGGTGACGACGTGGCGCGGGTAGGATTTGTCGGCCTTGGTGTGTCGGGCGGCGGCCGCCGGGACAATGCGAGCCGCATCGCACGCCTCGACCGCAAGGTGGAACCATGACCGACACCGCCGAGTCCGTCCTCGCGGAACTCCGCGCGCTCGGCTCGGAGGCTGGGCGGGCGGGGATGGCGCGGTTCGGCATCAATGCCGATCGCGCCTATGGCGTCTCGATGACCGTGATGCGGCCGCTGGAGAAGCGCCTCCGCCGCAATCACGCGCTGGCGGCCGATTTGTGGGCGACCGGCGTCCACGAGGCCCGCATCCTCGCCGCTTTGATCGACGATCCGAAGATGGTCACGCCCGGGCAGATGGACCGCTGGGTGGCCGATTTCGATTCCTGGGACCTCTGCGACCAGGCCTGCATGAAGCTGTTCGCGCGCACGCCCTTCGTCGCCGAAAAGGTCGGGGAGTGGGCCGCGGACGGACGCGAGTTCGTCCGCCGCGCGGCCTTCGCGCTGATCGCCGGCTACGCCGTCGCTGCGAAGACGGCGCCGGATGAGGAGTTCCTCCCGTTCCTGCTGCTGATCGAGCGGCACGCCGATGATCCCCGGAACTTCGTCAGGAAGGCCGTGAACTGGGCCCTCCGCCAGATCGGCAAGCGCTCGCTGGACCTCTACGGGCCGGCGCTCACGACCGCCGAGCGGCTGGCCGCGTCGGACGATCGCACCGCGCGCTGGATCGGCAAGGATGCCGTGAAGGAGCTCACGGACGAGAAGCAGCGCGCGCGGCTCGCGGCAAAATCCTAGCTCGTCTTTTCCTTCGACAGGTTGAGATAGCTCAGCGGCATCTGGGTCGTGAACTTGATCTGCTCCATCGCGAAGGTCGTGGAGACGTCGGCGATGTCGATCCTCGAGATCAGCCGCTTGTAGAACCCGTCATAGGCCTCGATGTCCGGCACCACGACGCGCAGCAGATAGTCGACCTGTCCGGCCATCCGATAGAACTCGACCACTTCCGGCAGGTCGCGGATCACCTCCGCGAAGCGGCGCAGCCATTCGTCATTGTGCTGGTTGGTGGTGATCGCGACGAAGGCGGTGACCTTGACGTTGATCTTCTTCGGGTCGAGCAGCGCCACACGCCCGGTGATGACGCCCTCTTCCTCGAGCTTCTGGATCCGGCGCCAGCACGGCGTCGTCGACAGCCCGACCCGCCGGCCGATCTCAGCGACCGGCACGGTCGCGTCCTCCTGAAGGATCTGCAGAATCTTCCTGTCGAGACGGTCGATCATGACGCTTGGTCCGGAATGGATCGCAGGCAACCGGCGTCCCGAGGAGTATCGATTTTCGTCTGATGCGGGCGACCGGTGATGATGTTAGATATTCTTTCTACGGAAGCGCGTCAATCGACCGGACTCCGCGAAGCCGGTGCCGCGGCTCTGCGCCGCGAAACCCCCCCCCAAGAGCGAGATCGGTCTCGTCCCGCGCGAGCTTGCCAGGGCCGCTCGTCAGTCTCCCGAGCCTCCCCCTTGAGGGGAGGCGGAAGCTTGCGACTGCAAGGAGCAAGCTTCGGTGGGGGTCGCGGCCTTACCACCGGCTCCGAACCAGCGGAGGGTCACAGACCCCCCACGGTTTCGCGTCGGCTTCGCCTCGCGAAAGCCCGCTCCCCCTCAAGGGGGGAGCTCGGTCCCGTCGTATTGCGAGGCTCGTGACAGAGCAGCTGGCTACGCCCCAAGGAGGGGGCGGAACCCCGTGCTACTGCTTGGTGCCGAACAGTTTCCGCAGCCCGGCGAACGGCCCGCGCACCTCCTCGGTGACGGGCGTGTCGGCCGGCTGCTGCAGAGGAGCGGGCGCAGGCTTCGCGGTCCCTTCCATCACCGCCCCCTCAGCTTTCGCCTTCCTCGGCTCCGCCGGATTCACCGCGAGGTGCAGCCGGTTGGCCATCTCCGAATCCTTCCCGAGGGCAAGGAGGTCGGCATTGTCGGCGATCGCCGCGATCAGCGGGTCGAGCCAGGCCGCATCCGCCTTTGCGAAATCGTGGAGGACGTAGGAATGGACGAGTTCGCGGGCGCCGGGATGGCCGATGCCGATACGGAGCCGGCGGTAGTCCGGACCGAGATGGCCGGTGAGAGAGCGGATGCCGTTATGGCCGGCGCCGCCGCCGCCGCGCTTGATGCGCACCTTGGCCGGCGGCAGGTCGAGCTCGTCATGGATGGCGACGATGTCGGCCGGCTCGATCTTGTAGAAGCGCGCCGCCTCGCCAACCGCTTGGCCGGACTCGTTCATGTAGGTGAGGGGCTTCATCAGGATGGTCTTGACGCCACCCAGGGTGCCTTCGGCGATCTCCGCGCGGAAGCGCTGGCGCCAGGGACCGAAGCCGTGGCGGCGCTGGATGGCGTCCACCGCCATCCAGCCGACATTGTGGCGATGCCGCTCATAGCTCCGCCCGGGATTGCCGAGGCCCACGATGAGAAGCATGGCGGGTCACTCCGCCCATGATCGCATCCGCCGCGGGAGGCGGCGGATGGCGTGCCGTTGCTAGGTCTTGGTCTCGGCGGCCGCGGTCGAGGCAGCAGAGGCCGCTGCCGCCGCAGCGGCATCGTCCTGCTCGTCCTTGAGGCCGGCCGGTGCGGCGATCGTCGCGATCGTGAAGTCGCGGTCGCGGATCGTCGGCGTCACGTGCTCAGGCAGCTTGACCGAGGAGATGTGGAGCGAGTCGCCGATGTCCAGGCCGGTGAGGTCGCCGACCAGCTCGTTCGGGATTTCGTCCGCCGGGCAGGTCACTTCGACCGTGTGGCGCACGATGTTGAGGACGCCGCCGCGCTTGATGCCGGGTGACGCCGCCTCGTTGATGAAGTGCATCGGGATTTCGACGGTGAGCGTCGAATGCTCGCCGATGCGCATGAAATCGACATGCAGCGGGCGATCGCTGACCGGGTCGCGCTGGTATTCGCGCGGGATGGCGCGGACCTTGTTGCCGTCGACGTCGAGCGTGACGACCGTGGTCAGGAAGCCGCCGGCCAGGATCTTGAGGTCGACGTCCTTGTAGTTCAGCGCGATCGCGATCGGCGCTTCGTCGCCGCCATAGACGACCGCCGGGACCTTGCCGTCACGACGGGTGGAACGGGCGCCGCCCTTGCCGCGCGGCTCGCGCATCGACGCCGAAAGCTCATAGGGCGCGGCCATCGCGTCCTCTCCTTCAAGAAACGAGAAACGGCCCGGCATTGCCGAGCCATGATCCCGGCGCTGCGCATCGGGCGCGCGCGGGGCTGCGGGCTTTTAGGCGAGCGGCGGCGGCCGTGCAACTCCCGAAGCCTCGCCCGCGGGCGGACGGCGGTGCCGCATCGAGACACCGCCGACCCTGTGCACGTCGACGGCCGCGTCCTCCACCTCTCCCCGCCGGGGAGAGGTGAAGTGCCTCAGCCCCGCGCGGTCGCCTTGATCACGAGCGACTGGAGGCGGAACGAGCGGCCGTCGATCTCGACATTGCCTTCGGGCACGATCGTCCGGCTGATGTCGGCCAGCCGCGCCGCCCGGAGCGCGGCCTCGATCTCGAAGACGTCGCGGACGATGAAGCCGTGCTGCGTCATCGGCAGCACCCGCAGCGTCTCCTTCGACCGTGTGCCGAGCACGATGCGGCCGCCGAGCCGCAGCCAGCCGCGGATAGTGGAGAGGAACAGGGCAAGATCGTCGATGAAATAGATGACGTTGACGGCAAGCACCGCGTCGACCGATGCCGGCGCGAGCGGCGCGGCGCGATAGTCGCCGGCGAAGATCCTTGCGTTGCCGTAGCGCGACAGCGTCGCCTGGGCGGCCTTCGCCATGGCTTCGGAATGGTCGATGCCGAAATAGCGACCGCCCCGTCCGATCGCTTCGAGGATCGGCTCGGACAGCTTGCCGTTGCCCGGCCCGATTTCGGCAATGGTCTCGCCCGGCGCCGGAGCAAGCGCGCCGATCGCGGCCTCGGTCAACGGCCGGTTGACCTCGTTCATCTCACGCGCGGTCGTGAGCCCGGCTTCGCCGGATGGCCGCCGCAACTGGGCGGCGAGCGCCCGCATGGCGTCATCGTCCATCGGCGGACGATAGCACGCGACGGTCAATGGAACAGGCTGGAGACCGATTCTTCGTTGGCCGTCCGCTTGATCGCCTCGGCGAGGAGAGGGGCGATCGTCAGGATGCGGATGTTCCTGGCCGCCTTGATCTCGTCGGTCGGCTGGATCGAGTCGGTGATCACGAGCTCTGCGAGCTGCGACTTCGCGATGCGGTCGACCGCGCCGCTCGAAAGGACGCCGTGCGTGATGTAGGCCCGGACCGAGGCCGCGCCGTTCTGCGACAGCGCGGCGGCGGCATTGCAGAGCGTCCCGCCGGAATCGACGATGTCGTCGACGAGGATGCAATCCTTGCCCGCGACGTCGCCGATGATGTTCATCACCTCGGATTCGCCCGGCCGCTCGCGCCGCTTGTCGACGATCGCAAGCGGCGCGTCGATGCGCTTGGCGAGAGCGCGGGCGCGGACGACGCCGCCGATGTCCGGCGACACCACCATCACGTTCTCGATGTTGTTGCGCTTCCGGATGTCGCGCGCGATGTCGGGCGCCGCGTAGAGATTGTCGGTCGGGATGTCGAAGAAGCCCTGGAGCTGGCCGGCATGGAGGTCGATCGTCAGCACGCGGTCGGCGCCGGCGCGCGTGATGATGTTGGCGACGAGCTTGGCCGAGATCGGCGTCCGCGGGCCGGGTTTCCGGTCCTGTCTTGCGTAGCCGAAATAGGGGATCACCGCCGTGATCCGCCGCGCCGACGACCTTCGGAGCGCATCGATGATGATGAGGAGCTCCATGAGGTGGTCATTGGCGGGAAAGCTCGTCGACTGGATCACGAACACGTCCTCGCCGCGGACGTTCTCCTGGATCTCGACAAAAATCTCCTGGTCGGCGAAGCGCTTGACCATGCACTTCGCGAGCGGCGTCTCGAGGTAGGTCGCAATCGCCTCGGCGAGTTCCCGGTTGGCATTGCCGGAAACGAGCTTCATGTCGCGGGCGTCGGTCAAATTCTGTTCCGCCTTGCCGTGCGGGTGGGTCCCGTCATGGCGCGGCTTTTAACAACGCGATGACGCCCGTTGCAATCGGCGAAGGGGCCGCGAGGTCAGACCCCGGCGCCGGCCTGCCATGTCTGGAAGTCATCGAAGGTGTCGGAGATGGCCTGGACGACCATGTTCGCCTCCACGACCTGCCACGGATCCGCCGCCGCCAGCGTCGAGCTGATCTGGCCGCTGATTCGCGTCACGCGCGAGCCGTCGGCGGATTCGACGTCCCAGACGTAAATCAGGAGCGTCCCTGCCGTGCTGCCGACCACCGAGAAATAGCCGTGGATGGAGTAGCCGGCGCCGGCTTCGTTGGCCCGGAGGCCGCGGCCGGCCGCGGTCGAGTTGAACGCCGCCGTGAGGATGCCGGTGACGCTCTCGGGGGCGCCTTCGATGGCTTCGAGGACGACGCCGCCTTCGGCCCCGGCAGCGGGGGGCGTCGTCGAAACCTCCTCCGGCGTCGTCGCACAGGCAGCGAGGAGGACGACGAGGGCAAGCGAGAGAACGCGGATCACGGCGTGAAGCCTCCGGCCGATGTCATGATGCGTCCCCCTCCGCGCAAACTAGCCGCGTCGGCCGTCACGTTCCAGCGCTCACGCAAGAACGATGGCGGAAATCATCCGCCCATAGTCCTTCTCGCCGCGATGGGTCGTACGGCGGAAGGAGAAGAAGCGGTCCTCATCGGCGTAGGTGTCGAACGGCAGCAACTCGACCGAAGCGAGATCCAGCCGCTCCAGCCGGTCGCGGACATAGGCCGGCAGGTCGAATTGGGCGTGGTCCGCATGCGTCGGCGACGGCCGGAAGAAGCGGGCGTTGTTGAGGTCGACGGCGAGGAAGCGATCGCGGAACTCCGGGCCGACTTCGTAGGAGTCCTGCGCGATGGCCGGACCGATCGCGGCCGCGATGCGGCGGCGGTTGGCGCCGAGCGTCTCCATTCTCCGCACCGTCGCTTCGAGGACGCCCTTGAAGGCGCCGCCCCAGCCGGCATGGGCCGCGCCGATCACGCCGTTGGCCGCGTCCGCGAAGAGGACCGGCGCGCAGTCGGCGGTGCCGACGCCGACGGCGATGTCGCGCCTCGTGGTGACGATGCCGTCCGCCTCCGGGCCGCGGCCCGGCTCCCAAACCGTGTCGACGACCGCGACCTCCGCGCCATGCACCTGGTAGGGCGAGGCGAGGGCGCCGCGATCGATGCCGAGCGCCGCGGCGACACGGCCGCGGTTGAGGAGCACGGTCTCGCGGTCGTCGCCCGAGCCGACGCCGCAATTGAGGCTCGAAAACACCCCGGACGAAACGCCGCCGCGCCGGGTGAAGAAGCCGTGCCGGATGCCGGGAAGGCCGGCGAGACTGCCGGCTGTCACGAACTCCGCCGACCCGGCCATCGTGTCCTGGTCCATCATCATCCCCTCGGCCTGCGCACCGGCCCGCCGACCGTCATCGCCTCGTCGAGCCATTGCCGCGCGATTGCGTGAAGGCTCGCATAGGCCGCCCAGACGTCGCGCGACCAGCGCTCGACCGCGGCATGGTGGTCCTCCGGCGTTGCGGCCGCCGCCACGTCGCCGATCGTCACCGACCCGCGGAACGCGGGCAGCGGCGGCTTCGTCAGCCGGCCCGGCCCGTCAAGCCAGCGCCGCAACCGCTCGTTGATCTCGCCGCTGCTGCCATTGCGCTCGACAGTATCGCAAGTCCCGCAGAGATGCGCCGCAAGCGATTTCGCCGAGATGCAGTAGCGCTCGGGATGCTGCAGGCAATACGCATCCACCAGCACGCGATGCACCCGGCCGTAGCGGACATCGGAGAAGTCGCGCAGCGCCATTTCCTCGAACAGCGCGTGGCAGCCGGCGGTGCCGTTCTCGATCACGAGGCCGCAGCCGGTGCAGGGTTGTTTCATCCCTTTGCTCCGGCTTCGGATAGGCCGGGGACGGCCAGTCCCGCACTGGCCACAGCCATCACCTTGAACAGCGTCCCCATTTGCCCCGGCGTTGTCAGCCGCTCGACAGCCGCCGCGATCGTGGCGGCCGCGTCCCCGGTCTTGCCTGCGACGAGGCGCTGTGCCCGCTGGGCGATGCCGAGCCGGCCAAGAAAGGTGCCCTGGCCGATGATCTCGGTCGGCACCGCGCCGGCAGCGCTCGCCGCCCGCGCCAAGGCCGCGAAGTCGACATGGGCGGTGAGGTCAGCCTCGCCCGGATGCGCCAGCGGGTCGTCATAGGCGTGGCGATAGAGAGCCTGGAGGGTGTCGCCGAAACCGGAGACCGCGTGGCCGTAATCGATGATCAACGCAGCGCCGCCGTCCTTCGCAATCCGCTCCGCAAGGACCGTCATGATCGCATCCGCAGCGGGTCGGAGTTCCATGACGGCACCAGGCGCCGGCAGCTCCCTCGCCCGGCTTGCGGGGGGAGGGGGTGGGTGAGGGGCAGCCCCACGGGAAGCCTCAATCGGATGGACCGCCGCGTCCCCCTCACCCTTTCCCCCTAAGCTCGCTGCGCTCGCCAAGGGGGAAAGCCCTCTCCCCGCAAGCGGGGCGAGGGAAGGAGGAGCCGCGAGGTCGCGGAGCCCGAAGGCCAGCGTGCCGCCGTCATCCAGGCCGATCATCCGCTCCGCCCACCCCTCGCCGGTCCACACCAGCTGCCGGATCGGCAGTGCATCGAAGAACTCGTTGGCGAGGACGATCGCCGGTCCGGACGGCAACGCCTCCACGCGGTCTAGCCACAGCGGCGCGACCCCGCTTTCCGCCAGCGTCGCCTTCTGCACCGCCCGAAGGTGCGAGCTGGTCTCCACCAGCACGACCGTCGCTGCTGCCGAAAACCCCGCCCTTACGCGCGCCGCGCGGAGAACGTCCTTCATCAACGTACCGCGCCCGGGCCCGAGCTCGGCGAGGACGAAGGCCGCCGGCGCCCCCATCGCCTCCCAGGTCGCCACCGCCCACAGCCCGATCAGCTCGCCGAAAATCTGGCTGATCTCGGGCGCGGTCACGAAGTCGCCGGCGGCCCCGAAGGGGTCGCGGCCGAAGTAGTAGCCGTGGTCTGGGTCGCCGAGGCAGGCGGCCATGTACTCGGCCACCGGGATCGGTCCGTCGAGCAGGATGCGCTCGCGGAGCCTTTGTGCGAGCGGCGTCGGCGGATCGCTGATGGCCGGCTCAGGCAGGGGCGGCCGTCCGCCGGTGGCGCCGCGTCGAGACGATCATCGCGATGATTCCGGCGACGATCAGCGGGATCGACAGCGTCATCCCCATCGTGAGGCCGCCCGACAGGAAGCCGATCTGGATGTCGGGCTCACGGAAGAACTCCGAGAAGGTCCGCGCGGCGCCGTAGCCGGCGGTGAAGGCGCCGGTGATGAATCCCGGGCGGCGCAGCAGCTTGAAGCGGAAGATGAGGATCGACAGGACGATGAAGAGGAGCACGCCTTCGGTGAGCGCCTCGTAGAGCTGGCTCGGATGGCGCGGGACCTGCAGCGGGTCTGCCGGGAAGACCATCGCCCAGGGGACGTCGGCCGCGCGGCCCCACAGCTCGCCATTCACGAAATTCGCGAGCCGCACGAAGAAGATGCCGACGGGAACGCCGGCGACGATGACGTCGATGAAGGACCAGACCGGGATCTTCCGTCGCCACGCGAACAGGAACAGCGCGATCGCGGTGCCGACGAAGCCGCCATGGAAGGACATGCCCCCTTCCCAGATCGCGAAGATCGAGATCGGATCGGCGAGGAAGCCCTGGAGGTCGTAGACGAGGACGTAGCCGAGCCGGCCGCCGACCACGACGCCCAGCGTCCCCCACACCACGAAATCGCCGAGGAGCCGCGGCGCGATCGGCGACCCGTCCGGACCCCAAAGCCGGTCGTTCCCGGCGATGCGGCGGCCGTACCACCACGCGAACAGGATCGCCACGACATAGGACAGCGCATACCAGCGGATTGCGACCGGCCCGATCTGGAAGAGGACGGGATCGATGTTGGGGTAGGTGATGGCGAAAAGGCCCATCGTCTCTCAACCGTGACTTGGCTGCGGCCCGGACCAGGCCTCGGTCTGGCTACGCAATCGCCGTGGCGAGCACAAGGCGGGGCAGCGGCCAGCTGTCGATCGAAAAGGAGCCGCGGGAGCCGACGCGGCCGTCATGCCGCGCAGATCGGCTGTCGCCTCGGCCGCGATAAGGGCCAGTTCAGTAGTGGTAGCGACATTGCAAGATCACGACCCTAGCCTCGCTCGGCCGATAGACAAGCCGATGTTCCAGCGTAAGCCGTCGCGACCACCAGCCCGAAAGCGTTCCCCGCAATGGCTCCGGTTTGCCGGTGCCGGCGAAGGGCGTTCGCGAGCATTCGCGGATCAACGCGTTGAGGCGGACGAGGATCGCGCGGTCGTGCTGCTGCCAATGGACGTAGTCCTCCCAGGCTCGCTCGCTGAAGATAAGCCTCACTCGTCAAGGACGCGGTCACGACCGCCACCCGCCTCGATCTCGGCGATCGCCTGCTCGAGACGCTCGGCGTTTCTCGGTGAGCGAAGGAGATACCTCGTCTCATCATAGGAGGCGAAGTCATCGAGAGACATCAAGACCGCCGCCGGCTTGCCCTTGCCGCGGACGATGACGACCGGCTCGTGGTCGTTCGTCACGCGATCCAGCGTCTCGGCGAGATTGCTGCGAAGGTGCGTGAAGGAGGTGGTCCCGTCTAGGTACGCGATCGCGTACCGGACCGCAATTGCGCGACGATGTGATCGCGCTTGCGGGTCAAGCCATCCCAGCCGCGGCCGCCTCCCGCGCCGCACTTGTGTGCTTCCCGGCCGGTCCCCATACTCACGCCAGGTGCCTTGCATGCACCTCGTCAGTGTGGAGAGCGACCATGACCCAGACTTCGAACCGCTTCTACGACCAGTTCGCCCGTCTCATGAACGACGCGGCGGGTGTGGCTCAAGGCGTTCGTCGCGAGGCCACGACGCTCGTCCGCAGCCAGGCCGAGCGCTTCGTCAACGACATGGAGCTCGTGCGCCGCGAGGACTATGAGGCCGTCAAGGAGATGGCGGCCAATGCGCGCGAGGAGAACGCGCGTCTCCATGCGCGGATCGACGCGCTCGAATCGCGGCTTCGTCAGACCGGCATCCTTCACGACACCGTCCCGGCCGTCGCGGAGGCGGACGCCGCCCGTCCGGCCCGCAACACGAGGCGCGGCGCGGGTTCGTCCCGGTCGGGGACGGCCTGACGCTGTCCACAGTCGGCTCGCTGGATACCGACAAAAAACTGCTGCGACAGAGCGCTACGCCTATACTCGATGCATAGGCAGATTCGCGTCGCTCGGCGCGTCAGCGCCGGCGCCTCGGTCGCTCCGCTTCCCCATAGGGCGGACCTGACGACCGCCCGTCAGACGAACGAGGTTCGCCGATGAGCCTGATCGATTTCACCGCGGAACGGCACTCCAATCCGGTCGACCTGATCGAGCGCGTGGCCGGCCTGCGCGACTGGTCGTTCGAACGCTCGGCCGACGACGAGATCACGGTTTCCCTCAAGGCTGGGATGGCCGACTACCACGTCTCCTTCGCCTGGATGGAGGAGATGGAGGCGATCCACCTCTCCTGCGCGTTCGACCTCAAGGTCACCGAGAAGCGAAAGACCGAGGTGATGCGGCTCCTCTCGCTCGTCAACGAGCAGATGTGGATCGGCCATTTCGACCTCTGGAGCCAGGAATCGCTGGTGATGTTCCGCCAGACGCTGCTGTTGTCCGGCGGCGCGGAGCCGACCGAGCAGCAGGTCGAGGGGCTTCTCGCCTCCGCGATCGAGGCCTGCGAGCGCTACTACCAGGCCTTCCAGTTCGTGGTCTGGGCCGGCAAGACCGCCACCGAGGCGCTCGACGCGGTCCTGTTCGAGACGGCGGGGGAGGCTTAGCAGCAGCGGAGGCGTCGCGTCACGCCGCCGCTTCTCTTACCCGTAGGTCTCGGTTTCGATTTGCGCCGGCGGCCCGCGCGCCGGCGCTGCGCTCGTGGAGACTCCCAGACCCCCACGGTTTCGCGTCGGCTTTGCCTCGCGAAAGCCGGCTCCCCCTCAAGGGGGGCTCGGGCCCGTGGGGATCGCGGGGCGTGACGCGCACGCGAGCGCCGTCGGGCCCCGGCCGCTCGCCGGACTCCCGAGCCTCCCCCTTGTGGGGAGGCGGAAGCTTGCGACTGCAAGGAGCAAGCTTCGGTGGGGGTCGCGGACTCACGGCTGGGGACGGAGGTTGTCCGATTTGCAGTGGCCGTCTCAAGCCAGTCGGGCTTCGCCGACGTCCGAGATTCTGCACCCCGCCTCCTTTTCCCGCCGCCGCAAGCGCTTACCTAAGCCCGGCGGCCGTGCCATTACGGCCGCGGCCGCGTTTGGGACGCGGTCCCGTGGGACACCGACATGAGCGTTGTTGACAGCGGGCGCCGGCAGGCGGTCTCGGCCGATCGCGGCTCGACCGTCAAGGCGATCCGCAGCCTGTGGCCGTATATGTGGCCGGCCGATCGGCCGGACCTCAAGCGCCGCGTCGCGCTCGCGATGGTCGCGCTGGTGGCCGCAAAGCTCACCACGGCGCTGATCCCGTTTATCTACAAATGGGCGACCGACGCGATCGCGCCCGCAGGCGCTGGCCCCGACGCGCTCCTGACCGCGGCGGTCGCCACACCGATCTTCCTCGTCATCGCCTATGGCGTCGGGCGGATCCTTGCGACCGGCTTCACGCAGCTTCGCGACGGCCTCTTCGCCAAGGTCGGCCAGCACGCCGTGCGCCAGCTCGCGCACCGGACCTTCGTCCACCTCCACCAGCTCTCGCTGCGGTTCCACCTGCAGCGCCGCACCGGCGGCCTGTCGCGCGTCATCTCGCGCGGCACCAACGGCATCGAATCGATGGTGCGGCACACGCTGATGAACATGGTGCCGACCGCGCTCGAATTCGCGTTCGCGGCGATCATCATCGGGGTCCATTTCGGCCTAAACTACCTTCTCGTCGTCATCGTCACCGTCGTCCTCTACATCGGCTACACGGTCGTCGCCTCGAACCGGCGCATCGCGATCCGCCGGCAGATGAACGATTCCGACACCGACGCGAACTCGAAGGCGATCGACTCGCTCCTCAACTTCGAGACCGTGAAATACTTCGGCAACGAGGCTATGGAAGCGCGGCGCTTCGATGCCTCGATGGCGCGCTACCAGGACGCGGCGACCCGGACCTGGACGTCGCTCGCCTGGCTCAACGTCGGCCAGACCGTCATCTTCACCACCGGTATGACAATCTGCATGGCCATGGCCGCCGCTGAAGTCGTGCGCGGCACGCTGACGGTCGGCGACTTCGTGCTGATCAACGCGCTCCTGATCCAGCTCTCGATCCCGCTCAACTTCATCGGCATGCTCTACCGCGAGATCCGGCAGGGCCTCGCGGACATCGAGGCGATGTTCGATCTCCTCGCCGTGCCCAGCGAGATCGTCGACCGTCCCGGTGCCACGGAGCTCGTCGTCCGCGACGGCGCGGTCCGCTTCGACGACGTGCACTTCGCGTACGACCCCGAGCGGCCGATCCTGAAGGGCATTAGCTTCGAGGTGCCTGCCGGGAAGAGCGTCGCCATCGTCGGCCCGTCCGGCGCCGGGAAGTCGACCCTGTCGCGGCTCCTGTTCCGCTTCTACGACGTCACCTCCGGCGCCATCACGATCGACGGCCGCGACATCCGCGACGTGACGCAAGGGTCGCTCCGCCACGCCATCGGCATGGTCCCCCAGGACACCGTCCTCTTCAACGACACCATCGCCTACAACGTCCGCTATGGCCGCCCCAGCGCCACCGACGACGAGGTGAAGGCTGCCGCGGAAATGGCGCAGATCGGCGACTTCATCGCCTCGCTGCCGCAGGGTTTTGCGACGGAAGTCGGGGAGCGCGGCCTGAAGCTGTCGGGCGGCGAGAAGCAGCGGGTGGCGATCGCCCGCACCATCCTGAAGGCTCCGCCGATCCTCGTCCTCGACGAGGCGACGTCGGCGCTCGACAGCCACACCGAGCGCGAGATCCAGGGCGCGCTCGACAGCGTCGCCGCGGACCGCACGTCGCTGATCATCGCCCACCGCCTGTCGACGATCATCCACGCCGATGAGATCATCGTCCTCAGGGAAGGCCGGATCGCCGAGCGCGGCACTCACGGCAGCCTCCTCGCGAAGGGCGGCCTCTATGCCGGCATGTGGTCGCGACAGCAGGAAGCGGCGAAGGCCGCCGAGCGGCTCCGCCTCGTCCGCGAGGAGGATCCGGACGGCGCGGTCGACATGGCGGAGGCGATTGTGGCGGCTGGAGAATAACGGGGCATTTGGCTCTGCTCCGCTTCCCTTCACAGGGCCCTATGTTCATGCTTGATGGAACGGCGCCCCTGTCGCGCCGGTGTGCTGCGTTCCCGCGAAGGCCATGGATTCGATAGCCGATTCAATCCGAAAAATGTTCGTGCCGATCCGCCGGGAGGGGTATCCCTTCATCGCGATCGGCGTGGTGGTGGCGATCCTCCTCGCCTTCGTCTGGCAGCCGCTGTTCTGGATCTTCGCGCTCATCACGGCGTGGATGGTCTACTTTTATCGCGACCCGCCGCGGGTCTCGCCGCAGGACGCCAACCTCGTCCTCAGCCCCGCCGACGGGGTCATCTCCTCGACCGGCAACGCCGTCCCGCCGCCCGAGCTCGAACTCGGCACCGCGCCGATGCAGCGGGTGTCGATCTTCATGAACGTGTTCAACTGCCACGTGAACCGGGCGCCGGTCGCCGGCAAGGTGAAACGCATCGCCTACAAGGCCGGAAAATTCTTCAATGCCGAGCTCGACAAGGCGAGCGAGCACAATGAGCGGAATGGTGTCGTCATCGAGAGCGCGCACGGTCCAGTCGGCGTGGTCCAGATCGCCGGCCTCGTCGCGCGCCGCATCGTGTGCTGGACCAAGGAATCGAACGACCTCGCCGCCGGCGAGCGCTTCGGCATGATCCGGTTCGGTTCGCGGCTCGACGTCTACCTGCCGGCGAGCGCCGCGATCATCGTCAACCAGGGCCAGACCGCGATCGCCGGCGAGACCATGATCGCGTGGTTCGGCGGCGTCGCCGGCTGGCCGGTGCGGATCGAGTGAGAATGCGGAAACTCTTCCCGCCCTTCGATCCCGACGGCCAGCAGCCGGGCCGGCAGCGCGCGCGCCAGCTCCAGATCCCGATCCGGCTCCTCCTGCCGAACATGGTGACGCTGCTCGCGCTATGCGCGGGGCTCACCGCGATCCGGATGGCGGTCGAGGGCAATTTCGACTTCGCGATCTATGGCATCCTGTTCGCGGCCGCGCTCGACGGCATCGACGGCCGCGTCGCGCGGCTATTGCGCTCCACCTCGCGCTTTGGCGCCCAGCTCGATTCGCTGACCGACTTCGTCAATTTCGGCGTCGCCCCCGCGATCGTCCTCTACATCTGGGGGCTCGGCGATCTCGGCTCGATCGGCTGGATCGTCGCCATCGTGTTCGCGATCAGCGCCGCGCTCCGCCTCGCACGGTTCAACGCCGCGCTGGAGGGACCGGCGAAGCCCGCCTGGCACGCGGCCTATTTCGTGGGCGTGCCCGCGCCGGCCGGCGCGGTGGTCGCGCTCCTGCCGATCTATGTGGAATTCCTCGGCGTCCCGCACGGTGCGTGGACCGCGCCGGTGGTGCTGATCTACACCGTCGCCATCGCGCTCCTGATGATTTCGCGCGTGCCGAGCTGGTCCGGAAAACTGATCGGGCAGAAGATCCCGCGCGACCTCGTGCTGCCGCTGTTCCTCGCGCTGGTCGTGACCGCGGCGTTGCTGGTCAGCTTCCCGTGGCTCGCGATCAGCATCGCGTGCCTCGTCTATCTCGCGACCCTTCCGATCTCATGGGCCGGTTTCCACCGCCAGCACCAGGCGATGGTTGTCGAAGCCGCCGCGCTCGCGAAAGCAGCCGATCAGTCCGGCCCGCTGCAGCTAGAGGCGCCGCCCCGGGCTCGCGCCCCGCGCCAGCGGACGCGGAGCGGACGGAGTCGGAGCTAGGGCATCCGGCGCCCCGGCGGTGTCGTTCATCAGCCGCAGCAGCCGCCGCATCTCCTCGATCTGCTGGACGAGCCGCTCCTCGTCCGCCGTCAGGCCGTGCTTCGCCATCGCCGAGACCCTCCCTGGCTGATCGGAGGAGGCTGGAGCGTGGTGGTTAACGAAGGCTTAGCGCAGGGCGTGCCAGCCCGCCATATGCTCCTGCTGAAGTGCGTGCAGCTGCATCTGCCCGTCGAAACGGGCGCCGTTCGCCGATGGCCGTCGTGACCCTCCATCGCCACGGCGCGGCATCTGGAACGCAGGCGGCAGCGCTCCCTCGCCCCGCGAAGCGGGGAGAGGGCGGGGCTGAGGGGCAGGCCGCAGACTCCGAGCTTGTAGCCTCCCTCATCCGGCGCTTCGCCCGGTGGCTACCCAGTCGAACCGCGCGACAACCCCCCAACGAGGCTTGTCTTTGGTCAGCTCTCCAATGCCCGCGGCGGATACACGTGCCGCTCCCCCGACGGGTCGGCCACGATCGTCTCCCCCAGCACGTCCCCGACGGCGGCCGCGCCCGCCGGGACCTTCCCGTACCCGCCCGGAATGTCGATGACATAGGTCGGCTGCGCCAGCCCGGACAGCCGGCCGCGCAACGCCTTCATCAGCGCTTGCCCTTCGGCGATGCTCGTCCGGAAATGCGATGTCCCCGGCGCGAGGTCGGCGTGGTGGAGATAGTACGGCTTCACCCCGTTCTCGACGAAGCGCCGCATCAGCTCGGCGAGCACCTCGGCATCGTCATTGACGCCCTTCAGCAGCACCGTCTGGCTGACGAGATTGACGCCCGCGCGCCGGAGCCGCGCGATCGCGGCGCCGGCGTCCGCGGTGAGCTCCCGCGGATGGTTGCTGTGGAGGGCGAGCCACGCCGGTTTCCGCCCCACGCTCAGGGCCGCCACCAGTTCCTCCGTCACCCGCGAGGGGTCGACCACCGGCACCCGGCTGTGCCAGCGCACGATCTTCACCTGGTCGATGGCATCGAGCGCCTCGACGATCGCCGCGATCCGCCGCGGCGCGAGCATCAGCGGATCGCCGCCGGTGACGATCACCTCCCAGACCGCCGGCGTCCGCCTGATATAGTCGAGCGCAGCCTCGAGCTCCGCCGCATCGAGCGCCTCGCCGCCGGGACCGACCATCTCGCGCCGGAAGCAGAAGCGGCAATAGACCGGGCAGGCCAGCAGCGGCTTCAGGAGCACGCGGTCGGGATAGCGGTGGACGATGCCTTTCATCGGCGTGAAGCGGCCGTCGCCGATTGGGTCCCCGCGCTCCTCGGGCCGTGTGTCGAGCTCGCGCGCGTCAGGGATGAACTGGCGGGCGATCGGATCGTCGGGATCGGCCTTGTCGATCAGCGCGACGAGATCGGCGGTCACCGCGACCGCATAGCGCTCCGCGACCGCCTCGAGGCGCTCGCCGGCGCCGACGAGACCCTGGTCGCGAAGGGCGGCAATCGTCCGGAATGTCCTTGCCATGGCGCGTGCTTAGGAGATCGGCCGCAGCAGCGATAGCCCCACGGTGACGCGGGCGAGGGGCGCTCGCGAACGCGGAAGTGCCGATCGACTTTCGGCCGCACTGGTCCGGCGCGCTCCTGGGTCGCCGCGCGATGGTCGCCATCGTGGGACCCGACCTCACGCCAACCTCCGTCCCGGCCTCCGAGCCGGGACCCAATGGCCGGTCAGGGAATGATCGCCTGCTTGCGCGGATTCGTCGGCCGCGCTTCCCACGTAGATCTTCCCGCCGACCTGCGTGACCTTGTAAGGGCCAGGGCTATACCTTCGGATCACTGCCTGCCGAGCCTTCTCGGCTGCTTCGAGGTCCGGTGGGAAGTAAGTGGGGTCGCCATTGCGCCGGACCACCTCCGACCAGAAGGGCACTTCCTTCAGCGGGCCGAGTTGGACGAATTGGTTGTCGTCCTCCCGCTCCATCCAGTTTTCGAGGTCGGACCCGTACCAGATGGCATCCGACTGATGGATCGAAAGCACCGGGTTGCCGCTCTCTTGCGGCTCTTGCGGCAGGTATCGGTGTCCCGCCAACGGTATGAGCTTTGGCGCAGCAGCAAAGATCTCGTGAAGCCGGTCGCGTTGGGCTCCTGCCTCGGTTGGCTTCTCGCCCCATTCGGGCCACCACAGGCCGTGCTGCACGTCAAACCAAAAGCCTTCGAACGGCCATTCGAGTACCTTGCGAATGACGTCCGGGTCGCTCTCGAGCCAATCGAATGACCGGCTGAGGATCTTGCGCCGCTCGCGGAGGAGGTCGAGGAGATCGCGCGGAAAGCGCAGCGACCATCGCGCCTGAATGTCATCGAGTTCGTCGTCGGTATATCCAGCCATGGATGAACTCCCCGCCGCCTTCGGACGGCCCCCTTCTTTTGCAGGTGGGCTCCCCCCGAATCCGCTAAAGTTGCGGGTGGAGGAAGCCCATGTCGGCCAAGCGCATCGTCCTTCTGATCGGAATCATCCTCGCAATCGCCGGTGCGGCGTGGTGGGCGGTCTATTACAGCGGCGCGGCCGACCGGCTGCTGCAGCCGCGGATGGATTTCCTCGGCGAGGTCCTGCCCTGCATGGTCTACCTGACCGACTTCTGCGAGGGCCTTTCGACCGTCGCCGGGCTCTTCGGTTTCAGCACATATCACCCGGTGCTGATCTGGGCGGCGGCGGTGCTCCTGATCGTCGGGCTGATCTTGCCGAGCAGGCGGGGCAGCGCATAGCAGCTCGCCCGCCAACCAAGCCCAGAGCGGACCACTGCTACCCCGGCGGCGGGGTACCGCGGAAGCGGAGGAGGTCGTGGGTGAAGAACACGGCCTGCGCGATCGCGAGCAGCACGATCATGCCGACGCGCTCGTCGGTGTCGAGCGCGATCACCGATGCGACGATCATGATGACGAGGGCGAGGAGGTGCGCCGCGAGGAGGCGCAGGAACCAGCCGAGGTTCTTCGCCCACATCCATAATGCGAAGCGCGACAGCGGCGTGATGACGAACCAGACGAGGAAGAGGACTGCGGCGGTAGGAAAAGTCATGGCCCCGGCTCCCCTGGGAATGGGAGCAACTCTGCCGCAATGCGCGCCGCCGGGCCAGCCCGGCATGCGGAGTTTTTCTCAGGGCATTTGAGGAGGAGGCGCCGCCCCTCCCCGTGTTCCGATCGCACCTGCACCATTCCTGCGAAGGCGGTGTGACGCAGTATGATGCTAGGCCCGGATGCTCCCGGAACGGTGGGGAGGGGCGGTGGCCCCGTCACCGGGGGAATCGGTGGCGGGATACGAAGCCGAAACGAGGGGGAGGGGGCACCTCATTTCGGCAGTCTCTCAGTTCACGAAGACGACGAGCGCGCCGCTCGCGTCCGCGCCGAGGGCGATCACGTCGTCGACGCTGACGCCGGCGGCCCCCAGGGCCGCGGCCAGCGACGCGTTGGCGGCGAGGGCGAGTTGGAGGTTCGCGACCGCGTCGGCGTTGGCATTGAGGGCCGCGTCAAGGGCGAGCGTGCCGTCGGCATTGAGGAGGGCGGTGATGTCGTAGATGGCCGCGACGCCGGTGGCGCCGAGCACGGCGTCCGTGGTGACCGTGGTGTTGCCGATGAGGTCGATGACTGCCGCGAGCTGGGCATCGACGCGGAACGTGCCGTTGGTTCCAGCCGTGGCCGCGCCGAAATCGGTCGTCGTCGCGCCGCCCACCGTGGTGTCGAGGGCCGCGACGGCACCGAGATCAAGGTCAGCACCGTCATCGTCGCCGTCGAGATCGACGCCGACGCCCGCGCCCGCCTGCACGTTGAGCCCGAGATTGAGATCGAGGGCCCATGCCGGGCTCGTCAGTGTTGCACCGGCAAGCGCGGCGGCGAGGACATACTTCAGCGACATTCTTCAGCTCCAGTGGATATCGTCGCACCAGAAGTAGCTGAACCAACCTGACCAAGCGGGTGGGTGCCGAGTCAGCGAAATGTCAGGGAGATATGGCTAGAAGCTTGCGGATGATTCGGGTTCTTCGGGCGGCCGCCGCTGCCCTCGTGCTTGCGTTGCTGTTCACAGCCGCACCAAGGACTGCGAGCGCCCAGCTTCTGAGCCTCGATCTCAGCGTCGACGGCATCGTCTCGGACCTCCTGCCGGACGTCGAAATCGAGCTCCCCCTCAGCATCGACATTTCCGTTGGGTCGGATCCGGACGAGCCGCCCGCCGGCGGCGGTGGCGGCGGAAACCCCAACGTCAACAATGGCGTCGTGCCGATGCCGCAGGCCGTCCAGGCCGTGACCCAGCAGCGGGCGATCCCGCTCAACGACCTCCTCCGCATCGTGCCGCGCTACGTTGACGGACAGGTGATCGACGTAGCTTTGGTTTCGATAGAGAATTCGCTCTACTACCAGGTGAAGCTGCTCAACCGGGCGGGAGTCGTCTTCCAGACGTACTTCGACGCGGCGACCGGGGTCCCTGTCGCCTTCTGACGGCAGGTAGGTGGTGGATTGAGGGTTCTGGTTGCCGAGGATGATCGGCGGATCGCGGATGCGCTGGTGACGGGGCTCCGCCTTGCCGGCTTTGCGGTGGATGCGGTCACCGACGGCGAGGAAGCCTGGTTCCAGGGCGACACTGAGACCTTCGATGCCGTGGTGCTCGACCTCGGCCTGCCGAAGCTCGACGGGCTGACGGTGCTCAAGCGCTGGCGGAAGGCCGGGCGCAATATGCCGATCCTGATCCTCACCGCGCGGGCCCATTGGGAGGAGCGCGTCGAAGGCATCGAGGCCGGCGCCGACGACTATATGGGCAAGCCCTTCCGGGTCGAGGAGGTCGTGGCCCGGGTCAAGGCGATCGTCCGCCGCTCGGTGGGCCGGGCATCGTCGCGGCTGGAAGTGAACGGGGTGTCGATCGACACCCAGACCATGCTCGTCACGCGGAACGGCCTCCCGATCAGCGTGACGCCGCTGGAGTACCGGCTGCTCCATTTTCTTCTCAACCACGCCGGCAAGGCGAAATCGCAGGCCGAGCTGACCGAGCATCTCTACGCCCAGGATTTCGAGCGCGACTCGAATGCGGTGGAAGTCCTCGTCGGCCGGTTGCGGAAGAAGCTCGGGACCGATTTCATCAAGAACCGCCGCGGCTTCGGCTACTATGTCGGCGAGGTCGACCACTGAGGGCGCGCTCCCTTCGCCTACGCCTCTATCTGGGGGCCGCCGCCTGGATCGGCCTCGCCCTCGTCGTTGCCGGCCTTGCGATCGCCTATCTGTTCGCCGCGGCGATTGAGCAGCGGGTGCGCGACGACCTCGAGGCGACGATGACCCGCCTCGTCGCGGTGACGGATCCGGAGCTCTTCCCCGCGACGCTCGCGAGTCCGCTCGAGGACCCGCGCTATGCGACGCCTTTTGGCGGCCGCTATTTCGAGGTCACGCGGCTCGACACCGGCGAGCGGGCGCCGTCGCGGTCGCTGTGGGACTTCGACATCATCCTGCCGCCGGAAGCCGAGACGCCCGAGACCCAGTACGTCGTTATTCCCGGCCCGCTCGACCAGTCGCTCTCGGCCGTGGCTCGGCTGGTCAGCATTCGCACCACCGCGGGCAATTTGCCCTTCCTCTACATCGTCGCCGAGGACCGGGCCGGACTGATGCGGTCGATCGCGGAGTTCCGGTCGAACCTCGTGATCGCGCTCGCAATCCTCGGCGTTGCGCTGTTCGCCGCCGCGATCCTCCAGGTGCATCTGGGGCTCCGCCCGCTACGCGGGCTCCGGCATGGCATCGAGCGCGTGCGCGGCGGCCGCGACCGGCGGCTTGCCGACACCGCGGTCCCGACGGAGGTGCGGGCGGTCGTGACCGAGGTGAACGACCTCCTGACCCTCCAGGAAACCTCGATCGCCTTCGCACGCGCCCGGGCCGAGGATCTGGCGCACGGCCTCAAGACGCCGCTGTCGGTGATGGCGACGACGGCGGAGGATCTCCGCGCGAAGGGGGAGACGGCGTCCGCCGATCTCATCGCCGGCCTGACCGACGAGATGGCTGACAGGATCGAGTACCAGCTCCGGCTGTCGCGGCTCCGGCTCCGCACCGCCGCGCAGACCTACAGCGCCTCGGTCAAGGACAGCCTCGACCGCACGGTCGCGGTGCTGCGGCGGACGCGGTCCGGCGAGCAGCTCGACTGGGTGCTCGATGTCGACCCGAGCCTTCTGGTCGATCTCGACCGCCACGACCTCGTGGAACTCCTCGGGGTGGTCCTCGAGAACGCCGCCGAGTGGGGCCGCGAACGGGTCAAGGTCGGCGCCGCCAATGTGGATGGCCAGGCGGTGATCACCATCGAAGACGACGGCCCGGGCGTTGCCGACGAGCGCCGCGCCCTCCTCGGGCAGCGCGGACAGAAGGCCGATGAAAGCGAGCACGGCCACGGCCTTGGCCTCTCGATCGCGGCCGAGATCGTCCGTCTCAACAACGGGACGATCGACTTCCAGGAACGCGCTGGCGGCGGCCTCAGGGTCCGTCTCGCGCTGCCGCTCGCGGCCACCGCCTGACGATCGCGGTCGCGTCTCAGTCGCCGCCTCCGCCTCCACCACCCCCGTCGCCGCCTCCGCCTCCACCACCCCCGTCGCCGCCACCGCCGGAACTGCCGCTGCCGTCGCTGCTGCTGCTCGAACTCGAGTCGGACGCGTTGCCGCTGCCATCGTCACCGGAATGATGGTGGCCGGCGTGGCCGTGATGCGTGCCGGTCGCCGGCCCGTCGCGGTCAGAGGCGCGCGCGTGGCCGCTGCTGCTGCTCGAGGCGAGCGCCGCCGTGGTGATCACGGAGGAATCGTCGGAGGTCTGGCGACGCCGCTGCGGCCCGCGGAGCTGCGGCTGGACGGCGCGCATCTGGCGGCGGACCATGATGAAGCCGCCGACCATGATGCCGATAGCGAAGGCGATGATGAGCCAGGCCATGTGCCGTCCTTTGTTGGGCGGTCAGCATGGGCCCGACGGCACATGGCGGCAAGCGGCCGGCGCTGGAGGTTCGCGGCAATGGTCCGCCTGCAGAAAGACCCGCGATCCGGGACTTGCGAGGTCTTTCCGCGGCTCGTTGGGTGAGGCGGCAGGACATCGGGCCGATCGTTCGGGCCCATTCCCTAGGCCCGCCTACCTGTCAATACAACGAGGGTCGCTTGCGAGGTTCCAGCCGGACAGGCCGGCTCAGACCACGGCCATCGTCCAGGCGCCCGCGAACAGCCCGGCGGCGGCCGCGGCGTACCAGCGTTGGGCGCGCTGTCCTTGCGGGATGAAGCGCGAGAGCTGGTGCAGGAGGAATCCCATCACGCTGCCGACCCCGAAGCCGGCGAGATGGGCGCCGATGTCGGTCCGCTCGCCGGAGACCCCCATGAAGGCGAGGAGCATCACGCCGGCGCCGAGCGGCGCCCAGCGCCGGAGGCCGGGGCCGGTCACGGTCTGCCGCTGCCAGGCGAGCGATGCGGCAAGACCGAGGGCGCCGAACACCGCCGTGGAAGCGCCGATCGCGGTGTGGCCGGCGCTCTGGAACATGGCGTTCGCAAGATTGCCGAGGAAGCCGGAGAGGAGGATCGAGAGCCAACCGAGACCGGCGCCGAGCACCTGCGCGACGATGACGCCAAGGACGCCGCCGAAGACGAGGTTCGACGCGATGTGGCCGAGATCGCCATGGAGGCCGAGCGCGGTGATCGCCCGCCACCATTCGCCGCCGCGGATCAGGCCGGCATTCGCCGCGCCCGCATGGTACCAGTCGGCGCCGAAGAAGAGGCCGTCCGCCGCCATCTGCGTGAAGACGACGAGGAGCGCGGCAATGAGGGAGGCGTCGATGACGTCCTTCGCGCGGAAGGCCGGCTCGAGCGCCACGCGGGGCGCGTTCTCCGCCTCATAGGCATCGAGCTGCTCCTCGGCGCGGGCGGCGTCATGGACGGCGACGACGAGGCCGATCCCCCAGGGACGCCGCACGAGCATGCAGTTGATGCTCATCGCGATCAGCACGAGGGCGTGCTGCTGGGCGTCGCCGAGCTGACGGAATTGCCGTATCTCGACCCAACGCTGCTCGGGCTGGTACGTCATCGGCGTGTCGCCTCGTCCCGGCCCTTCGGCCTCGGGCATCCTGGTTCCTCCCCCTTATGTTGGCACGAGGGGCCGAAAAGTCATCGGCCCGCCATCTCGGCGCGCGCCGGCACCCTCCGCCGTGTCGCTCCGGCAACACTGCTTTCTTCCGTCATTTGACGGAAGGGGAGGCGATGTTACGCTTCGAACGAAGACGTCCGCAGGGGGTCCGTCCATGACCAGGAAGCTTCTCGCGGTGGCGGCCGCCGTCATCGCCTGGATCGGCGTCTCCGGCCATGCGACGGCGCAGGAGTTCACGGCGACGGGACGTTTCGACTTCAACACGGTCGGCGACGCCGCCGACATCGGCAATTCCCGGACGCTCTTCGCCGGCGCGTTCGAGGGGACCTACGTCCCCGGGGCCACGGATCTCGGCCCGCTCCAGTTCGCCACCATCATCTGCCCGAGTTATTTCGTGCCGGGCTTCATGGCCGGCGGCTATTGCATCGTCGTCGACGATGACGGCGATCGCGTCTTCCTCAGCTTCGACTGCAACCGCGCGATCCCCGCGACCGCAGACGCTGTCGTGGCCTGCGAGGGCGACACCCGCTGGATCGGCGGGACGGGGAAATTCCTCGGCGTCGCCGGCGGCGGGACGATCCGCGCCACCATCACCGCCTTCAATCCGGACGGGACGGCACGCGGCTATGTCATCCGCAACGAGGCCTATGTGGTGACCGACTGCGGCGCGGGGTGTGTGCGGCCCTGAGGCCGCACACCAAGGTGAGCGGCGCCTACCGCGCCGGCAGCGGGTGGGCGGCGAGCCACGCTTCGAACTGGGCGATCTCCGCTTCCTGGGCGGCGATGATCGCCTCGGCCATGGCGCGGATCTCGGGGTCCGTGCCGTACTGGAGCACGACCCGCGCCATGTCGACCGCGCCCTGGTGGTGCGGGATCATCATCAGCACGAAGTCCCGATCCGGGTCGCCGGTGGGCTGGACGTCCATGGCGGTCATCATCGCCTCATGGGCGACCATGTAGGCGGCCACGGCATCGGCATTGCCGCCGGCAGGAACGGGGCCGTGGTTCATGCCGGGCATCATCCCTTGCGCGAACGCGACAGCGGGAATGGCAGCCAGCGCCGCGATCGCAGCGAGCGTACGAAGTCTCATCGATCATATCCTTGGATGTGTTGAAGGTTCCGGCGGCGCCGTCTGGACGGCGCCAGCCGGGCAGGAATCGCTTCTCAGACGATCAACGCGCGCGGTGGCCGGTCGATGCGGAAGGGATCGGCGGTGCGTGGGCCGGGCAGCACGAGGGCGAGCGGCTCAGCCGGGGCACTGGCTGCGAACAAGAGGGGCGGGGGCGGCGTCGCGATCGCGCAGACCTGGGCGCAGCAGGCGGAATGGTCAGCCGTTGCCGGCCCGGTCTGATCGGGAGCCCCGTGCCGATGAGCGTGCGCCTCGGCGCGGTCGGTCGCAGCGACCGCCTGGTCGGCGCAGCCTATCGCCCCGGCGGCCAGCGCGGTGCCATGCGCGACGAACGCTGCGGCCACGATTGCGAAAAGGAAGGCGGCGATCCGCCGGGACAAGCCCTGCATGTGCAAGGCTTAGCCGACCGAATCGGGCAAGGAGAAGGCGACGACCTGTCCGGGAGGCCAAAGCCGCGAGCCGAGACGCCGAACGGCCGGCCGCGAAAGGGCGCGCGGCCGGCCGTCCTGTCAGCGGGCGGGGAGGTGCCCGCCGGGCCCTAGCGGCGGGGGCCGTCCTGGCCGCCGGGCTGGATGAAGATGCGGCCGCCACCGGGGCCCTCGACGCCGAGGCCGGGGCCCAGGCGGCGGATTTCGGGCCGTTCCGGCCGATCCGTCGGGCCGAGCGCGCCGTCGCCATCCTGGTCGAGGCGGACCACGATGTCGGCGAGGCCGTCGTTGAACTCCGCGGCGGTGACCTCGCCGTCGCCATTGGCGTCGAGATGCTGGAAGGCATCGACCATCCGCTCGAAGACCAGGGACAGCCAGTAGGCCTGGTACTCCTCGAGGTTGAGCTGGCCGTCGCCATTGGCGTCGAACTCGGCGAGCTGGGCGGCGCGGACGCCGTCGATCTCCTCCTGGGTGACGGTGCCATTGCCGTCGGTGTCGAAGAGCTCGAGAAGCTCCGTCGGACCGCCGATGAGATGGCCGAAGCCACCGCCAAAGCGGCCGATCTCGATGCGGTCCGGCGGCGGCAGCGGGGCGGCCGGGGCCTCGGGCGCAGCCGGGACGGGCGGGGTAGCGGGCGCCGCCGGAGCCTGCTGGGCGTAGCTCGGGACGACGGCGACGGCCGTCCCGAGTGCCGTCGTGACAAGGGCGGCGAGCGCGATCTTGCGGGTCGTGATGGTCATTGTTCGATATCTCCTCCGAGTGGGGTGGGGGTTGGACACGCGAGGAGAGGTAGGACCGAAGGTCTCCACAAATGAGGCGCGAAAGGCCTGACTTTGTAACGGTTTGGCCCTCGCATCGGCGGCCGGTACGGGTTGATACAATTTTGCCCCGGACGGCCCGCTGCCGGGTCCCGACACTTGCCCGTCGCAGCGCTCCGACGATGGGCCGCAATTGATCGCCGCGCCCGGCTCGCCTAGGACTCGGCAACGACCGAAGGGAGGCGGGCGCATGGGAGTCGTCGTCAGGATGCCGACCGCGGGCGCCTTGCGGCCCGACGAGATCGACGCGTTCATCCGCGACGGCTTCGTGCGGATCGACCGCGCCGTGCCGGACGACGTTGTCGAGGAGGCGATGGCGATCCTGTGGCGGGATACCGGCTGCAAGCCCGACGATCCGTCGACCTGGACCAGGCCTGTGGTCCGCCTCGGCTTCTACGGCGACAAGCCCTTCGCCCGCGCGGCGAACATGCCGGTGCTCCATCACGCCTTCGACGAGCTGTGCGGTGCCGGGCGCTGGGTGCCGCGGATGAATCTCGGGACTTTTCCGGTCCGCTTTCCGTCGGACGAGGACCCTGGCGATGCCGGATGGCACGTCGACGTGTCGTTCCGCGACGAGGCCGATCCCGAACACGACTTCCTGTCCTGGCGTCTCAACCTCGCTTCGAAGGGGCGCGCGCTCCTCCTCCTCTTCCTCTTCTCCGACGTCGGCGAGAACGATGCGCCCACGCGGATGCGTGCCGGATCGCACCGGTTCATCGCGCGCCGCCTGGCACCGGCCGGCGAGGCCGGGCTAACCCTTCGCGAACTCGGCGCCGACGGCTTCGCCTCGACCGAGGGGCTCCCGGAGGTCCTCGCGACCGGGGCGGCGGGCACGGTGTATCTCTGCCACCCCTTCCTGGTGCATGCGGCGCAGCCCCATCGCGGGACCCGGCCGCGCTTCATGGCCCAGCCGCCGCTGCTTCCGGCGGAGCCGCTACGGCTCGAGCGGAACGAGGGGGCGTATTCGCCGGTGGAGATCGCGATCCGCAGCGCCCTCGACGGGACATGACGACGGCCGAAATCGGGGCGATCCTGGCCACGGTGCTCCTGGCCGGGCTTGCCGTCTTCCAAGCCGCGCTCGCCGCGGGCGCTCCGCTCGGCCATCTCGCCTGGGGCGGGGCGAACCGGGTCCTGCCCATCGGCTTCCGTGTCGCCAGCGCGGCAGCGATCCCGCTCTATGCCGCGATCGCGCTCGTCCTTCTCGATCGGGCGGCGGTCATCGATCTCTTTCCTGACGGGTTTGTGCGCCCGGCGGCATGGGTCGCGTTCGGCTATTTCTGTCTCGGCGTCGTTCTCAACCTCGCATCCCGTAGTGCGCCGGAGCGGCTGGTGATGACGCCGCTGGTGACCGCGCTGGCCGTCGCCGCTTTCCTGGTCGCCCGCGGCTAGGTCGGGCGTGAAGGAAAGGCGCCGCCATCACTGGCGGCGCCTTGTCCTCGTACGGCGGTGATACCGAAGCTTTTCGCCGCGGGGGGGTGCCCGGAGAATCCGGGCCCGCGAACAGCTCATTTCTGAGGCGGGGCAACGCCTCTGTCGATCGCAACCGGTCGCGCTTTCAACAGCTTATCCACAGGCTTGTCCCCCGGTTGCGGAGGTTCACGCGGCCTTCGGCGCCGCGGCAAGAAGGGCGTCCATCACCCGCGCCTCGAAGCCGCCGGGCGAGGCGGCTGCCGCGGTCAGGCCGGCCTTGTCCCAGGTCTCGACGATCCTGCCGTCGGCGAGGAAGACCGCCCGGCTGCAGAGCGTCGGGATGGTCTCGACCACATGGGTCGAGAGGAGCACCGCGTGGCGGCCGCTGCCAGCGAGGTCGGCGATGATCCGTTTCATCCGGAACGCCGAGACCGGGTCGAGGCCGTTCAGCGATTCGTCGAAGATCAGGAGTTTCGGGGCGCCGAGGAGGGCGCCGAGGATGGCTGTCTTCATCCGCGTGCCGAGGGAATAGGCGGCGATCGGCCGGTCGAGCCAGCGGCTGACGCCGAGCGCCTCGACCACGTCCGGGGCCGCGAACGCGTCCGGCGCGCAGCCGCGGATCGAGGCCACCATCTCGCAATATTGCCGGCCGGTCAGGGCATCCGGCAGGTCGCCGATCTCGACCGCGAGGCCGAGCTCGGCCTTGGCCCTCTCCGGCGACGCGGTGAGGTCGATGCCGCCGATCGCAATCCGGCCGGCGAGGAGCGGGATCTGGCCGGTGATCGCCTTGACGAGGGTGGACTTGCCTGAGCCATTGGCGCCGAGGAGCCCGAGGATCTCGCCGCCGCCGACGGCAACATCGACGTCGCGGAACACCGCCCTGCCGCCATAGCCCGCGGCAACCTTGTCGACCTCGAGAATCGCAGCGTCAGCCATGGCGGTATCTCTGCCGGGTGCGGATGAAGACGAAGACGAGGAGCGCGAGCAGGCCGAGGACGACGGTGCGGCTGTATTCGAGCGACTCGTAGAAGGTGAGCGCGAGCGCGGCGACGAAGGCGAAGGCGGCGAGCTTCGGCGCCGCCGCGAAGAAGGCGGCGAAGACCGCGTAGATGAAGTTGAGCGCGACGAGGCCCATCAGCCCGGCGAGCGGCACCTCCCAGGCGCCGGGCTCCGCCGCATAGGCGGGGAGGGCCGTGAGCCCGAAGAAACCCGCCGACACGATCAGCGGCAGCCGCATCAGCGACAGCCACGCCCGCAGGAAGGGCAGGCGTGACGCCGTCAGCACCGGCGACAGCAAAGGCCGCATCCTGAGCGCCATCATGAAGAGGAAGAGACCGCCGACGACGCCGACGAGCGCCCCTGCGGCCGCCGTCCCACGGACGAAGCTCGTGACGATGGCACCGAGCCCGGCGAAGCCGAAGACGACGCCGAGAAGCACGAGGCGCGGCGAGGGGCGGACCCGCCCGGCCGGCAATTCCCCGGCCCACGCACCCAGCCATCGCGGCCGCCGGTCGATCCGGCCGACCGAGACGCCGCGGGTCGCGGCATCCTCCGCGGCGGCGAGGGCGGTGGGCGGCTGATAGGGCCGGCGGAGCTGGAGGCGCATCGCCGCCGCAAATCCCGCCGCTGCCGCCACGAGCGCGATGCCCAGCCACAGCAGCGGCAAGGGCTTTTCGATCAGGAGGGCGATGCCGCCGATCGCGGCGGCGTCGAGGATGACAAGAGGAGCGCCCAGCACGACAGCCGCAATCGCCGCGGAGCGGGCGCGCTCGCGCGACGACAGCGGCAGAGCCTTGAGGAAGGGCGCGTGGGCCCGGGCCTGCGCGATGCGCGCGAAGAAGAATCCGAGGCTCGCCCCGGTGAGGACCATCAGCACCGGCATGCCAGCGAGCCAGAGCGCGGTCGCCTCGCGCAGCATGTCCGCGCGGTGGGCGGTGCCGCGGATGAAGATGGCGATGGCATAGGCGAGCAGGGGACCGCCGCCGAACATGACCCAAAGGAGGTCGCGCCGCCGTGCCGACCTTATCGACGCGCGGATCTCATGGACGATGAGGCGAAGGGCGAGTCGGTCGGAGGCCGGCATGGTTCGGGCGTTGCAGGGCGCCACGAAGATGCAGTCCGTCCCAACGCGCCGCAAGGGGAGGGGCGGCCGACAGCCGCTCACAATGTGTGGGGGGCGTCCGAAGCGTCAGATCCGGCGCATCAGGAACGCGGCGATGGCGTGGCTGCGCATCGGCTCCTCGAGCGTCGCATAGGCGCCAAATTGGGCCGAAAGGGCCGCGCAGAGCGTCGCGTCGTCGGCGTTCCCGCCGGCGATCGTCATGAAGACGTCGGCGGCTTCGGCCGCCATGGCGGCGGTCAGCGCCCGGTCGGCCACGGTAAGCTCGTCATCGGTGTACGTGACGACCGGCGCCGCGCTGTTGGTCCTTGCCAGGATCGCCCGGCTGGCAAGGTCAAGCGTCGCCGCCAGCCTGTCGGCCGGCCCCGTGCCGGCCTCCGTCAGAACGATGACCGCAAGACCGCCGGTGGCCGTGCCGCGCAGCCATCCGGCGCATACCGACGGGTTGGCGGTCGCAAGGTAGTCCGGCACGGTCGCGATCGCGGCCATGAGGGCGGCCTGATCGTCCGCGGACAGGCGCACGGCGCCGCCGACGAGGGTGGACTCAATGAGGTTCACGATCGCGTCGACGAACTCCTCGTCAGTGATCATCGCCGTCGGGCCGACACGCAGCGACACGTAGAGCGCGCGCACGAACTCCGGATCGGCGAGGATGGCTTCGGCGAAGGCTGTCGCGGCTGCCTCGTTCTCGGGCAACAGTCCGGGGAACAGCGCCTCGGTGGTGGCCGGGATGAAGGTCGCCACGGCGGCCGGGAACTCGGTTTCGGTGACGGTCCGCTGCGCGGCCGCAGGCGAAACCGCGGCGAGCAACAGTGCGGCGCAGAGAAGATTGCGCAGTCTCGATCTCATGGTCTGTTCCCTGGAAAGCCGCGTCAGAGCTGATTGGCCAGCGCCTGGACGGCATAGTCGCGCTGGGGGGCGGGGAGGTCGAGGAGGACGTCGAGCGACATCACGCCGATCGAGCAGGCCTGGGCCGGCGTCGCCTCGCCAAGCCGTGCCGCGGCTGCCGCGAGCTCCGCGCCATTCGGCGCCCCGTTGACGGCGGCCAAGAGCGTCGTGCGATAAGCGTCGAGGCCTTCGGTCAGCTGCGCGTCGGTAAAGGCGTTGGCGGGCGCCGCGTCGGTGACGATCGCCATGAAGGCGGTCCGGGAGAGGTCGAGGATGGCGGCAACGTCCGCTGCCGGCAGCGTCGCCTGATAGGCGTTCATATAAGGGATCGCGGCATCCTCGCCCGGCGCGTTGCCGCCGCCGACCAGCATGGTGCGGCAGCCCTCCTGGTCGTTCGCCGCCACCCACGTGAAGGTGTCGCGCGCGAAATCGTAATAGGCGGCCTGCTGCTCCGAGGTGAGGAGCCGGACACCATTGTTGGTGGCGTCAAGCACCGCCGACCGCGCCGGCCCGGCGAGATAGGTCGACGGATCCGTCGGCTGACCGGTGCGGCCCACGATGTAGGTCACCACCGCGGGATCGGCGGCAAGCCCCTGGAGATAGGCGACGTAGATCGGCTCGTGCTCCGCCGGAACCGTGCCGAACCATGCTTCCAGCGTCGTGCGCGCCGTCGCTTCGTTCCCGGCGAGTTCCTCGAACAGGCCGCCCGCGACGCCGTTGTCCTGGGCGGCGGCTGGCGTGGCGACGATGGCAAGGACGGCAAGGCCGGCAAGGATGCGGCGGGTCGGGCGCATGGGGACCTCCGGGGGACGACACCTCCCGCGTCCCTTAGCATGGGGGGTCCCACCGCGTCAGCGGGCGCCGGTTCGTGGTGGCGATGCACCGCCGATCTTGTGTCGGGCATGGAACCGGAACGTGGAGTCCCGGAACCAGCACCGTCGACGAGAGGGGTCTGTCAGGCCGGACCGTCGTGCAGCGAACCTGCGCCGGGGGTGCGCCTCAGTGAAGAACGCAGAGGATCGGCAGGCGCTGGGCGGAACGGCTGACGTCAGGCGCCGCCGTTCCCGTTCCCGTTTCCATTGTTCCCGTTGCCATTGCCGTTTCCGATGCCGGCGGCGCCGTTGCCACGGCCCTGGCCGGGATTGCCGGCTTCGCCATCGACCTCGTCGGGGCTCTCGCCGCCGTTTCCGAGACCGTTGTTGTTGTTGCGCGGCGACTCATCGACCGGAGGAGGAGGTGGTGGTGGCGGAGGCGGAGGCGGCGGTGGAGGCGGCGGCGGACCGCCGGGGCCGGCGGGCGGGGTTCCCGACGTACGGGTCGTCGGCGCTCCGCCGGGTTCGGTGAGCACTTCGTCCAGACAGGATCGTGGCGCGTGAACGAGGAACGGCGTGAGCAGCCCCTCCTCGGTCAGTGCATAGGGCAGCGTCGCCCGAACGAGGCGTATCCGCTGGTTCTCGCGCGCCGGGACGCCGGTCCCGTCGGGCCCGACCATCCCGAGGGAGCAACGGTCCTCGAGCGTGAAACAGACCCCGGCCAGCGAGCATAGGATCACCGCCCCGTCATAGAGCAGGACGTTGGTCTGCCCGTTCCCCGGGGCGACGCTGAAGTCGAACTCGGTGCCGCGGATGCCGATCGTGCCGGTAGGCGTCCGGATGGTGTAGGCCTCGCTGGGGCCGTTGCCGGTGATGAACCGGAATGTCCCGCCCAGCGCATTGGCGGCAAAGCTGCCCACCGTCTGGCCGCGAAGCAGATAGGTCTCGATCACCAGCGCCGAATTGGGGCCGATGACCATGCGCGTGTCATCGGTGAAGATGATCTGGATTTCGCCGCGCGGTCCCGTGGTCAGGAGTTGGCCCTGATAGAGCTCCGCCCCGGCAACGATCGTGGTCTCGGCGCCACCAAGATTGCCGACCGCGAGCGGCGTGACGTCCACCGCCGCGCCGAGGACCGTCTGCGCGCTGGCCGTGCCTATGGTCCCGAGCGTCGCCGCCAGCACCAAGGCGATGGCCAATCTCGCGCCGGCTCGACGATTCGCGAGCCGCGTCCGGCTCACGGACCGGTCGTTTCGACAGGTGGGCATTGACCGCACCTCCAAAGCGGATTGCATGCAATCTGCTTTTTCTAGCTCTGCCCCGTTCTTATACTAGGTCAAGATGCAATTCTAGGCAGCCGTCCGAATGCCATCGGACGGCGAGCACAAAGCACGTGAGCGGCAGCCCGCGTCCGCTGGTGTCCGGTCACCGAACGCCCTGTCCGGTCATCTGGCCGAGAAAGCCGAGAATGGCGTAGCCGCGTTCCATGGGCGTCAGCGTCCACAGCGCCGAAAACGTCACCGCGCCAAGATTACAGAACAGACGCGGGTCGTCCGGATCGCTCCCCAGCGCCGCCGCAAGCATCGTGTCGGCGGGCAGGGCGGCCATCGCGTCGGCGACCGCCCCTTCATAGGCAGCCATGGCCGCGGTGGCGATCGGGCCGCTGCCCATGCCGCGGGGGCGCGGATCGTCGTGGATCTCCGCACGCAGCGCTTCGCCGGTGAGGGCGTAGTAGCGGTCGACATAGGCCGGCTCGTTGTCGACGTGGAACTGGAACTCGAGCCGCGCGGCGGCGGCGAGGTCGGGTACGCCCATCATCATCTCACGGCAGGATTCCGGGTCGTTGGCGCCCATCCAGGCCAGGAGATCCTCGGCGACGGCAATGAAATGCTCCTGCTTCTTCTGCGACAGCCGGAGGACGCCGCGCACCGCCGCGTCCTGCTGGACCATGCCGGCGAGCTCGATCAGCGCGTCGGTCGAGGTGTCGGCCGTCAGGGCGTCGGCCATGTTGGCGAAGATGTACCGCCCGTAGGCCGGGTCGGCGAGAAGGGGCACGGTGTGCTTCACCATCGCCGCCCAGACATCGTCGGGCACGGCACCGTAGTAGCCCTCCATGGTCGCGCGGAGAGCGGCCTCGTCGCCGGCGAGGTCGATGAAGAAGTCGACCACGGCTTCGGCATCGAGGGTGGCGGGCTGCGCCAGGGACGGCGTCGCCCAGCCAAGGCCTGCGGCGAGAGCCATCGAAGCAAGGCGCGCGATCGTCATTGGTCCCTCCCATCCTGCCGAAAACGCATAGCAAGGCGAAATGACGGGTTGAAGCGACCTCTTCCCCAGGGACGCCAAGAGGGCTTTCTTGAGCTAGGATCGGCGCGGGACGGGCGGGAGATTTCGTGACGGACGGATCGGCATCCTGGCTGGCGGGACGGCGTCATCCTGGTCCGGCGCGGCGCCGGCTGGTGATCGCGATCGCGATCGCGGCGGCGCTGGTCGCGATCGGCATCGGCGCCGTGCTGCACGAGAGCCTTGTCCCCGGCGCGTTCCTGATCCTCCTGGTGTCGCTGGCGGCGTTCACCCTCGTGGCGTACCTGACGCCGGACTGCTTCGCCGGCTGGAAGGCGGTCGACTATCCATGGGTGATGGCGACCTTTGTCGCCATCGTCGTCGCGCTGACCAACATCGTCCTCAAGGACGAGGAGAACGAGCTCTGGTCACGCTGGGCGGAGCGCCAGGCGTCGTTCTCGTCGCTCGTCTATGCGGTGGAAGCGGTTCTCGCCAATGACTGCGCGGGCCGCAGCGCGGAGGGCGGCGCACCGGCGCCCGAGCCCTATGCCGGCGCCTGCGACCGGATGGCGACGATCCTTCCCGACATCAAGCTCGAGGCCGCGCTCGAAGGCATCGCACCCGAGGACGCGGCCCCGACCGGCTGGGGCGCCGATATCCTGGCTTCCGGGGGAACGCCGACGGGCCTTTGGTCCGACCTCTACGTGGTCGCGGCGGATTTCGATGGCCTCGACCGGTCGATCGAGCCGACGGAGAGCGCGAGGTTCCAGGGCATCATCGCCGTCGCCGCCAGCGAGAACCTCCGCTACTGGTACTTCATCCTCGCCTTCTTCCTCGGCCTTCGCCTGTCGAAGACGACCGCCGAGCTTCTCGGGCTGCGGCTCTATCCGGAGCACCATTCCTGATCGGGGAGGCGGACCGCCACGGCTCCTTGGTCGGGGCTGCTACGGGGGCGACTCAGGGCGCCGACGGCAGCCAGCACGGACATTGTGTCATCCTGCCTCTCAACCTCGTCGCTGGGATGACGACGGAGGGGGCGGGCGGTTGGAGCGCTTCGCCAACTCAGAACGAACCACCGCAACATACCTAGCGGGGGGCGAGCATGCCCGAGACCGAGCCGTCAGGAACCAGGTTCCGAACGCGGCCCGTTGGCCTAGGGGGCTTCCGCGGTCACGATCGGCCGCGTCCTGATCGGGGGAACCGACGATGAAGCCATCCGTCATTGCGCTCATCATCGCCCTCGCCGTCATGCTCGGGGCGACGATCTGGTGGGCGGTGTCGACGCTCGCGGCCGGCGGCACGTGGGACATGCCGGCCTCGACCTGGGTGTTCATGATCGTCGGAATCATCGTCGCCATCGCCATCGGCGCCGGCCTGATGGCGCTGATCTTCTGGGGCAACCGGAGCGGCCATGACGAGGAGGTCCATCGCTCCGCGTTCGATCTCGACGACGACTTCGCGGGCGATCAGCCGCCGCCCGCCGATGGCGGCGACGGCGAGCCGGACCGCAAGGCGCCGGAATGACTGTGCGTTAGTCCGGGCAGCGGCCGAAACCAAGTGCCGATGCCGGCGTCCGCGTGCTACGCGGCGGCATGATCTGGCAGGACATCCTCATCGGATCGGCACAGGCGATGCTCGCCCTCGGGCTCCTGCCGGCGCTGCTCCATCACCACAAGCCTCCGCTGTCGACGTCGGCCGTCACCGCCCTCGGCATGGCGGCGTTCGTGGTTGCCTTCGCGGCTCTCGACCTGTGGTGGGCGACCGTGATGTCCGCGGTGCAGCTCGTGCTGTGGGTGATCCTTGCGGTCCAGAAGTGGCGGATGCGCCGGCATTGGCGAAGTGAGTAGTCTGTGGAACGCCCACTCACCACTCACCATCCATCATTCCCGTCACTCCCCCACGATCCCCGAGATGAGTGCCTCGAGCGCGTTCTCGTAGGGCGCGCGAGCCGCGCCATCGGCGATTGCGAGAGCGGCCCGGTCGTAGGCGGCCGATAGGAGGTCGGCGAGCGGAAGGAGGGTCAGGACGTAGGCGTCGTTTCCCATCGCGGCGCGGAGGCCCTCGGCGAGCGTGCGGCCGCCATGCTCGCGGTCGATCCGGCCGAGCGTCGCGATGTCGAGGACCGCCGGCGCCTCGATGAGGAGGAGCCGGGTCCGTCCCGGCAGCGCCATCGCGTCGAGAAAGGCCCGCCCGCCCGCGGTGAGCGCCGCGCGTGGCGACAGGGTCCGCGGCGCGGCCGCCTCGATCTCGTCCGCCACCGCCCGGGCCTCCGCCTCGACGACGGCGAGGAACAGCGCGGCCTTGTCGGCGAAGTGATGATAGAGCGCGCCGCGCGTTACGCCGGCGGTCGCGACCAGTTCCGGCGTACCGGTCTCGGCGAAGCCTTTCTCGATGAACAGCGCCCGGCCGGCGGCGATCAGCGCGGCGCGGGTCATTGCCGAGCGATCGGTGTTGGAGCGGCGCTGTTGCATACATGCAGCCTGTATGTTAAATGAATACGTACAGAGTGTATGTTTTCTCGATGGCAAAGGAAACGTCCGGATGGAGATCACCGGCTATTATCCCGTGCTGATGGCGGCCGACGTTCCGCGGACGGCGCGGTTCTATGAGGAGCATTTCGGGTTCCGCGCCGTCTTCACCGCCGACTGGTATGTGCACCTCAAGCATGCCGACGACGACCGGGTGGAGATCGCGATCCTCGATGGGGCGCATGAGACGATCCCGGCCGCGCAGCGCGGTGCGCAGGCGTCGGGGCTCCTCATCAATGTCGAGGTCGCCGACGTCGACCCGCTCTATCAAGCTGCCATGGCGGCCGGCTTGCCGATCCTCCTCGCGCTCCGCGACGAGCCGTTCGGACAGCGTCACTTCATCACCGCCGATCCGAACGGCGTGATGATCGACGTCATCAAGCCCATCCCGCCCAGCGCGGAGTTCCTCGCGGCCTACGGCAGCTGAGGACACAGCGGGGCGCGCACCCCGGAACCCGTGCCGGCAATCCCCGTTGATCCGATGGGGGCTGCGGGAATGCCGCCCCCCGGGCGCGGCGGCGAGGGCCATGCCATGAGCGCCACCGGCCTCGACGTCTTCGACAAGACGCTTCAGACGACCAACATCTGGCTCAACGAGATCATGGAGGAGATCGGTCCCGACCGGCAGCTTGCTTGGAAAGTGCTCGCGATCGTCATCCGCCGGCTTCGCGACCGGATTCCGGTCGAGCTTGCCGCCCATTTGTCCGCCGAGCTTCCGCTTCTTGTCCGCGGCACCTACTACGATCAGTACGAGCCGTCGGCACAGCCGAGCGACGAGGACCTCGAGCGATTCCTGGAAGGCGTGGCACGCTGGCTGTCGGACGTCCGTCCGGTCAATCCGGACGCCGCGGTCCGCGCGGTGATGACGACCTTGTCGCGCCACGTCCCGCGCGGACAGATCGCGAAGGTCCAGGATGCCCTCCCGAAGGATATCCGGTCGTTCTGGGTCGCCGCCGAGGAGCGGGTCGTCCCGCCGCCGGAGCAGGGCGAAGCGCGGCTGCACTAGCTCGGGGATCACCGCGGGACCGGCGGTAGCGGAAGCGCTTCGACGCCCGCGGGCGCCTGGCTTGGCCGAGGCGCGACGAGCCGGCCGCCCCGCAGCGGCTCGACCGCACTGAAGGCAACAGCAAATCCGCCACCGGCAACGCAGCGCGACAGGGCGTCGTCGTCGGTCCATGCCGACGCCGGGATGGCGCCGAAGGTGGTCTGCCCTTCGCCGTGCATCAGGAAACCGACCTCGCCATCGGCCACCGCGATGTTGAAAAGCGCTGAGGCCGGCATGCCGCCGGCGGTCGCGATGGCCCGCGGATCGGCGCCGGCGGGGACGATGCAGAGGTCGTCGACGGTGTAGCCGGCGAGCCGGTCGAACGGCACGACGGGCGAGAAGGTTTCGGCTGCGATCGTCTCCATCCGCTCCAGGAACGGATTGCCCGCCGCGACCGATTGGAACACCAAAATCCCGGCGGCGGTGATGACAAGAGCGGCGACAAGCCCGAGGGCCAGCAGCCGGCCTCGGCTGACGCCTTGCATTCCACGCGCCGATGCCGGCGTTCGCGCCTTCATGACGCGATGAGGTAGAGCGACATGCCGCACAGCGCGAAGCAGCCGAGGCCATAGACGATCAGCATCACCCGCGCGGCGTTGCCCCAGGCCGGGCGCGGGCTGTAGCGGACCCATCGCGACGCCGCGCGCCACGTCCCGACGACCTGCCATATGCCGATCGGGCCGAGGGCGATCGTGCCGCCCATGACGGCGGCATTCCGCGCTTCGACAAGATCGAAGATCGAGCTGGCCTCGTTGAGGCCGACGATGGCGGTGGCGACGGCGACCGGCAGCGACAGGATGGCGAGCGCGCCGAGAACCGTCACCATCCAGAAGCTGACGTCGAGGGCGAGCTCGCCGCGCCACTGCCGCCCGATGAAGTTGCCGCGCGCCGGCATCTGCGCAATCTCTCGCATCGAGCGGAACCGCGGCCGTGCCGCGCTGAGGAGCGCGCCCCCGACGACGGCGTAGCGGACCTGGCGAAGGTCCGCCGCGCCGCGGTCGAGGAGGTCGGTGCCGCAGCGGTCGCAGCGCACCGTCGCCTGGCCGATCGTGGCGCCGCAATGCCAGCAGTGGAGCGTCGTCAGAGGCGCCTCCATAGGGTGCCGAGATAGAGCCGCGGCCGCTGCTCCTCCGCCGTGATCGCGCCGATCCTGAAGAGGTCCTCGACGTCGGGGACCGTGAACCGGATCGAGGCGGTCGCCCGCTCCACGAAATCGGCGTCGATCCCGGCGTCGCGAAGGAGACGCTCATAGTAGGGGTCGTCCGCGATCTGGGGGTCGAACCGGTAGCCGGACGAGGCGGCATGATAGCCGAGGCGGCCGTCCGGTCCGATCACCCGCTCGCGGCCGGCGGCGAAGAGGAGGGTGCAGGCCGAGGCGCAATCCGCGTTGGTATAGGTGGAGAGGCCATGGGCGCGGATGACGTCCATCGCGGCGCCTGCCGCGCCAACCCGCCCGCCCGGGCTCGCCAGCACAAGCACCTCGGTTTCCGGCGCTTCCGCGAGCGCCGTCTCGAGGGCTTCCGCAAGGCCGAACTTGATGCCGCCTTCGATGATGATCGCGCGGTTTTCGGCGTCGATCGACACGGTCGCCGGGGGGATGTCGGGATCGCCGAGGAAGGCGATCTCGACGGCAGTCCATCCCTGCCACGAGCCCTCGACGATGATCGCTACGATGATCTCGAGGACGATCAGGCCGGCCCACACCCGCGCCGCGATCGCCCAGCCGGCGCCGAGGCCGCGCTGCCAGCGCTCCCGCCGGCGCCGGGAGGCCGAGCGCGCGATTCCGACCGCCTGCCAGATGGAGACTGCGGTAATCGCGACCCAGGCGACGACGGTCCACAGGAAGACGACGAGCGGAGTGGTCGGGGGCGGCAGCGTATCGATGACGAAGGGCGCGGCGAAATAGAGGGCGATATTGATGAGGACCCCGAACACCCAGACGCTGACGCCGAGCGGCAGCTCGCCGCGCCAGTGCCGGGCGATGAGGTTTCGCCCCCCACGCGTCGCAAGTGTCGGGGCGGGCTCGGGTGGCGTTTCCGGTTCGATGGGCGGCGCGGTGCCTGGCGCGGTCCCGGGATCGGCCGTCGCTTCCGTCAGCCGAGGGATGCCGGTGAGTGGGCTGAAATTCGCCGATGCTGTGTCCGGCACTTCGAGCCGGACGTCACAGCGCGGACAGCGCTCGTGTTCTTCGAACAGCGGCAGCCCGCAGTGCCAGCAATAGGCCGGCGCCGGTTCCGGCGGGGGCGGTGGCGGCGGCCGTATCCTGGGGACGGAGGTCGGGACCGGCGGCGTGTCCCGGATCGGAGCGGCCGCCTCCTTCGGGACCGGGCGGATGCGTCCCGCAATCGCGCCGACGGCGTAGCGGTCGCGGGTCGCACGGGGCACGACGTCGAAGCGGATGGCGGCGCTTCGCCGATCGGTGAGAAGCGTCCCGCAGGTCTTGCAGACCCCATCGGCCCGGCCGAT
>JBFXAJ010000028.1:0-39778 GCA_050184415.1 Bauldia sp.
CATGCGCCGGAACCGCCGCTTCGACTGGTCGCGCCGGCTGGTGCGCGAGACAACCCTGTCGGTGGACGACCACATCTGGCCGATCTTCATCGTCGACGGCGAGCGGCGCCGCGAGCCGGTGGCGTCGATGCCGGGCGTCGAGCGCCTGTCGGTGGACGAGGCCGTGAAAGCAGCGGAGCAGGCGGCGAAGCTGGGCATCCCGGCGATCGCGCTCTTCCCCTACGTCCTGGCCGAGCGCCGCGACGAGGCCGCTTCGGAAGCGGTCAACCCGAACAACCTCGTCTGCACCGCCTGCCGCGCCATCAAGACGGCGGTGCCGGAGGTCGGGATCATCACCGACGTCGCCCTCGACCCTTACACCAGCCACGGCCATGACGGCCTCCTCGCCGGCGACGAGATCGTCAATGACGGGACCGTCCAGGTGCTCGCCGTCCAGGCCGTGCTCCAGGCGGAAGCCGGATCGGACATCATCGCGCCCTCGGACATGATGGACGGCCGCATCGGCGCCATCCGCCGTGCGCTCGACCGTGGCGGCTTCCAGAACACGCAGATCCTCGCCTATTCAGCGAAATACGCCTCGGCCTTCTACGGCCCGTTCCGCGACGCGATCGGCACCTCGACGACGCTCCGCGGGGACAAGCGGACCTATCAGATGGACCCGGCCAACACCGACGAGGCGATCCGCGAGACCGAGCTCGACATCGCCGAGGGTGCGGACATGGTGATGGTGAAGCCGGGCATGCCCTATCTCGACATCGTGCGGCGCGTGAAGGACACCTTCGCGGTGCCGACCTTCGCCTACCAGGTGTCCGGCGAGTACGCGATGATTCGCGCCGCCGCCCAGAACGGCTGGATCGACGGCGACCGCGCGATGATGGAGAGCCTCCTGGCCTTCCGGCGCGCCGGAGCGGACGGCATCCTCACCTATTTCGCGCCGTTTGCCGCGGCGCGCCTCCGCCGCTAGCCCCGTCGCCGCCCGTGCCCCAAGAAGGGCGTTCCATCGGAAGGCCATTCGGGATTATCGTAACCACGTACCGACCGTCGGTCTCTCCGGCGCCCGATGACAAAGCACTCGACCGACACCCCGCAGTTCTATCTCACCGCGCCGTCGCCCTGCCCGTACCTGCCCGGCCAGCAGGAACGGAAGGTCTTCACGCATCTCGTCGGCGAGCGCGCGCCGGCGCTGAACGACATCCTGACCCAGGGCGGCTTCCGGCGCAGCCAGAACATCGCCTACCGGCCGGCCTGCGAAGGCTGCCGCTCCTGCGTGTCGGTGCGCGTGCTGGTCGACGCCTTCAGCGCCCGCAACAGCCTTGGCCGCACCCTTGCGGCGAACCAGGACCTCGTCGGCACCGAGATCGCGCCGAGCCCCTCGGCCGAGCAGTACTCGCTGTTCCGCCGCTATCTCGACGCCCGCCATGCCCATGGCGGGATGGCCGATATGACGGTGCTCGACTATGCGATGATGGTCGAGGACACCCATGTCGAAACCATGATGATCGAATACCGCTTCCGCGGGCCTGATTCGGGCATCACCGGCCGCGGCGAAGGCCCGGTGATCGCCGCCGCGCTGACGGACATCCTCAGCGACGGACTCTCGATGGTCTATTCGTTCTACGATCCCGGCTACACCGAGCGCAGCCTCGGCACCTTCATGATCCTCGACCATATCCGCCGGGCGCGGAAGCGCGGCCTCCCCTACGTTTATCTCGGCTATTGGGTCGAGGGCTCGCCGAAGATGCACTACAAGACGCGCTTCAAGCCGCAGGAGCGTCTCGGCCCCCGCGGCTGGGAACGGGTGGACTGCTAGCCGCCTACTGCTCGAGGCGGGCGAAGTTGGCGTGCGCGACGACGAGCCAGGCGTCGCCGTCCCGGCGGAACACGGTGAGGCGCGGCGCCTGGCGCTCGACGGCAACGCCGCCGATGGTCTCGGCGAGATCGAGGACGTAGCGCGTCACGAGGAGATCCTCGTGCGTGGATATGTTGAGATCGTGGATGCCGAGGATCTCGGTGATCGTGGCCGCCCCGCCGCCGATATAGCCGGCGCGGTCGAAGCCGGTGCCGTCGAAGCGCTGGATCTGGAATTCCGGTGCAAGCACCGTCTCGAGCGCCGCGGGTCCGGCCATGATCGCCTCGAGCCACGCCATGATCGCGGCCTCGGCCTCCTCGTTCGTCACCTCCTGCGCCAGCGCAGGCATCGCAACCGCCGCCGCGCCGACGAACGCCGCGCCAAACATCAAGCCACGCATCTCAGCCCCTTTCACGACCATGTCCGGAACGCGCGAAAGCGTCCGTGCGCCCCCGCTCCAGACTATGCTTAGGGCACCAAACGCGGAAGCGCCAACGCGGAACGGCCCGGACCTTTTCCGGGTCCCGGTCAACAGGGGCGTCGCTGCCGCTTCAATGGCAGACCCACGACAGGGTGCCAACAGGCCCGCCGCTGTGGCGTTCGCCAAGGTTGAGCCGGACGCGGCGTGACCGAGCCGCGTGGCAAGGAACGGTCCTACTCCGGCCGAACGTCAGACTCCCGAGCCTCTCCCTCGATAGTGCACAGACCGGGGAGATGGTGAACGCGTGTTCGGAGACATGGTGAACACATGGCATGAGGCGGAGGGGGGGGCGGTGCCTGACCTCTGGCGCGGATCGGGCCGAAAGGCCGCCCCCCACGGTTTCGCGTCGGCTTCGCCTCGCGAAACCTGCTTCCCCTCAAGGAGAGGACGCGGTCCCGCCGTGGAGGGGAGCGCCTCGGCCTAGGCCGCGGCCTTCTGCGCCTGGTCAGCGCTGCGCGCGGCCTTGAGCGCGTTCACCCACCACTCGAACATGTCGAGCATGTCGTTGCCGGTCTGGGTGAGGAACGGGAAATCGGCCAGCGTCTGCTTACCCTGCATCACCGGCTCCATGACCGCCCACTGGATGTGGACGCCGTGCCGGATCGGGGCCATCTGGAGCTCGATCGCCTGGGTGCGGAGCTGCTCGACCGCGCGGGCGCCCCCGGTCGCGCCATAGCCGACGAAGGCGATCGGCTTCTTGTTCCACTGCGGGTAGGCGTAGTCGAAGGCGTTCTTGATCGCCGCGGTCGGACCGCGATTATATTCGGCGGTGACGACGATGTAGCCGTCCTTCTCCTCGATCTTCTTCTGCCAGCGGAGCGCGACTTCGTTCTTCGACGGGGCCCAAAGCGGCGAGGCGACCTCCTCGAAGAACGGCATCGGATAGTCGCGGAGGTCGAGGACCTCGAGTTCGAGATTGCTTCGCTGCGCCGCGAGTTCATGAATCCATTTCGCCGGGTGATCCGCGAACCGATTCGCGCGGGTGCTGCTGATGATGATGCCGATCTTGCTCATGTCAGGTCCTTGCAGTCAGGGGCCGCCGCTCGCGGCCGAAAAACGCTGGCAGGCGCTTCGCATGCGCTCGCCATAGCGATACGGAATATATAGCGGACTAGAGCGCATAGCGCTATAAAGAGTCAAGCAATTAGCGAACGGCCGTCGGCATCGCTATATTCACGTGATGGAGAGAAAGACGGACCCGAAGGCCGAGCACGACCCGTGCGTGGTGCCCCAGCGCCTGAACTCGGCGTTCGCCGTGCTTCAGGAGAAGTGGGCGCTTGCGATCGTCTATGTGCTTCTCAAGGCGCCCGAGGGCTTCAACGAGATCGGTCGCGCCGCGGGCTCGGTGAATCCCGCGACCCTGACCCAGCGCCTCGCCACGATGGAGCAGGTTGGCCTCGTCAAGAAGACGGTGCAGTCGGTCATGCCGCCGCGGACGCTCTACGAGCTGACCGAGGCGGGCAAGGCGCTGCAGCCCGTCATCACCGCCTTCGAGGCTTGGAGCCAGCGGCACCCCTTGCCGGAGCGCCGCCAGGCGTAGCTCACCGGACGATAATGCGTTGGTCGTCGCGCTGGCGCCCGCCGATGACGGCGGCGACACAGGCGATGAAGGCGCCGATGAGCATTGACAGGAAGGCGTAGAACGCAACGCCCGCCGCGGCCTCGCGCGCATCGTCGGCGGCAGCGCGGATTTCGGCCTCCGCAGCCTGGGCATCGGCGATCGCCGCATCCACCCGGGCCTGCGCATCGGCCGCCGGAATGCCGGTCTGGGTCGCGACGAGTTGCGCGAGATAATCGCGGTCCTCGGTCGGGAAAGTCTCGGCGGCAGCGCCACGCGCGAGGATCATCGCAGTCTCGGTGCGGATGTCTGCATTGTCGACCGGCGCCGTCGGCGAGCGGAACATCCGATCGGTGAAATAGGCCATCGGATCGGCCGCGCCGCCGACTGCCTCGCCCGCGCCCTGCGCCACGCCGGCGGCGACGGTCGCCGTCGCCTCGGTGGCGGTGCGGAGCACGCCCGAGGCCGAGATCACGACCAGCGAGGCAACGATGAGCGTCGCCACCGCCCAAGCGACGAAGCCATGGGCCGTGTCGCGGAAGAACACCTCGTCGGTCTTCACGTTGACCCATTTCGTCCGCAGCCGGCCGGCGATGTAGCCGCCGAAGCCCGACGACAGCCACTGGATCACGATCAGCCAGATCGCGGCCCCGACGCCGAACGCGGTCGCCGACGCACCGGCCTGCGGCCACGGCGAGATGCTCGCCAGGCCGATGCCGGAGCCGAGGAAGAACAGGATCAGCGAGATCGCGGTCGCCGTCGCCGCGCCCGCCCAGATCGCGCCCCAGCTCACCGCCGGACCCGGCGCCTCCTCTGCGGCGGCGCCCGCAGCGGAAGTATCGACCGCAATGGTTGTTGGTGCCATGGCCGACCTCGTCAGGTCAGGAGGTAGATCAGGATGATGATCGGGATCGGCACCCCGAGCAGCCACAGCAGAATGCCCTTCATCGCCAGCCTCGCTTGTTGCGTGTGCAGCAAACGCGATGCGGGGCCGGCAGTTCCGGGGCGGAGTGCCGGTCCAATGACGCCGACGCGCCACCATGGAGGGCACCACCCCATCCCACACTCCCGAGCCCCCCTTGAAGGGGGGCGGAAGCTTGCGACTGCAAGGAGCAAGCTTCGGTGGGGGTCGCGGCCTCGCCTCCAGCTCCGGAATCGCGGAGAGCCCGATACCCCCCCACGGTTTCGCTACGCGAAACCCGCTCCCCCTCAAGGGGGGAGCTCGGGAGTCCGGGGCGGTGTCTGTGCTCCGGCGTCAGCCACGCCTGGGTCCCGCGCACCACCGCGGGCGGCCAGACTACCCGAAGGGCGGCGTCCCAAAACTGTTGCTTCTGGGGAAACCCGGCGGCGGGAGGCGGCCGGCCTGGGCGCGGTCTCCGACCCAGTCTTTCAGTTCGGCCATCGTGCGGGTGAAGGTGCGGCCCGAGCTGTCGACCCATGTCAGGCCCGTCGCCGCACTGAACACGCGGATGTCGGCGACGCCGCCATCCTTGTAGCGCTGCAGCCGCACGCCCTTGCCGCGCGGCAGCTCCGGCACCTCGGAGAGCGGGAACACCAGGAGCTTGCGGTTCTCGCCGATGATCGCGACCATGTCGCCGGCGGCGACCGCACAAACGCGCGCCTCGACCGGCGCTGCCACCGTCATCACCTGCTTGCCCTTCCGGGTGTTCGCCAGCACCTCGGCCTCGGGCACGACGAAACCTCTCCCGTCAGTCGAAGCGAGGATCAGCTTCCGCTCCGGCCGATGCGCGAACACGGCGACGATGTCCTCGCCGTCGGCGAGGTCGGCCATCAGCCGGATCGGCTCGCCCTGCCCCTTGCCGCCGGGCAGCCCGTCGGCCGCGAGCGTGTAGAAGCGGCCGGCGGTCGAGAACACCAGGAGCTTGTCGGTGGTCTCGGCGTGGAACGCCGTCTTGAGTTCGTCCCCGGCCTTGAAGGACAGCCCCGAATAGTCTGCGAGATGGCCCTTCAGCGCGCGGATCCAGCCGAGCCGCGACACCACCACCGTAACCGGCTCACGCTCGATCATCGCCGCCTCGATGGCATCATCGGCATGGACGGGGGCGATCGCGAAATCGGTCCGCCGGCGGCCGAGCGCCATCTCCTTCGCGAACTTTTTGCGGACCTCCCTGATCTCCCACTCGATCGTCCGCCACTGGCGATCCTCGGACGCCAGCAGCGCCTCGATCTGGCCCTCTTCCTCCACCAGCGCATCGTGCTCGGTGCGGATCTCCATCTCCTCGAGTTTCCGGAGATTGCGGAGCCGCATGTTGAGGATCGCTTCGGCCTGATTCTCGGTCAGGCCGAACGCCGCGATGAGCGAGGCCTTGGGCTCGTCCTCCTCCCGGATGATGCGGATCACCTCGTCGAGGTTGAGATAGGCGATGAGGAAGCCACCGAGGAGCTCCAGCCGCGCCCTGATCTTGCCGAGCCGGAATTCCGACCGCCGCAGCAGCACGACGCGGCGATGGTCGAGCCACTCCTTCAGCACGACATTGAGCGGCATCACCTTCGGGATGAGGCCGCGCGACAGCACGTTCATGTTGAGCGGGAAGCGGGACTCGAGATCGGTCAGCTTGAACAGCGACTCCATCAGCAGCGCCGCGTCGACCGTCCGCGCCCGCGGCTCGAGCACGACCCGGACATCGTCGGTCGACTCGTCACGGATGTCGGCGAGGAGGGGCAGCCGCTTGTTCTGGAGGAGCTCCGCGATCCGCTCGATCAGGCGCGATTTCTGCACCTGGTACGGGATTTCCGTAATGACGATTGCATAGGTGCCCCGGCCCTGCTCTTCCACGTGCCAGCGCGCGCGGACCCGGAAGCCGCCGCGGCCGGTGCGGTAGGCTTCGAAGATCGACGCCGGGTCCTCGACGATGATCCCGCCGGTCGGGAAATCCGGCCCCGGCACCAGCTCGACGATCTTCTCGAGCGATGCGTTCGGGTGCTTGATGAGGTGGAGCGCGGCGTCGCAGAGCTCGGCGGCGTTGTGCGGCGGGATCGACGTCGCCATGCCGACGGCGATGCCGGCCGACCCGTTGGCGAGGAGGTTCGGAAACGCCGCGGGGAGCACCAGCGGCTCCTGCTCGGTCCCGTCATAGGTATCGCGGAAATCGACCGCGTCCTCGTCGATGCCTTCGAGGAGGAGGCGCGCGACCTCGGTCATCCGCGCCTCGGTGTAGCGCATGGCGGCGGCGTTATCGCCGTCGATGTTGCCGAAATTGCCCTGCCCGTCGACGAGCGGATAGCGGACGGCGAAATCCTGCGCGAGGCGGACCAGCGCGTCATACACCGCCTGCTCGCCGTGCGGATGGAACTTGCCGATGACGTCGCCAACCACGCGCGCCGACTTCTTGAACGCCTGCCCGGGATCGAGCCGGAGCTGCCGCATCGCATGAAGGATGCGCCGGTGCACCGGTTTCAGCCCGTCGCGGACGTCCGGCAGCGCGCGGTTGGTGATGGTTGAGAGGGCGTAGGTGAGGTAGCGCTCCTCGAGCGCAGCCTTGAGATCGATCCCCTCGATCCCGCCCGGAATCAGCTCGGTTCCCATGCGATGGGATTAGGGCGGCGGCGGCAATGAGGCAAGGAACGAAACGCGTCCACAGTTGCCCAACCGAGGCCGGAACCCCCGTTTCGGCTTTGGGAGGAGTCCCGCGCTATTTTATCAACGCGATGAACCGCTCCCGCGCCGGCGACGGCTCGATGCCCCGCGGCTCATGCACGTGGCGGTCAAGGAAATACCCCGTCAGCGCGAACGCGTCCCGAAGATCGGCGCCACCGGCCGCACGGAGGCTGCGATCGCCGGTGAGGAAGGCCGGCAGTCGCAGCAGTTTTGTCCGATACGGCGCGCCCGCCGCCTCCGACACCGCCCGTCCCGTCCTCGGCGAGACATAGGCCAGCGCCTCGTTCGACCCGGTCGCAGCACAGGATGCGAGGTCGAGCCCGAAGCCGAGCTCGTTCAGCACCGCGAGCTCGAAGCGGACGAGAAGCTCGCCCCCGGTCATCGGCCCGTCGAGCGCGTCGAGGATCGCCCCGAGCGCGGCATACAGCGCCGGATGCGGGTCGCGCTCCGGCAGCAGCCGCAGCAGCGTCGCGAGCATCTGGATGCCGTAGATGCCGGTGGGCCCCTCCATCAGCCGGCTCGCCCGCTCGGCGATCGGCTCGACGGCGAAATTGCCGAGATGCTCGTCGAGCCGCGCCCGCCACTGCACGTCGACCGAATTCCCCGGCTGCAGGAACGGCTGCTGCCGCCGCGAGCGCCCGCCGCGCACCAGCCCGAGGTGCCGGCCATGCGCGGCCGTCATCAATTCGAGGATGAGGCTCGATTCGCCATGGCGGCGTGTCGCGAGGATGATGCCTTCGTCAGTCCACTGCATTGCGACTATTGTACCATCGCCAGCGCGAGGCTGACGGGGCGACGGCTGTTTGTGACGGCGCTTTCTGGCCCCGCCCGCGCGCCAGACTCCCGAGCCTCCCCCTTGAGGGGAGGCGGAAGCTTGCGACTGCAAGGAGCAAGCTTCGGAGGGGGTCTGTGATTCGTCTCTGGCTCTGCGCCAGCGGCTAGGCCGAGACCCCCCACGGTTTCGCGTCGGCTTCGCCTCGCGAAAGCCCGCTCCCCCTCAAGGGGGGAGCTCGGGAGGATGGGGCGCCCCGGCGTTCCGCGATCCGCTCCACCGGCTAGTCGCGCACGACGCGTACCGACCGCCGTTTCTTCGCGCTGCGCCAGACTAGGTACGTGATTGGTATCAGACACAACGCGATCAGTGGGAAGACAAGGTATTGAGTCGCATACAGCAATCCCCCAACAGCCGGACCGTCGCAGGGATAGATCATCGTGCTATCACTCAGAACGCCAGGCTGAACTAGTTGCGCATCGCAAGCGGTGAAATCCTGCATTGCCATGTAGCCAAGCAAGGCAATGCCAATTGCTCCTATGACTATTGAGGCTGCGGGATGAACGTACCGTCCGGCCAGCCAAATCAGGCCGGCGCATGCCGCGAGGATCACGGCCAAGATTTGTACAGCAGCCATTATCACTCTGCCGGCAGCTCCCGCTTAGACCTTCTTCATGTCGCAGGACAAATTGTCAGCCTCCACCTAATCGACAGGATTGGTCGGCAGAACATTTCCGCCAATGCAGAACGCCCACTGATCGCGGCTGTTGTTTGACCAACTTGGAGCGGCGATCGTCCATGAATGATTTGTGCAACGGGTCGAGACGCCGCCTCGGGCACCACGCCGCCTGCCAAATTTGACAAGGCCCGGCTTCGAGCTAGCGGTCGATCTTGGAGAGCTCGAAAAAACACCTCGAAGCCTTTTCTCGACGTCATCTCCGCGAGAAATATCGACAACGCTCTGAGCACGCGGCCGGTTGGCGGCCCTTCCTGCCCTACCCCTTCGGAAACTCGATCCCCATCTCGCGATACCGCTCGGGATCGTCGCCCCAGTTCTCTCGCACCTTCACGAACAGGAACAGGTGCACGGGCTTTTCCGCCGCTTCCGCGATCTCGTGCCGTGACGCCATCGAGATCGCCTTGATGGTCGCGCCGCCCTTGCCGAGCACGATCTTTCGATGGCCCTCGCGGGTCACGTAGATCGTCTGCTCGACCCGCGCGGAGCCGTCGGGGCGGTCTTCCCATGACGTCGTCTCGACGGTCGAGGCATAGGGCAGCTCGTCATGGAGCCGCAGGAACAGCTTTTCGCGCGTGATCTCGGCCGCAAGGTTGCGGAGCGGGAGGTCGGAGACCTGGTCCTCGGGGTAGAGCCACGGCCCCTTCGGCATCGCTGCCGCGAGGCCGTCGAGGAGGTCGTCGCAGCCGTCGCCGGTCAGCGCCGAGATCATGTAGGTCGCGGTGAAGGCGACCTTCTCCGTGGCGGCCTGCGCCAGCTCGAGAAGCTTCGGCCGCTCAACGGAATCGATCTTGTTGAGGATCAGCACCTTGGGCTGGCCGACCGCGCCGAGCTTCTCGAGGATCTCCGCCGTCTCGTCCGAGATGCCCCGGCCGGCGTCAATCAAAAGCGCCACTACGTCGGCGTCCTTCGCGCCGCCCCAGGCGGTGTCGACCATCGCGCGGTCGAGCCGCCGCTTCGGCCGGAAGATGCCGGGCGTGTCGACAAAAATGATCTGGGCCGGTCCGTGCAGGGCGATTCCGCGGACGATCGACCGCGTCGTCTGCACCTTGTGCGTGACGATCGACACTTTGGTGCCGACGAGGCGGTTGATCAGCGTCGACTTCCCGGCATTCGGGGCGCCGATCAGCGCGACGAACCCGCAGCTCGTGTCGTCCATGGGCGTGTTGTCGACCGTTTCGTCCGTCACCGGGATTCCGCCTTCCATATGCCCTCGCGGACCAGCATTTCCGCGGCCGCGTTCTGCTCGCCCTCGCGCTTGGAGGTCCCCTCCCCGCGCGCCGCGTCGAGGTCCCGAAGCGCAACCTCGACCACGAAACGTGGCGCGTGGTGCGGACCGGAGCGGTCGAGCACCGAGTAGCTCGGTGGCGGCAGGCCGCGCCCCTGCGCCCATTCCTGCAGCGTCGACTTCGCGTCTCTTAGCGGCGTGCTCCAGTTCTCCATCCGCGGCCGCCACTGGCGCTCGACCAGCGCCTGCGCCGGTGCGAGGCCGCCATCGACATAGACCGCGCCGATCACCGCCTCGCAGACGTCGCCGAGGATCGCCGCCTTGTTGCGCCCGCCGGACCGCGCCTCGCCGCCGCCAAGACGCACGGCGGAGCCGATGTCGAGGGCGATCGCGACGTCGGCGCAGGTCTCGTTGCGGACGAGACCGGTCAGCCGCCGCGCCAGCTCGCCTTCCGAGGCGCGCTCGAATTTGCGGGTCAGCATGTCGGCGACGACGAGGGCGAGCACGCGGTCGCCGAGGAATTCGAGGCGCTGGTAGCTGGTGTGGCGGTCGAGCCCGAACTCGACCACCGCGCTGTTGTGGGTCAGCGCCTCGATCAGGTGGCCCGGATCGGCAAAGCGATAGCCGAGCCGATCCTGCAGCGCCTCGAGGGCGCCGTCAGGGAATTGGCTCACAACGTCCGGAACAGCCGGTCGGTGCGCACGGTCCACGGCCACCGCCAGAACTCCCAGGCCCGCGCCCCCTCGTCGACCGAGAAGAAGATGATCTCGGCGCGGCCGATCAGGTTCTCGAATGGGACGTAGCCGACGCCGCCGCGCTCGATCGGCACGCGGCTGTCGGTCGAATTGTCCCGGTTGTCGCCCATCATGAAGTAGTGGCCCTCGGGCACGACATAGACGTCGGTGTTGTCGAGGGCGCCGTTGGTGAAGGAGTCGAGGATCTCGTGGCTGACGCCGTTCGGCAGCGTCTCGCGGTAGCGGGTCACCGTCCGGCCGAGGTCGCCGGTCGTCGTGCCGAGCTCCTCGAGCTGGACCGGCTCGCCATTGATGTTGAGGACGCCGTTGATCATCTGGATCCGGTCGCCCGGAAGGCCCACCACGCGCTTGATGAAGTCGGTGGCGTTGTCGCGGGGCGTCTTGAAGACGATCACGTCGCCGCGCTCGGGCTCCGCCGACCAGAAGCGGCCCTCGAAGAGGTCGGGCGAGAACGGGAAGGAATAGCGGCTGTAGCCGTAGGAGTATTTGGAGACGAAGAGGAAGTCGCCGACCAGCAGCGTATCTTCCATCGAGCCCGAGGGAATCGAGAAGGGCTGGAAGAGGAAGGTCCGGACCAGGAGCGCCAGGATCAGCGCCTGGATGACGATCTTGAACGTGTCCCAGAGACCGCCGCTCGCCTTTTCTTTAGGCTTCGGCTTATCCTCGGCCACCGTCATCTCGTTCACTCCATCCTGCGGGGCTGAACCCGGAGGCCGGGTCGGTGATAGCCCCTCATATTGGGTCGTGCAACGCGCATTCCGATAGGGCGGATTTACGGCGCTGGCGGCTGCGGCAGGGCTTCGATGATCACGAAGGCCTGAGCGAGGGGAAAGTCGTCGGTGATGGTCAGGTGGACCCGCGGCGTATGGCCGGGCGGCATGAGCTGCTGGAGCCGCCGGGCGGCCCCGCCGGTCAGCGCCATGGTCGGCTGCCCCGACGGAAGGTTCACGACGCCCATGTCGCGCCAGAACACGCCGCGCGAGAGCCCGGTGCCGAGCGCCTTGGCGCACGCTTCCTTCGCGGCGAAGCGCTTCGCGTAGGACGCCGCGCGCTGCTTGCGGCGGTCCGACTTCCGCCGCTCGATCGGCGTGTAGACGCGGTCGAGGAAGCGCTCGCCGTACTTTTCGATCGTCTTCTCGATGCGCCTGATGTCGATGAGATCGCTGCCGAGGCCGATGATCACAGGACCTTCGTCCCGCTCGCTTCGGCCCGGGCATCGTCCATCAGCCGGCGCATCGTCCGGATGCTTTCCTCGAGCCCGATGAAGATCGCCTCGCCGACGAGGAAGTGCCCGATATTGAGCTCCACGATCTGCGGCAGCCGGGCGATGGGCGCGACGGTGTCATAGGTGAGGCCGTGGCCGGCGTGGATCTCGAGGCCGAGCGCGGCGCCCTCGCGGGCCGCGATTTCGATCCGCTGCGTTTCCGCCGCGAAACGGTCGCGGTCGTGGAACCAGGCCTCGCAATAGGTGCCGGTGTGGAGCTCCACGACCGGGGCGCCGACCTCCTTCGCCGCCTCGAGCTGCCGCCGTTCCGGCTCGATGAAGAGGGAAACGCGGACGCCGGCCTCGCGGAGCGCGGCGACGATCGGCGCGATATGGGCCTTGCCGCCGGCGACGTCGAGGCCGCCTTCGGTGGTCCGCTCCTCGCGCCGCTCCGGCACGATGCACGCCGCATGCGGCCGATGCCGCAGCGCGATCTCCGCCATCTCGCGGGTCGCCGCCATCTCAAGATTCAGCGGCAGCGGGATTTCCCGCGACAGCCGCTCGATGTCGCGGTCCGAGATGTGGCGCCGGTCCTCCCTGAGATGGGCCGTAATCCCGTCGGCGCCGGCGCGGACCGCGATCTCGGCCGCCCGCAGCGGATCGGGATGATCGCCGCCACGGGCGTTCCGGATCGTGGCGACATGGTCGATGTTGACGCCGAGGCGAAGGGACGGAGGAAGGCGCATCGGCTCACCTCTGTTTTAGACGGGGTCGCGGGCCGCCTTGTACGCTCGGCCCGATCCCCACGCCAGAAGGTCGCTCGCGGGGCAGCCATCTGGCTCCGCCGTTCCCAAAGGCCGTCCACCGGAAGGCTCGGCCGCGCTTGCCGTCCGACACTCAACCAGCGCCGCGATCTTGGCCTTCGGAGTTTCCAGGAGAGTCGATCATAAAGGGTGCGCCACTGGACCTCCGGGCGTAGTCTCGCGTTGAGTTCCGGGACGGGAAACCGGCCCGGAATGCGACGGAGGAGATGCAGTCATGAGTAAGCGATTCCAGAACTGGGTCGACACCTGGATCGAGGAGAACGTCAACCCGCACAGCAACACCGACATCGAGACCAAGGACGCGCGGGCGGAGCGGCTGACGGACAAGCTGTTCGCCGACGCCGCGGCAGCGGGCTTCCAGAAGTTCGAGATCGACGAGGAGCGGACGCGCGTTGGACCGCGGGTCCGCGCGGCGGTCGTAGACACCACCGAATTCGACATCGACCACTACAAGCTCAAGTCGCAGCTCGCGATGGAGCATGAGGACGGCGACTAGGGGGTACCCCCGAGACAGCCGAGCGGCTGCCCCCTACCCGTTGACCCGCTCGGCGGCGCTCACCACCTGCTGCGCCCGCAGCCCGCGGATGACGCGCGTGAGATGCTTGAGGCTCGACACTTCGAGGTCGATCGTCATCTCCGAGAAGTCGGAGGCGTTGTTGGTGATCTTCAGGTTCGAGATATTGGCGTCGGCCGCGGCGATCACCTGCGCGACCTGGGCGAGCGAGCCGGGCTCGTTCAGCGCCGTCACCGCGATGCGCGCCGGGAAGAACAGGCCGCTGTCCTGGTCGACATCCCAGCGCACGTCGACCCAGCGCTCGGGGAACTCGTCGAACGCCTTCAGCGCCGGCGACTGGATCGGGTAGATCGTCACCCCCTCGCCGGGCGTGAGGATGCCGATGATGCGGTCGCCGGGGACGGCGCCGCCCTCGGGCGCATAGTGGATCGCGACGTCGCCCTCGATCCCGCGGATCGGCAGCGACGCCTCCGCCTTCCGCCGCCCGCGGCGGGCCGGACCGGACTTTTGGGCCGTCTCCTTGTGGTCGGGATAGACGGCGCGGATGACGTTGCCGGCCGGGATCTCGCCGCGGCCGACGGCGGCCAGCATGTCCTCGAGGTCGGTCTGGGCGAGCCGCGGCAGCGCGGCCTTCAGCATCGGCTCCTCGAGCGGCCGCTCGGCTTTCGCGAAGGCACGTTCGAGGATGTGGCGGCCGAGGCCGGCATATTGTTTCCGCACCGCAGCGCGGCTTGCGCGCCGGATCGCCGAGCGCGCCTTGCCGGTAATGGCGATGTTCTCCCATGCCGCCGGCGGCGACCCGGTGTCGGAGCGTACGATCTCGACCTCGTCGCCGTTCTGGAGTTCGGTCGTGATCGGCATCAGCCGGCCATTGATCCGGCAGCCGACCGCCGTATTGCCGACGCTGGTATGGACCGCATAGGCGAAGTCGATCGGCGTCGCCTTCCGCGGCAGCGCGATCAGCCGGCCCTTCGGCGTGAAGCAGAACACCTGGTCCTGGAACAGCTCGAGCTTGGTGTGCTCGAGGAACTCCTCCGGCGTGTCGCCTTCGGCGAGCATCTGGATGGTGCGGCGCAGCCATTCATAGGCCTGCACCTCGTCGGCGAAGCCGCGCAGCCTGCCGCTGTCATTGCCGTTGGCCTTGGGCGCTTCCTTATGGGCGCCCGCCGGCGCGATGCCGTCCTTGTAGAGGGCGTGCGCGGCGATGCCGAACTCCGCCACGCGGTGCATCGCCTCGGTGCGGATCTGGAGCTCAACGCGCTGGTGCTGCGGTCCGATGACCGTGGTGTGGATCGAGCGGTAGTCGTTCTGCTTGGGGGTCGAGATGTAGTCCTTGAACCGCCCCGGGACCATCGGCCAGGTGGTGTGGATGACGCCGACCGCGCCGTAGCAGTCCGCGGGCGTCGGGACGATGACCCGGAAGCCGAAGATGTCGGAGAGCTGCTCGAAATTGACCGCCTTCCGCTCCATCTTGCGGAAGATCGAATAGGGCCGCTTCCGCCGCCCGACGACCTTGGCGTTGATGCCCTGCTCGGCGAAACGCTTGCCGAGCTCGCTCTCGATGGTCTCGATCAGGCCCTTGCGGCGGAGGCTCAGGTCCGCGAGGCGGGCCAGGATGGTCTCGTAGGCTTCGAGGTTCACCGTCTTGAAGGCGATGTCCTCGAGTTCCTCGCGCATGTCCTGCATGCCCATGCGGCCGGCGAGCGGCGCATAGATCTCGAGGGTCTCCTCGGCGATCGGCCCGCGCTTCTCCGGCGGCATGAAGTGGAGCGTCCGCATGTTGTGCAGACGGTCGGCGAGCTTCACGAGGAGCACGCGGATGTCGGCCGAGATCGCGAGCAGGAGCTTGCGGAGGTTCTCGGCCTGCGCCGCCTTCTTGGAGACGAGGTCGAGCTTCTTGATCTTGGTGAGGCCCTCGACGAGGCGGCCGATGTCCTCGCCGAATAGCGCGTCGATCTCGGCGCGGGTGGCGTCGGTGTCCTCGATCGTGTCGTGGAGGAGCGCGACCGCGATGGTCGCGTCGTCGAGCTTCAGATCCGTCAGGATCGCCGCGACTTCGAGCGGATGGGAGAAGAACGGGTCGCCATTGGCGCGAAGCTGCGCGCCATGCTTCTGCATGGCGTAGACATACGCCTTGTTGAGGAGGCCCTCGTCAGCACCCGGATTGTAGCGGGTGACCCTCTCCACCAACTCGTACTGACGCATCACGAACCCGGCGTGCCGGCACGCCTCCCAGCGCCGCGGCACCCGCCGCAGCGCGCCAGTCTAGCATGAGCGATTGCCAAGGAGAGGAAAAGGACGCCGGTCCTATCGAAAGACGAGGATCAGAATTCCTCGGTCTTGTCCGGCGGCAGGATGCTCTCGAGGCCGCGGAGCAGCTCTTCCTCGGACATGCGGTCGAACGAGACCGAAGTGTCGTCCTCCTTGCTCGCCGCCGGACGGTCTTCGGCATCCGCCGTCAGCATCGGGACGGTATCGACCTCCGGCTCGTCGACCTCGACATGCTTCTGCAGCGAATGGATGAGGTCCTCGCGGAGGTCGCCCGGCGACACCGTCGGCTCGGCGATCTCGCGGAGGGCGATGACCGGGTTCTTGTCGTTGTCCCGCGGCAGCGTCAGCGGCGAGCCGGCGGCGATCATCCGCGCGCGGTGGGCGGAGAGGAGGACCAGATTGAAGCGGTTCGGAACCTTGTCCACGCAGTCTTCAACGGTGACGCGGGCCATGAGTACTCCTGGAATGTCGGTGAACGGCGATCATTAGGGGATCGCGGGGGGCAAATGCAAGCGCGGCACCGGACCGCGGGCCGGGCCGGTCATATTTCCGCAGCAAAGTCCCTGCCATTCTCGCCTGTTTCGGGGTTCGTCCGGCGACGCACCTTTGCAACCGTTTTGGCCGCTCCGGCATTGACGCTGGCGTGGTCGGCCCGTCCGGAAATTGCCGCCGGCGGGGTAAGACCGACAGTGATTTTCGAAAGAGTATTTGTCATGTTCGATCCCAGAGAGAAAGTAGCGTTGTTCATTGATGGCGCCAACCTTTACGCAACTGCCAAGGCCCTTGGCTTCGACATCGATTACAAGCGTCTCCTGGCGCATTTCCAGGAAAAGAGCTATCTCCTGCGCGCCTATTACTATACGGCGCTCGCCGAAGACCAGGAGTACAGCTCGATCCGGCCGCTGATCGACTGGCTGGACTACAATGGCTACACGGTCGTGACCAAGCCGACCAAGGAGTTCGTCGACCAGAGCGGGCGCCGCAAGGTCAAGGGCAACATGGACATGGAGCTCGCGGTCAACGTGATGGAGCTCGCCGAATCGATCGATCACATCGTGTTGTTCTCGGGCGACGGCGACTTCCGCTCACTGGTCGAGGCCGTGCAGCGGAAGGGCCGCAAGGTCAGCGTCGTCTCGACGCTCTCGACCCAGCCGCCGATGATCGCCGACGAGCTCCGGCGCCAGGCCGACGCCTTCATCGACCTTCTCAGCCTTCAGCCGCAGATCGGCCGCGATCCCGGCGAGCGTGCCGCCCGCCACGCCGAGCGCACTGCGCAGAGGGAGCCATTCGTCGACGAGTTCGAGTAGAACCCGTCGCATGTTGGACCTTCCCCTGACGGCGCCCGAGCCGGACCGCGACTGCCCGCTCTGCCCCCGCCTCGTCGACTTCCGCCTTGAGCAGCGGCGGAAGGAGCCGACCTGGCACAACGCCCCGGTACCCACCTTCGGCAACAACGACGCCCGCCTCCTCGTGGTCGGCCTCGCTCCCGGCCTCCGCGGCGCCAACCGCACTGGCCGCCCGTTCACCGGCGACTACGCCGGCGAGCTTCTTTACGCGACGCTCCTGAAGTTCGGCTTCGCCACCGGTGTGTTCCAGGCACGCCCGGACGACGGGCTGACGCTGGTCGATGCGGCCATCACCAACGCGGTCCGCTGCGTTCCGCCCGAGAACAAGCCGGCGCCGGAGGAAGCGCGCACCTGCCGGCGCTTCCTCGTGGCAACGATCGAAGCGATGCCCCGTCTGTCGGCGATCCTGACCCTCGGCGCGATCGCCCACGACAACACGCTGGCGGCCCTCAACGTCCCGCGCGCCGAGTTCAAATTCGCCCACGGCGCCGAGCACCGCATCGGCCCGCTGGTGACGGTCTTCGACAGTTTTCATTGCTCCCGGCTCAACACGAATACCGGGCGCCTGACGACCGCCATGTTCGAGGCGGTGGTGGGGAACATCCGGCGGCATCTGGACGGCTAGTTCGGCAGCGGACTCCCTCGCCCCGCGAAGCGGGGAGAGGGCTTGGGGTGAGGGGCTCTTGCCTCACACGCCCGATCCTGCGGCTTCCCCCTCATCCGGCCCTGCGGGCCACCTTCTCCCCGCAAGCGGGGCGAAGGAAGGGAGCGCCTCCTACCCCCGATCCTTCATCAGCCGCGCCTTCTCGCGGCCCCAGTCGCGCTCCTTTTCGGTGTCGCGTTTGTCGTGGAGCTTCTTGCCCTTGGCGAGGGCGATCTCGACCTTCGCCATCCCCTTCTCGTTGAAGAGGATGCGGAGCGGGACGATGGTCATGCCCTCGCGGTTCACCGCATTGATGAGCCGGGCGATCTCCTTCTTGTGGAGGAGCAGCTTCCGCGGCCGTTTCGTCTCGTGATTGAAGCGGTTGGCCTCGAGATATTCGGGGATGTAGGCGTTGAAGAGCCACATCTCGCCGCCCTGTTCGCCGGCGTAGGATTCCCCAATCGTGCTTTTGCCGCCGCGGAGCGATTTGATCTCCGTGCCGGTCAGCACGATGCCGGCCTCGTAGGTCTGGCCGATGTGATAATCGAAGCGGGCGCGGCGGTTGACCGCCGCGACCCGCTTCCCCGGGTCCTGCTTGGGCGCCATCGTCAGTTGACGAGACCGGCCCGGCGCATGGCGCTGTCGATCTCGGCCTTGGTCGCGTCGGAAATGCCGACCATCGGGAGGCGGACCTCTTCCGACATCTTCCCGAGCACCGACATCGCATATTTCGGCCCGGCCGGATTCGGCTCGAGGAAGAGGACGCGGTGGAGCGCCATCATGCGGTCCTGGATCGCGAGCGCCGTGGCATAGTCGCCGGCGAGGCAGGCATTCTGGAACTCCGACATCGCGCGTGGCGCGACGTTCGACGTCACCGAAACGCAGCCATGCCCGCCTTGGGCCATGAAGCCGAGCGCGGTCGCATCCTCGCCGGAGAGCTGGATGAAGTCCGGCCCGGCGAGCTCGCGCATCGCGCTCACGCGGTCGATCTTCGCGGTCGCATCCTTGACGCCGACGATGTTCGGCAGCTTCGCAAGCTCGGCCATCGTCTCGTTGGTCATGTCGATCACCGAGCGCGGCGGGAGGTTGTAGATGAAGATCGGAATCCCGATCGCATCGTTGATCGCCTTGTAGTGGGCGTAGAGGCCGCGCTGGCTCGGCTTGTTGTAGTAGGGCGTGACCACGAGGACCGCGTCCGCCCCCGCCTTCTCCGCATGGCGCGCGAGCTCGATCGCCTCGATCGTGTTGTTCGACCCCGCGCCGGCCATCACCGGCACGCGGCCGGCCGCGACCTCGATGCAGATGTCGACGACCCGGCGATGCTCGGCGTGGCTCAGGGTCGGGCTCTCGCCCGTCGTGCCGACCGGCACGAGGCCGTGCGTCCCCTCCGCGATCTGCCAGTCGACGAAATCGGCGAACGCCTTTTCGTCGACGGCGCCGTCGCGCATGGGGGTGACGAGGGCCGTGAACGAACCCTTGAACTTCATCGTTGAACCTTGCCGCAAGGAGGCCGAATTCGCCGGCGATCAGGAATGCGCGACAGTGTTAGTCCCTGCCCTCCGGCCCCGCAACACGAAGGACCGCCGCACCGACCCGATCACCGCATCCCGCCGATCCGCCGCCTCGCCCGCCGGGTGTGGCCGTTCCACTCCGATCCCGCAGGTTCATCATTGAGGCGCCCCTTCCGTCCTTCGCTGCGACCGTCCGCCCGCAGCGACCGTACCGCCTGGCTGCCGCTCGTCGGCGCCTTTTCCGCGCTCGGCCTCTCGGTCGCGGAGGCGGAGACCGCCCGGATCGACGGCGGCGTGCCGCTCGTTCTCGCCCAGCTCAGCGAAACCGTCCCGTGGCCCGAGCCCAACCCGCAGCGCACCGGCGCGCCAGAAACGCCGGCGCCGGCTGCCGGCGCGGACGGCCCCGCTCCCCCAGCGGCGCCTGCGGTGGAACCCGTCGTGCTGCCCGGCCCGGACCTCCTCTTCAACTCGGCCTACCGCCGCTTCGAGGCCAACGATTTCTCGAGCGCTGCCCGGATCGCCCGCGCCATGCCCGACCCGGTCGGCGGCGCCGTCATGGACTGGCTGATCGCGACGGAAGGCTATCCGCGCGCGAATTTCGCGGAGGTCAGCGAGGCGATGGGCAACCTCGCCGGCTGGCCGGGACAGGCGCTGATGCAGATCCGCTACGAGCAGGCGCTGATCCGCTCCGAGCCGGACGCCGCGACCGTGGTCGCCGCGATGGAAGGCCGCGTGCCGGCGATGGAGTCGACCACGATCCTCCTGACCCGGTCGCTCGTCGCGGTCGGACGCGAAGCGGATGCCGCGACGCTGATCCGCTCCTACTGGCGTGACGCGACCTTTTCGGCTGAGACCGAAGAGGCGATCGCCGCCGAGTTCGGCCCCCTCCTCACGACGGCCGACCATCACTGGCGGATGAGCCGGCTCCTCTATGACGGCCGCAACGAGGAAGCCCTGCGCGCGGCCGCCTTCCTCAGCGAGGACACCCAGCGCCTCGCGGCCGCCTGGGCCGCGGTCAACGCCAATGCCGGCGACGCGGCCGCGCGCATGAACGCCGTGCCGGACAGCCTCCGATCCGATCCGGGCTACCAGTATGCGCGGCTCCTCCGCCTGATCCGGGCCGGCAGTCTGGCCGAGGCGGCCGCTCTCCTCGAATCCGCGCCGACCGAAGCCGATCTCCTGATCGATCCCGACGCGTGGTCAGTGCAGCGCCGCGAGCTCGGCTGGACGCTGGTCCGGCGCGGCGAAAACCAACTCGCCTACGACGTCCTCTCGGGCCATGGCGCGGTGGGCCGCGGCGAGATCGTGGAGATCGAGTTCCAGGCCGGCTGGGTCGCGCTGCGGCGCCTCGACGATCCCGAAGCCGCGATCGTCCATTTCCAGACGATCGTCGAGTCCTCGACCCTGCCGCTCAGCCAGTCGCGCGGCGGCTATTGGCTGGGCCGCGCCCTCGAGGCCGAAGGCCGCGCCGCCGAGGCCGAGGAGGCCTATCGGCATGCTGCCGCCTATCCAACGACCTACTACGGCCAGCTCGCGCTCGATCGGCTCGGCGAGACGATCCTGACCCTCGCCCCGGCGCCGACGATCGACGAGGCCGCCGAGCACGCGTTTGCCGCGAACCCTTACGTCAAGGCGATGGGCTGGTTCCACGCCATGGACCGCGACACTCAGGTCGACATCTTCGCCCGCTTCCTCGCCGACGAGCTGACCGAGCCGGCCGACATCGCGCTTCTCGGCCGCTTCGCCGAAGGGCTCGGCAACCACCAGCTCGCGCTCCAGATCGGCAAGCTGGCCGCCAATCGCGGCCTTGCGGTCGACACCGTCGCCTTCCCCACGGCCGCGATCCCGCCCGGCGTCGAGTCCGAGCGGCTCGACATGGCGTTCGTCTATGCGGTGGCGCGGCAGGAGAGCAATTTCAACACCAACGCCCGGAGCTCCGCCAATGCGCTCGGCCTCCTCCAGCTCCGTCCGGCGACGGCGGAGGAGATGGCACGGTCGCTCGGCCTCCCTTATTCCGAAGAGCGGCTCACCGCCGACCCCGCCTTCAACGCCGTGGTCGGCGCCGCCTATTTCCGGACCATGCTGGATCGCTATGAGGGCAGCATCATCCTCGCCCTTGTCGCCTACAATGCCGGCCTTTCCCGCGCCGATGACTGGATCGAGGCCTATGGCGACCCGCGTGCGGCAGATGTCGATCCGATTGACTGGATCGAGCGGATCCCGTTCGACGAGACGCGCAACTACGTCCAGCGGGTGATCGAGAATTTCGAAGTCTACCGCGCGCTGCTCGGCGACCCGACGTTACGGATCGCGGAAGACCTCGGCATCGACTGACGTGCCGGAGGCCTTGCGCACCGCGAGGAGCGCCTGCGCCTGGCCCACCCAGTCCTCGCGCTCGACCTTGCCCGGCGCCGCCAGCGCAGCACTGACCCAGGCCTGCTCCTTGGCGCTCCAATTGGCGATCTGCACGAGCTGGTAGACGCCGAGATCGTGGAGCCGATGCTCGAAGCTGTGGCCGATCCCGCGCACGCGGCGAAGATTGTCCCGGCGCGCCGGCGGGCTCGGGAACAGGAAAGGCGCGCCGTCGCCGCGGACATCGGCATCCGCCGGCCGCGCCGTCGAGGTCAGCGCGGGCACCGACGGCTTCGCCGCCCTGGTCAGGAGCGGCGCACTCGCAACCACCGGCAGGCTCGGCACGTCCCTTGCCGCCGCGCGCCGGCGCGGGGCCGAGGGCGCCGGTGCGTCCGAACCGGCCTTGTCCCACGCCCGGTCGGCGGCATCGGCGAGCGTCCGGCCGAAGCGGCTGCTCCCGAGCGCCGCGCCGTTCCTGAGCGCGGCAACCATCTTGCCGTTGGCTGCCGAGGGTTTTCCTGCCGCCGCGGCTGGCCGCGTATCGGCGAGCCGGGCCCGCGCGGTCAGTTTCGGCGCGGTGCGCGTGGGCTCGTCCGACCAGATCGCGTCGCTCGCGACCGGCCCCGGCCCCGCAAGGAGGATCGGCCCCGGCCGCTTGGCTTCGAGCCGCAGGAGCAGCCGGTTGGCCCCGTTGGCGACGCGCTGCGGCGACGGCAGGAGCTTCGCGCCGGACCCGATCGGCCAGGTCAGAGCGGAGGGCGTCGCCCAGGCGTCGTCGGGATCGGCATCCACCCGGGCTCGGGCCCGTGACTGGCCTGACGCGAGCGCGGTCCTGCGGCCCGGCCCCGACTCCGCCCAGGCATCGCGGTCGTCGTCCGCATCCTCATCGACCGTCCAGACATTGCCGATCTTGGCGGCCCGGACCTTGACCGAATCCCGTTCCGCCCGCGGCACCGTGACGGCCGGGATCAGCGCGCGGCCTCCCGCGGTCTTGGCGGCGGCGAGGGCCTCGGACGGACTGATCGGGATGCCGCGCGGCGCCTGGCGTTCTTCGCGGATCTCGGCGCGGGCGGCCGCGGCGGCCGGCCGCTGGCGCGCGCTCGCGCGGGCCGCGGACCGCTCCTCACGCGCAAGAATCCTTTCCTCAGCCCGCTGCTCCCGCGCCTCACGGCGCGCCAAGCGGGCTTCGGCGTTCACGGCCGGCGACAGGCCGAGGCCGCGGCCGATGACGTCGGTAACGACCTGCTGCGCATAGCCGGCCCGGGTCCGGTCGAGGAGGCGATAGAGGAGCCAGCCGACGGCGCTGCCGGCCACGAAGGCGGCGAACACCACGGCCACTACCTCGGCAACATGCCCCATCATGCGTCAGGTCTCCCCCGCCGCCAGCCCTTGCGACGAGTTCCGCCCGCCGGGGAAGCAACCCACCAGCCGACGGCGATACCAACACATAGCGCAATCAGAACAAACGGCCAGTACTGGGTGACAACAAACAGCAAATCGTTCAGGGCTCCAGCACCTTGAACTCGATCCGCCGGTTCGCTGCCCTGCCTTCTACGGTGTCGTTAGTGGCAATCGGGTTCGTCTCACCATAGCCGACGGCCGTCAGCCGGTCACCGGCAATGCCGGCGGCGACGAGATAGTCGAGAACCGCCTGCGCCCTTATCCGGCTCAGGGTCTCGTTGCGCTGCGGCGTGCCGTCGGAGTCGGTGTAGCCGCCGAGCTCGATCCGCGCTGACGGGCAGCGCTGGAGGATCGCCGCAAGACGGTCGAGCCGCCCCTCGCTTTCCGGCGCGATCGAGGCGGCGCCCTCGTTGAACTTGATCCCGCCCGCCCCGAGCTCCGCGACCAGGAGCTCCTGGCAGACCGCCGGCGTCACCTCGCTCTCGGCAGGCTTTGCAGTGAGGTTCGAGGTCAGACGGAAGCCGTCCGGCAGCGCGTCGCGGAGCTGCGATTCGATGCGGTCCACGGCCCCGGCATAGGGCGCGGTGCCGCCGACGCTGACGGCGAGGTCGTTCAGCTCGACGAGGCCGCCCTCGAGCCGGCTCGCGGCCTGGAGTCCGGCGATGACCGCTTCCTCGAAACCGGCCGGAGCGCCGCTGGCGAGCCGCGCCTCGACGACGATCTGGCGCGGCGCGAATCGCGCCTCGGCCGCCGTCGCGATCGCTTCGCGCATTTCGGGTGTCGGGACGACGCCGGAGAGGGTCACGACGTCGGGGCCGACGGCGGCGACGAACCGGAAGGGCGATGCCAGCGGCGCGCTTACCAGCGACGTCGCAAGGACGAGGCTGGCCGGCAGCGTCCGGCCGAGCGCGACATGGATCGCCTCGAAGGTCTCGCCGGTCGCGGCTGCGCCGGTGATGGAATAAGAGTGATCGCTGATCCGGGCCGACCCGCCCGAAAGCCCGAGCACCTGCGCCAGCGCGAACTTGGCCGCGCCGATCCAGTCCATCCGCGGCGCGCCGTCGGCGATCTGCAGCCGGTTCCGCACCTGGCCGTCGCCGAACAGCCGCGCCGCCTCCGCCAGCACCTCGGCACGCGCGTCCTCGTTCGGCATCAGGCCGATGAGCTCGACGCCCGTCCCCGCCCGCGCCACTTCGAGCACATAGGCCTCGGCCATCGACGGCTGGATCTCGCTCGGCGCCATCACGAGCCCTTCGGGATGCGGTCCCGCCACGAGGGCGAGCAGCGCCTCGTAATCCTCGGGCGTCCGCGCGCGGCCCGACAGCTCCAGCGAATTGTCGGTCAGGATCGCCCGGCCGGTGACCAGCCGCCGCGCCAGGTCGAGCGCGTGGAGGACATAGCCCTCGAAGGCCGCCGGCTCGCCCGATGCGAGCGCGACCTCGCTGCGGATGGCGACGCCCGGCAGCGCGGCGATGCTGGCGGCGCCGATGCTGTCGGCGAGCGCGCGCGACGGCACCGAGCCGCTGATGACGCCCTCATTGCCGTCGAAGACCAGTTGCCAGACGAACGGCGCTGCCAGCGGCGGGGCGATGTCGGCGCGGGCGACCGTGAAGCCGGACGGCAGCGTGCCGGCGACCAGCGCCAGCGCCCGCTCATAGCTCGCGCTGTCGGCGGCGCGGCCGGTGATGTCGAACTCGAAGCCGCGAAGGGCAACCTCGCCGGCGTCGAAATTGGCAAGGACGCGCGCGCCAAAGGCGGCCGCGCCCTCGAAGCCGGGCGGCGCGCCGCGCGCCAGCGTCGTGTCGTCGGTGAGCTGGACGCCGGGAAACACGGCGGCGAGCGTCCGCGCGAGGCCGGACCGGGCGTCGTCGGTCGGCACGTAGCCGGCCAGCGACACCGCTTCGCCCGCGCGCGTCGCCGTCCAGACGAAGGGCGCCGCCAGCGGTATCAGCGTCGTCTCGTCCCGGACGGCGGCCACGCCGAACACGCCGGCCGCAGCCACAAGCGCCGCCTCCTGCCGCGCCATCGCCGGCGCCGTGCCCATGACGATGACGTCGCGGCCCTCGACCCGGACGGTCGCCCAGTCCTGGCCGGCGGCCGCGAGCTGAGCCTCGACGCTGCGCGTCAGGTCGTCCTCAAGGACCGATCCGCGGACCGCGATGGCGGCGACCGCCACCGCCAGCGACACCGCGATCGCGGCGACCAGCCAGCGGCGCAGCGCCACCCATGCCGAACGCGGTGCCGGCAGGCGCTCATCGCCGAACTCGGCGGTCTCGCGAACGGCCGACATGGGGTTCCCAATGGAAGCGGCTTTCGTCCGGGCGGCGAAAGCTCTTGCGGCAGATAGCAATTTCCCCGGCGCAAGAGAAGCGACCCCACGGCCACCGAAAAAGAAGAGGCCCGGCGGATCGCTCCGCCGGGCCTCGATTTCGAATCGCGGATAACGCGATGGCCTAGAACGCCACCTCGACGCCGACGCCCGCGCGGGTCGCCTGAATCGGGTCGGTGCCGTTCTGGGCGCGGTCATGCGCCACGAAGATGTTGAACTCGGCCGGCGTCGCGCTCGCCGGGCTGAATGTCAGCTTGCCGTCCAACTCGAGAACGCCATCGCCGGCCGCGGCGTTACCGTCAAGCCACGCGGCATCAAACTCGGCAACGATGTTGTCGGTGATCGCGATGTCGAATTCACCGCGGATGCGCCAGTAGCGGGAACCCGGATCATAGAACAGATCGTAGGCATCCCACCTATAGCTGGTATATCCGCCGTAATTATAGCCAAGCGTCCCATTCAGACCAATACGGATTCGATTGTCCATCGAAAGCCCACTAGCCGTTTGCGGTCCATAGACAATGCCCGCAGTGAAAGCATATGCCCAGAAATTCTCACCCTCATAGAGCAACGGGTCTTCGTTATGCGGCTCTGTCGGGTGGTCCGGCACGGGTGGGCCGTCGAAATCGAAGCCGCCGGCGACCGTGCCTACGCGATCGAACTCAAACTGCCCGTTGATACCGAAATTGCCAAATCGCGCATTGGCCTGGACGTCGCCACCGATGGTGTAGAAGTCATTGTCTGGGTCATCACCGGTGTCGCCCCAGTTTCCGTCTAGGGTACGCTGGCCGACATTGACGTTGGCGCGGAAGTTGAAGTCGCCCGAGGCGAGTGTGCCAGTGCAAGTGCCGAAGCAGATGCCAAGGGCTATGTCGGGCATACTGTAATTGCCTATGGGCAGGTAGTTCGGCACAGTCCAGCCAATCGAGCCGCGGCCTTCAGGGTTGAACACCTGAACGTTCAGAGTGGCCGGCCCCAAGCTCGGAGCCCATGTCACGCCTCGCGTGTCGAACGTCCACGCACCAACTCGGACACTCGCGCGTGTCGGGGTCTCGTCCGCACCTGTCTGTATCGGCAAGGTAATCGTCAGTGGCCCATGTTCTGTTTGTCTCGTGACGACGACCCGGAAGCTCCAACCGTAGTCGTAATCAAGAGGATCGGTCATCATGAACAACGTCGCGGTGTTGTCCACGCCGCCGACCCAGGCATCACCTGGTGCGTTAGTCCCAGTACCGCGGCTATCAGCCGGGAAAGGCCCCGGGCCAATTTCACCAATCACAACAAAGTTCGTTCCGTCCCAGTAACCCCCAGTCGGCGCCGAACCGGACCGAGGCGCGGAGTAGTAGATTTCCTGTCCAAATTCGAACGTTGCTTCAGCCGCGCCCGAAAGAGTGATGCACCAATCGCCCTTGGTCCAGCCGTTGCCGTTGTTGCACTGCTCGACGTAGTTGGCCATCGTCGTGACGACTAGGCCCTGCGGGTCCGCCGCCTGCGCCGTCGAGGCAACGCCACCGGCAAAAAGGGCGGCGGCGGAGCCGAGAAGGAGCTGTCTAAGTCTCATGTCCTGACCTCCATAAAGGTTCAAATCAGGGGCAGGTCCAGCTTCTCAATGCTCCCGGATCACTTTGTCCCGGAATGACCCGGTCACCAGAGCGCCTGCGAAGTATCCCAATCCCCCACCACAGTTCGACGCTCGGATCCCCACCCCAGGGCCATCGACCGGCGAACGGAAGCCGTGGTCACCCACGATTTCGAGGGTGAGTAGATACAGAGCCGATGCCCCGCGCAATCGTATGCGCCCCAGTTTGGGCCACCCAAGGCTGCTTTCAGCCACGATGTTGCAGAATTCACACGAACGAGAGGAGACCTCCCGAAAATGGCGCTGCGCCGCGGAAAACGGGACCAACGCGGTCGCGTTCCGGCGTCCCGATTGCGTCCAAAACCGGGCTCGTTCGGCGGTTGTGCCGCGCGTCGTCAACAACCCCGCCACAATGCAGCCAGATCGAGGCCGGCGGGCCCACTATCGATTCGATGGGTGGCGAACGCGGGCGATGCACCGATCTCCCCGCTCGGGATTCACACCGCGGGAAGCCTTGGACGCCGTCCGACTTCGCAACGCCAATGCGCATCTGCAACGCCACGGAGCTGAGGGCCACCGATTCCTGTCCGAACGCCGGTTTGCTCAAACACAACAAAAGGGATTGCCAAGCTTCTTCGATGCTACCCATAGCGACCGCCGCGTCGCGGTCAGCCGTGCGAGCTCGCATCGCTCTGTTGCGCCGCCGCAACGCCAGCCAGGATTCGCCGTGATTCCAGAAACGTTGCAGATACGGCGGTGACACCATCCGGTAGATATCGTATCTGCAGGCAATTGGATTGCGGATGGACAAGGGGGGAAGCTCGATGAAGTCTCTGTTTTCATTGATACTCGGCGTCGGCCTTGTGCTCGGTGGCAGCGCCGCCGCTCAGGATGCTCCAGCGGCTGAGAGATCTTGGGCCGGGCCTTACGCAGGCCTCCTTCTTGGCGTCAGCACCAGTGCTTTCTGCAATGCTAGCAATCCGGGTGCCTGCCCTCCGGATTTCTCGGACCCGCCGTACAATCATTTCGTCATTGGCGGTATTGGCGGATACAACATCCAAGTCAACTCCATGGTCTTCAGTCTGGAGGCCGCCGTCGTGGTCGACGTGCCCTACCGGTTTACGACCCCCGGCGGCGATGCTACAGTTGGGATTACGCGGACGTTCCTGCGGGCTCGCACCGGATACGCTTTCAGCGACAACACACTCGTCTATGCCACTATCGGATTGGCAGGCCTGCGGCACTTCTGGACCAATGGCGATCCGGAGAAAGGCCGTGGATACAACCTGACCGTCGGGGCTGGCGTGGAAGTGCGGGGCAACGGGAACTGGTCCTTGAGGATTGACTACGCCTTCAGCCGTAGCGCGCGCCTGCATCAGGCCCGGTTCGATGACCCGAACGTGGACCTTCACGGAGCGGGCCACACCATCACGTTCGGCATTATCCGCTACTTCGGCCGATAGGGCATCGAGGATCTCTGCACCTGAAGGGTCGAGAAGCCTCATCTTTGGCTGGTACGGGGGCGGGCCGCTTGGAGCCGCCCGTACCGTCCGTCCCCCGACAACAATCCGCCCGGCGGTTGACGTGTGCCGACGACGCGCCATGGCAGTCAGCAAATGCCCGCTCGTCACGGCGCTGGCACGCCGGGTACGGCACGCGGCGAACGAGGCCTGCGGGCTGCGCTGTCATGCGCCGAACTGAACAGGCGGCAGATTCTTTCAACTTGGGCTTGATCGCCGTCCAGCCCACCGCTTATGTGCGGCCGCACGGAGAGGTGGCCGAGTGGTCGAAGGCGCTCGCCTGCTAAGCGAGTATACGGCCAAAAGCTGTATCGGGAGTTCGAATCTCCTCCTCTCCGCCACTCCCTGGCGCGCCAACCACTTGCTGGAGCTGATCTTCTTCCAGCTTTCGCTCGGAACGTGGCTGGCGAGGCGCGCCGTAACCTCAGCCGGCCGCGCCCCAATCGGGGCCCCGCCATCGCCACCATAGCGCAGACGGTCTTCCTGACGCCGGACACCGCGGCCCAGGTGAGCAACGCCGACTTCGCGAGTCGGCCCTAGGAGGTCGCGGCGACATCGGTCGACGACGGCGACTCGGCAGGGGAAAGGAGCGGTGCCGCTTGGCTCCCCCGCCGGAACAGGAGACGCCCGGAGAACCAGATCATCCACGCCGCCAATGGGAAGATCGCGAGGAGCTGCGCGCCGCCTTGTCCGATCGCGTCGAACAAGAACGGCGTTCCGATGGCCCACAAGAGCAGGAAGAAGACGCTGATCCCCGTCGCAGCCAGCCCCGACCATTTCGCCGCACCGGTCGAGAGGGCCGAAAGCGTGGCCGTGAGCAGGAGGTGCCCGCCATAGTCGAACGCGGCGAGGATGGCGTGCGGAAGCCTGGCGACATCTATGGTGACGATGCCAGCGCCCACCATCCCGCACCCCGCGATCAAAGACAGGATCGCACAAATCCGCGCCCCCGCGCCCCGCCACCAGCCTGCGGCCGCAAGCGTCGCAACGCCGGCTGCGATCAGGCCAGCGTTGAAGGCGAAGGCGGTTGGGGCATGGATGCCGAACTCGCTGATGTTGTTGTCGGCGATGAGGCCCGGCGCCCGGAGGACCGAGAAGGCGAGCGCGGCAACGAACACCGCCGAGCCGACAAGCAGAAATCCGCCGAGCGCCACGGCAGAGCCCCTGCTCGTCGAGACCATGGCCACCCCCTCGCCCTTCGCCCCTTCAACGGACCCCAATCGCAGCGCGCGGGGGTCAGGCCGCCCGTCCACCCGCCATCGTCGTCAGCAGCTTGTCGGTCCGGATCTCTTCCTGCAGGTTCTGATCGAGGAGTTTAACGGCTTCGGCCATGCCGAGCTTGTCGGCCCAGAGCTTCAGGCCGACGTACCGGGCGATCTCGTAGTGCTCGACGGCTTGGGCCGACGCGATCATCGCGCCTTCCAGAACGTCGCTGTCCTCGAATTCCTCGACGGTCTCGTCGCCCTCGCTGAGGATGCCCTGGATCCCCTCGCAGGTCTTGCCTTGCGCCCGGCGATCCAGAAGCTCGAACACCTTGTCGAGGCGCTCGAGCTGCCCGGCGGTTTCGTCGCGATGGGTCAGGAAAGCGGTCGCCAAGGCCTCGCTGGGCGCCTTCTTCGCAAGCTTCGGGAGCGTCTTCAGGATCTGCTTCTCAGCGTAGTAGATGTCCTTGAGCCCGTGCAGAAACAGGTCATCCAGCGTCTTGGTCTTCGCCATGGCGTCCTCTCGAGGTGGTGTCAGGAGCTGAACGCGCGATGGCGAAATTGTGTTCCTCCGCGGTCGGGAAGCCCGGCTTGGAGGACGTCCCGCATTCCGTGCGGAACCGAACAGGCAACCCCGGCTGCGCCGTGGGGTTTCTCCCGAAAGGGAGATCAACGATGTCCGATGACCCGAGACTTGATACGACCCGCCGCTGGAGCCGCGGGAAGATAACCCTCTATATCGTCGGCATTATCGTCGTGTTCGCGGTGGCAAGCTCCGTGTTCTGGCTCCCCGTCCTGGTTGGGACGGACTAGCCGTCGAAGCGGTACGGCCGCGGCGTCCGAAGACCGCTCCGGCGACGAAACCGAGCGCGGCCGAGGCGAGGCCGGCCCCCACGAAGAAGCCGGTGCGCGCTGCGCTTCCCGACGTGAGGAGCGCCGTCTGTCGGGCCTCGGCGCCAAACGAGCCGGAGACCGCGTGGCCGCCTTGGGTCGCGGCGAACAGATTGTCGTCGCGCCGGCGCCGGATCCGGCGCGGTCCGCTTTGGCCTTCGATGGTGCCGATGGCGAGGTAGCGATCGAGGAGGCCGGGGGCGAGCATCTGGCCGAGGACGATCATCGGCACCGGGAGGCCCAGCCAATAGTCTCGTTTCGGATGCACGGCCGCGTGAAGGATTGCCGCCGCGGCCTTCTCCACCGCGAACACCGGTGCCACCGGCCGCGGGTCGCCATCGGCGTGGCTTCGCGCCCAGTCGAACTGCGGCGTGTCGATCGCGGGCAGATGCACCTCGGTCAGCCGGATCGCGCTCCGGTCATGGATCAACTCGCTGCGCAGCGAGTCCGTGAAACCCTTCACCGCATGCTTGGCGGCGCAATAGGCGGCCTGCAGCGGGATGCCGCGATACGCAAGCGCCGAGCCGACCTGGACGATCGTGCCGCGATTCCGTCCGCGCATCGCCCGGAGCGCGGCCATCGTTCCGTGAACGGTGCCGAGATAGGTCACCTCGGTGACGCGCGCGATCTCCTGCGGCGAGACGTCGACGACCTTTCCGAACACAGTCGCCATCGCATTATTGATCCAGACGTCGATCGGGCCGAGGGTCTGTTCGCAGGTCGCCGCCGCCGCGAAGACGCCCTCCGCGTCAGCGACATCCACGGCGGCCGCGATCGCGTCGCCGCCCGCGGCCGCCGCGACCTCGTCGCGCGCCTCCTCCAGCCCCTCGCTGGCGCGCGCGATGAGGCAGACCCTGGCCCCGCCCCGTGCCGCCTCGATCGCGGTCGCGCGGCCGATACCGGCGGAGGCCCCGGTTATGACGATCACCCTGCCCTCGAGGCTGCGCATTGCACTGCTCCGTCGACGCTCCCGGGTGAACGGGCGCCGATGCCGGCGGTTCCGTGTCACAGATCCGCGGCGATGCTGCCCAGGCGGGCGCCGCTGCCGCTGCTGTCGAAGCGCGTGAACTGGATCACGAGCGGCCGGTCGCTCTCGATCACCAGCGCATAGGGCCGGCCGAGCTCGACCGCCTCGGGAAAGATCAGGTCGTTGACGCGGATGCGCCTCACCCGCCGAGCTGGGACCGTGATCTCATAGGGTCCGACCGGATCGCGATCCGGATGGAACACGGTGATCGCGAGCGACGCGCCGTCGGCGCCGGTGTTGAGGATCGAGAGCTGGTCGCGGCTCGTGAAGGCCGGTTCGGGGCCATGGCTCTCGACCGGGATGTGGCCTCCCGCGATCGCCCATCGCCGTGCGCCGATCGCCTTCGTCATGCCGGCACCCCGAACAGCCGGCGGAGATAGGGCGTCATGAATACGCCGTCGGGATCGAGACCGTCACGGAAGGCGAGGAAGTCGCGCCAGCGCGGATAGAGCGGCTCGAGATCGGCGGCCAGGAGCGAGTGCTGCTTCGCCCAATGCGGCCGGCCGCCATGGGCGCGGAAGATCGGCTCGATGTCGGCGAAGAATGCCGCATAAGGCAGGCTGGCGTTCTGATGGAGCGAGATGGTCACGGTATCGCGGCCATGCGCCTCGCTGAGCCAGCTGTCGTCGCCCTTCACCAGCCGATAGAGCACGCGCCAGCCGACAGTGCGCCGCCAGCGCTCCAGGATCCGCCGGCGCACCGCCGCGAAACAGGCCGGGCCGGCCTCGAGCGGCACCGCGTACTCCATCTCCTCGAAACGGAACGGCAATCCGCTGTGCTTCGGGATCACCTCATGCGGCGGACCGGTGCGGTCCTCGACGCGCCGGGCGAACGAGGAATAGTCGGTCGCGCGCTCGGGCGGATTGAGACAGCGGAGCTTCACCACGTCGCTCCGCGGATACCAGTAGAAGTCGAAGTTCCGGTTCTCCGCTCCGAGCCGCTCGAGGTCGCCCATCGTCGTGCGCATATCGGTGCACCACTCGATGCGCCGGAGCTCGTAGGCGGGCAGAAGGCGAAGCCGGACACGCGTGAAGATCCCGGCGGTCCCCATCGCGACGCGGATCGCCCGGACGAACCCGGGATCGCTTTTCTCGTCAAAATCGAGGATCGCGCCGGTCCCGGTCACGAACCTCCCGCCGCACAGCATCATCGACAGATTGTGGAGCGTTCGGCCGGATCCATGCGTGCCGGTGCTGATGACGCCCGCAATCGCCTGGGTGGCGATGTCGCCGTAGTTCGGGAAGGCGACGCCCTGCGCGAGGAGGGCCTCGCTCAGCGCGTCGAGCTTGCCTCCGGCGCCGACATCGACCTCGTGATCTGGCGACACCTCGGACTGGACGCCGGCAAAATGTTCGAGCGAGACGAGGATGTCGTCGGTGGCGATAATGGGGGTCGAGGAGTGGCCCGAGCCGATCGGCCGCACCGTCCGGCCGGCCTCGCGGGCGCGGACCACGATGCCGGCGAGCTCGCCTTCGTCGCGCGGTGCGAATATTTGCGCCGGCCGGAACATCAGGCTGCCCGACCAGTTGTGGCGGCCTGCCCCCGCTTCCTGTTCCACGGCCTGCCAGACCGCCGACGCCGGGGCGGTCGCCATCGGCCGGCTCAGCGCTCGGAGTAGGCGATGGTGGAGAGGAGCGCGAGGTTGGGATCGCGCGAATCGAGCCGCGTGTGCTGAACGACGATGGGAACGTCCGACGTGATCAGCGAGGCGTAGTCGGTGTCGCGCGGGACGGGTTCCGGATCCTCCAGGTCATTGAACCGGACATGGAGCGTCCGCAAGGCCGGCACGGTGATGCGATACGGCCCGACCGGATCGCGATCGCTGAAATAGAGCACGATCTCGACATGCGCCGCCGCATCGGTGGCGTTCAGGATGCAGGCTGTTTCATGTGAAACAAGGGCCGGATCGTCGGCGATGCCGTCGCTCGGAATGTAGCCTTCGGGGATCGCCCAGACCGTTCGACCCAGCGCCGACATCCTTCACTCCCAGGCTGCGCCCACCAAGGTTCGAACGCGCGTGGTCCGCTGCCGTTCCCGGCAAGCTTGGCCGGCAATCGCCCCAGAACGGCTGCCTCCGGACGCGTTTGGAACCGCCGGGTAGCTCACTAAGGCGGCCCCGGCGTCGACCTCCGACCGGCTGGGCTGAACGGAAGGCGCGCAACCTATCGCCTCGTCTGTCGTTGCCGAAAGCGCGAAGGATGAGCGATGGAAAGCGAAGTTCTGGTGGAAGCGTCGCCCTGGGTGGCGTTGTCGCTGATCGGGGCGCCGGCTCTGATGACCAACGCGACCTCCCTCATGGTCATGAGCACCGCGAACCGGCTCGCCCGCACGGTGGACCGTGCGCGCGCCATCGCGCGGGAGGCGCAGGACGCCGCGCCGGACCTCCGCGAGGATATTGTCCGCAGCCTGGCGCTCGCGCAGCGCCGGGCGCTGGTCACGATGAGGGCGTTGTCGCTCCTCTACGGCGCCATCATGGCGTTCGCTGCCGCAACGCTTGCCGCGTTCGTCGGCTCGATCCCGAGCATCGCGGCCTATTCCCTCATGACCAGCGGAACGCTGATCGTGACCTTCGTGCTGGGAGGCCTCGCATTCGTCGCTCTGATGCTCGCCGCCGGGCTTCTCGTCGGCGAATCCCTGATGGGCCACCAGCTCCTGCAACGGGACATCGCGCGGATCCGGCGATCCTTCGGTTGAACGATCCATGCCCGTGGCGGCTATGCGGCCCCGCCCGGGCTCATGCCCGCATTGCCAGCGGCGCCTTCCCCCGAGCGGCCATGTCGCGTTGCCGGGACAGGAATGACGCAAGGTCCGGCACGCTGACCGGCTTGAGGAGGACGGGGGCCGCGGCGAAGCGGCGATCGATGCTCTCCGAGCCGTAGCCGGTGACGAAGGCGAAGGGGATGTTCCGGTCGATCAGCGCCTCGGCGACGGGATAGACGCTGTCCTCGCCGAGCGTCACATCGAGGATCGCCGCGTCGATCGCCGCCTCGCTGGCGACGCTCAGCGCCTCCGGGACGGTCCTGAGCGGACCCAGGACGGTAGCGCCAAGATCCGAAAGCACATCCGCCATCATCAGCCCGACGAGTGCTTCGTCCTCCACCAGGAGGACCCGCTGGCCGGCCCCGACCGGACTGTCTCCTTCGTGCTCCGCGCGGGGCGTCTCCGCAACCTCGGCAGAAGGATCGATCGGAATGGCGAGCCGGCATTTGAGGCCGGAGCGCTCCCAGCTCAGGTTGACGTCGGAGCCCGGTTGGTTCCCGATCGTCGCGTGGATCAGGCGATGGCCGAAGCCGCCTCTCGTCGGCGCTTCGACCGGCGGCCCCCCCATCTCGCTCCACCGGATTTCGAGGACGCCCTCGACGACCCGCCAGTCGACGGCGACACGGCCCTGGCGCGTCGATAGCGCGCCGTATTTGGCCGCGTTCGTCGTCAGCTCATGGATCGCCAGCGCGACGGACTGGGCAATCGCGGGCTGCAGCGTAAAGGGCGGGCCCGACAGCGCCGCCGCCCCGCCCTCGCCGGCAAAGGCCGCGAGCTCGTCGGCGACGATCGTCCGGAGATCGGCACCCTGCCAGCGGTGATGGGCAAGAAGCGTATGGGCCCGCGACAAGGCACCGATCCGTCCCTCGACGGCCTCGCGATAGGCGTCCGCATCGTCGGCCCGTGACAGGCGCACGATCGACTGGACGATGGCGAGGGCATTGCGCGCGCGGTGGTCGATCTCGCGCGCCAGGAGTTCCTGGTGGAGCGCCGCCAGCTTCCGGTCGGTGATGTCGACCGCGACCCCGCTGATGCGGCTCGGCCGTCCTTCGGCGTCCAGGGTCAGCGCGGCGGTGCCGTAGCACCATCGCAACTGGCCGTCGGGGCGGTTGATGCGGAACTCCATCTGCGCGACCGGCTCGTCCGGGGACAGCGCGCCGAGGATCCGCTCGAGGGCCGGCAGGTCCTCCGGATGCGCGAGCGATCGGATGAGCGCCAGCGATGGCCGGACCGTGTCCGGCAGGAGGCCGGCAATGCGGCACTGGTTGGCATCGAAGAAGATGTCGCCGGTCGCAAGATCCCAGTCCCACGATCCCATGCGCCCGGCCTTCAAGGCGAGGCTCCGGCGGGCCTCGGCCTCGCCCAGACGGCGCGCCGTCGATTCGAGGGACGCGGTGCGGTCGGCGACCATCCGCTCGAGGCTGGCGTTGATCTCCTGGAGCTGCCGCGTCTTGCGGTAGAGATCGGCGAAGATCCGCACCTTCGCGCGGAGGACCTCGGGCACGACCGGGACAGCGACATAGTCGACGCCGCCCATCTGGTAGCCGCGCAGGAAGTCCAGATCGGTCATCCGCACCGCGGAGACGAAGATGATCGCTGTGTCCTTGAAGCGCGGATGGTCGCGGATCATCTCCGCGAGCTGGAAGCCGTCGAGCTCCGGCATCGAGACGTCCATCAGGATGATGGCGATGTCGGTCTGCAGGAGGACCCGCAGCGCCTCGCGCGGCGACTGCGCCTTGATCAGATTGGCGTCGAGATCCTCGAGCACGCTCTCATAGGTGAGCAGCTTCGAGGGCTGGTCGTCCACGAGCAGGATGTTGACCTTGTCGTCGGCCATGATGGCTCCGGCTAGCGGTGGAGCCACATGCGGAGCGCAAGGAGGAGCTGCTCGGTGTTCACCGGCTTCGCCAGATAGTCCGACGCCCCGGCCTCAAGGCACCTCTCGCGATCCCCCTTCATCGCCTTCGCGGTGAGCGCGATGATCGGCAGCCGGCGGAACCGCGCCTGCTGCCGGATCAGCCGGATCGTCTCGTAGCCGTCCATGTCCGGCATCATGATGTCCATCAGGACGAGCGCCAATTCCGGGTTGGATTCGAGGGTGGCAATCGCCTCGAGCCCGGTCGAGGCCGTCAAGACCTTGATCCCGCGCCGCTCGAGAACGCTCGACAGCGCAAAGATGTTGCGGGCGTCGTCGTCGACCAGCAGCACCTGGCGGTTGGCAAGGACCTCGTCGGAGCTGTTGAGGCGCTGCAGCAGCCGCTGCTTGTCGAGCGGCAAGTCGGTGACGACGCGGTGCAAGAACAGCGCGGTCTCGTCGAACAGCCGCTCCGGCGACTCGACGTCCTTCACCACGACGCTGCGTGCGAAGACATGGAGCTGGGCGTCTTCCTCCGGCGTCAGCTCGCGCCCCGTGAAGACGATCACCGGGACCTCCGCCAGCTCCGGCGTCGCGGCGATCTCTTCGAGCACCTCGAAGCCGCTCATGTCGGGCAGGCGAAGGTCGAGCACGACGCAGTCGTGCCGCGCCGATCGGAGGCTGCGAAGCGCCTCGGCGCCGGTCGAGGCGAACGCGATCTCGATGTCGTCATGCTCGAGGAGCGCGGAGACGCTCGACTGCTCGCCCGGATCGTCCTCGACGACGAGGAGCTTCCGCGGCCGCCCGTCGGCGAAATCGCGGACCCGGTTCAGCGCAGTCTCGATGCCCTGCGCCGTCGCCGGCTTGGTGATGAAGGAGAACGCGCCGCGGGCAAGGCCATGCTGCCGGTCCTCCTCCATCGTCACCATCTGGACCGGGATGTGGCGGGTCAGCGGGTTCTTCTTGAGCTGGCTAAGGACCGTCCAGCCGAGCATGTCGGGCAGGAACACGTCGAGCGAGATGACGACCGGCTGGTATTGCGCAGCGAGCTCCACCGCCCCTGCCCCGCGGTCGGTGGCAACGACCTTGAAGCCATTGTCGCGGGCAAGGCCGCTGATGACCCTCGCATAGTGGGGGTCATCCTCGATGAGGAGCAGGATCTCGTCGCCGGGCTGGAGGTCGTTGCGATCGTCCGGGATCTGCTCGCCGGCGGGCTCCGGCAGGTCCTCGGCCGGGCGCCGGATGGCGGCGGGAGCCGGAGCCGCCAGCGTCGTCTCGAGGGTCTGCGGCAGATAGAGCGTGAAGGTGCTGCCCTCGCCGGGGCTGCTCACGAGCTGGATTTCGCCGCCGAGGAGCGTCGCCAGCTCGCGGCTGATCGCAAGGCCGAGGCCGGTGCCGCCATATTTGCGGCTGGTCGAGGCATCGGCCTGCTGGAAGGCCTCGAAGATCGTGCGCTGCTTGTCCCGCGCGATGCCGATGCCCGTGTCGGTGACCGTGAAAGCGATGACGTTCGTCGCCGCCGAGAGTGCCGGGTGGTGCGGTGTCCAGCCGTCCTTCGCGATGGTGGCGGAGAGACGCACGCCGCCGCGTTCGGTGAACTTGAAGGCGTTGGAGAGGAGGTTCTTCAGCACCTGCTGCAGGCGCTTGGCGTCGGTGACCATCGGCCCGGCAATGCTGGGGTCGATGGCGATGTCGAACGAGAGCCGGCGCGTATCGGCATCGTGCCGGAACACCCGCGACACGCTCTCGAAAAGGCTCGGCAGCGACACCTCGCTGGCCTCGACCGTCACCGTGCCGGACTCGATCTTGGAGAGGTCGAGGATATCGCTGATGAGGTTCATCAGGTCGCTGCCGGCGGCATGGATCGTGCGCGCGTAGTCGACCTGCTTGGTGGTGAGGTTCTGGTCGGCGTTCTCGGCGAGCTGCTGGCCGAGAATGAGGATGCTGTTGAGCGGCGTCCGAAGCTCGTGGGACATGTTGGCCAGGAACTCGGACTTGTATTTCGAGGTCAGCGCGAGCTGGGCCGCCTGCTGCTCGACCGCGCGCCGGGCCTGCTCGATCTCCTGGTTCTTGCGCTCGACCTCGACGTTCCGCTCGGCAAGCTGCTGCGCCTTCTGCTCGAGCTGGTCGTTGGTCTGCTGCAGCTCCTTGGCGAGCTGCTGCGACTGCTCGAGCAGCCCCTCGGTCTGCATCGCCGCCTCGAGGCTGTTGAGGAAAATGCCGATGCTGTCGGTGAGCTGCTCGAGGAAGGTGAGGTGGATCGGCGCGAAGTCGGACAGCGACGCGAGCCCGAGCACCGCCTTGGTCCGCCCTTCGAAGACGATCGGGAAGATCACCATGGTCCGCGGCAGCGCCCGGAATTCGATCGAGTCGATGACGATCGTGTCGGTCGGGATATCGGTCACGAGGATCCGGCGCATGTCCTTGGCGCACTGCCCGATGAAGCCCTGACCGACATCGAGCCGGTCCGGGTAGCCCTGGCCGTAGGCATCGGCATAGGTGGCGAGCCGGCGGAGATGCGGCCGTCCCTCGGAGACGGTCTGGTAGATCACGCCCTGATGGGCGCCGATCAGCGGCACGATCTCCGACAGGAGCAGCTTGCCGACCGTGACGAGGTCGCGCTGGCCCTGAAGCATGCTGGTGAACTTGGCGAGGTTGGTCTTCAGCCACGCCTGCTCGGTGTCGCGCCCGGTGGTGAGGCGCAGATTGTCGATCATCGTGTTGATGTTGTCCTTGAGCTCGGCCACCTCGCCGCGCGCGTCGACCTGGATCGACCGCGTCAGGTCGCCCTTGGTCACCGCGGTCGCCACCTCGGCGATGGCGCGCACCTGCGTGGTGAGGTTGGCCGCAAGGATGTTCACGTTGCCGGTGAGGTCCTTCCAGGTGCCGGCGGCGCCCGGCACGTTGGCCTGGCCGCCGAGCCGGCCCTCGACGCCGACCTCGCGCGCCACGGTGGTGACCTGGTCGGCGAAGGTCGCGAGCGTGCCGGTCATGTTGTTGATGGTCTCGGCGAGGGCCGCGACCTCGCCTTTCGACTTCACCGCGAGGTTCTGGCCGAGGTCGCCATTGGCCACCGCGGTCACCACCTTCACGATGCCGCGGACCTGCTCGGTCAGGTTGGCGGCCATGACGTTGACCGTATCGGTGAGGTCCTTCCAGGTGCCAGCGACGCCCGGGACCTGCGCCTGGCCGCCGAGCAGTCCCTCGGTGCCGACCTCGCGGGCAACGCGCGTCACCTCGGAGGCGAAGGCGTTGAGCTGATCGACCATCGTATTGATGGTGTTCTTGAGCTCGAGGATCTCGCCCTGCGCGTCGACGGTGATCTTCCGCGAAAGGTCGCCGCGGGCGACCGCCGTCGTCACCTCGGCGATGTTGCGCACCTGCGTCGTCAGGTTGGCGGCGAGGAGGTTCACGTTGTCGGTCAGCCCCTTCCAGGTGCCGGCGACGCCAGGCACCGTGGCCTGGCCGCCGAGAAGGCCTTCGGTGCCGACCTCGCGCGCCACGCGCGTCACCTCGGACGCGAACGCGATGAGCTGGTCGACCATCGTGTT
>JBFXAJ010000029.1:0-39741 GCA_050184415.1 Bauldia sp.
CGTTCGGGTCGCGCGTGATCTGATGGTTCTTGCCGTAGAGGTCGAAGCCGATGCCGAGGAGAAGATCCTCGGCATGGCCCGACGCCTGGTCCGCGAGGCCGAAATCCCACAGCGGAATCACGAACCACGTGCTGTGCACGTGGTGGGGATCGAGATTGACCACGACGAGGACGCCCTCGCGGGCGTCCGGCAGCCGGCGGAAATAGGCGATGACGTTGTCGTTCCAGGCATTGAGGAACGTGACGTTCCGGAAATCGTGCAGCGCCGGGTTGGCGCGCCGGATGCGGTTGAGCGCCTCGATATGGCTCCGGATGTTGCCCGGCCGGTCATAGTCCCAGACCCGGAGTTCGTATTTCTCTGAATCGAGGTACTCCTCGCGGCCCGGCAGCGGTGCCGCCTCGCAGAGCTCGAAGCCGTTATAGATGCCCCATGTGCTCGACAGCGTCGCCGCGAGGGTCGCGCGCACGACGAAGCCGGGCCGGCCGCTCGTCTGGAGGTAGAACGGGTTGATGTCGGGGGTGTTGGCGAAGAAGTTCGGCCGATAGTACTCGCCCATCGGCCCGGCGAGCTCCTTGATGTAGTCGGTGAGGTCGGCCTTGGTGTCGCGCCACGTGAAGTAGGTGTAGGACTGCTGGAAGCCGACCTTCGCGAGCTTCTTCATCATCTTGGGCCGGGTAAAGGCCTCGGCGAGGAAGATGACGTCGGGATGGTCGCGGTTCACCTCGCCGATCATCCACTCCCAGAACGGCAGCGGCTTGGTGTGCGGGTTGTCGACGCGGAAGACCTTCACGCCGTGGTCCACCCAGAACAGGACCACGTCGCGGAGCGCGTACCACAGCGACGGCAGCGCCTCGCCGTAGAAGTGGACATTGGTGATGTCCTCGTACTTCTTCGGCGGGTTCTCGGCGAATTTGAGCGTGCCGTCCGGCCGCCATTCGAACCACTCGGGATGGGCCTTGATCCACGGATGGTCGAGCGAGCAGTTGATGGCGAAGTCGAGCGCGATCTCGAGGCCGTGGTCGGCCGCGGCCGCGACCAGCCGGTCGAAATCCGCAATGGTTCCGAGCTCGGGGTGGACGGCGTCGTGTCCGCCATCGGCATTGCCGATCGCATAGACGCTGCCGACGTCGCCGGGCTCGGCCCGGAGGCTGTTGTTCTTGCCCTTGCGGTTGGTGACGCCGATCGGATGGACCGGCGGGAAATAGAGCACGTCGAAGCCGAGGTCGCGGACGTAGGGCAGCAGGCGGAGGACGTCGTCGAACGTGCCGTGCCTCGTCGCGTCCTGCGACGCCGAGCGCGGGAACAGCTCGTACCAGGCCGAGAACCGTGCCGCCGGCCGATCGACGATGAGGTCGAGCTCGCGGGCATAGCGCGAGACGTTGAGGCGCTTCCCGGTCTCGGTGAGGAGCGCGACGCTCTCGGCGGATGTCAGAAGCCGCCAGCGTTCCTCATCATCGGCCGCTTCGGCAAGCGCGGAACGGAGGGCGGCAAGCTCCGCCGGACGTGCGCCGGAATCGGCGTCGTCCGCGAGGTGGACGCCCTCCTGGATCTCGAGGCGGACGTCCTGCCCCGCCGCCCGCTTCTTCTCGACTTCTGCCTTCCAGGAGGCGAACGGGTCGCGCCAGGCCTCGATCGTGTAGACGTAGCGGGCGTTGTCCTCGACCGGGAACCGGCCGACCCAGCGGTCGTTCTCGGTCGGGGCCATCGGCGCGCGGCGCCACTCGCTCTCGTCCCGCCGCCGGAAGAGGATGTCGGCCGCGATCTTGTCGTGACCGTCGGTGAAGATGTCCGCCGCGACGTCAACGACATCGCCTGCCACCCGCTTCGCTGCCGTAAGGCCGCCGTCGATCTCCGGGGTGACGCTTTCGATGACCACCCGGCCGGCACCGGTGGGTGCGGTCGCGCTATCGGTGGTCGCTTTCGGCTTCGCGCGCGTCCGCGCCACCGCAGGCTTCTTGGGCGAGGCTGGTTTCATCGGCTTCACGAGAGAGGGCGTTCCAAGGAGACGGCCCCGTCCTTCGGTTGCCATCGCGCGCGCGAGAAGGTCAAGGGGGCCGTCCGGTTGCGCAAGCGCCTCGACCCCAAGCGGCGTCCGACGCCGCCAGTTCGGCGCGCCGTTGACGACGCCGGGGATATTGTGGGCGACGGTCGCGCCGGCGATGTCGTCGATCTGGACCGCCACGAGGTCGCTGCGGGTGCGTGCGACCAGCCGCTCGACGGCCTCGAGCGGCGGATCGTCGGGGATGATTGTCCCCGAGAGCAGCTTCTCCCGCTCCAGCAGCTCAACCAGATGCTTCCGCTCTTCGACGCGTTCGCGGCGGCCCTGTTTGGTCCCTTCGGCATCGACGATGCCATGCTTCAGCCGGTCCTCGATGTCCTGGCCTGCCCACCACCCCGGGAAGGTCGCAAGGTCGTGGGTGTTGATGACGGCGAGAGCCGTCGTCGGATAGTCGTGCGGCGCCTTGAAGGCGTGGTGGCCCTTCTCGAAATAGAGCACGCGGTAGCTGAGGATGTCGGACTCGGCGAGCGTGTCGGCGAAACCGGCGGGCGCGATCCCGAGGTCCTCTCCGATCACGATGCACCGGGCGCGATTGCTCTCGAGCCGGAGGACGGCCAGCATCGCCTCCAGCGGGTAGGACACATAGGCGCCGAGACTGGACGGCTGCCCGCTCGGGATCAGGAAAAGCCGGCGAAGCTGGAAGGCGTGGTCGATCCGGATGGCGCCGGAATGGCGCATCACCGCCTGGACGGCTGCCCGGAACGGGGCAAGGCCGTTGTCGTAGAGCGCGAGCGGATGGAGCGGCGGGAGGCCCCAGTCCTGCCCTTGCGGCGCGAGGGCGTCGGGCGGCGCCCCGACCGACAGGCCGAGACCGAACTGCCCCGGCGCCGACCAGACCTCCGAGCCGCCGCGGTCAGGAGCGACGGCGAGGTCGCAATAGAGCCCGATGTCCATCCCGGCCGACTTGGCCTGGGCCGCCGCCGCGCCGAGCTGCGCGTCCGCCACCCACTGGAGCCAGGAGTGGAAAGCGATCCGCTCCGCCTCGACATTGGCGAAGCCGCGGACTTCCGGCGACGACCGGTCGCGATAGGCTGCCGGCCACAATTGGAGCGGAATGCCGCGTTCGGCGAAAACCTCCTGGAGGGCGTCGAACGTGGCATGGGCGAGGAGCGCCGCCCCGCGGCGCTCGCGGAACGCCTCGAAGTCGGGGTCGCCGCCGCGGGCGCGGAAATCGCTGAAGAGCGCGGCCAGCATCGGGCGCTTCACCGCCCACGCCCCGGCGAAATCGACGAGAAGACCGGTCTTGAGCCGCGACACCGCCGCTTCCGACTCGGCGTGCAGCGCCGCGGCGCGCTCGCCGAACCCCGGCACGGTCGCCGGGTCGACATAGACCGCGTCGTAGAACAACCGCGACGACGGCGAGTAGGGCGAGATGCGGCTCCGATCGGCGGGGAAGAGGGCGTGGAGGGGACTAAGGCCGACGAAGTCGGCACCGCGCCGCCCCGCCGCCTGCGCCAGCCGGGCGACGTCGGTGAAGTCCCCGATGCCGAGATCGGCCTCGGACGAGAGGGCGTAGATCTGCGCCGCGACGCCCCAATGCCGCCCCGCCGCCGGGCGCCAGCATTTCCGCGGCGCGATGATGATGGTGGCGCTCGCGAAGCGATGCGCCGACCGGATCTCGAGGTTGAAGTAGCCGTCGGGCAGCAGCGGCAGGAGAGCCCCGGGCGAGCCGTCGGCGTCCACGACCTCGGCACGGCCCTCCGTCACCACGCCGGCTTCGTTGGTAAGCCGCCAGTGCACGGTCGGCGAGGCCGGTTCCCGGAGCGGGACGAAGATCGGCCGACCGCTGTCGCCGACCAGCAGCTGATCGATCAGCCCGGTCGCGCGGTCGTCGAGACGGCGCAGCGATTCCTCCAGCGCGCTGCTGGTCTCGGTATCAAGGCTGAGGGCCCGAAGGACCGCCCGCTGCGCCTCGATCGTGGTCACGACCTCGTTGCCGCCGACGTCGTGATAGCTCGGCTCGATGCCGGCCAGCTTCGCCAGGCGGGCGACGCGTTCAGTTTCAGTCATGCGAGGGAGCTCACTCGGCGCCGCGGAAGAGAAGGAAGGACTGCCCCGGGACCTGCCGCACCGTTCCGGGGAGGAACGGCGCGGGATCCAGGGGCGTGCCGTCCAACGTGCCTGAATCGAGCATCGGCTGCCAAGGCTTGCCCGGAAAGTCCGGCGGGAGCCGGAAGTCGGCCGCGGCTGTTTCGGCGTTGATGATGACAAGGAAACGCGGCTCGTTGGGGTGATCGTTGCCGATCTGCCATCCGATCGTCCTGCGCTCCGGAACGCTCCAGTCGCCGTCGGTCATCTCCCGGCCTTCGGGCGCGAGCCAGTAGACATCGCGAAGGCCGCGATCGGGACGAAGGTGGCCGTCCAGGAAGTCATGGCGACGGAAGGCGGAGTGGGCCGCGCGGATGGCTGCCAGCCGGCGGATGTAGGTGAGGAGGTCCGGGTCATGGCCGGGGGTCCAGCGCATCCAGCTGATGTCGTTGTCCTGGCAGTACGCGTTGTTGTTGCCGCGCTGGGTCCGCGACAGCTCGTCGCCCATCAGGAGCATCGGCGTTCCGACCGACAGATAGAGCGTGGCGAGGAGGTTGCGCTTCTGCCGCGCCCGGATCGCCCGGATCGTGGGGTCGTCCGTCGGTCCCTCGACGCCGTAGTGCCTCGACAGATTGTGGCTGTGGCCGTCGCGGTTCTGCTCCCCGTTCCGGTAGTTGTGCTTGCTCTCGTAGGAGACGAGGTCCTCGAGCGTGAAGCCGTCATGCGAGGTGACGAAGTTCACCGAGGACCACGGATGCCGGCCTGACGGGTGGTAGATCTCGCGGGACCCTGTGATCGACCGGGCGAGCGCGGGGAGCTGGCCCTCATCGCCGCGCCAGAACGAGCGCACGGAATCGCGGAACTGGTCGTTCCATTCGGACCAGCCCTTCGGGAAGCCGCCGACGCGGTAGCCGTCGAATCCGAGGTCCCACGGCTCCGCGATCAGTCGGGTCGTCCGGAGCACCGGGTCCTGGTTCACCGCCGCCAGAAAGCCCGACCGGGCCTCGAACTCCATCGGCTGCCGCGCAAGCGTCGTGGCAAGGTCGAAGCGGAATCCATCGACGCCATAGGCCAGCACCCAGTGGCGCAGGCTGTCGAGGACCAGCCCCAGCACCGCGGGATGGGCCAGGTTCAGCGTGTTGCCTGTGCCGGTCGCGTCCCAATAGCGCCGCGGATCCTCCGGCGGGAGCTTGTAGTAGACGGCGTTGTCGAGGCCCCGGAAGGATAGCGTCGGACCGACTTCGCTGCCTTCGGCGGTGTGGTTGTAGACGACGTCGAGGATCACCTCGATCCCGGCGCTGTGCAGCGTGGCGATCGCCTGCCGCAGCCCCTCCGGCCCGGCACCGGACAAATAGCGCCCGTCCGGCGCGAAGAAGTTGACCGAGGAATAGCCCCAGTAGTTGCGAAGCCCCTTCTTCACCAGGAAGTGGTCGTCGGCGAAGGCATGGATCGGAAGCAGCTCGACCGCGGTCACGCCGATCTTGAGAAGATGCTCGACGACCGCGGGATGCCCGAGCGCGTCGTAGGTCCCGCGGATGGTGTCCGGCACGTCGGGATGGAGCCGGGTCAGGCCTTTGACATGAGCCTCATAGACGATGCTGTCGCGCCAGTGGCGGCGGACCGGGCGCTCCGCCGCTGCCACCGTCGGCCCGGCGACGACACCCTTCGGAACGAACGCAGCGCTGTCGCTGGAGTCCGCAAGGCCGGCGAGGCCGTCATCGGCGTGCCCATACACGGCGTCGTCCCAGACGATGCTGCCCGAGAGCAGCCGGGCATAGGGGTCGATCAGCAGCTTGCTCGGATTGAAGCGGTGCCCGTGCTGCGGCTCGTAGGGTCCGTGGACCCGGTAGCCGTAGAGCTGTCCCGGCGTCAGGCCCTCGACGTAGCCATGCCAGATGCCCTCGGTGTGCCGGGGCAGGCGCAGCCGCGCGGTCTCGATGCGTCCGGTCGGGTCGAACAGGCAAAGATCGACGGCAGTCCCGTTTTCCGAGTAGACGGCGAAATTGACGCCGCGGCCGTCATATGTGGCGCCGAGGGTCGGCCACCCTTCATCAAGTCTGATCATGTGTGCGGTCGGGCGATGGGGGATGCGCGGAGGGCCGTCAGCACCGGCCGGAGCGGTCAGGTGTCATAGCGGGCCATGATCGCTGCGAATGTCGGGACGAGGATGAAGATCGCGACCTCCGCGAGCAGGAACCGGCGCACGCGCACGACGTCCGCCGCTTCCGGGGTAAAGGCCGGGGCGGAGCGTGCCGCCCTCGCCCATGCCGCGAGACGGAGGGTGGGCTGGATCGAGAGTACCGCGACCACGAGGAAGGCGGCGATCTTGATCCAGAAATAGAGGTTGCCGAGGTAGTAGCTCTCGGGCCTCGCGCCGACGAAGACCCGCAGGAAGCCGACGACGAGGATCCCGCCGGCGAACAGTCCGAAGAAGATGTCGATGCGGCCGAGGCGGACGGACCAGGCGGCAGGCATTCCCTCACGGACGGCGACGAACTCGACGATGAGGAGGGCCGCGATCCCCAGCATCAGCAAATGGTGCGCGATCGCGAGCAGAAGGTCGGCCACGGCGTCCGCCTCCCGGTTGGTCCGCTGGGATCAATTCCGGGAGGAGCCGCCCATGTCAAGCCGAACTGCTAGTCGTTCGCGGCGCGGAGGGGCTGTCCCTGGTCGCGGCCGAAGAAGTCCGACCCGGGGTCGGTGACGACCATGTTCTTGATGCTTTCCCAAAGATGGGTGCGGAGCCGGATGAATTCGGGCTCGGCGCGGATGTTGTAGCTCCAGCGCGGGCGCGGCAGGTTGACGGGGATCACCTCGACGATGCGGCCGGGGCGGGGGCCCATCAGGACGATCTGGTCGGCCAGCATGACCGCCTCGTCGACGCTGTGGGTGACGAAGACCACCACGCCCTTTCGCTCGGTCCACAGCGTCATCAGCTCGATCTGCATCAGCTCGCGGGTCTGCGCGTCGATGCTCGCGAAGGGCTCGTCCATCAGGAGGATTTCGGGTTTGGTCGCAAAGGCCCGCGCGAGCGCGACCCGCTGCTTCATGCCGCCCGAAAGCTCGTTGGGATAGGCCTTGGCGAACTTGCTGAGGCCGACGAGCGCCAGATATTCGTCTGCGACCTTCAATGCCTTGGATTTCGGCATGCCGCCCATCTCCATCGAGAAGGCGACATTGGCACGGACCGTGGCCCACGGGATCAGCCGGAAAGACTGGAAGACGAAGCCCATCGATGGCCCCGGCTCGGGCGCCCTGCCGGAAACGAGGACCTGGCCGCCATCCGGCTTGATCAGGCCGTTGATCATGCGCAGCAGCGTGGTCTTGCCGCAGCCGGACGGACCGACCAGCGACACGAAGGTGTTGTCGGCGATATCGAGCGAGACGTTGCGGAGCGCCTCGACGGTGTCGTTGGAGCGTTGCCGATGGAACGTCTTGTTGACGCCCTTGATCGAGATCTTGGGCAGGCCGGCCACCTCCTCGGTGGCCGGCCCATCCTGCATCACTGCGACGTTCATCCGCCGATTTACCGGCCGGCCGGGTCGAGGACCGGGCAGGCTTCCGTCGTCGTCTGCGCCCCGCCAAGGGCGGCGAGGACGTCGTCGGCGACGGTGAAGTCGACCCACTCCGCAAGCTCGACCTGGCGAAGACCCGCCAGCTCCTCGGTCGCGTAGGTCTCGACCACGCCGGTCTCGATGGTGGCGAGATCCATGCCGCCGTTGACGCTCCACGCGCACTGGAACTGCGTGGCGAGGGTCTCGAGATTCTCGCGGGCATAGTCCGGGCGGGCAACGACCATCGCCTCGACCCAGAGATTCGGGTCGGCGGCGAAGTCGCGGGAGAGCCGGGTGAGGGCGCGGACCACGGCCTCCACCTCGTCGCGGCGTTCGGCCAGGACCGTATCCGGCACGACGTTGACCTTGTTGAGGACGCCGGCATGGGCGAGGAACTCGTCGACCGGGACCAGCACGTGGATGTTCGACTTGTCCTCGAGGCCGAGGAATGTGCCGATTGACATCGTGGTCGCGTCGATCTGGCCGGCGATCAGAGCCGCGCCGCGCTGCGGCGGCGGACCGATGGCGACGAAGGTCACGGACGCGGGGTCGACGCCGATCGCGTTGAACACGATGTTGCTCAGCGTGTAGTCAAGGCTGCCGACGGCGGCGACGCCGAAGGTCTTGCCGGCGAGGTCGGCCGGGGACTGGATCGAATTGTTGGCGACGATCGAGAACGGCAGGAACTTGTCGGGCGAGGTCACCGCCTTCATCGGCAGGAGGTTCTGCGCGACCGTCGCGAGCGCGGAGGCGAGCGAGATGTTCGCCATGTCGCCCTGGCCGGCGAGCAGCGCGGCGACGGCGGTCGGCGTGTCGTTCACCGGGACCAGCTCGACGTCGACGCCCTCGGCCTCGTAATAGCCGAGCTGATCGGCCAGCCACATCACCGAGTTCAGGACCAGCGGCGTCTGTGGCTCGACGACGATGAGACGGAATTGAGCGGCCGCGGGCACCGCGGCCATGGCCGTTCCGACTGCGGCCGCGATCGCGAGCCGCCGGAACGCAGTTTTGAATGACATTGTGCACTCCCCAAGAAGGCGCGCGAATTCGTTCCCGAACGGCGCGGGTTTAACGTTTCGCTCCATGTGCCTTCCGGTGGCGTTGCCGCCGCCTTTTTGCAGCCCGATTAAAGCAAGTCCGCCCTAGGCTTGGCTAGGGGCTCGCGCGCAATTGTTGCCCGAGGGCCACAGTGAAGGGCCCGTTCGCGACCTATCCGCCCTTGTAGCGCCACCGGTCCATCCGCGCTTCGAGGTAGCGAAGGCTCTGAGTGACGATGATGCCGATAATGGCGAGGATCACGACGACCACTGAGTAGTTGGCCATCCGGAAGCTGCCGCGGAATTCGCTCATCAGGCCGCCGAGGCCGGAGACGCTGACATAGAGCTCCGCGACGACCGTATTGATGAGCCCGATCGTGGCGCCGAGGCGGAGGCCGACCACGATGAAGGGAAGCGAGCCGGGCAGGAGGATGCGGCGGAAGATCTGCCCGCGGGTCGCGCCCGACGACTTCGCCATCTCGACGAGTTCGCCGTCGGCATTGAGGACGCCGGCATAGGTATTGACGATGATCGGCATCACCGCGCCGAGGAAGATGATGAAGATCTTCGCTTCCCAGAAGATGCCGAGAATGACCGTGATCAGCGGGATGAAGGCGATGCGCGGGGTCGCCATCAGGGCGTTGACGTAGATCTCCATCGTGCGGCCGAACGGCCGGAAGCCGCCGAGGATGAGCCCGACGAAGATGCCCACGATCGCCGCAACGCCGAAGCCGAGCAGGTAGATCAACACGCTGCCGAGCTGGCGCAGGGTCCCGTTGCTGTTGCGCTCGATGCCGAAGATGGCGGTCCAGAGATCGGGGTCGCGTATGAGGACGCGCGCCGCGTCCCAGGTCTCGCCCGGGCTCGGGATCAGCGGATTGGTGGAGGAGAAGACCCACCATTGGAGGATGATCACCTGCAGCGCGACGATGCGGTAGCACTGGATCCGCCAGCCATAGGAAAGGCGGGGGCGGATCAGCGCAAACAGCGCGAACTGCGCGATGGCGACGAGGAACACCATCGGCGAATAGACGAGGAACGGATCGGGCTGCACGCCCTGGAGCTCGACGCAATGTGCCGTCGTGGCGACCAGGCAGATCGCGGCCTCGCCGAGGGTCCCGATCAGGCCGCGCCCGGTGTCGAGCGCGATGTTGCCGTAGAAGACGAGCCACCACAGGACGGCGATGCCCGCCGCCAGGGCAAGCGCGCGCAGCAGCCGCTTCCTGAGGTCCACCTTCAGTCTCTCTCCCACCACCCGCGAGCGGGGAACCACTAGCATGCGTGGTCCTTGGGAGGGCTAACTTCACCGCAAGGTGAAACTTTCCGCGGGTGAGGACACGCGCGGGGCCGCAACGCCGGCGAGGAAAGAAAACCCCCGGCGAGAACCTAGCGATGCGGCGGCGACAGGTCGAGGGGGGTGCTCACATCCGGCAGGCGCTCTGCCCCGCGTCGACGCCGAGCGTGTCGAGGTTGTTCACGGGGTGGACGAAACCGCCGATCGGCGCCCGATCGATCACGATGTTCGAGCTGGCGAGAAGGATCGGCTGCCGCAGCTGGTGATCCCAGGGCCGGACGCTCATGGCGCTCGCCTTGACCCCGTCGAGCGTGAGGCGGTCGCTCAGGACGAAGTCGAGGAGCGTCGCATAGTCGGCGGAATTGGTCCGGAGCGCCGATTGCGTGATGGCGCGCACCGCCGTCCATGCCGCCCAGTCGACCGGCCCCATGCGGCGGGCGAAGAAGTATTCGAACCGCCCGTTGAGCTGCTGGGCGCCCTGCCGGTCCCAGGCCCAGTGCCAGGCCGTCGCAACGAGCCCTGCTGCTCCCACGACCGGGCGGGCATCGTTGGTCTGGAACGGGACGCGGGCGGCGAACTCGCCGTCGGCGTCGGCAACGAAGACCACGTCGTGGTTCGCCCCCGCCGTCAGGAGGGCGACATTGGTCGCGTCGCGGTTGAGCGCGTCGGCGCCGGGCTGGAAGGCGCGGACGTCCACGATGCGGGCGCCGAAATTCGCCGCGGACTGGCGCAGCGCCTCGACGATCTCCGTGTCGGTCGCGGTCGGCCCGGCGAGGACGAGGATATTCCGCCACCGCTTGGCGACCAGATACTGCGCCATCGCATCCGTCAGCATCCGGTAGCTCGGAATGATGTGGATGACGTTCGCCCGGCAGTCGGTGCCGCGAAGGCTGTCCTCCTGGGCCGACACGTTGAGGAGGGTCACCGGCCGGTCCGCGACCGCGTCGGCCAGTTCGAGCAGCATCGCCGCGGGAAGGTCGACGATGACGAAGTGGACGCCGATGGCGAGGAATTCGTCGATCGTCCCGATCATCGCCGCAACCGTCGGCTCCGTCGCGCCCTCGATCGTGAAGAGGATGTTCACCTCCTGCGCGACCTGAAGGCCGTCCGCGATCCCGAGCTCGGCCCCGTTCAACGACGGTCCCCAGGGCCGCACCGGGATCTCGTAATGCGCCAGCAGCGGATCGAAGCGGGGATCATCCTGCAGCGCCAGATAGCCGATCGGGAGCGGCACCGGATTCGCCGGCTGCGCGGCGGCTACCGCCGGCACGAGCGCCGCCAGCACCGCGATCAGCGCGACGATCCGGCTACACATCAACGACGACCGTGTGCGGGACCCGGCCGGTCGCGACCGACCGGATGTTGCGCTGCGCCCGCATGTCGATGATCGACAGGTCGTCGCTGAGCGCGTTGGCGACATAGACCATCCTCTCGTCGGCGCTGAAGGCGAGCCCCCATGGGCGTCTGCCGACCATGACATAGCCGGTCACGGCGCGCGCCGCGACGTCGACGAAGGCGATGGCGTTGGCGTACCCCAGCGCGACGGCCGCGGTCCGGCCATCGGCGGTCATCGCGATGCCGACCGGGGTGACCTCCGATTGCCGCTGGCCAGGCGGGCGAAAGGCAATCGTCCCGACGGTGGCGCGCGCGGCCAGGTCGACGATCGAAACGTCGCCGGAGAGCTCGTTGGTGACCCAGAGCTCCGCCCCGTCGGGCGTTTCAGCGAGGCGCCGGGGCCGGGTGCCGACGACCACATTGTCGACGACCACGCCGCCATCGGCGTCGACGACATGGACCATGTCGGCGATCTCGGAGGTGACGTAGACGAACGCCCCGTCGCGGCCGATGGCAACGCCCTCGGGTTCAGCTCCGGTCGGCACCTGACGTACGGCGCGCTTCGTCGCGAGGTCGATCTTCTGGAGGAGGGAGGCGTCCTCGGTCGAGACGAAGAGGAAGGCTTCGTCGGAGGAAAGGGCGATCATCTCCGGGCTGCCAGCGGTCGGCACGCGGTCGATGACGGCGAGCGAGGCGAGGTCGACAATCTCGACGACGTCATCCTCGCCGCAGGTGACGTAGAGCCGGCTTCGCTCGGCATTGAGGATCATCGCGCGGGGCTGGCGCGAGGTCGCGATCACGGCGACGGTGTCGAACGTCCTGTCTTCGTAGACGATGACGGCGTTGCCACCCTCGCTGCTGACAAAGACGTAGCCCGTGCCGGCGGCTGCGGTGGGCCTGACGAGCGGAAGGGACAGCGCGCCGGCGAGTCCGCTGAGAACGGTTCGCCGCCGCGGCCTGAAGGCCCGGCCATTCCTGTCGCGCACGCGGGCGCCTCCCTGATCCGATCGCGCGGATCCGCGATGCGCGGCATCTTTTCGGACTGCCGCCGCCTGTCAATCGACCGCCGATGGGCGTGAGGAGACACGGTGTGCAATAAGAGCGACCGGCAACGCGAATTTGAGGCCGGAGGGGAGCGCGGTATGGGCCGGTCGCCGGTGCTTTCGGTCGGAGGCTTGGAGAAAGCCTATGGTCGCACGCGCGTCCTCGAAGGTGTGAACCTCGAGGTCGGCGCCGGCGAGTTCGTCGTCCTCCTCGGTCCGCCCGGCGCCGGCAAGTCGACCCTTCTCGGCGCGGTGGCCTGCCTGGTCGCCGCCGATCGTGGGCGCATTGCCGTCCTCGGACATGACCTCGCGGCGCACCGGGCGACTGCGGCGGCGGCGATGGGCATCGTCTTCGAGGACGGGGTGCTCGATCCGGACCGGAGCCTTGTTGCCAATCTCCTGTATCATTCCGGGCTTCACGGCCTCGATCGGCGCCGGGTCAACGCAACGATTGCCGCGGAGCTCGAAAGGCTGGGCCTCGGCGCGCAGCGACGGGATGCCGTCCGCGTGCTCGGTCCGGCGAACCGGCGCCGCGTCGAGCTGGTCCGCGCCCTCCTGCACGAGCCCGCGATCCTGATGGTCGACGAGGGTTCGGCCGGTCTCGACGGCGAAGGTCGCCGGCAGGTCCTTGCCGATGCCCGTGCCGCTGCGGTCCGAGGCATGGCGGTGATCTGGGCAACGCATCGGCTGGACGAGGCCGGCGACCTCGACCGGCTGGCCGTCCTTGATCACGGCCGCATCGTCTTCGACGGCAAGCTCGGCGACTTCGTCGTCCAGCGGGGCGCACCGAGCCTCGAGGCGGCCTACCGGACGCTGGCTCCGCGGCCCGACGACGGCGACGAGCGGCCCTGAAGCCTATTCGGTCGGCTCGGGCAGCTTGCCCGCCACGACCTTGTCGATGCGCCGCCCGTCGAGGTCGACGACCTCGAAGCGCCAGTTGCGCCAGGTGAACGCCTCGCCGGTCACCGGGATATGGCCGAGGCGCTGCAGGACGAAGCCGGCGAGCGTGCGGAAGTCCTCGTCCTCGTTCATCCCGGACACACCGATCGCGCGCTCCACGTCTTCGATGGCGATGCGACCGCTGAGCAGCCACGAGCCGTCTTCGCGCTGGACCGCGTCCGGATCGCTGTCGCCGTCGTGCTCGGGGAGGTCGCCGGCGATCGCGGTCAGGATGTCGACCGGCGTGATGATGCCTTCGAACGAACCGTGTTCGTCGAGGACGATCGCCATGTGCACGGGCGAGGTCTGGAAGCGCTCGAACAGCTTCAGGATCGGCATGTGCTCGTCGACGAACAGGGGTTCGCGCAGCGCGGCCTCGATATTCAGCGGCCCGCTCGCCGCCTGGGCGATCAGGTCCTTCACGTGAAGGATGCCGATGACTTCGTCTACTTCGCCGCGGCTGACCGGAAAGCGCGAATGGCCGCTCTCCATGATCTCGCGGAGGATCGCTTCGGGCGGATCGTCGATGTCGATCCATACCACTTCGGGCCGCGGAACGACGATCGACCGCGCCGAGCGGTCCGCGACGCGGATCACGCTCTCCAGCATCTCGCGCTCCTCGGGCTGGAAGACGCCGGATTCGGTGCCCTCGGCAATGAGGCTCCGCACCTCCTCTTCCGTCACCGTGCTCTGGCTTGGCTGCCGGAGCCTGAGGAGCCTCAGGACCGTCTCCGTCGACAGGCGCAGGAACCACACGATCGGCGCGCCGACCTTGGCAAGCACGGTCATGAACGGAGCGACGAAGCTTGCGATCCGCTCCGGGTTGTTCAAGGCGATCCGCTTCGGCACCAGCTCGCCGATGATGAGCGAGAAATAGGTGACGGCAACGACCACGATGATGATCGCTATTTGATCCGCCGCCGTGCCGAGCCAAGGCGTTAGTGCCTCGGCGAGGGGCTCTGAAAGCGTGGTGCCGCTGAAGGCACCGTTGAAGACGCCGACCAGCGTGATGCCGACCTGGACCGTCGACAGAAAGCCCGTCGGATCCTCGAGCAGCTTGATCGCGCGATTGGCCCCGCGGACCTTCTGGTCCGCAAGGGTTTGCAACCGGGCGCGCCGCGACGACACGATCGCGAGCTCCGACATGGCGAAGAAACCGTTGAGCAGGAAGAGGAACGCGACAACGGCAAGTTGCCAGACGAGCATCGAACCTCAAAAAGCGGCCAGGCCTCAGCGGACCCCGTGGCGTTCTTAGCTTCTATCCGCCGCCCGGTCACGCCTTGACCTCAGGCAGCCGCATCCCCATGCAGACCGCCGGCCGGTGTGGCATGAACGCGCGTGGGCGGCGAGGAGCGGTTCGATGGCAGGCGACGGAGACATCTCGGACCTTCGCACCGTGCGCGACTTCCTGCGCTGGGCGGTGAGCCGCTTCAATGCGGCGGGCCTTTCTTATGGCCACGGAACGGATAACGCCTTCGACGAGGCAGCCTTCATCATCCTCGAGACGCTGCAACTGCCGATCGACCGGCTCGATCCGTTCCTCGACGCGCGTCTGACGACGCCGGAGCGGGCCGCGGTCGCCGACATCGTCGAGAGCCGCGTCACCACGCGGAAGCCGGCCTCCTACCTCACCGGGACGGCCTATATCCACGGCCTCCGGTTCCGCGTGGACGAGAGGGCGCTCGTCCCGCGCTCCTTCATCGGCGAGCTCCTCGCCGACGGTGCGCTCCTCGACGGCGCGATGAATTTGATCCCGGATCCGACATCGATCGGGCGCGTCCTCGACGTCGGCACGGGCTCGGGATGCCTTGCGATCCTCGCGGCCTATGCCTTTCCCAGCGCCGAGGTTGATGCCGTCGACATCTCCCGGCCGGCGCTCGACCTTGCGGCGCTCAACGTCGCCGATCACGGCATGGAACGCCGCATCAGCCTGATCGAAAGCGATCTCCTCGCGGCGTTGCCGGGCCGGACCTACGATCTCGTCATCGCCAACCCGCCCTATGTCGACGCAGAAGCGATCGCGGCGCTGCCCGCCGAGTTCCGCCACGAGCCGGTCGGGGCGCTTGCCGCCGGCAATGACGGCCTCGACGTCGTGCGGCGGCTCCTGGCCGATGTCGGGGGCCATCTTTCCGCCGATGGCGGGCTGCTGTGCGAGGTCGGCACCGGCCGCGAGCGGCTCGAGGAGGCGTTTCCCGACCTTCCGTTCCTGTGGCTCGACACCGCCGAAAGCAGCGGTGAGGTGTTCTGGCTGACGGCGGAAGCGTTCAGGTAGGGCGGGTCCGCAGCGCTGAACTCTTCAATATCCGTGCTCTGCGTAGATCGGCGCGAGCTCGCGCCGAAGGTCCGCTTCCGCAAGTCCGAACTCGTCGAGGGAATAATCGTGGGAGCCACGGCTCGTCCCGTCGGCGCGCTGCTCGATCACGGCGGGCGGTTCGCCGGGCAGTCGGAGTTGCCGGTAGATGCGGCCGACCGAGCCGGCGATGTCGCCGACGAGATCCTCGAAGCGGATGGTGACGGCCTTGTCAGCCGGCAGGGTCGCGAGGTCGCGGTCGGCGAGGAGATAGGTGCGGACGCTGTCGGCGACGATCTCGGCGATCTCCCCGCGGCTGAGGCCGGGGTGATCGGCGTTCCGCAATGCCTGCACGGCCTGGACGAGGCTGAGGCGCGAAGGGATGGTTTCGGTCGGATTGCGGACAAGGTGGATGAACTTGGCGGCCGGAAACACCTTCAGAAGATCCGGTATGCGCTGGCTGAAGGCGGGGTTCTTGGCAACGACGAAGCGGTGCGGATTCGGCCCTCGGGTGCGTTCCGCGCGGTAGAGCGCCTTCATCAGCACGGCGCGATACCAGCCGAGCGCCAGCCGTTTCTCCTCCTCGCTCCAGGCTGAGAAGTCGCGGAGACGATTCAGCTCGCGGTCGGCCGCGACTGCGGGGGTCGAATTGATCGCCATGCCGGAGCGGTAGACTGCGAAGAGGACGAACTCGTCCTCTTCGATGCGGTCGAGCCTGATCTGGTGGATTCCTTCAAGGCCGGCGAGCCGGCGGTCCTGGAAGTCGTCCGCAAATCGCTTGATCCTGCCGCCGAGCGTCGCGTCGAACCGCCAGAATGCGTCGATGAGACGCCGGGTCGAGACGGCAGGCAGGAGCATCTCGCTCAGCGTCATCGCGACCGCGTTGGGATCGCGAGCGAGGGTGCGGTGCAGGAGCGTCGTACCCGTCCGCTGATGCCCGATGATGAACACCGGTCCGTTGACGGCGACCTTGTCCCAGCCCGGCGCCACCAGCTGGTCGAGCATCCAGCCGGCCTGATTGGCGCCATAGAGCCCGAGAACCGCGCTCATCCGTAACGCGCGATTGCCGATCTTTCCCGTCGTCCGGACGAGGTACCGGTTCTTTCGCCCGAACGCCCGCCAGTTGAACGGTACCCGCCAGCGCGGAAGGTCGTTCCACTCGGCATCGTTCATTGCGGGGACTGGCCTCTCGGTGTTGCGGCGAGGCCGAAGCGCTCCGCGGCCCGGGCGCGCAGCGTGGCCTTGTCGACCTTGTTCTGCCGCCCGGTGACCGGCATCGGATCGACCCGCATCATGTAGTCGGGCCCGGCCGCCGTGCCAGTGATGCGCTCGACCTGCCGCGTGAGGAAGGCCTCGTCCACGGTCATGCCAGCCATCGGCTGCCACGCCAGCACCACAACTTCGTCCTGCGCCGCCTCGTTCCAGAGGCCGACAAGAGCGGCTTCGCGGAGGAGCCGTCGCCCGGTCTCGTCGGCGATCGCCCGGAGATCGCTTTCGAGGGTCGATGGATAGATGTTCACGCCGGCCCGAATGATCATGTCCTTGGCCCGGCCGAGGAGCGTCAGCGCCTTCCGGCCGCCGATGTCGACGACCGCGCCGAGATCCCCGGTCGGGAAGCCTTCTCCCGGGGCGCGCGCCTCCTGGCCAATATAGCCGAGGAACAGCGATGGGCCGCTGATGATGATCTCGCCCGACGGCGTGCGGTCGGCGTCCATTCCCGACATGAGCCAGCCGATGAAGTCGCCTTCGCCGGTCCAGGCGAGCTTTTCCTCGGCGGTCGCATAGGCCACGGGACCCGCCTCGGTGAGCCCGTAGATGGCCGTGACCTTGGTATCGGGATGCAGCCAGTCGCGGAGCGTCTTGAGGAACTCCCGCGTCACCGGCGCGCCGCCGAGGAAGACCGCATCAAGGCCGGGCGGCAACCGCGAGCGCTTCGCACCGGCCTGCTCCATCATCTCCATCCAAAGGAACGGCGATCCGAAATAGGCGCCGGTCCGGCCCTCTTCGACGAGTTTCCGTACCATCGCGGCGCGGCGCTGCATCCGGCCGCGCGTGACCAGCACCTCCTGGCCCAGCACGAGGCCATAGAGGACCTGCTGCGGCGTGTCCGCCAGCATGGTCCGGGGCCGGAGTTCGATGCGGCCCGTTCCCCGCGCGGCCGATCCGCCCAGCGTCTCGCTCGCAACCACGGCGATGTTGCTGATCGCAGCGAACGTGCTGCCATGGGAGAGCCGGACACCCTTCGGCATGCTGGTGGTGCCGCCGGTGAAGATGATGGTGAGGTCGTCGTCCGCCTCGACGTCAGTCACCTCCGCCGTTGCATCCGAGGCGGCGGCCTCGCGCTCGAGTATCCGCCGCGAGATCATGACGCGGCGGGTGGCGGTGGTGTCCGGCAGGACGGGCGGCACCAGCACCTCGCGCCGGCGCAGGAAGGCGCGCGCGGACGGAATCCGGTTCGCCCACAGGACGGCGGGATGGACGATGGTCCATTTCGGCTTCGCGGCGTGGAGCCGCTTCACATAGACGTCGTCGCCAAGCCCGGGCTCGGCAAGGACGGCGACCCCGCCGAGCGATGCGACGGCGATCGTAGCGATGGCGAAGGCGGCCCCGTTGGGCGCCTGGATCACCGCAGGATCACCCTTGCTGAGGCCAAGCGAGCGAAGGTGCGCGGCGAACCCGATGATCTGCCGCCGCAGCTCGGCGTAGGTCGTGACCCGGCCATTCGCCTCGCGCACAGCCGGCCGGCTTCCCCGTTCGGCCATCAGCTCGAGGAAGCGCCCTGCTAGGTTCATCGCGGCCCCCCGCCGCAGGCGTCAGTAGGTGAGGATCATCCCGCCGAGGGTCAGACCAGCGCCGGTCCCGGCGAGCAGGATCTCGTCGCCGCGGTTGAGACGGTTCGTCTTCACCGCCTCGTACAGCGTAAGCGGCAGCGAGGTCGCCACGCAATTGCCGAAGCGATCGAGGGTGATGACGACCTGTTCGTCGTCGATGCCGTTGCGGCGGAGGGCCCGAAGGGCCAGGAGGCTCGCCTGGTGCGGCAGCACGACCTTGATCGAGCCGGGGCCACGCGACAGGCCGGGCCGCAGGCGCTCCAGGAACTCGTCCTGATGCTGGCGCGCCAGGCGATACACCTTCGGGCCGGCCATCGAGAAGAGGTTGTCTTCCGGGCGGGTATCGGGATTGGCGGGATGCCGGCGCGAGCCGCCGCCGCGAATTTCGGTGAGATGGGCGCCGACCGAGTAGGTCTCGAAGCGCGCGCGCTGCACCTTGCTCTCCTCGCCGGGCGGGGTCTTGGTGACCACCACGGCCGCGGCGGCGTCGCCGAAGAGCGCCGCGCTTTCGGGGTCTTTGAAGTTGAGGGCGACCGAGGCGATGTCCGAGGCGACGATGAGGATGTTCTTGTAGCGGTCGACGCTCAGCATCACCGAGGCGAGGTCCATCGCCAGGAGGAAGCTGAGGCAGGTGATGTGCACCGACATGCACGACGTGCCGGACTTGCCGAGGCCGAGCTCGCGCTGGAGGAGCGCTGAATTGTCGGGAATCGTCTGCTCCGGCGTGCCCGCGGCGCAGAGGATGAGGTCGATGTCCTCGAGCGTGAGGCCGGCATCCTTGATCGCCTCGCGTGCTGCGGCGGCGCCCATGTAGGAATTGCTTTCGCGCGAGTTGACCCAGCGCCGTTCCTTGACGCCGGTGTGGCGCTCGATCCAGCCCGGCTTGATGCCGCACAGGCGCTCGACTTCGGAACTCGTGACCACCCGCTCCGGCAGGTAGCGACCCACCCCAATGATCTTCATCGGCAAGCTCATGCGACTAGTTTCTCCCTCGGCTTGCCGATTTGCAGCCACGCCTTCGGACAATGGGACGGCACGATGGTCAGTGCCGGCCACTCCTGATGAATCCTACGCATTTTGCGATAGGTCTCGTCCTGCGCCTTCCGGTCGACCGCAAGGACGCGGTGAGCGCCCCCTCGGTAGCCGTTCGTCTCGATAGCGGCAAGGTTCCAGCAGCCATCGGCGGCGAGGAAGAAATCGGTCCCGTCCGACTTGCGGCGGACGAACGCCCCGAGCTGTCCCGGTGCGTGGCCGGGCAGGTCGACCAGGCGGATGGCGCCATCGCCGAAAAGGTCGAGACTCTTGTCGAACACGGAGATCGCGGGCCCTTCCGGGTCGGGCAGGACGTGCAGGCGACCCGCCATATCCTCCGGCAGGTGTCCGGGCAAGAGGCGGGCCCGGAGGGCGGCGATCCCCTTCAGCGAACGCGTGCCCTCCCAAGCCCGCCACGAGCATGTGATCCGCGCCTCCGGGAAATCGCGCAGGCCGCCGAAATGGTCGGGGTCGAAATGGGAGAGGACGACGTGCTTGACGTCGCCCGGCTCGATGCCTCGCGCCCGAAGCTGGTTGACTGCGGACAGTTCCTCCGGGATCTCGGCGGGCGTCGCCCAGCGCATGTAACGCCAGGGCAGTCGGCGCGTGCCCTCGAAGAAGCGGGGTGCATATCCGGTGTCCCACAGCACCGGCCCAAGGGTCGGATGATGGATCAGGGCGAAGGTTGCGGGGACGCCCATCCAGCGGATGCCGCCGCCCGGCTGGAAATAGAACGGCCGCACGAAGGCGGTGCCCGAATTGAGGATCTCGATGTCGACGGGCAGCGGCTCGGACGCATAGGGACGCGGCCGCACGGGCTGGCGCTTCGGCTTCGACGTCGGACCGGCCGCAAAGCTCTCCTCGATGCCGCGGGCGATCGTCACCTTGGGCTCGTAGCCGAGGTCGCGCCGTGCGGCCGAGATGTCATAGGTTTGCGACAGGCCCAGGATGCCCGCTGTATAGGTCGTCAGCGGCGGCTCGCCGGGGAGGCGGAGCCGCAGCCACAGCGTCTCCAGAACCTTGGCGGCCCGCATCGCGCGCCGGAGCGGCAGGCGGCGGGTCGGCTCCTTGAAGCCGGAGCGCCGCACCACGTCGCGGATCACATCCCAGATCAGGACGTCCTCGCCGCCGGTGATGACGTAGGTGTTGCCGACGGCCTTCTCGCTCTTGAGCGCGAGCAGGATCGCCTCGACCACGTCGCTCACATGGGTGAGGTTGGTCACCGTCTTGCCGTCGCCGATGAGCGGGAGGCGCCCCTTCGATGCCGCCTTGATGAGACGTGGAAAGATCGCCGTGTCGCCGATGCCGTAGATGGCCTTCGGGCGAAGGATGACCGTCTGGAGGCGGTCGGCGACCTGATGCACGCGCTCCTCTCCAAGCCGCTTGGTCAGGGAATAGATCGACACATGGCCGTCAGGAAGCGGATCGGTTTCCTTCAGGTTCCACTGATCCTCAGCGCGGGTCATTACGCTAGGCGACGAGATATAGACTAGCCGCTTCACTCCCTCCGCGAGGCACGCCGCGATCACATTTTCTGTCCCGCCGACATTTGTCGCGTGGAACTCGCTGGTCTTGCCCCACGCGCTCGACAGCGCGCCGCTGTGGACCACCGCCGATACCCCCTTCATCGCGGCGCGCATTCCCTGAGCGTCGGTCAGGTCGACCGGCCGGAAGTCCGCACCTTCTTCCTGAAGGGCGAGCCCGACCTTGAGGTTCCGGCCGGTCGCGATCACCGGCTGGCCGATCTCGATCAGCTTGCGCACGACGTACTGACCGAGGAAGCCAGTCGCGCCGGTGACGAGCACGGGCCCGGCAAACATCGCCGCTCTGGCGGAAGCCGGCGATGACGCACGGTCGGAACTTGCGGTCACTACGTCCACGTTTCTTGAGGAGGACCAGGGGCGAAGGTCACCGAGGGCGACCGACGGCGGACTTCCTTACATCGCCCTCAACGGCGAGGGCAATGACGTTGCGCGGAGGGAAAAAGCCGAACGCCCTCAGGCCGAAGCGGGTCCCTTGGAGGAGCCCGCAGGAAGCCGGATCTCGGCCCGGAGGCCGCCCTCGCGGCGGTTGGACAGGACAAGCTCGCCGCCATGCGCCAGCACGATGGAGCGCGCGATCGACAGCCCGAGCCCGACGCCGCCGGTCTCCCGGCTTCGCGAATTCTCGAGCCGGACGAAGGGCTGGAAGACGTCCTCCATCCGCTCCGGCGGAATCCCGGGTCCGCCATCCTCGATCGCGATCACCGGCCCGCCGGGCGTGCCCTCAAGCGACACGCGCGCCTGCTCGCCATACTGGACGGCGTTGAGGATCAGGTTGTTCACGGCGCGCTTGAGCGCGGTCGGCCGGCAGACATAGGGGAGGCGCCCGGCCCCGGCGAAGACGACGTCCTTGCCGATGTCGGCCTGATCGTCGACCACCGTGCCGATGAGCGCGGCAAGGTCGACCGAGCGCGGCGCCTCGGCCGCGGCCTCGTCGCGGGCAAAGGCGAGCGTCGCCTCGACCATCCGCTGCATGTCCTCCAGCGTCGCCAGCATCTTCTGCTTGGTGTCGTCGTCATCAAGGAGCTCGGCCCGCAGCCGCAGCGAGGTGATGGGCGTTCGGAGATCATGGCCGATCGCCGCGATCATCCGGGTCCGGTCCGAGACGAAGCGGCCGAGCCGCTCCTGCATGCGGTTGAAGGCAGTCATGACCCGCCGGACCTCGTCCGGGCCCTCCTCGGGGACGGGCGGCTCGGGCGTGCCCTTGCCGAGGGCGTCCGCGCGTGCGGCGAGGGCGCGGAGCGGCCGGGTCACCCGGCGGACCGTGAAGGCGACGACGAGGAGGATGAGGACCGCCATCAAGGCGGCCGCGGGGATCAGTTCCCAGCCACCCCGGACGGGCTCCGCCCTGATCTGCGTCTGCGCGTTCAGCCAGCCGCCGTCGGGAAAGGGGATCGAGACGAGAAGGTCGAAGCTGTCATTGGTGAAGGGGATGAACCTATCGATGACCGGGGCCCGTGCCGGAGCCGGTGCTGCCGGCAGGACCACGACCGGACCTGGCCGTACCGACGCCCCCGGCGCCTCGGGAACCGGTGCCGGCCCGTCTGGTGCGCGCGGAGCGGCCGGCGCCGCGGGCGCCACCGGAACGGCTTCGGGCAACGGCGCGCGGATGACGGCGCCGCCGGTATCGCGGAGGACCTCGATGCGAGCGGCGTCCGGAAGGCGGCCGGTGAACCAGACGTCCGGCCGCGGGCTCGGATTGGGGACGGCGCTCTCGGCGGAGGTCCAGATCCTGACCCGCGGCGAGCTTGCGGCCTCGGCGAGTTCGGCCCGCATCTCGGGCGGGGCGAGGCGAAGGACGCGGAGCGTGGAGACGGCGCTGTCGATCAGACCGCTCCGGTCGGCTTCGCGGACCGCCGTCCCGCGCTCGCTCGAATAGGTGAGGAAGACCAGCACCTGGGCGACGACGAGCGCGAGGAGGAGGAGAACGACGAGTTGGCCGGCGAGCGTCCGCGGCAGGAGCCTCATGCGGGAGCCTCCGCGACGTCCGTCGCCAGCACGTAGCCGCCGCCCCAGACCGTCTTGATGATCGTCGGTGATTTCGGGTCGGGCTCGATCTTCTTGCGGAGCCGGCTGACCTGGTTGTCGATCGAGCGCTCGAACGGCTCGAGCGAGCGGCCGGCGGTGAGGTCGAGAAGCTGCTCGCGCGACAGGACCATCTGCGGCCGCTGCAGGAAGACGGTCAGCAGCCTGAACTCGGCGGTGCTGAGGGGAACGGCGACCTTGTCGGGCCCCACCAGTTCCCGCCGGATGCCGTCGAGCTCCCAGCGGTCGAATCGGAATCGGCGGGCCGGCGCGGCGTCGCGGGTCTGCGCTGCCGGGGACCGGGCCCGGCGCAGCACGGCCTTGATCCGCGCCAGGAGCTCGCGCGGACTGAACGGCTTCGTCACATAGTCGTCGGCGCCGATCTCGAGCCCGATGACGCGGTCGGTCTCCTCGACCATCGCGGTCAGGAGGATCACGGGCGTCTCGGTGGTCTCGCGAAGGTGCCGGCACAGCGAGAGGCCGTCCTCGCCCGGCATCATGATGTCGAGCACCACGAGATCGAAGGCGCCGGCCTTCATGGCCCGGCGCATCTCCATGCCGCCGCCCGCCGTGGTGACACGGAGCCCCTTCTTGGTGAGGAAGCGGGCGAGCGGCTCGCGGATGTCGCTGGAATCGTCCACGACGAGCACATGCGGTGAGGGTTCCACGGGATCACTCCGGACGACAACGGTCTGCCGGCGATATATGGACCGGCCGTTTCCGGCCGCTTTCGCAAAATTGTATCGGACTGTATCCGCGCCGTCGGCTGTGACAGCACCTTACAGAGTGCTATTTCAGATCGACCGCCGTGGGCTCGAGTCTCGCGGTCGGAGAGCCGCCCGCGGCCGACGAGCGGTGCGGCACAAGCCGGGCAAGGCGAAAGCATCGTGGGGTTCACTCGCGGCTTAGCGGGCAGGCGTGGTGTGTCAAGCGGGGAGAATGGCGGGGAATGGCAAGACAACACGCGTCAACGGCATCCATCGCGATCGAAGCATCGAGTGCGGATGTATGGGATGCCCTTGTGAATCCGACCACCACCAAGGCGTATTTCTTCGGGGCCGAAGTGCAGTCAGACTGGAAGGAAGGAAGTCCCATCACCTTCACGGGAGCGTTCAACGGCAATTCCTACCATGAGAAGGGAACCATCCTGCAGTGCCAGCCTCAAAGGTTGCTGCAGTACAGCCACTGGAGCGATCTGGAGCAGTTACCGGATCTCCCGGAGAACTACAGGAACTGGACCTTTCGCATCGAGCCGCAGGACCTTGGCGTCATCCTCTCGGTTACCGAAGACAACATCCCGGATGAAACCAAACGGGCCCGTTCCGATGAATTCTGGGCGGGAGTGCTATCAACCATCAAAGGGATCGTTGAGGCCGGCACTTGAGGCCGGCCCCTCACCGATTCATGAGACACATGACGACCGGTTGCAGCGGACGGTCCGCTGCTCCGTGAAATCCACGCCCCCTGCTTGCCGGTAGCTTCGCGCGGACCGATCCGGCACTGTCCGCGTTAGCCGACGAAAATGACAACGCTCCCGATCGAAGAAGCGCGCGCCGGACCTGCGGCGATCAGGCTCGAATTCGTCACCATCATTGCCGTGATGATGGCGCTGACGGCGCTTTCGATCGACATCATGCTCCCGGCACTGTCGGCGATCACCGGGGATTTCGGTCTCGCGACCGAGAACGAGCGCCAGCTCGTCATCACCTACTACGTGTTGGGATTCGCCGCCGGCCAGCTCTTCCACGGACCGCTGTCGGATAGCTTCGGCCGGAAGCCCGTGGTCCTCATCGGCCTCGGCGTCTATGCGGCCGCGACCGTGGTGACCTTTGTCGCCACCGAGTATTCGACCTTCCTCTGGGCGCGGGCGCTGCAGGGCATCGCCTGTGCAGCACCGCGCGTGGTCGCGGTTGCAGTGGTGCGCGACCTTTTTGCCGGCCGCCACATGGCGAAGGTCATGTCCTTCGTCGTGATGGTGTTCATCGTCGTGCCGGTGCTGGCGCCGTCCGCCGGCGAGGTCCTCCTCCTCTTCGGCCATTGGCGCGGGATCTTCGTGTTCCTCCTCGTCGCCGCGATCCTGATCATGGTGCTGGTGGCGCTGCGGCTGCCGGAGACGCGGCCGCAGGCCCAGCGTGCGCCGCTCTCCCTGCGCTGGATCGCGGGCGCGTTCCGGCAGGTCGTCACCACCCGGCAGTCGGTCGGCTACACGATCGCGATCGGCTGCATCTTCGGCTGCATGATGAGCTACATCAACTCGGCGCAGCAGATCCTCGAGGGCATCTACGGCCTCGACCGCCTGTTCCCGGTCGTGTTCGGCGCGATCGCGCTGTCGCTGGCGATCGCCGCGGTCGTGAACAGCAGCCTGGTTCAATGGGTCGGGATGCGGCGCCTGTCGCACGGCGCCCTGATCGGCTTCATCCTGGTCGCGGCCGCCAATGCGACGCTCGCGATCGTCGCCGACCCGGCGCCGCCGCTCGCCGCCTTTGCCGGGCTCCTGGCGCTGAACCTTTTCCTGTTCGGCCTCATCATGCCGAACTTCAACGCGATCGCGATGGAGCCGCTCGGCCGCATCGCGGGGACGGGATCGTCCTTCGTCGGGTTTTTTCACCTCCGGCGGCGGAGCGATCTTCGCCTATCTGGTCGGGCAGCAGTTCAACGACACCGTCGTTCCGCTGACCCTCGGCTATGTCGCCCTCAGCCTGGCGGCGATGGGCGCGGTCCTGTTGACCGAGCGCGGACGCCTGTTCGGCGTCGGCAGTCACGGCTAGGCGCGGTCGCTCAGCCACGCGATGATGGCGTCGAGTGCATCCTTGTCGAGCTGCCGGTCGGGCGCGTTGTAGCCAGCGGCGTCCGCGGCGGTCAGCGCGCTGCGCGGCCGCAGTTCATGCTTGAGGACGTGGTCGGCATTCTCGGGGAAGAGGAACGTCACGTCGCGCGTTCCGCTCGCCGCCTCCTGGAGCAGCTCGCCGTCGGCGCGCCAGTCGATCTGGATGTCCTTCCGGCCGATCACGACCAGCGCCGGCACGTCGAGGGCCCGCAGCAGCGGGGCGGCGTCGGCCGTCCACAGTTCCCGCGCGAAGGGCAGATTCATCGGCGCCGTGAGGCCAAGGATCAGGGTCCGCGCGATCTCCGGCAGGGCCGGACCGGGCGTCACCGGCTCGCCGGCAACAAAGCGCGCGATCGCGTCGTCATAGAGCGCCAGCAGCGCATCGCGGTTCGGCATCGTGGCGAGCGCGGCCGCGATCTGGCTGCGGGCCACGGTGCCGATCGGACGCCCGGGCGGTCCGATCAGCACAAGTCCGGCGAGCGGCACCTCCGGGGTCGCGGCCTGATAGCCGAGGGCGTGCAGCGTGCCCTCGCTGTTGGCCACGGCGAAAATGCGATCCGCCCGGACACGGCTGGTCGCCGCCAGTTGCCGGACCGCCCCGGCGAGCTCGTCGCGATGGCTCGCCATGCTGATCCTTCCGGCGAGGACCGCCATGTTGGCGGCGACCCGCGGCCCGGAGGCGCGCTTGTCGTAGCGGAGCGAAGCGAAGCCTGCGTCCGCAACAGCTGCGGCCAAGAGCCGGGCGCTGCCGTTGGTTCCGGGCAGGAGCGGGGAGTTCCAGTCCCGATCGGTCGGACCGCTGCCGGCGACCATCACGACTGCCGGGAACGGCCCTTCTCCGGCCGGCATCACGAGCGTGCCGTCGATCGTGGTGTCATCGAGCCGCCAGCTGAGCTCCGTGCTCGTCCAGGTTTCCGCCTCCATCCTCGCCTCCTCTTGTTTCGCTCTCGCGATCGTCGGGCGGTCACGCTCGCGCTGCCGGCCGCGCTAGTTGTCTTCCTCGGGATGGTCCTTCTTGCCGAGACGCCCGCGTCGGTTGAGGGCATCCCGGAGCACGAACTCGATCTGCGCATTGATGCTGCGCAGATCGTCGTCCGCCCAGCGCTGCATCGCGTCGAAGACGTCGCGGGCGATGCGAAGCGGGAACGCCTTACGGTCGGCCACGTGTCAATAGATCGTGCCGGTGTTGACGACCGGGGTGGTCGACTTCTCGCTGGTGAGGACGACCAGAAGGTTGCTGACCATGGCAGCCTTCCGCTCTTCGTCGAGCTCGACGATCTTCCGCTCCGACAGCTTGTCGAGCGCCATCTCGACCATGCCGACTGCGCCGTCGACGATCCGCCGGCGGGCGGCGATGATCGCCCCCGCCTGCTGCCGCTGCAGCATGGCGCCGGCGATCTCAGAGGCGTAGGCAAGGTGGCTGATGCGGGCCTCGATCACCTTGACGCCGGCCTTGTCAAGCCGGGCCTGGATGTCCTCAGCCAGCTGCGCCGATACCTCGTCGGCATGGCCGCGCAGCGCGACACCTTCGTCCTCGTCGCCGAGGTCATAGGCATAGCGGCCGGCAAGCCCGCGGAGCGCCGCCTCGGCCTGGATCTTCACGAAATTCTCGTAGTCGTCGACCTCGAACACGGCCTCGGCGGTGTCGACGACCTGCCAGACGACCACGGATGCGATCTCGATCGGGCTGCCGTGGAGGTCGTTCACCTTCAGCTTGTCGGAATCGAAGTTCCGGATCCTGGTGGAAACGCGCGTCTTGGTGAAGAAGATGTTCGCCCAATGGAGGCCCGGCTTCCGCACCGTGCCGGCATAGTCGCCGAAGAGCTGCAGCACCTTGACCTCGTTGGGCGCGACCATGAAGAGGCCGATCCACAGCGGGGCAACGAGCACCGTGACGACCACGCCGATGATGATCAGCGTCCAGTCCTCGCGCGGCGAATCGACCATCGCGAGCGCGCCGATCACGATCGCGGCCAGCGCTGCCAGATGGATGACGATGAAGGCGATGGCGAAGGGAATGCCGGGCCAGGTCCGGCGAATGGTCTCACGGGTCATGCCTACCTCCTGATGTGTCCGGAGGTATATCGCTGTGATATCACATCGATGTCAAGTGGCGGCTGCGGTTCCACACATCTGCGTGGGAGGGGTTCTCGGCCGTTCCCCACCCGGAGTTTGGGGAGCGCGCGTCGCGCCCCAACGGCGTTTGGCGTTGCCGGCGGAACAGCAGGGCGAGCTCAGAACGCGAAACGCCGGCCCGAAGGCCGGCGTCCGCAATCCGCCGCGTGCGATGGTTTAGTTGAACAGATCGGCGGCGGTGCCGAGGTTGAGGAACTGGGTCTCGCCCGGAGCGTCGTCCACGCCGTCATTGTCGATCACGGCATAGACGGTCCCATCGGCGGTGATGCCGAGACCCTCGACCTTGTCGGAGATCCAGCCGTGCTGGCCGAGCATCGCGGCGAGGAGGTCGAGCGCCTCGGTCGTCGCGACAACCGGCAGCTCGGCGCCGGCCGGCTGCGCCTCGACCGTGGCAAGGTCGACGACGGTCACGACCTTGTAGGTCGAGTAGACGCCCGGCTGGTTGTCGCGCTCGATGATCGCGAAGCGCTGGTCGCCGAGATGCGTGATCTCGGAGAGGCCGACCCAGCCGCCATTCGGCGACGTCGGGGTGTTGAGCTCGTAGGCGACGAACGCCCACTCGCCGGTCGAGGGGGTGTAGATGCCGAGCTTGACGTGGTGCTCGGCGTCATCGGCCCAGGCGCGCTGCTGTGCGACGACGACCTTCTCGACGCCGTCGACGGTGTAGGACGCGACGCCCTCGAAGCCGTTGGTCGTGGCCGCGGCCTCGACATCAGCCGGCAGCGGGATCTGCTCGAGCACGGTGCCGTCCTCGGCGACCGCGAGGAGGAGGTTCTCGGTCTCGGCGCCGCCCTCGGAGGCGACCCAGAAGCCGCCTTCCGCGCGGAGCGCGATACCCTCGAGGTCGAACGCCACCGACGCGCCGTCGACCGTCAGGGTGACGAAGCCGGTGATCTCAGCCGGAACCGACGCGGTCTCGATCGTGTAGATGCGCGACTCCGAGTAGATGCTGTCGGAGACGGCATAGAGCGTGGTCGGGCTCTCGGCATCGCCGACGAGACCCGAGAGCGCGCCCCAGCCGATCGGCGCACCGGTCGCCGGGTCGGTCACCGAGACGATCTGCGGGTAGACCGGCGCCGCGGCGGTGCGGGCGTAGATCGACACCGTCGAGCGGATGTTGTCCTCCGCCGCATCTTCCTCGGTCGAGACGACGAGGAGGTCGCGGCCGGGGATGTAGACGATGCCTTCCGGACCGATGTTGGTCGGAAGGGTCTGGACAAACTCCGGGGCGTTGCCGGCGCCGGCGTCGCGGTAGACCGCGACGAAATTGGCGCGCTCGGAGCCGACGAAGATCAGCGTCTCGCCGTCGAGATGGGCGACCTCGATGCCCTCCGGCTCGGCGCCCTTGGCCTCGGCGCGGCCCTCCGGCCAGTTGCCGGTCATCATCGCGAGGTGCTCGAAGGCGTTGCCGGAATCGTAGTCGACCGTGCCGTCGACGTTGAAGATCGTGAAGCCGCGCGAGCCGCCTTCGTAGTCGCCTTCATTGGCGGTGACGAAGCGCTCATTGTCGATCCACTTCACGGAATCCGGCTCGCGCGGGACGCCCGTGAGGGCGCCGGTGGCGGCAACGATGCCGTCCTCGGTCGTGTCGATGGCGGTGAGGTCGACGGTGCCGACCGAGAAGTCGGCGGTCACGGTCGCGGTGGCGAGGTCGACGATCGCGATCCAGTTGTTCTCCTGGAGCGTGACGACGGCGACGTTGTTCTCGTTGATGTCGACATATTCGGGCTCGGCGTCGTCCGGGGCGATCTCGGAGAGGCCGGTGAGCTCGACGATGGTGGCGGCGTCGCAATTGGTCAGCGTGCCGTCGGCGGCGATGTTGAAGATCGCGAGGTAGCCCGACGGAGCCTGCGGAATCACCCCGTCCTCGACGTCCTCGTCGCGCTCGTTCTCGACGACGACCGCAAGGAAAGTGCCGTCCGGCGAAACTGCGACCGAGTCGGGCTGGCCGCCGACGTCGCAGGTCGTGGTGATCGTCTGGCCGGCGACGTCGATGATCGCGACATGGCCGCTCGGATCGACGAAGCTCTCGCGGGTGTTGACGCCGGCATAGACATAGGCGCCGAGCGCCACGACCGAGGTCGGCTCGCCGCCGACGTCGAGGCGGCCGAGGCCGACCGGGGCGGCCGGGTCGGCGATGTCGATGAAGCCGACGGCGCGGCCCGGGCTGTCGGAATGGATGATGGTCATGCCGTCCGGCGTGACGGTCGAAATCTCGGCGACCGTGGCGGTCGCGGGGTCAGTGCCTTCCGGCAAGTTCTGGAAGACCGGATAGGTCGCAACCCGTTCGAAGAACGTCGCATCCTGCGCCATGGCGGCAACGGACCCGACCGCGATCGCCGATGCGGAAAGCATCAGCAAACCCGCTCGTCTGCTCATCTCTGCTCCAATTCTTTTAAGGACAAACCGAAAGCCCGTTTGCGCTCGCGGGACGTCCGGGCAGAGCGCTGCAACTCAGGGGCGACGCCGGGGTAGACCCCGCCTGTTGCAAGCCGGTGTCAGTTCCATTGCGGTTCTGTGTCGGCGGGGGATGCGGACGCCTTGGCAGCAGCCGCGGCGGCAGGCCATGCTGCGGGGCACGCCCGAGGTCCCGCCCGATGCCCGATCAGCTTCGCCTTTCGCTCGCCTTCGTCGTGGTCATCGTCGCGGCGGCCATGCCGGCGCGGGCCGCTGATCCGCCCCGCGCAGCCGGCACTGCGCTGTGCGCGCCGATCGGCATGGCGGCGAGCCCGCTGCCGACATTCTCCCGCCTTGCGACGCTCGACGACCGTGCGCTGGCGATGTTCGCCCTGCCTTTCGCGCGCATGGCGATGAACGTCCGCGAGCTGGCCGACAACGACGTCCGCGCCGATGGCTACCAGCGCGGCCCGAACTCACCCGAGCTGTTCCAGGCGTTCGATCCGCCGGCGCGCCTTGCCGCCGGCCTTGCCGGGTTCTTCGGCGGCACCTTCGTCCACTGCGCATCGGGCACGATCGTCGCCGTGTACCGGAGCACGTCGCCCTACGATCCCCGCGACTGGTTCGCCGGCATCGCGCGGTATACGGGCGGCGGCTATTCCGACCTCGCGCTCCGCTTCTTCGATGCCGTCGCCGCGCGCTTCCCCGGCCATCCGATCGTCGTGGTCGGCCATTCCTCTGGCGGCGGTCTCGCGAGCTACGTTGCCGGCCAGAGAAGCGCGCCCTCCGTCGTCTTCAACGGGACGCGCTCCGATGCCGCCGTGACCAATCCCGGCGGCGCGCAGCTCGCAATCATCATCGCCGGCGATCCGATCGCCGATCCGGTCGAAGCCAGCGCCCGTCGCGACGGCGCGCCGCAGCCGGCGCTCAACGGCACCGTTCTCCGGCTCACGCCCGTCGAGGACTACAATGGCTGGGTCCGGCACTGGATCGCGACGGTGATCAGCGAGCTGGAGCGGTTGATCGAATGAGCCGTCCCGGACGGGCCGGGCGGACCGGAAGCCCGGCAGGGGAAGACATGCGAGAGCGCGATTCCGGCGGCGATGCCGTGACGTCGCCCGGCCCCGCGGCGGCGCCGGCCGACCTGCTGCGCGAGATCCAGGCGTTCTGCCGCCGGGTCGGGATCGCGGAGACGACCTTCGGCCGGCTTGCGGTCAATGACGGCAAGCTCGTGGCGCGCCTCCGCGCCGGCGGTGCGGTCACGGCTGCGAGCCGGGCTCGCATCGAAGCCTTCATGAGGGACTATTGGACGGACCGCTTCGGCAGCAGGCGGCCCCTCCTCACGCAGGCGGAGGTCGCCGCGCGGGGCGCGGCCTGGGAGGGCGCCGACAAGGCCGACGTTCAGCGCAACTTCCGCTTCTTCGACAATCGGCAAAAATACCTTCTCTTCGTGAACACCTGCAGCGAGAAGGCGGTGATAGCCGACCGCGTGGCCGCCGAGCTCCGCAGTGTCGAGCCGCGCCCGCCGGCCTTGCGGCTGTTCGATGCCGGGGTCGGCGACGGCACCGTGCTGAGCCGGGTTCTCCGCGCGGCCCACGACCGCTTTCCGCTGGTGCCGTTCTACGTCGTCGGCAAGGAGATCAGCTGGGAGGACATCCGGCTCACGCTCGACAAGATGCCGGACCGGTTCATGGAGCACCCGGCCACGGCCCTCGTGCTCACCAATCTCTACTACCGCGAGGCGCCCTGGCTGACGCCGCGGCCGACTGCGGAACGCCCGCTGGTGTGGAAGGAGGTCGGGCTCACGGGCTCCACCGCCCACGCCTTCGAGCAGCAGATCACCGACCTGCAACCTCAGCTCTCCGACGTCTGGCGCGCCCGGGTCAGCGCAACCACAGGCGTCCCCGCCTATGAACGGCCGGTGGTGCTGGTCCTCTATCGCGCGGACCATCGTTTCATGCTCGAAGGCCTGCTGCCCCGGCCGCCGAAGATCGCCGCCGACTTCGACCTCGTCATCGCCTCGCAGCCCTATCGCGCCAAGGCGTCCGACGCGTTCAAGGTCCATCACGTCCTTGCGCCGCTGGTCCGCGCTCTCGGCCCCGGGGGTCGGCTCCTTGGCGTCCATTCCTATGGCAGCGACCCCGGCTTCGAGATCATCGAACGGGTGTGGCCGGACGAGCCGCCGATCGAAAACGACCGGCATCGGCTGCTGAAGGCCCTGAAGCAGGAACTAGGAGCGGACGCCGGGGACTATCTCTTCAGCGCCAATTCCGACGCACGGTCGCTGTTCCGGTTCGACATGCACACCCTTCCCGGAGAACTCGTCGGCACGATCGGTACGTCGACGCTCTTTGCCGCGTGGAACGCCGCGATCTACGTCGCCCAGGTCGAGGACGACCGGCTCGAGGCGGCCGTGAAGGATGGCCGCTATCTCGACGCCACCGCCGCCGTGCTCCGGAAGCACGGCGGCCTGTGGTTCAACGACGAATCATTCATCGTCACAAGACGCCATCAGTAGGGCGCGAACGGGTCCCCGAACATCACGTTGCGGTCGGCGAAGCCGACGCTCCGGTCGAGGTCGCGGAGGGTGGCGGCACCGAGGGTGAGCCGGAGGCCGCCGAACACGCCATGGCCCCGTCATCACCGCCTCGGACAATTCTGTTCCTTCGAGGAGGCGGCTGCCGCGATAGCCGAGATAGATCGCGACCGGCGTCGCGGCGGGCATGAACTCGACGCGGCCACCCCACTCGGCGAAGCTCCGGCCCGGCGCGCCGATCGCCCAGTCCGCGCCGGCATTGGCGCCGATGGAGAGCCGATCTCCGGCGTAGTAGGTGGCGCCGGCGCGGAGGGCCACATGCGGCGGCTCGTACGCCTCGGGACCGAACCCGAAGGTGTAGGTGGCCTGTGCCCCAAGCCGGACGGCACCAAGATCCGCCGCGGTCTCGAGACCGACATTGCCGAACCATTGGTCCTCATTGCGTCCGGCCGTCGCCAGCGCTCCGATCGCAATATTGCGGTCGGTCTGGAGGACGAGGTGCGCGCCTGCGCCGTAGCTGTAGGTCGAGAACGCCGACGAGATCGGTGGTCCCTGGTTGGCGGTCGAAGTCCTCGCGATTTGGGCATAGCCGCCCCACGCGTCGAGCTGGATCGCCAGCCGCATGCCAATTGGGACCGAGACCCGGGCCGCACCGCCGAAAAGCCGGTCGCGGGACTCGGCCTCCAGGATGACCTGTCCACCGCCTTCGATCTCGAGGTTGGTGATGCCGAACGCCGTCCGGACGTCGACATAGCCCGACATCGTCGTGGGCAGCGGGTCCTGGGCCGATGCCTCGCCGATGACGAGGGCAACCGCGGTGAAGATCGCGGCTGCGGCAGTTCGCGATATGGTCATTGTTGCCCCTGTGCACCGGCACCCGGCGAAGGTCCTCGGCTCGTCGGGCGCATCCGGGCAACCTGCCAGCGCGGTCGGGTCGATCAACGACAAACGCATCGTGGGATGAATTGCTTTGCCGGCGTTGCAATATGGCAACGCCAATCCTTGAGGCGCTACGCTCCGTCGGCCAGCTCGGCCACCATCCAGCGGTTCGCATTGTTGCCGGCCGCCGCGCCGGCATAGGCGGCGACGTGGCGGATCAGGGCCTGGAGCTCTGCCTTGGTGGCGCCATTCCGCAGTGCGCCATGGACGTGCAGCCGGAACTCGTCCTCGCGCCCCATGGAGGCGACGAGCGCGAGCGTGAGGAGCGAGCGCGTCTTCCAGGGCAGGGCGGGATCGCCCCATGCCTCGCCCCACGGAATCCGCGTGACGTAGTCCTGCCACGGCGCGCCGAGCTCCCCCGATGAGGCCAGCGCCCGGTCGACATAGGCGTCGCCGAGCACCGCGCGGCGATTGGCGAGGCCGTCCTCGAAGGTCGCCGGCGCCCGATGAGTCTCGCTCCCGCGGCCCAGCGCGAGGAATGCCGCGATGGCGGAGGATACGGCCGCCGCGCACTCGATCGGCACCATGTGCGCGCCGCCCGGAATGATGACGAGCGTCGCGTTGGGGATCCGGCTGCGGATGTCGATCGCGTTCTCGGGCGGCGTACCCTTGTCCTCTGCCCCGGCGATCACGAGCGTCGGCGCCTCGATCGCGGGCAGGCGGTCGAGAAGGTCGAGAGCGCCGACAGCCTCGGCCATCCGCGCATAGGCCTCGCGGTCGGTCCGGAGAAACGCCTTGCGTATGTCCTCGACGCGATCCGCATGGTGCTCGGCGAAGCCCGGCGTAAACCAGCGGCCCATCGTTGGCTCGGCGAGATCGTCGAGGCCCTTGGCGCGCACGTCGGCGGCACGGTTCCGGAACACCGTCGGGTCGGCTGTTCGCGCGCTCGTCGAGATCAGGACCAGGCGCTCGACCCGCTCGGGGAAGCGGGAGGCGAACGCCTGCGCCGTCATTCCGCCGATCGACGCGCCGACGAGGACGGCCCGCCCGACGCCAAGGCCATCCAGGAATGATGCCAGATCGTCGGCGAGCGCATCGATCGTGGGGGCGATCGCGCGCGGCGGCGTCTCGCCATGTCCGTTGGCGTCGTAGGCGATGCACCGGTAGGGGCCGGCAAGGGCCGCGATCTGCTCCCGCCACATATCCCGCGTGGCGCCGAGCGCGTCGATGAAGACGAGCGCGGGCGCCCCCGAGGGTCCGCGGATGTCGTAGGAGAACGTGGCGCCTTGGGTGGTGATCGTCGGCATGCTTTCCTCTCGCGTTGCCGGGAGAGTGCCACTTGGAGCGGGCGATCGCGATGCCGAAATCCGCCCGAAGGATCAGTGAGCAGCGGCCGGAATCGTCCGTGATCCGCTGACACGATCACGCTACGATCGGGCGGTAAGCGTCTCTCCCGCCTTTCCGGATGCTCCGATGTTCCCCATCCCCCAGAGCTACTTCCTGACCCGTGGCGTCGGCGTCCATCGCGAACGGCTGACCGCGTTCGAATACGCCCTTCGCGAGGCGGACATCGAGCAGCAGAACCTCGTCAGCGTGTCGTCGATCCTTGCGCCCGGCTGCACCGAGATCGAGCGCGCGGTCGGCGTCGCGATGATGCAGCCCGGCGAGATCACCTTCTGCGTCATGGCGCGAAGCGAAACGGACGAGCCGGGCCGCCGCGTGAATGCCAGCATCGGCCTTGCGAGGCCGACCGATCCGGCAATGTATGGCTACATCTCCGAGCACCATGGTTACGGGATGACGGAGGCGCAGAGCGGCGACTATTCGGAAGATCTCGCCGCGACGATGCTCGCCTCGACCCTCGGCATCGAATTCGATCCCGACGCCGCCTGGAACGAGCGCCGCAAGATGTACCAGACCAGCAACCTCATCATCGGCAGCACGTCGATCACCGCCGCCGCCGAAGGCGACGATGCCGGCCACTGGACCTGCGTGGTCGCGGCCGCCGTATTCCGCTTCACGCGCCCCTGATGGCCGACACTCCGACCTTTGCGCTCGCGCCGACCTTCCTCGCGCTCGAATCGCGGGACCCTGTCGCCGCCTTCACGGTCGCCGGCATCCCGCACGACATCGGCACGACCAACCGCAGCGGCGCACGGTTCGGTGCGGCCGCCATCCGGGCCGCGAGCCGCATGCTGGTCGACGGCGACCATCCGCTCTGGCGCATCGACCCGCGCGCGCTTCCGGTCGCGGATGTCGGTGACTTCGCCATCGCGCTCGGCGACATCGAGGGCAGCCTTGCCCTTATCGAGGCGCAGGCATCGCGGTTCGCGCACCTCATTGCGCTTGGCGGCGAGCACGGGATGACGCTGGCGCTCCTCCGCGCGCTGCGGCAGCGCATCGGCCGGCCGCTGGCCCTCGTCCATTTCGACGCCCATGTCGACACTTGGCCCGACAATTTCGGCCAGGCCTATGCCCACGGCTCGGTCTTCTTCCATGCGATCGACGAGGGGCTCGTCGATCCCGCGCGCATGATCCAGATCGGCATCCGCTCGCCGGTCCAGAATGCGGTGCATGACTGGACGGTCGGGAAGGGGGTCACGATGGTGTCCGCTCAGGACGTCCAAGAACGCGGCGCTGCGGCGGTTGCGGCGGAGGTCGCGGCCGTGGTGGGGGACATTCCCGCCTATCTGAGCTTCGACATCGACGTGCTCGACCCGGCTTTCGCGCCGGGCACCGGAACGCCGGAGATCGGCGGGCTGGCGAGCTGGCAGGCCCAGGCGATCATCCGCCGGCTCGGCGACCTCGCCTTCGTCGGCATGGATGTCGTGGAGGTCGCGCCGGCTTATGATGTTGCTGAAATCACCGCGCTCGCCGCCGCCACGATGGCCTGGGAGTACCTCGCCCTCGTGGGCCGTGGACGCTGACGCGGATCAACCAGGACCGGAAGGTCCGTACTAGACGGAGCACAGACATGGCAAGGAAGCCAAGCAAGGTCGCGAGAAAGCCGGCGGAAGCCGGCACGGGCACCGCAGCGGCCGCATCGACCGCGGCAAGCCGCCGGACCGCCGACCTCCAGACCCGCGCCAACTTCTCCCACAACGCCGTCCAGGATATTGCGGCGGTGCTGAACGCGGTGCTCGCCGACGCCTTCGCCCTCTTCCTCAAGACCAAGAATTTCCACTGGCACGTCTCGGGACGGCACTTCCGCGACTATCACCTCCTCCTCGACGACCAGGCGGCGCAGATCCTCGCCACGACCGACGATCTCGCGGAGCGCGTGCGGAAGGTTGGCGGCACCACGATCCGCTCGATCGGGCACATCGCGAGGCTTCAGCGGATCAAGGACAATGACGCGGACTTCGTGACGCCCAAGGACATGCTGGCGGAACTCCGCGAGGACAATCTCGCACTCGCCAGCCGGATGCGGCAGGCGCATGCGACGGTCTCGGAGCACGACGATTTCGGCTCGAGCAGCATGCTCGAAGTCTGGATCGACGAAGCCGAGAAGCGGAACTGGTTCCTCTTCGAGATCGGCCGCGACACGGAGGGCTAAGTCCGCTGAACCTCCCGTGGGGAGGCGCGTGTGAACACCAGAACCGTAACGGAAGGCTCCCACCTCTCCCCGCCGGGGAGAGGTCGATCCGTCGCGTAAGCGACGGATCGGGTGAGGGATTCCGGGCCTTGAGGGGGTGCATCCCTCACCCGGACCGACCCGCTGGCGCGGCCCGATCCGACCTCTCCCCGCCGGGGAGAGGTGAAGAGGAGTTCCCTCCGGCAACTGCGCGACGATCCCATCACCGGAGCAGGCTGCCGGCGGAGAGGGAAGCGGGGCTTTGCTTTAAAGCGTCGTCGCGTCGAAGGTGTTGCAGGCGGCCACCGAGCCTTGCTGGTAGCCGATCTGGAACCAGCGTTGACGCTGGGCTGACGTCCCGTGGTTGAAGGTCTCGGGCTGCACGTAGCCCTGCTCGCGGCGCTGGATGGCGTCGTCGCCGATCTGGGCGGCCGCGTTCATCGCTTCCTCGAAGTCCCCGGCCTCGAGATAGCCGAGCGCCGCGGTGCGGTTCGCCCAGATGCCAGCATAGCAGTCGGCCTGGAGCTCGATCCGGATCGAGATGTCATTGGCCGCCGCCTGGGACCTCGCGCCATTCTGGCGGCTGAGATCGCCGAGCACGTTCTGGACGTGGTGCCCGACCTCGTGGGCGATGACGTAGGCCTGTGCGAAATCGCCGGGCGCCTCGAAGCGCGACCGCAGCTCGTCGTAGAAGGCGAGGTCGATGTAGAGCCGCTGGTCCGCCGGGCAATAGAACGGACCGGTCGCGGCGTCGGCGAAGCCGCAGCCCGAGTTGGTCGAGCCGTTGAAAAGCACGAGCTGCGGCAGCGGGTAGGTCTCTCCGCCAGCCTGGAAGATCTGCGTCCAGACATCTTCGGTGTCGGCGAGGATCGTCGCGACGAACTGGCCGGCCTCGTCGGCGGTCAGTCCGGTCGTGCCGGTCTCCTGCGTCGGCGTGGTCGTCGTGCCGCCGTCGCCGAGGATGCCCGAATTGAACAGGAGGAAGGCGCCGACCACGATGATGGCGAGGATCCCGATGCCGCCGCCGAGCCCGCCGCCCAGACCGCCCGGGAGGCGGCCGCTGCCGGTGCCGCCGCCGAACATGCCGCCCGTGGGTAGACGGAGGCCGCCGCCAGCACCGCCAGTGCCGCGGCGATCAATGACGTTCCCGCTCTGTCGCCGTCCGCGCCACTTCATCCGGGCCTCCGTCTTCGGACATGACTGTCCTGCCGCAATTTCCGGACGAACGAAAGGGTTCCGCGACGGTTGCTAATCGAAAGTGTCGGCGTGGAGCCGGGCGCGGCCGGCAAGGTCGGACTGGACCATCTCGGCGACGAGATCCTCGAACCTGGTCTGATGGCGCCAGCCCAGGCGCTGCGCCGCTTTCGCCGGGTCGCCGAGGAGAAGGTCGACCTCGGTCGGGCGGTAGTAGCGCGGATCGACGCGGACGAGGACGTCGCCGGTACGGTCGTCGCGCCCGACCTCGTCCTCGTCCTTGCCTTCCCAGGCGATCCGCCGGTCCACCTGCGCGAAGGCAAGGTTCACGAACTCGCGCACCGAATGCGTCTCGCCTGTCGCGAGCACATAGTCGTCGGGCTCGGGTTGCTGGAGCATCATCCACATCCCTTCGACGTAGTCGCGGGCGTGGCCCCAGTCGCGCTTGGAATCGAGATTGCCGAGATAGAGCGTGTCCTGGACCCCGCGCTCGATCGCAGCGACCGCGCGGGTGATCTTGCGGGTCACGAACGTCTCGCCGCGGATCGGGCTCTCGTGGTTGAACAGGATGCCGTTGGAGGCGTGCATGCCGCGCGCCTCGCGGTAGTTCACCGTGATCCAGAAGGCATAGAGTTTCGCTGCCGCGTAGGGCGACCGGGGCTGGAACGGCGTCCGCTCGCTTTGCGGGGCAGGCGCGTTGCCATAGAGTTCCGAGGTTGACGCCTGGTAGAACCGGGTCTTCTCGGCAAGCCCGAGGAGCCGGATTGCCTCGAGGAGGCGCAGCGTGCCGATGCCGTCCGCATTGGCCGTGTATTCGGCCGTCTCGAAACTGACCTGGACGTGCGATTGCGCCGCGAGATTGTAAATCTCGTCCGGCTGCGTTTCCTGGACCACACGGATGAGATTGGTCGCGTCCGTCATGTCGCCGAAATGCAGGACGAGGCGAGGGTCGGGGTCGTGCGGGTCTTGATAGAGGTGGTCGATCCTTCCCGTGTTGAACGACGACGACCGGCGCTTGATGCCGTGGACCCGGTAGCCCTTCGCAAGCAGGAACTCGGCGAGATAGGCGCCGTCCTGGCCGGTGATGCCGGTGAAGAGCGCCGTTTTCCCGTTGGCGGCACAGTTCATCGTATGCGGCCGCCTTGAGTGTGGTCCGAAGGGTTGTGGTCGGTTGGTGTCATCGGGCCTAC
>JBFXAJ010000030.1:0-38773 GCA_050184415.1 Bauldia sp.
CGGCCAACTGCGAAAAATGCCGTCCAAACCCATCCATGCCTCTCCTCCACAACCAAAGGAGAGACCTTCAGAATCCTGTTCGCACCCTACCGCAATAGCCCCAAAAGCCATATGCGATTCCCCTGCCGCAAGGGGGAGGTAGGGGGAGGCTGTGGCTGACGGCGCCATGAAACTCCCCGGCCTCCTCGCCCTGGCGTTCCTCATCGCCATCGTGGCGCTCGGCCTGGGCGGGCTCGTGCTCGCCGGCGGCAGCGGGCGGCCGGTGCCGTGGGACTACGCCTTTGGCATCGTCCGGATCAGCCTCATCCAGGCCGGCCTCTCGACGGTTCTGTCGCTTCTCCTCGGAGCCGGAATCGCGCTCGCTCTGGCGCGGCGCCCGCGCTTTCCCGGGCGGTCCCTGGTCGTGGCGATCCTCAATGCGGCCACCGTCCTGCCCGCCATCGTCACAGTGTTCGCGATCGTCGCCGTCTTCGGCCGCTCGGGCTGGCTGGGCGACCTCGCGCGGCTCGTCGGCATCCCCTATGGGAGCTGGCTCTACGGCCTCCAGGGCATCCTGCTCGCCCACATCGTCCTCAACGCCCCGCTCGCGGCGCGCGTCCTCCTCGCCGCGCTCTCGGCGATCAGCGCCGAGCAGTGGCGGCTCGCCGCCCAGCTCGGCATGCCGCCGGGCGCGGTGTTCCGTTTCATCGACTGGCCGGTCCTCCGGCGCGAGGCCCCGGGTGTTGCCGCGCTGATGTTCCTCGCCTGCTTCTCGAGCTTCGCCATCGTGCTCGCCCTTGGCGGCGGGCCGGCGGTGTCGACCCTCGAGGTCGCGATCTTCGAGGCCGTCCGCTTCGAAGCCGACTTTTCCCGCGCCGCAATCCTTGCCGCGCTCCAGATCGGCATCTGCCTCGCGATCCTCGCGCCGCTCGTCTTCCTCATCAGCCGTAGGGCCGCCGAGGCGATGCCGAGCGGCATCAGCGCCCCGCGGCCGGACGGCGCCGCGCGGGCGACGACCCTGATCGACGGCGCCGTCGGCGTGCTCACGATCGTCTTCATCGCGATCCCGCTTATCGCGATCGTCGTTTCCGGCATCGCGGAACTCGGCTCGCTTCTCGACGACGCCGTTCTCCGGGCTCTCGGAACGAGCCTTGCGATCGGCATTCCCGCCGGGCTCCTGTCCGTCGCCCTCGCCGTCGGCCTTGCCATGCTGTCGCGCGATCTCCGCCTCCGGAGCCGCCTCCCCCGCCTCGCCGATCTCACCGGCATCGCGGCGCTGCTCATCCTCGTCGTCTCGCCGATCGCGCTGTCCGCCGGGCTGTTCGTGCTGCTGCGGCAATGGCTCAATCCGTTTGCGATCGGCCTGCCGCTCGTGGTGATCGTGAACGCCATGATGGCGCTTCCCTTCACCTACCGGCAGGTCGAGCCCCCGCTCGTGCTGGCCGCCGAGCGCTTCGGCCGCCTCGGCGACAGCCTCGGGCTCCGCGGCTGGACCCGCCTTCGCCTTCTCGACTGGCCCTTGCTGCGCGGTCCGCTCATCGTCGCCTTCGCGATGGCCACGGCATTGTCGCTCGGCGATCTCGGCGTCGCCGCCTTCTTCGGCAGCGGCGGGCTCGTGACGCTTCCCGTCCTCCTCGAGGAGCGCCTCGGCGCCTATCGCATCGACGAGGCGGCGTCGGTCGCGCTCCTCCTGTCGCTCCTCGTCACGACGCTGTTCCTCGCGGCCCAGCGCTTTGGAGCGCGCCGCTGATGCTGGTCCTCGACGACGTCCGGGTCGACTATCCGGAGTTCAGCGTCCGCTACGACCTCGAGGTGCCGAAAGGGGCGCTGTGCGCCCTGATCGGTCCCTCCGGCGGCGGCAAGACGACCCTCCTCCATGTCATCGCCGGCTTCTCGACGCCCGTGGCGGGCCGCGTCCTCTTCGACGGGCGCGACCTGACGCACCTGCCGCCGGCGGAACGGCCGCTGTCGATCCTGTTCCAGGACCACAATCTCTTCCCGCATCTGACGGCGGCACAGAACATCGGCCTCGGCCTCGATCCGCGGCTCAAGCTGACCGCCGCGCAACGGGACCGCATCGAGGGCGCGCTCGCCCGCGTGGGCCTCCCTGATGTCGGACGCCGCCGGCCGGCAGAGCTGTCGGGCGGACAGCGCCAGCGCGTCGCGCTCGCCCGCGCGCTGGTTCGCGACAAGCCGCTGATGCTCCTCGACGAGCCGTTCACCGGCCTCGACCCCGGCCTCCGCAACGACATGATCAGCCTCGTCGACACGCTGCGGCGCGAGGACGGGCTGACGGTGCTGATGGCGATCCACTCGCCCGAGGACGCGGCGGCCGTGGCGGACATCGTCGCCTTCGTGGATGAGGGCCGGGTGATCGCCGCCGGTCCGCCGGGCGAGATGCTGGCCCCCGGGCGGGCGGCGCAGATCGACCGCTACTTCCGGCGCTGAGGCATTCACCCGGTCCGGACCGCCGGCGGAATCGGACGGCCCGGCACCGGGTGAACGATGCTTCCGGCTGGTGGCTACGGCAGCGTGTGGGTGCCGGTCTGACGCCGGAAGACATGGGGTAGTGGAACGGCCGGCCGGATGAGGTCGGCATCAGGGAGACTGTCACGCAGGCTCGTGTTGCGCTGTCGCCCGCGGCACTCCCATTCGACGGCCAAGCCTGCTAGGCGCCGTCCGCGCCGTCGCGGTTGCGGCGGTCCATCGCGAGGCCGATCGCGACGCCGATGGCGACGCCAAAGCCGACGCCGAGCCCGAGGTTGTCGAAGACCGTGGCGCCGAGCGCCGCGCCGATGGCAATGCCGATTCCGATTCCGAGCGCCAAGACAGCCTCGCTTCTGTTTGCCCTGCCCAACGGGCGCGAAGAGTGAAGGTTGCTACCGCTCGGTCAACGCCAGCCGCACCCCAAGGGCGACGAAGGCCAGCGCGAAGGAGCGCCGCATCCAGGTGAGGACACCGGGGCGCGCGATCACCTTCGTGCGGATCGCGGCGGCGAAGAGACCATAGACGGCGAACACGGCAAAGGTGATCGCCATGAACACCGCCGACAGCTCCAGCATCCGGAGGACGGGTTGGCTCTCGCTGGCGCTGATGAACTGCGGCAGGAAGGCGAGGAAGAAGATCGAGAGCTTCGGGTTGAGGAGGTTGACGAGGACCGCCGAGACGATGACCCGCCACGCCGATTTCGGCGCTGCGCCGGTGTCCACCGTGAGCGCCCCGCGATCGCGCCACGTCGCCCAGGCCATGTAGAGGAGGTACGCGACGCCGAGATATTTCAGCGTCTCGAAGGCCACGGCGCTGGTATGGAGGATCGCCGCAAGGCCGGTCACCGCGGCCGCAATGTGCGGGACGATGCCAAGCGTGCAGCCGAACGCGGCCACCATGCCGGCCCGCGGTCCGCGCGCGAGCCCGGCCGCGACCGTGTAGAGGACGCCGATCCCCGGCGTCACCGTCACGATGAAGGCCGTGACCAGGAACTCGATGCTCATCGCCTGCCCTTTCGGTCGACCGCGGCTTGCGGGCGTCACGAGTGACGCCGGCACGGCACGATGATGTATCCTTCCCGCCGATTGCGGTAGCGGAGGGGCATTGCCGGCAATGAAGATCCTGCTCGTCGCCGACCTGCATTACGACCTTCGCAAGTTCGACTGGGTCGTGCAGGCGGCCGATCATGTCGACGTGGTGGTCATCGCCGGCGACCACCTCAAGGACGGGTTGAACGTGCCGCTGCCGGCGCAGGCGGTCGTCGTCCAGCGCTATTTCCAGATCATCCGCGTGAAGCGGCCGCTCCTCGCCTGCTCCGGCAATGCCGACATCGACTGGCGCGACGAAGCCGGCGAGCCGGTCGCCCGCTGGCTCGACAAGGGCCGCTATCTCGACGTGGCGGTGGACGGCGACGCGAAGGCCATCGGCGACACGCTCTTCAGCGTGTGCCCCTGGGTCGACGGACCGGCGCGGCAGAGGGCGGTCGGCGAGCAGCTGTCCTTCGACAACACCTTCCGGCCGACCCGCTGGATCTGGGTTTCACATGCGCCGCCGAGCGCGACGTCGATCTCCTGGAACGGGGTGGAGGACGCCGGCGACGAACCCCTCCGCGTCCGGGCCGAGGAGTACCAGCCCGATTTCGTCCTCAGCGGGCACGTCCACGCCGCCCCGTTCACCGAAGGCGGCTCCTGGACCGACTGGATCGGCGGCACTGCCGTCTTCAACGCCGGCCATGAGGACGGGCCGGTTCCAAGCCACATCGTCATCGATACCGACCTGCCCCGCGCCTACTGGGTCTCGCGGGCGGCCGTCGAGACCGTCGAGCTCGCCGGCCCGCCCGAGGGGCCGCGGGCGATCGACATCGTGCCGGACTGGCTCGCTGCTATGGGCTCGGGGGCGGCTCGACGCCGGGCCTGACCTGGGGCTCGGCCTGCTGGTGCGCCAGCGATTCGAGCACGAGATCGACCAGGCTCAGATGGTTGCCGTGATCCTGGAACTGGCGCTTGAGGTCGACGAGGTAGGTGGTCGAATTGCGGAGCCGCTGCGCGAGGAGCTGCGCGATCGGCACCATCAGCACCGGATTGCGCGTCAGATAGGACAGCGCATCCTCGACCGCCCGCAGCCGTGACGTCCGGAGCGCGCGGACGCTCGCAGTATGCGGCCCGCCGAGGAGCACCGCCATCTCCCCGAACACCGCGCCCGGCTCGTTGACCACCGCGACCGAGACGTCGCCGCGGTAAACCTCCAGCACGCCCTCGACCAGGATGTAGAGCCGGTCCGAGGTCTCGCCCTCGCCGAGGATCACGTCGCCGGCTTCGACGCTGATCTCGGTGAGGTCACGGCTGAGATCGAGAATCCGCGGCATCGGCGCTGTCCTGTTCGAGAGGTGCGCCATGTTCGCGCCGGCGCTCCGCAAGGGCAAGCCCGCTCACGCGCCATGGGCTGCGAGGAAGATACACATGACGTCGTCGGCATGGGTGGGCCGACGACGTCCTTGCGCCTTCTTCCCGCGCTGGCGGGGCTGTTGCCGGAAAACGGCTTTGTCGCAGGCGGCCCGGCGCTGCCGGAGGACGAAGCGGCAATGAACGGGATCAGGTTCCGGCAGTAGACAGCAGGCTCGGCTCGCGCGCCCCTTCGGGCACGGCGCTCGCATGTCGAATTGTCGATCTCCCGCCGGTATCGGTTTCTCCCGAGCCTCCGCCTTGAGGGGAGGCGGAAGGTTGCGACTGCAAGGAGCAAGCTTCGGTGGGGGTAGCGGCCGCCCCGCCGGCGCAGGACTCCGAGGAGGGGCCGCGCCCCCCACGGTTTCCCCCGGATCGGCGTCCGGGGTTCGCCTCGCGAAACCCGCTCCCCTCCAAGGGGGGAGCTCGGGAGCGTGTGGATTATGTATGGGGTATCAGCACGGCCCTGTCATGCCACTTGACCGGCGCCGGCGGCAAATGCACGACCCCATCTCAGCCTACGCGACTTCCTTCTTTTCCCGCTCCGCCTTCTTGCGGTCGTTCGGGTCGAGCACCGCCTTCCGCAACCGGATCGACTTCGGCGTCACCTCGACCAGCTCGTCGTCGGCGATCCAGGCGAGCGACCGCTCCAGCGTCATGCGGATCGGCGGGGTCAGGCGGACGGCTTCGTCCTTGCCGGCGGCCCGGATGTTGGTGAGCTTCTTGCCCTTGAGGACGTTGATCTCGAGGTCGTTCTCGCGCGTATGCTCGCCGACGATCATGCCGCGATAGACCTTCCAGCCCGGCTCGATCATCATCGGGCCGCGGTCCTCGAGGTTCCACATCGCATAGGCGACGGCTTCGCCATTGTCGTTCGAGATGAGGACGCCGTTGCGGCGGCCGGGGATCGTGCCCTTGAACGGCGCATAGGCGTGGAAGATGCGGTTCATCACCGCCGTGCCGCGGGTGTCGGTCAGCAGTTCGCCCTGGTAGCCGATGAGGCCGCGCGTCGGGGCGTGGAAGATCAGCCGGAGACGGCCGCCGCCGGACGGCTTCATCTCGACCATCTCGGCCCGGCGCTCGCTGAGCTTCTGGACAACGATGCCCGAATGCTCCTCGTCAACGTCGATCACCACTTCTTCGACAGGCTCGAGGAGATTCCCCGCATCGTCCTTCTGGTAGACCACGCGGGGGCGCGACACCGCGAGCTCAAAACCCTCGCGGCGCATGGTCTCGATCAGGATCGCGAGCTGCAATTCGCCGCGGCCGGAAACGGTGTAGGCGTCCGAGTTCGGCGCCGACGTCACGCGGAGCGCGACATTGCCCTCGGCTTCCTTGAACAGGCGGTCGCGGATGACGCGGCTCGTCACCTTGTCGCCCTCGGTGCCCGCCAGCGGCGAATCATTGACCATGAACATCATGGAGAGCGTCGGCGGGTCGATCGGCTGCGCCTGGAGCGGCAGCAGCACGTCGGGCGCGGCCAGCGTGTCGGCGACGTTGAAGTTCGGGAGGCCCGCGATCGCGACGATGTCGCCCGCCTCGGCCTCGTCGATCGGCTGGCGCTCGATCCCGCGGAACGCGAGGATTTTCGACACCCGGCCGTTCTCGACGAGGTTCCCCTCGCGGTCCATCACCTTCACCGCCTGGTTGGTCTTCACTGTGCCCGAGAAGACGCGGCCGGTGATGATGCGGCCGAGATAGGGGTTCGATTCGATCAGCGTGCCGAGCATCTTGAACGGGCCGGTCTCGACCCGCGGCGGCGGCACGTGGCGGACGACGAGGTCGAACAGCGGCGCCATGCCGTCGTCCTTCGGCCCCTCCGCGGTCGGCCCCATCCAGCCCTGCTTCGCGGACCCGTAGATGATCGGGAAGTCGAGCTGCTCGTCGGAGGCGTCGAGCGCGGCGAAGAGGTCGAACACCTCGTTCACCACCACCTGCGGCCGCGCGTCGGGCCGGTCCACCTTGTTGATGAGGACGATGGGCCGGAGGCCGATCTTCAGCGCCTTGCCGACCACGAACTTGGTCTGCGGCAGCGGCCCCTCGGCGGCATCGACCAGCACGATCGCGCCATCCACCATCGACAGGATCCGCTCGACCTCGCCGCCGAAATCGGCGTGGCCGGGCGTGTCGACGATGTTGATACGGATGTCCTTCCAGACCACCGAGGTCGCCTTGGCGAGGATCGTGATCCCGCGCTCCTTCTCGAGGTCGTTCGAGTCCATGACCCGCTCGGCCACGCGCTGGTTCTCGCGGAACGCGCCGGACTGTTGCAGGAGGCGGTCAACGAGGGTCGTCTTGCCATGATCGACGTGAGCGATAATGGCGACGTTGCGCAGGGCCATCGCGATAATCCGGTGCGGGGCGGGAGAGGAAGGGGCCGCAGATAGTGGAGAATCGCGAGGAAATCAATCAGTTCCGCATTGCGGTATCGTGACGCTTGGGGGGGCGCGAGAGGCACGCGACAAAGTCCGGTGTACACCGGGGGTACATCAGGCACCAGTGGTTCCCGAGGTCGTGTCGTAGAGCTACTGACCGGCCATGCGAGACTACGCTTCAAGAATCGCTCTGCTTAGAGCCGCGCCATGAACCTCGGTATCGCCGCAAGAATTCTTGGCGGCGATACGGCCGGCAGCAAAACTGTGCTCTGTCCCGGCCCCGGTCACTCGCCGCGTGACCGCTCGCTGAGCGTGACCTTCGCCGAAAGCGATTTCACGGTGTTCTCCCATGCCGGAGACGACTGGCGCGCGTGCAAGGACGAGGTGCGGCGGAGGCTTGGCCTCGCCCCATTCAGCGCGGCCCGCGGGCCGGCTCCGGTCGCCGTCGCCGCATCGGTTAGTCGCGGCCGCGGACGCCTCGCCGACGCGCTGTGGCGGGAGGGGCGGCCGATCGACGGCACGCCGGCGGAAGCCTATCTCGCGCGCCGCGGTGTCTCCTACGATGGCGATGCGTTGCGCTGGCATCCCTCCTGCCCGTTCGGCCCCGGCGTGCGCCAGGGCTGCATGATCGCGCTGGTCCGCAACATCGTCACCAACGCCGCGCAGGCCGTGCACCGAACGGCGCTCGACGCTGACGGACGCAAGATCGGTCGCAAGGCCTCGGGACCCATCAGCGGCGGGGCGGTCAAGCTGACGCCGGACGAGGCGGTGACGCGGGTGATCGCGATTGCGGAAGGCATCGAGACGGCCCTTTCCATCCGCGCCCTGCCCGACCTCGGCGCCATCCCGGTGTGGTCGGTGCTCAGCGCCGGCGGCATTGCCGCCTTCCCGGTGCTGCCGGGCATCGAAACGGTGTGGATCGCGGCCGACAATGACGCCTCGGGAACCGGCCAGCGCGCCACCCGCGCCGCGGCGCTGCGGATGCATGCGGCCGGCATCGAAACCATCATCCTCAGCCCGACGCGGCAGGGCCTCGACCTCAACGACCGCGTGGCCCGCAATGCCTAGCAATACCCACACGGCGGACGGCTTTCCGATCGTGGAAGGCCTCGCCATCAGCCGGTTCCCGCCGGGACGGAAACGCGGCGAGACGCCGGCCCGGCGCATAGTCACGGCGCGGGAGCTCGGCGAGCTGACCTTCGACCCGATCAAGTATGTCGTCCCCGGCTACATCGCGGAGGGCCTGACGCTGTTTGCCGGCAAGCCGAAACTCGGCAAATCGTGGCTTTGCCTCGAGGTCGGCCTCGCGGTGGCGATGGGCGGCGTGTGCCTCGGCGACATCAGGTGCGGGGAAGGCGACGTGCTCTACCTCGCCCTCGAGGACAATCGCCGCCGGCTCCAGTCCCGGATCCGCCGGCTGTGGCAGATGGAAACCGTCGCCCATCTGGCGCTGCCCGAACGGCTGCACCTCGCCACCGAATGGCCGCGCGCCAACCAGGGCGGCATCGCGGCGATCCGGGGCTGGATCGACGACCACCCGGGCGCCCGCCTCGTGATCGTGGACGTGCTGGCGATGTTCAAGGGCACCGCGAGGGGTCGGGACCAGACGCTCTACGAGGCCGACTACCTGGCGATCAAGGAGCTGCGGAGCCTCGCGATGGACACCGGGATCGCCATCGTCGTGGTGCATCACACGAGAAAGGGCGGTTCCGTGGAGGCCGATCCGTTCGAGAAGGTGTCAGGCACGCTCGGCCTCTCCGGCGCGGCCGACACCACCATCATCCTCGACCGCGACCAGAACGGCTGCACGCTCTACGGCCGCGGCCGCGACGTCGCGGAAATCGACGTCGCGGCGGAATTCGACGGGGCGACGTGCCGGTGGCGGCTGTTGGGGAAGCCCGAGGACGTGCGTCGCACGGACGAACGCGGCACGATTCTTACCGTTCTTGCCGAAGCTGGCGAACCGATGAACCCTATGGACATCGCCACCGCGGCGAGCATGAAACGGAACAATGTCGACAGGCTCTTGGGGAAAATGGCCAAAGCCGGCGAAATCCTGAAAGCCGGGCGCGGCCTCTATTTGCATCCCGGCCGGGTCGATCTCTTGGGGCAGCACACTCATACCCCGGTAAGAGCGGTAAGAAGGTACGAGGACGAGAGCGACCCCCACCCACCGGATGCCTGAGGGGCTTTGCTACCTTCGTACCGTTCGTACCGGTGGGGACTACGTCCTGACAGGACGCTGCGATACGCGGCGTCTGGGCGGCCCAACCCCGGGATGTCCCGGCGTCATGGCAGCATTTCAAGGGGCAAGTCCTCTAAGGAACCTCGTTTAACAACTATCCGCGCGTGCCGAAGGTGGCCCGGGGCTTCACGTAGGGCACAAGCGTTGCCGCCGGAAACGTATCTTGGTACTTTTTTTCCTTCTCAAACCAAGTGCAGATCAAGTCGTCGGTGTAGGCCGAGCGGCCTTCGACTGTCATCGCTGGACCACCCGATTTGAGCTGCACAACGTCTCCGGGTTTGAATTCCGGCTCTGTCATGTTGGCTTCCCCTATCCTATTCATCGCTCCATCCTAAACGAACCTTTAGTCCATTTAAGTTCCTATATGGTATAGCGCCAACGTGCTGAAGCATCCCGACAATAATACCCGGAGCAATTCCCACATCATTGGCGAATGTAGTAATCTGCGTAGCCGATCGCGGCCGTAGTTCGACAAATCGCCTGAAACGCTCCCGACCGACCAATAGCTCTTCAGCAAACTCGTCCGCCTGTTTCTCAAGATCGCTGCCGTCGCCGCCTTCGTCGTCTACAAATGTACAACCTTGATGAAGCAGTACGTGTCCTGCCTCATGAAAGAAGGTCCACCAAAAGTGGTCGTTGGTACGCATGCGAAGTGACATTTGAATCATCGCATTGCCGGAAGGGAGCCATCGGGCCGAACCGTACAACGACGTTTTGGGCAGGGGCTTCTCAAAAACGAGGAACACGCCAGCGCGCTCGCATTCGGCTTTCAGCCGAGGCTCAAAATCCTCTGGTCTGGCAACCGTGAGTTTCCTAATCGCCGAGAGAGCGTTTCGGAACTTTTCCCGGTCAAAGGATGGGGCTGAACGCCCCGCAACCCTCAGCTCGCCGAGCCGAAGCCAACATGCAACATGAAGGTCCGAAGCCGAGTAACTTCTAGATCGCCGGTAATGAACCGCAAGCGACGAATAGAAGGAAACAAACGAGCGAGGCGATCCAATGCCTAGAAACCCAAGGAAAGCATTGGTCAGTTCGGTTGAATCTGATGTAATCGGAAGAGCGCCGCGTCTCTGAAGCTCAGATAATGGAACGCCCTTAAGCCACGCTTCGGGCATGGCTTCATGTTCGAACTCCCTACGACGCTCCTCCTGAAGGTCCCAAGCGGCTTGAAGCCCGACCCAGATATAGGCCTTCAGTCCCAGCACTCGCTCAAAACGAACGGCAGTTTCCGCTGTCACCGGATTCTTCCCGGCAATTATGGTGCTAACAAGCTTGGGCGTCAGGCCCGCCAGCCTCGCGAACTCCGCCTGCGAAAGCTCTCGCGCTTCCAGGTGCTCCGCCAAATGCTCACCCGGATGAACCGCCCACCCCTGGCGACTCACCCTTTCGTCCTGAACCGTCATTCGTTCCTCTGTTGTCGGGGGACCTCAGTGGTAGTCCCCTATCGCCACGATCTCGATCTCCTTCACCCCCCTCCAATCGAGTCCTCCATCCTCCTTTCTTGGAATCTCTCCTACTGGCTTGAACACCAACCGGTCATTGCCATTTAGATCAACCGCTAAGTGCCCCGCTAAATCCCCCGTCAACTCATGGCATCTAGTAGGCGGAACGCGCGGAACGTCGTCCAGGTTCTCCGCCAACTCGAGAACCTGCATCCGCATCCGTATGCGCCTCGCGAGCACGCCGTAGGCCTTCTTTGCTGACGCCTCTTCCTGCAGGCTACGCTGCAGTCTACCGCTGGCGTATCCGATTTTCACAGCTCGCGTTACTCCATAGGTAACGTAATGCAATGCGTTACGCAATGGGTAACGACGCGCCGGGCGAGAGTCAACGTGTCGCAGCGCTATCCAGCGCAGCTCCGCTGGAGATCAGGTGGCTGCCTACATTTGCTGAGAGTGCTGGTAGGCCGTAGGTGAGGTCCAGCCCCGCCTGAGACCAAACCGCAACCGACGCACCCCCGGGGCCGCAGGTACATCAAGGGTACATCGCGTCAATCGGTCTCGCGAAGCGCCCGACGCCGCTGAGCCATGGTGGATCACGGAGCGAGTCCTACCGTTCGGCCGGCTTTGCGCTGGACGGTTTGCGCGCGCGGCGTCTCGATCGCCCCTACTGCCCGTTCGCCGAAAAATGCTGATAGTCCTTCAGCGTCACCCAATCCCCGCCCCAGACCCACCCGATCGCCGCGAACGCTGCCGTGACGGCGTCGCCGGCAACGATCATCCCCGGCCGCACGTCCGCGCGGTCGGCGAAGGGGATGCCTTCGGGGGGCAGGATGAGGTCGCCGGTGTCGCGCGGGCGGACATAGGGGTTCTGGATCGGGTTGATGTCGATCGCGTTGCCGTAGGAGTGCTGCGAGAAGCCGTTGCCGCCGGTGACGGCGCGGCAGTTGAAGGCGGAGGTGTTGTTGGCGGCCATCGAGAGGTCGTCATTGGCCTCGTAGTCGTCGACGAGCTGCATGCGCTCGATGACGAAGCCGGCCTCGAACATCGCCTGGAAGGCGGAGAGCACCGCGTCGGCGACGTCGGCCGCGACCACCATCTCGCCTTCCTGCACGCCGCCGGCGAAATCATGGAAGCTCATCGTGAGGTAGCGAAGGTCGGCGAGCGCGACCGGGCAGCCCTCGCGCCAGGAGCCGGAGGCCTGCATGCGCGCGATGACGCTGTCGGGCAGCTCTTCGGCGGTGCCGGTGAAGGCAGGCTGGGCAATCGCGCCGCTGCCGATCACGGTGCACGCTCCCGCCATGGCCGCGAGCGCGGCCGTCGCCATCAAGGTCCTGATCATCGTTGCCCCCAGAGCTGATTCGCGTCCGAGGATAGCGCAGGCGGGACGCACAACCGAACGGGTCGTGATGGTCTCCGCGGAGCGCGAGGGGAACACTCATTTCGAAACGAACCACAGGGCGGCACAAAGGAGACCTTGCGCAACCGCTGGGTCCGCTCCTCTTCACCTGTCCCTCGCGAGACTTTGTGGAGTGCCAGGACGAGCGGCGATCTCCCACCTCTCCGCGGTGGGGAGAGGTGAAGGGGAGCGGCTCCGGCCGTTGCGCGGAGCGATCCTCATCGAGAATGCGCTGACCTGGCCGGCACGCTCTGCTCGGCGAGCAACGCCTGACCGGCGGCTATTGCGTGACGGCGTCGGTGATCTGGTCGTTCACGGCGGTCGGGAAGGCATCGATCGTGATGCCGATATGGTCGCCGGCGTCCGGCACCTCGCCCTCGAGGAGCGTCACCCACAGCGTGAGCTGGCCGTTGTCGTAGATCGCGTCGGTGATCTCGATGATGGCGATGTGGCCGGTGTCGGTGATGATCGACGCGTTCGGCGGGTCGAGCCGGAGCTCGCCGCCCTCGCCCCAGGCCGCGGCCACGAAGCTCCGCAGATCGATCATCGCGACGTCGCGATCGGGCCGGTCGGCGAAGACGATCGCGCCTGGCGGCGCGTCGAGGATGATCGTGCCGGGGCGGAGCTCGGCGACGATCCCCTGCGTGACGAGGAGCCATTGCGGCTCGGCCGGCGACTGCGCCGCCGCGGGCGGGCCGAGCGTGGCGATGACGAGCGAAAGCGCGACGGCGAGCCGGCGTGCGGACATGTGTTCCCCCTAGGCAGCCTTATGCCACGGCTGGAAAGGTCCGCCTTTCAGGGCCGCACCGCAAGCGCCTCGATCTCGATCAGGAAATCGGGGCTGGCGAGCGCGGGGTGGAAGGAGCCGGTGACGACGGGCGGATTGGGCCTGCCGCCACGCTTCTTCATCCACGCCCCGAACGCCGCCTCGAGATCGATGCCCAGCATCATGTGGATGCGGACCTGGACGAGGTCGTCCATCGTGCAGCCGGCCGCGGCGAGCGCCCGCTCGACATTGTCGATGGCCTGCGCCGACTGCTCGGCGACGTTCATGCTCACCACCTTGCCATCGGTGCCCACGCCGTTCTGCCCGCCGACGATCACGAGCTCCGCGCCGGCGGGAATGACGACCGCCTGACTGTAGACCGGGCTTTTGAACAGCGTGTCCGGGGTGAGGTATTCGACCTTGGCCATCGGAGCCTCCTTTGGGTTGCGGAGGCTAACGCATGGCGTGCGGGGTGGCTCCCGGCGCGCGGCGGCCAGGACTCGGCGACCGCCCGTCTTCTCCTCCTTGCCTTGCCGGGACTGTCGCGAGCAGTCAGCACTGCAGCGGATCAGTCGGGGATTGGCCCATCAGCAACGTCCTCCCCGGGCTTGACCCGGGGTCCAATGGCAGTTCGTCGGACGCGGAATCGCCTGGATTCTCGCGCGCCGCATCGGTCGACGGGCCAATAGGCCCCGGGTCAAGCCCGGGGAGGAGTGGGCTGTTGGTCTGCGCTTCGCGAACGGGCCGAACTAGGCAGCAGCCCTCCTTGCGGGACTGCTGCGCGGGGCGGGGCCGTTAGCGGCAGCGGGGGCGTTTGCGGCTCCGGCCCGCGCCCGGCGGCGGTGGCCTAGTTCTTCTTCGACCGGGGCTTGTCGCCGGGCTGCCAGAGGCCGAGGCCGAAGCCATCGGGGTCCAGGAAGTCCGCGCTCCAGCCGCCCGGGGCCTCGCTGACGGGCGTGACGATCGTGACGCCGTTCGCAACGAGGCCGGCCACGATGTCGTCGATGCCGCCGTCCTGGATCGAGAACACCACCGCGGGCGTGCTGCCGACCTTGCCTTCCTGCTGGAAGAAGATGAGCTGGAATTTCTCCGTGATGTTGGCGGTGAGCCAGAACGGCGGTGCGCCTTCCTGGCGCTCGACCGGAAGGCCGAGGACGTCGCGGTAGAACCGCTCGGTGCGCTCGATGTCGGAGACGTAGAAGACGATGCTGGCTTCGAAGGGCTGCGGGATCATCGGGCTTTCCTTGTGCCGGAGGGATTTCCACCCTCTCGTTGCCGGAAGGCCGCGTTTTGTGAGGGCGTCGCCAGAAGAAAAAGATGCCCGTCCGGATCGTGGCTGGCCAGCACCGCCGGCCGCGCCCGCATCAGGAGGCCGAGCGCGGCCCTGATCCGGCCGTGGTCGAGGGCTGCCGAAAGGCCGACGAACTCATCCGGTCGATCGGCGCGATGAGCCGCGAGCGCTTTCCGCAAGGCCGCGATGCGCTGGCGGAGGGCGGGGTCGCTGAGGCGGAGCAGATACGCGATCTCGCCGCGCGAGTGGCCGGTGAGGACGAGCGCCAGCACCGCCTGGAGGGATGGCGCGAGGTGCGGCACCTCCGGCCGCCGCATCGGGTCGTGCCGGGACGTCTCCTCGCGACCGCCGAGCCAAGCGGCATCGCGCCGGCGCTGACGGACAGCGGTCCGCGCGGCCAGTGTCGCCTTGTTGCGGACGGTGCCGGCGAGCCAGCCGCGCAGCGCCGGGTCCTCGACGACCGCGCGCCCCTTGACGATGGCCGCGAGCAGCGCCTCCTGCACGAGATCGTCCGCCTCGTCGGCCCGGCGAGAATAGCGGGCGGCGACTTTCCGGAGGTCGCGGTAGAGGGCGGTCGACATCGGGCGCGCGTGGCAACGGGTTCGTTCGATTCTAACGGAGGTCTATGACGGACCGCCGGCAAATTGAACGGCTCAGGAGAGACTCCGCTTCACCGCCACGGGCGCGCACTGTTGCGTCGCTCGGGCCGTAGGTCGGGGTACAACCCATCAACCGCCACCTCCCCGGGCTTGACCCGGGGCCCATTGGCGGTTCCCCGGATGCGGAATCGGATGGATTCTCGAGACTTCGGGCCTGTGGAGGAGCCCAATGGACCCCGGGTCAAGCCCGGGGAGAAGGTCGTGGATAGGTCGACTCGCAACCGGGCCGCAGCACGCTCTCCTTGGGAGAAGCCGCCGCCGCGACCTGCCCGGGTTGCGGGCATCGGCGACCGGGGGCTAGAGGTCGTTCATCCGTTCCGGCGCGGTCATCGCGCCCGATTCGCGAGCCATGCAAGTCGCCCTCGATCTCCGTCCCGATCCGCTCGACGTCCTCCGTGACGTCTTCGGCCACGCCGCGTTCCGCGGCGAGCAGGAGGCGGTGGTGCGGCATGTCACGGCGGGCGGCGATGCGGTGGTGCTGTTCCCGACCGGCAAGGGGAAATCGGTCTGCTACCAGGTGCCGGCGCTGTGCCGGCATGGCGTCGCGATCGTCGTCTCGCCGCTGATCGCCCTGATGCGGAACCAGGTCGAGGCGCTGAAGCAGGCCGGCGTGCGCGCCGCGGCCCTCAACTCGTCGCTGACATCAGAGGAAAGCGCCGCGATCCGCACCGAGCTCATGGCAGGCCGGCTCGATCTCCTCTACGTCACGCCCGAGCGGCTGCTGTCGCCCGGCTTCATCCAGCTCGTGTCGCGGGTCGCGATCTCGCTGATCGCGATCGACGAGGCGCACTGCGTCAGCCAATGGGGCCATGATTTCCGGCCGGAATATCTAGGCCTTGGCGCATTGCGAGAGCATTTCCCGGGCGTGCCGCGGATGGCGCTGACGGCGACGGCCGACGCCCAGACCCGCGCCGACATCATGGCGCGGCTCGGCCTGTCGGAGGCGCGGGTCTTCGCGACCAGCTTCGACCGGCCGAACATTTCCTACGCCATCGTCCCGCGGTCCGGATCGCGGCGGCAGCTCCGCGACTTCCTCTCAGGCCATGCCGGTGAGAGCGGCATCGTCTATTGCCTCAGCCGCAAGAAGGTCGAGGAGACCGCCGCGTCGCTCGCGGCCGACGGCATCCGCGCCCTGCCCTATCATGCCGGCCTCGACCGGACGGTCCGCGACGTCAACCAGGACGCCTTCCTGAAGGAGGAGGGGCTTGTGCTGGTCGCGACCGTCGCGTTCGGCATGGGGATCGACAAGCCGGACGTCCGCTTCGTCGCCCATCTCGACCTGCCGGCGTCGATCGAGGCCTACTACCAGGAGACCGGCCGCGCCGGCCGCGACGGGCTGCCCGCCGAGGCGTGGATGTCCTACGGCATGCAGGACGTCGTCCAGCGCCGGCGGATGATCGACGAGGGTGAGGCCGACGAGGCGGTGAAGCGCGTCGAGCGCGGAAAGCTCAACGCCCTCCTCGGCGTCTGCGAGACCACGGGCTGCCGCCGCCAGGCGCTCCTCGCGCATTTCGGCGAGAGCGCGCCCGACCGCTGCGGGAACTGCGACACCTGCAAGACGCCGGTCGAGACCTTCGACGGCACCGAGGCGGCGCAGAAACTCCTCTCGGCGATGCTGCGCACCGGCTCGCGCTACGGCGCCGGCCACCTCATCGACATCCTCCGCGGCAAGGACACCGACAAGGTCAAGAACGCCGGGCACGACAGGCTGCCGACCTTCGGCGTCGGCTCGGATCTCGACGACCGCGCCTGGCACTCGGTGGTGCGCCAGCTCACGGCGATGGGCGTGGTCGCGGTCGACCACGACGCCTATGGCGCGCTGGTGCCCGGCGAGGATTTTCGGCCGGTGCTGAAAGGCGAGCGCCGGATAGCATTGCGAAAAGATGCCGACCGGCGCCGGGCCACGCGCGAGCGCCGCGCGGCTGCCGCGACGGCCGGCCTGCCGCCCGAGCTCGAGCCGCTGTTCCAGGCGCTCCGCGCCGAGCGGACCCGCCTCGCCCGCGAGCAGGGCCTGCCGCCCTACGTCGTGTTCCACGATTCGACGCTGCGCGAGCTCGCGCTGCTCCGGCCGGCCAAGTTGGACGACCTCTCGATGATCCCGGGCATCGGCCGCTCGAAGCTGGAGCGCTACGGCGCGGCCTTCCTCAAGGTGATTGCCGAGGCGGCGGGTTAAGAGGGCCGCAAGGAGGCGACGGCACACTCCGACCCTCCGTCGCTATGCGGGCTGGGAGATGGCCGAACCGAAGGCGTGGAAGAAGCGGGTCCAGGGGATCCTTGACGGTCACGATCCCCGGATCGGCCGGACCGTTGCCTTCGTCCTTCAGGCGCTGATCCTCTTCTCGCTGCTGTCGCTGGCGCTCGAGTCGATGCCGGATCTCCCGGGATGGGCGTCGCAGACCCTCGAGGGCATCGAGCTCGCCACGGTCGCGATCTTCACGATCGAATACGTGCTCCGGGTGATCGCTGCGCCGCGCCCGCTCCGCTACGTCTTCAGCTTCCTCGGCCTGATCGACCTTCTGGCGGTCCTGCCGTTCTATCTGAGCCTCGGCGGCGAATATCGCGCGCTGCGGGCCGTGCGCCTCGTGCGGCTGTTCTGGCTGTTCAAGATCGTCCGCTATTCGAGCGCACTGGATACGCTCGGCGCGGCCTTCCGGCTGGTCCGGGCGGAGCTGATCGCCTTCGTGATCGTCGCGGTGCTTTTGATCTATGCCTGCGGGATCGGCATCTATTTCTTCGAGCACGATGCCCAGCCCGACAAATTCCGGTCGGTGTTCGACGGGATGTGGTGGGCCGTGGTGACGCTGACGACCGTCGGCTATGGCGACCTCGTCCCGATCACCGCCGGCGGCCGGCTCTTCACCGGCGCGATCCTCTTCATCGGCGTCGGGATCATCGCCGTACCGACCGGCCTCGTCAGCTCGGCCCTGACCACGCTGCGCGCCCAACGCGCCCGCGATCTATCGGCGAAGGCCGAGGGCGGAACCGGGTCAGGCCACGACCCGCCGGGCTGAACCCGGCCGTGCAGCGGCCGCCGGAGTCTATCGCGCCGGAGGCTCGACCCGCCAACTCCTCCCCGGACTTGATCCGGGGTCCATTGGCGGTACTGGCCGTCGCGGAACCGCGGAGTGACTCCGCTTCACCGCGGAGTTGGACAGGCCAATGGGTCCCGGCTCGGGGGCCGGGACGGGGGACTGGGGGTAGTCTTTCCCAAAACGCAAACGTCGGTAGAGAAGAGGCGGCCTCGCTCTCCGGACCGTGCGCGCTAACCCTTCCGCTCGCGCGCCGCGAGCGTGCGGAGCCGGAGCGCGTTGAGGCGAATGAAGCCGGCGGCGTCCTTCTGGTCGTAGGCGCCGCGATCGTCCTCGAAGGTGACCAGCGCATCGGAATAGAGCGACTGCGGCGACTTCCGGCCGGCCACCACAGCACTGCCCTTGTAGAGCTTCATCCGCACGGTGCCCTCGACGCGCTCCTGGCTCCTGTCCGCCAGCGCCTGAAGCATCAGGCGCTCGGGCGCGAACCAGAAGCCGTAATAGACGAGCTCCGCGTAGCGCGGCATCAGCGAATCCTTGAGGTGCGCCGCTTCGCGGTCGAGCGCGAGCGACTCGATCGCGCGGTGCGCGGCGTGGAGGATCGTGCCGCCCGGGGTCTCGTAGACGCCACGCGACTTCATGCCGACAAAACGGTTCTCGACGAGGTCGAGCCGGCCGATGCCGTTGGCCTTGCCGAGGTCGTTGAGTCTTGTCAGCAGCGTGGCCGGGCTCATCGCCTTGCCGTCGATGGCGACCGGATCGCCCTTCCGGAACTCGATCTCGACATAGGTCGGCGTGTCCGGCGCATCCTCCGGCGCGATCGTGCGCTGGTAGACGTAGGCGGGCGGCTCCTCCCACGGATCCTCCAGCACCTTCCCTTCGGACGACGAATGCAGAAGGTTCGCGTCGACCGAGAACGGCGCCTCGCCGCGCTTGTCCTTCGGCACCGGGATCTGGTGCTTCTCGGCAAAGTCGAGGAGGTCGGTGCGCGACTTGAAGGTCCATTCCCGCCACGGCGCGATGACCTTGATATCCGGGTTCAGCGCATAGGCCGACAGCTCGAAGCGGACCTGGTCGTTGCCCTTGCCCGTCGCGCCATGGGCAATCGCATCCGCGCCGCTTTCGCGGGCGATCTCGACGAGGCGCTTCGCGATCAGCGGCCGGGCGATCGAGGTGCCGAGGAGGTAGGTGCCTTCGTAGAGTGCGTTCATCCGGAACATCGGGAACACGAAGTCGCGGACGAATTCCTCGCGGAGATCCTCGATGTGGATCTCCCTGATGCCGAGCATCTCGGCCTTCTTCCGCGCCGGTTCGAGCTCCTCGCCCTGGCCGAGATCGGCGGTGAAGGTCACGACCTCGGCGCCGTAGGTCTCCTGCAGCCATTTCAGGATGATCGAGGTGTCGAGGCCGCCGGAATAGGCGAGCACCACCTTCTTGATTTCGGCCATGAACTGCTCCGCGCCGCTGGGGACGGCGGCTTATAGAGCATGATCCGAAAAAGTGGATGCCGGTTTTTTCGAGAAGATCATGCTCCACCGACGATTGGCGCTGGCGCGAGGCGGCGGAGACCCGCAATCACGGCGACGAGCCGCCGAAGATCCCGAAGCGGCGCCGCTTCCTGCGCGGCGGCATGGGGGCCTCGTCTTCGGCCGCGTCCGGTGCCCCAGGCGCCGCTTCCGGAGCTGCGGGGGTGGAACCATTGGTCTCGGGGTTCGGCGGAGCGGCCGGCTCCTCCGGCTCGTCATCCGTCGGCAGGTCGATCGCCTGCCGCGACACCGGGAAGAGGGCGCGGCCGGGCACCGTCACGACCGCGCGGCCCGGCTCGGGCACGCGGACCGGCTCGGGTTCCAGGAACTCCGGCACCGCGGTGGGGGCGGTCGGCGGAGCCTCGGGCTCCGGCGGCGATGCCACGGGCGCGGCAGCGCCGTCCGCTGCGGCCGGTTCCGGCTCCGGAGCGGGCACATAAGCATGCGCGGCGTCGACCGGGGGAATCGCCTCGACCTGCGCCCGCTCTTCGCCGGGGAGACGCTCGACCGGCGCCTTCCACTCGAAGGCGTCGATGCGGCCGGAGATCGGCGACACCGGCTGCCAATGATCGAAGGCGTAGCCGTCGGCCATCCAGGCCGGATCGCGCGGCGCCCGGACGGCGCGGCTCAGCCAGTCGCGGGCGCGGCCGATGTCGCCATGCTCGCCCTCCTCGATCTCGGCCATCATGGTGTAGGCGCGCTCGCTCGGATGGGTCGCGATCACGCCGCGGAGTTCTTCGCGCGCGGCGACCCAGTCCTTCGCCTCGATGGCGGCGCGTGCGAGTGCGATCTGCCCTTCGAGATGGTTCGCCCGGATCTTGATGAGCTGGCGGATGCGGCGGAGCCGGTCGCGGCCCGACTCGCCGGGCCGGATGCTCATATAGGCGGACGCGAGCTCAGGATGTGGCTCGATGCGCCACGCGGCCTCGATCACCTTTCCGGCGCGCCGCGGATCACCGAGCCGGCTGGCGAGCCGCGCCGCAAGGACGGTCGCGGGAACGAGCCCGGGCACGAGCTTGTGGGCCTCGAGCGCGAGGTCGCGGGCAAGCTCCGGCTCGCCGCGCTCGAGCTCGCCCGCGCGCGCCGTGAGAAGCACGGCTCTGAGGCGGGCCCCGCTCGCGGCATCGATGCTGCCGGCATTGGTCAGCGACTGCAGCGTCTCGAGCGCCGCGGCCCATTCGCCCGCGGCAGCCTGATATTCGAGAAGGGCATTGCCGGCCCAGCCGATGCCCGGCTTCTCCTTGGCCGCCTCCTCCGCGAACGACCGGGCGGCGGCATTCTCGCCGCGCCGCCGGGCCTCGCCGAACAGGCCGCGGAGGCCGAGAAGACGCGTCTCGGGCTTCGCCAGCATCGTCTCGTAAGCCGTGCGGGCGCCCATCGCGTCGCCGGCGAGATGGGCCGCCTGCGCCGTCAGCATCAGCGCCATCGGGTCGTCGCGGGCGTAGTGGCGCGATTCGGCGGCGTAGTGCGAGGCGAGCTTGCTGTCGCCGGAGCCGACCGCCACGAATCCCTTCGACAGCGCCTGGTAGGACAGCTCCTTGCGGCGGTCGACGGTCCTCCGCATCACGGCCCGAGGCGCGCGGAAGATCGCGCGCAGCACCAGCCACAGGATGATGGCGACCGCGACCACTGCGAGGAGCGCGATGGCGGCGGCCATCAATGTGGTGGCGATTTCCCAGCCGCCGACATTGAGGGCGATCGTGCCGGGATGATCGGCGAGCCATGCGAAGCCGGCGGCCAGCGCGAAGACGACGAGAACGAGGAGGAGCAGCCGGATCAAGGCGTGGCGACCCCGTCCGCGACCTGCGCCGCACGCACCGCCTCGGCGAGCCGGTCGAGCGCCGCCTCGAGCGCCAGGCGCTGCTCCACGTCAGCCGCCCAGGCGGCGGATGCGTCCTGCGCCGGTTGCGGCAGCGCCGCACGCTCGGCCAGTGCTGTGGCAAGGTCGCCGGCCGCCAGTGCCGCCTCGATGCGGGACACGATGGCGACGGGCGTGTCGCCCTCGATCGGACCGGTGGGCCGGACGGTGACGACCTCCGCCGCATTGCCGAGCAGCCGTTCCCAGAAGCCGGCCTCGGCGCCGGGCCCGGTATCGAGGGCGTCGAGCATCGCCTCGCGCACCGGCCCGAAGCCCGCCGCAAGCTCCGCGGCCGTCGGCACGTCCGCCGCGGCCAGCGGACCGAGCGCCGCGATGGCGGCCTCGTCGACGCCAAGGCCGGCGAGGGCGGCGAGCTCGGCGTCGAACCGCTCGCCGCGCTCCGCGGCGGCGCGCAGGGTGCTCATCGCGAGCGAACGCGCCGCGGCCTCGGTGCGATCCCGTTCGCCGGTTTCCGCGGCAACGGCCTGGAGGTTGGCCGCAAAGGTCGTGACTTGTTGCGCCAGCTGGTCGACGCGCCGCTGGAGGGTCAGGAGCTGCGCCGGCGGGCCGGCATTCTCCAGCGTCCCGACGCGCTGCTCGACCGCGATGATGGCTTCCATGATCCGGTTCGCGGCATCGGGGTCGCCGCCGGCGGCCGCCGCGGTGGTCATGGCTTCCTGCAGGGCCGCGAGCTCGCGGCCGATATCGTCGAGCCGCGTCGCATTGGCTCCGGCGGCGGCGGACAGGGCCGCGACCTCGGCGCGAAGGGCGTCGACGCCGCCCGCCGCCGTCTCGAGCGCGGCGAGGCGCTGGTCGATCGGCGCAAGGTCGGGACCCGCAGGGATCGCGGCGAGGCCCTGGCGCAGCGTCTCGATCTCCGCGGCGAGCCGCTCGGGGTCCGCCGCGGTGGCGCCGTTTTCGTCGCGGGCCGGCACCGGCAGGATGCCGGTCCCGATCAGGGCGTAGCCGATGGCGAAGACGGTCGCGCCGCCGATGACGGCGCCGAGGAGAAAGCCGAACCAGCGCGGGCCGCGCCGTCCGCTCGCGGCGGCGGCTGCGCTCGGGGCGGGGTCGGCGCGCTCCGTCTCGTCCGCCGCGCCGCGAAGGGGCGTCACGCGGTCGGCCGCGAGGTCAAGCGTCACCGGCTGCCGCTGCGGGCCGCGTCTGACCGCTTCCGCTCGCGGCGATCGCGCTCCGTCTCGCTCGCCCGCCATCGCCAAGGGCTCCAATCATCTCCGCTCCGACACCGTGAGGAGGCGCAGCAGCGCTTCCTCGTCGGGCCGTTCGGCCACCTTCACTCCAACATCCGTCTCCCGGAGCGCTGCCGCGGTCGCATCCGAGATGGCGTATATCGTGACGGCCGCAAGACTTGCCAGCAAGCCGGCCCCGCCCAGAAGGTCGACAAAGGCCGCGGCGGAGCGTGGCGAGTAGAGCAGCACGCCGTCGATCGTCCGGTCCCCGAACGCCCGCGCAATCGCCGGATCGAGCGCCGCGACCGGCTCCATCCTGTACGCCACAACGGTATCGATCTCGTAACCGGCACCGCGGAGGGTGGCCTCGAGGACCGGCGAGCGGTCTGCCGCTGCCGGGTAGAGAATCGGCCCCGAGGATGGTTCGCGTTCGCGCCGGATCAGCCCGGCCAGGGCCGCCCCGTCGCCATCGGCCGAAGCGACATGCCCAAAGCCGGCCTCCGACGCCGCCTTCGCCGTTCCGGGGCCGACGGCGAACAGCGGCAGATGCCGCCACCGCGCCGATTGCCGCCACGCCGCCAACGCCCGGACCCCGTTGCGGCTGGTGACGGCGATCGCCGAAGGAGGAGCCCGCGGCGCCGGTTCGGGAAGAAGAACGGTTGCCTGGACCGGCTGCAGGAGCACCTCGTGACCGGCGGCCCGCAGCCGGGCGGCCGTGCGCTCCGCGTCGGGCTCTGGCCGCGTGACGAGGAGGCGCATCAGACGGCGCTGAAGAAGTCCGCCCCGCCGCGGCGCTTCAGCTCCTCGCCGGCTTCGCGGCCGAGGAGGGCGGCGTCCGCGATGTCGCCGATGCGCTCGGCATGATGCGCTTCGCGGCCGTCGGGCTTCACGATCACGCCGCGGAAATCGATGCGGCCATCGGCGAGCACGGCAAGGCCGCCGATCGGCGTCCGGCACGAGCCGTCGAGCGCAGCGAGGAAGGCGCGCTCGGTGGTCAGCGCCGTCTCGGTGTCGGGATCGTTGATCGCGCGCACCAGGTCCCACACCCGCGTATCGGCGGCGCGGCTCTCGATGCAGATCGCGCCCTGGCCGACCGCCGGCAGGAAAGTGCGTGCGTCGAGGAAGGACGCCGCATGGTCGATCAGATGGAGCCGGTTCAGACCCGCCACCGCCAGCAGCGTCGCGTCGGCGACACCCTCCTCGAGCTTCCGCATCCGCGTCGCGACATTCCCGCGGAAGTCGACGACCTCGAGATCGGGCCGGAGGGCGAGCGCCATCGCCTTGCGGCGGAGCGACGACGTCCCGAGCACTGCGCCCTGCGGCAAATCGGCGAAGGTCTTGGCCTTGCTCGACAGGAAGGCGTCGCGGACGTCCTCGCGCGGCGGGAAGGCGGCGAGGACGAGCCCGTCCGGCAGCACCGTCGGCATGTCCTTTGACGAATGGACCGCGAAGTCGATCCGGCCGTCAAGGAGCGCCTCCTCGATCTCCTTCGTGAACAGGCCCTTGCCGCCGGCCTCGGACAAGGGCCGGTCCAGGATCACGTCGCCGCTGGTCTTGATGACCACGATCTCGATATCGTCGAGATCGATGTCGTGGGCGACGATCAGCCGGTCGGCGATTTCGTGGGCCTGGGCGAGCGCGAGCGGACTGCCGCGCGTCCCGATGCGAAGAAGCGGGGTTTGCAATCCGCCTGATCCTGCTGCTACGGGGTCGCCGCCGGGGCCTTCTCGGCGCCCGCGGCCTCAAAACGGCCGGCACTCTAGACCATCGTCCGGGAAAATGTCCGCGGTTTTCCGTCCCTCCCACGGCAGCGCCGCCTCCCCATGATCGTGCTGGGAATCGAGACCAGCTGCGACGAGACCGCGGCCGCGATCGTCGAGCGCCTGCCCGACGGCAGCGGCCGCATCGTCAGCAATATCGTGCTGAGCCAGGCCGAGGAGCATGTAGCGTTCGGCGGGGTCGTGCCCGAGATCGCCGCACGGGCCCATGTCGAGGCGCTCGACAGCGTCATCGCGGCGGCGATGAAGGAGGCGGCTCAGTCTTTCGCCAAGCTGGACGCGGTCGCCGCGACCGCCGGTCCCGGCCTCATCGGCGCGGTCCTCGTCGGCCTGACGACGGCCAAGGCGATCGCCCTTGCCGCAGGCAAGCCTCTCCTTGCCGTAAACCACCTCGAAGCCCACGCGCTGACGGCACGGCTCACCGACGGCCTCCCCTTCCCCTATTTGCTGCTGCTCGTTTCGGGCGGCCACACCCAGCTCCTCCGCGTGGACGATGTCGGCGTCTATCGCCGCTACGGCACCACGATCGACGACGCCCTCGGCGAGGCGTTCGACAAGACCGCAAAACTGCTCGGCCTGCCCTATCCCGGCGGCCCGGCCGTCGAGCGCGCTGCCCGCTCCGGCAACCCCGCCCGCTTCGCCCTGCCGCGGCCGATGATCGGTCGGCCGGGATCGGACTTCTCCTTCTCCGGTCTCAAGACCGCGATCCGGATCGAGGCCGAAGCGATCGCGCCGCTGTCGGACGCGGACGTCAACGACCTCGCCGCCGGCTTCCAGGCCGCGGTGACGGAAACCGTCGCCGACCGCGTCCGCGCCGCAATGGCCCGGTTCCGCGCCGAAGGGGCGCCCGACCACCCGGCGCTTGTCACTGCCGGCGGCGTCGCCGCGAACCAGGCGATCCGCGCCGCGCTGACGGTGGCCGCCAGCGCCAACGGCTTCCGCCTCGTGGCGCCGCCCTTGCATCTTTGCACCGACAATGCCGCAATGGTCGCCTGGGCAGGAATCGAGCGGCTTGGGGCCGGAAAGGCGGATCCGCTCGATTTTCCCGCGCGCCCGCGCTGGCCGCTCGATGCGGATGTCGCAGGCGTCGGTTCAGGGTTCAAAGGGGCTAAGGCATGATCAATCGGGTCGGCATCGTCGGCGGGGGCGCCTGGGGAACGGCGCTCGCCCTCGTGGCTGCGCGCGCCGGCCGGCGGGCGATCGTCTATGCCCGTGACCCGGTGACGGTCGACGCCCTCAACCAGAACGCCGCCAGTCCGGCGCATCTCGGGGTCGAAGCCAATGTCGCCGGCGTCCATGACGTGACCGCAGCCGCTGCCGCCGACATGGTGATCCTCGCGGTCCCGGCGCAGGATTTGCGTGTAGCGGCGACCGAGCTCGCCCCGTTTGTCGAGGCCAACGTACCGGTGGTGATCGCCGCCAAGGGCATCGAGCAGGCGACCGGCAAGCGCCTCAGCGAGGTCGTTGCCGAAGCCATGCCGGCCGTCGAGATCGCCGTCCTTTCCGGTCCGAGCTTCGCGTCGGACGTGGCGAAGGGCCTGCCGACCGCCGTCACGATCGCGGCCGCCCGCTCGGAAACGGCGCTGGAGTTGTGTCGCGCGCTGGGCGGCCCCTCGTTCCGGCCGTATGCCGAAACCGACGTTGTCGGCGTCGAGCTCGGCGGCGCGCTCAAGAACGTGCTCGCCATCGCCGCGGGCATCGTGGCCGGCCGCGGCCTTGGCTCGAGCGCCGGCGCCGCGATCGTTGCCCGCGGCTTCGCCGAAATGCGGCGTTTTGCGGAATCCTTCGGCGCCCGGCCGGAGACGCTGATGGGGCTTTCCGGCCTCGGCGACGTCGTCCTGACCTGCTCGACCCCGCAGTCGCGCAATTTCAGCGTGGGCCTCGCGCTCGGCGCCGGCCGGCCGATCCCGAACCTCCTTGCCGAAGGCGTGCCGACAGCCGAAATCGCCGCCCGGCTGGCGGAAAGCCATCGCATCTCGATGCCGATCACCGCCTGCGTCGCCGCGGTCCTGTCGGGCCAGCTCACGGTCGATGCCGCGGTGGACCTCCTGATGAGCCGCCCGCTCCGCCAGGAGAGCGACTGACTTCACGTCTGAAATCGACCGGAGGCGACCATGGCGCGATGGCTGGTGAAGACCGAACCCGGCAGCTGGTCCTGGGACGACCAGGTGAAGAGCGGCGCCAAGGGCACCGAATGGACCGGCGTGAAGAACCCGCAGGCCCGCGCGCATCTTCGGGCGATGAAGACCGGCGATCCAGTGCTGTTCTACCACACCGGCGACGTCAAGGCGGTCGTCGGGATCGCCGAGGTAATCGCCGAGGCCCATCCGGACTCGACCGATCCCGAATGGACCGCGGTGGACATCAAGGCTGTCGAGGCCCTGAAGCGCCCCGTCACGCTTGCCGAAGTGAAGGCCGACCCCGAGCTCGCCGGGATGATACTCGCCCGCGCCCCGCGCCTCTCGGTGCAGCCGGTGACGGACGCGGAATGGAAGCGGATCATCGACCTGTCGAAAGGCTAGCGCCGCAATGATCGGACGGCTTGCCCTCGCCGTCTGGCTGGCCTTCGCCGCGCCGGCGATGGCACAGGACGCCAAGGGCGGCCTCCTCCTCTACCAACTCGATGTCCATGCCTACGTCGCGGACCAGATCGCCGCCGTCGTCGATGCGGTGGACGACCTCCTCGGCGCCGAACCGGCGGAGACGGCGGGCATGTTTCCCGACCCGGTCCGGCTCCGCATCGACGCCGCGCGGTTCGACGCGGCGCTGCGGCAGGCGGAGGATGCCGCGATGGCCGGCATCGTCGCACTCGAGGCGGAGGGACCGGACACGATCGTACTCCGGGTGGATGAGAGCGCCCTCGCTGCGCGGCTCGACCAGCTCCGCGCCAGCGTGATCGACATTTTGGGCCGGCGGCTCGACCGGCGCGACCTGACCCATACGATCGGCGCGACCATCGAAGGCTGGGTCGCCGTCGATATCCGGACCGACGCCGATCTCGACACTCTCGCCGCCGAGCTCGGCGCGACCGGCGAGCTCGGCTTCCATGTCGTGCGGCGGACGGGCCTTGCGGAAACCCCGCCCGCGCCGGCAACGCCAGACGGGATCGTGCTCATGCCGGTCGACGATCCGGGCATCTATTACGAGATCGATCCGCGGCCAGCGGTCGCCGGCAGCCACGTGGTGGACGCGGCCGCCGCATTCGATTTCGCGGCAATGCCCGTGGTCACCTTCCGGCTCGATGAGGCGGGGACGCTCGCGTTGGCTGCCGTCACGCGAAAGAATGTCGGGCGACCGTTCGCGATCGTCCTCGACGGCGCGCTGATCTCGGCGCCGCAGATCAACGAGGCCATCGTCGCCGGGACGGGCGTGATCCAGGGGAATTTTTCGGTGGAGGAAACCGAGCGGCTGGCGGCGCTCATCAGCGCCGGCGCCTTGCCGATCCCGGTGCTTCGCGTTCCTAACTAACACGACTTCCCGGTTCCGCCGTCACCACCGCGCGAGGGACAGGGTTGCATCCCGGAGAGGTGGACCTACCTGAGCGCCCGGGTTAAACGGCGCGCCACGTTCCCAAAACCACGGCTTCGCACCGGGCAGCAATGCCCGGCGTACGGAGCCTTTTTCGCTGCACGCCGGGGCGCGCTCTCGCCGCGGAAACGACCAGGGAGGCTTCATGACCGATACCTCTACGACCCTTGACGGCATGCCTGTAGCGCAGGAGGCGACGGCCGCGCCGGCCATGAGCGCGCGCGACCGGCTCGTCATCGGGCTCCTCCTCATCTCGACCTTCGTGGTGATCCTCAACGAGACCATCATGAGCGTGGCGCTGCCGCATCTCATGGCTGACCTCGCGATCCCCGCCAGCACCGCGCAATGGCTGACGACGGCGTTCATGCTGACCATGGCGGTCGTCATCCCGGTCACCGGCTTCCTGCTGCAACGGCTGAACACCCGTCCGGTGTTCATGCTCGCCATGACGCTGTTCTCGACCGGCACCCTGATCTCGGCCGTGGCGCCCGGCTTCGAGGTGCTTCTGGTCGGCCGCATCGTCCAGGCGTCCGGCACGGCGGTGATGATGCCGCTCCTGATGACGACGATCATGACGCTCGTCCCGCCGCAGTCGCGCGGCAAGACGATGGGCCTGATCTCGATCGTCATCTCGGTGGCGCCTGCGATCGGACCGACGGTGTCGGGCCTGATCCTTGAGGTCCTGCACTGGCGGTGGATGTTCATCCTGGTGCTGCCGATCGCGCTCGGCGCCCTCGCGCTCGGCGTTGCGAAGATCCCGAATGTCGGCGCGCCGCGAAAGACGCCGCTCGACTACCTCTCGGTGCCGCTGTCGGCGCTCGGCTTCGGCGGCCTGGTCTACGGCCTTTCGACGCTCGGCGGCGAGGGCGTCGCAGCGGAGGCCGGCGTCGAAGGCGGCATCCCAACCTGGGTTCCGCTCGCGGTCGGCGTCGTGGCGCTGCTCCTCTTCATCGCGCGGCAGTTCGCCCTGCAGAAGCGCGACGGGGCGCTTCTCGACTTCAGGACCTTCACGTCGAGGAACTTCACGGTCGCGATCGTGATGATGGCGATCAGCATGATGGCGCTGTTCGGCTCGCTGATCCTGCTGCCGATCTTCCTCCAGAACGTCTCGGGCCTCAGCACGCTCCAGACCGGCCTCCTGCTCCTGCCCGGCGGCGCCGTCATGGGCCTGGCCGCTCCGTTCGTCGGCGCGCTCTACGACAAGCATGGCCCGACGCCGCTGATCGTCCCGGGCGCGATCATCGTCAGCGCGGCGCTGTGGCTTCTCACGACGGTGAGCGCGGAGACCTCGGTGTTCATGCTCCTCGCCGCGCATATCCTCCTCTGCGCCGGCCTGGCGCTGATGTTCACGCCGCTGTTCTCGGCGAGCCTCGGCTCGCTGCCGATGCGGCTCTACTCGCACGGATCGGCCATGGTCGGCACGATCCAGCAGGTCGCCGGGGCGGCCGGCACGGCGCTCTTCATCGCACTGATGACCGGCCGTTCGACCGAACTCGCGACCGCCGGAAGCGATGCGGTGGCGTCGCTCGCCGGCGGCATCCAGACGGCGTTCGTCTGGGGCGCCGCGATCTCGCTCCTCGCGATCGTTGCGGCCTTCTTCGTGCGGAAGCCGCCGGCCCCGGCCCATGGGATGCCCGCCGGGCATTGACGGTCCAGCCATACTCTCCCGAGCTCCCCCCTTGAGAGGGAGCGGGTTTCGCGCAGCGAAACCGTGGGGGGTCTGTGCCTCTCGGCATGCGCGGAACCAGAGATGAGGCCGCGACCCCCTCCGAAGCTTGCTCCTTGCAGTCGCAACCTTCCGAGCCTCCCCTCAAGGGGGAGGCTCGGGAGAGCGGCGTAAGCTCAGGAAAAGCGAGGGGTTCAGTCGCGTTCTCGTTGAAGCTGCAGTTGGAAGACCTCGGCGCCGCGGTCCGAGATCCCCGTCTCTCCTGACACTCCCACTTCGCCGTCGCGTCTCGCGGCTAATGAAAATTCCGCCCCTTCGGCAGGACCGACCGTGTCTCCTCGATGATCGCCTTCATGTCGGCCGGGATCGGCTCATGGCGAGGATGCCGGAACGGTGGACCTTTCGATCGGCGCTCGCCGCGGACGTCATGGCCGGGCTTCCGCACCTCGTCGGCCCGCGACAAGGCTTCGAGGTCTACCCTCTCCGCAGTGAGGCTCGCCAGCATCGCGGTGTGATCCTCCATGTGGTCCGCGATCACGTGGATGACGCCGCTCTCGCTCTGGATCTTCCCGGTGATGAACACGAACCGGGCGCCAAGCACGATCGGCCGGTATTTCTCCAGCACTTTCGGCCAGACGACGATATTGGCAACGCCCGTCTCGTCCTCGATCGTCTCGAAGATCACGCCGCTCGCCGTCCCCGGCCGCTGACGCACCAGGACAAGCCCCGAGACCGTCACGCGCCGCCCGTTGCGGGTCGTGCGGAGCGCCTGGTTCTCGATCACGCCCATCGCGGTGATTTGCCGGCGAAGGAAACTGACCGGGTGCGCCTTCAGGGACAGGCTGAGGAAGCGGTAGTCGTTGACCACATGCTCGCCGAGCCGCATTGGCGGCAACGCGAAATCCGGCTCGCGGCTGAGGTCGTGCAGCTCCGGCCGGTCGAACAGCGGCAGGCGCTCCTTCGCGCTTCCGGCATCGAGCGCCCGCGCCGCCCACAGCGCATCGCGCCGGTCGAGGCCGAGCGACCGGAAGGCATCGGCATCCGCGAGCCGTTCGATGGCCCCGCGGGTCAGCCCGGTGCGCAGCCAGACGTCGCGCACCGAATCGTAGCCTGCGCCGCGCATCTCCATGATCCGAAGCGCGTCGGCTTCGGAGAAGCCCTTGATCTGGCGAAAGCCGAGGCGGACGGCATGGGCTGCAAGGATGTCATCCCGCATCTCGGCATGGTTCGGATGAAGACGGTCGCGGGCATGGACGTAAGTCCTCCGTACCGGCTCTTGCGGGTGCGCCGAAACTTCCCCAAGGGCACCTCCCCGGGCTCGACCCGGGGAGGTATGGCGGCGCGACACCTGCAGAGACGGAGACGAGCTCGGACTGCGTGCCTGAGGCTCGGCCAATAGGCCCCGGGTCAAGCCCGGGGAGGAGATCGGGGTGAGGGTCGGGTTTCGAGCCGCACCGCCTTCATCCTCTTCCACCTCCTCCGGCTCCAGCGTGCAGTCCCAGTCCGAGAAATTGACGTCGACGGCCCGGACCTCGACGCCGTGCTCGCGGGCATCCCTTACGATCTGCGACGGGGCGTAGAAGCCCATCGGCTGCGAGTTGAGGAGCGCCGCACAGAAGACGTCGGGGTAATGGCATTTGATCCAGCCCGAGGCATAGACGAGGAGCGCAAAGCTCGCGGCGTGGCTTTCGGGAAAGCCGTATTCGCCAAATCCCTCGATCTGCTTGAAGCAGCGCTCGGCAAAATCGCGGGTGTAGCCCCGCGCCGTCATGCCGCCCACCATCTTGTCGCGGAATGTCTGGATCGTGCCGACGCGCCGGAACGTCGCCATGGCCCGTCGCAACTGGTCGGCCTCGCCGGGCGTGAAGCCGGCCGCGACGATGGCGATCTGCATCGCCTGCTCCTGGAACAGCGGGACCCCGAGCGTCCGGCCGAGCACTTTCTTCAATTCGTCCTTATCGTGCGGCGGGGCTGGTGAAGGATAATCGTCCTTCTCGATCCCCTGCCGGCGCTTCAGATAGGGATGGACCATGCCGCCCTGGATCGGACCGGGGCGGACGATCGCCACCTCGATGACGAGGTCGTAGAACTCCTTCGGCCGAAGGCGCGGAAGCATCGTCATCTGCGCCCGGCTCTCGATCTGGAACACGCCGATCGTGTCCGCCCGGCAGAACATGCGGTAGACCGCCTCTTCCTCGGCCGGAATGGTGGCGAGCGTCAGTGGCCTGCCATAGGCGCCGGCGAGGAAATCGAACGCCCGGCGAATGCACGACAGCATGCCGAGACCAAGGACGTCGACCTTGAGGAGCTTCACCTGGTCGAGGTCGTCCTTGTCCCATTCGACGGTCGTCCTGTCCTCCATGGCGGCATTGGCGACCGGCGTGACCTCGTCGAGCCGGTCCCGCGTGATGACGAAGCCGCCGACATGCTGGGACAGATGGCGCGGCGCGCCCATCAGCTCGCGCGCCTGTTCGAGGCACTGCTTCACATTGCGGGCGGCCGGATCAAGGCCGATGCGCTTTGCCTCCTCGGGCTTCACGCCCTCTTCGGACCAGCCCCAGATCGAGCCCGAGAGCGCTGAGATGGCGTCGTCGCTGAGGCCGAATGCCTTGCCGACCTCGCGGATCGACGAGCGGCTGCGATAGCTGATGACCGTGGCGGCAAGGCCGGCATGCTCGCGGCCATATTTGTCATAGATGTACTGGATCACCTCCTCGCGCCGCTCATGCTCGAAATCGACGTCGATGTCGGGCGGCTCGTTGCGATCCTCGGAGAGGAAGCGCTCGAACAGGAGATTCGCCCGGTTGGGATCGACCTCGGTGATGCCGAGGCAGAAGCACACCGAGGAATTCGCCGCGGAGCCGCGCCCCTGGCAGAGAATGCCCTTCTCCCGGGCGAAGCGGACGATGTCGTGGACGGTGAGGAAATAGAGCGGATAGTTCATCCGCCCGATCAGCGCGAGCTCGTGGCGGAGCTGCTGCTGCACCTTCTCCGGAACGCCGCCGGGATAGCGCCTTGACGCGCCTTCGGCAGTGAGACGCTCCAGCGCCATCTGCGGCGTCTCGCCCGGCAAAGCCGGCTCGTCGGGATAGAGATGAGCGAGCTCGTCCAGCGAAAAGCGGAGCTGCTCGAAGACACGGCCGGTTTCGGCAACCGCCTCAGGCAGCTCGCGAAACAGCCGCGCCATCTCCTCGGGCGGTTTCAGATAGCGCTCGGCATTGATGTCGAGGAGCCTGCCGGCGGCCGCGACCGTGACATGCTCGCGAATGGCCGTGACGACATCCGCGAGCTGACGGCGCTCGAAATGATGATAGAGGACGTCGTTGGTCGCGAGGAGGCGCAACCCGTAACGGACGGCCAATGCGCGCAGCTTTGCCACCCGGCGGCGATCGCCGGCGCCATAGGTCATCGCCACCATCAGGCGGACGGACTGCGGACAGGCATCCTTCAGCGTGGCGAGCGCCCTGCCGAAGGCGGCATCGATCCGCGACGGCGGAACGACGCCAAGGATCTGCCCCGCGCCGAACTCGATCAGATCGGGGAGCCCGATCGCGCAGTCCCCCTTCTCCGCCCGCAACTTCCCGCGGCTGAGCAGCCGGCACAGCCGGCCATAGGCCGAGCGATCGGTCGGCCAGGCCAAAATGTCCGGACTGCCATCGTTTAAGATGAGCCGGGTGCCGATCCGATAGGGGAACCCGCTTTCCTTGGCCATCGCATGGCCTCTTACGACGCCGGCAAAGGAATTGCGGTCGCACACCGCAATGCCCGACAGGCCGATCGCCTCCGCCTGCTTGACCAGCTCCTCCGGGCTCGATGCGCCGCGGAGGAAGGAGAAGTTGGTCGCGACCGCGAGCTCGTGGAAGGCGGAGCTCATGGTGCCGCCCCGACGGTTGCAGCATCTCTCTCCCTGCCTCCCCCTTGCGGGGAGGTCGAACGGGCGAAGCCCGTTCGGGAGGGGGTCTGTGACTCCGTGGTCGAGACTCTACCCTCCACGCCAGCTGATTTCCACAGCTCGGCGCTCATCCGAACATGCCCTGCAGGTACCAGTGCGGGGCATTCGTCTCGCGCTCGTAGAGGCCTTCGCGGTAGAGCCAGAAGCGCCGGCCGGCGCCGTCCTCGACGCGGAAATAGTCGCGGGTGAGGCCGTCCTCGCGCCACCATTCGGCGGCGACCCGTTCCGGTCCCTCGGCGCGGGCGATGTCATAGACGGCCCTTCGCCAGCGGAAGCGGATCGGCGGACCCTCGGGGATCTCGGCGATGGTCTCGACCGGCTCGGCGCGGGCGAGGAGGCGGAGCGGGCGGTCGATCGGCAAGTCCGCCACGGGCGCCGGCCATGTCCTGGGACGGACCGCGGCAGCAGCCGGGACGGCGACCGCCGAGCGCTCGGGGATGTGGCTCTCCTCCGGCAGGAGGCGCAGCACCCGGTCCTGGCCGAGACGGACGCCGATGCGGTCGATCAGGCGGCCGAGATCGGCTTCGCCGTCGGCCTCGCCGGCAAGATCGATCTGCGCCGGCGCGGCGTCGTCCACTGCGAGCACCGAGAGGCGGACCATCTCGAACCCGTAGCCGACGTCGAGCTCGTCGCCGAGAAGGGCTAACTTGTCGGCAAACAATTCGCCGATCAGCCTTGGCGTCTTGAGCGGCCGGCCGGTGCCGATCTCGGCCCGGCTGACGGCGCCGTCGACCCGGTACAGCGACAGCTCGAAGCGGCGCCCGCCGGCGCCGCGTTCCTCGAGCCGCTTCGCGATCGTGCCGGCCAGCGAGAGGACGACCGCCGTGATGTCGGAGACGAGACTGATCGGCTCGCCGAACCGGCGCTCCGCCAGAAGGGCCGGCATCGGCCGCCGCGGCGAGATCGCCTCCTCGTCGATGCCGAGCGCTTGGTCGAGGCGGAGGATGAGCTCGGCCCCGAACCGGGCGGCGAGCGGCGCGCTGGGCGCTGCCGCGACCTGACCGATCCGCTTCAGCCCGACGCGCTCGAGCGTCGCCACGATGTCGGGCTCGAGGCGGAGGGCGTGGAGCGGCATTGCCGCAAGCATCGCTTCCTGCGCGCCGGGCGGAACGACCGGCGGGCCGCCATAGCGGGCGGCGGCAAAGGCGGCCCCGGGCGTATCGGCGATCGCGGCGCGGGACAGGATGCCCTGGCGCTTCAGGCGTCCGACGATGTCGGCAGCAAGCCGCTCCTCGCCGCCGAAGAGATGGGCGCAGCCGGTGATGTCGAGCATCAGCCCGTCGCGCCCGTCCTCGGCGACGAGCGGGGTGTAGCGGTCCGCCCAGTCGGCGATCTCGGCGAGGAGGCGGGCGTCCGCCAGCGGCTCGACCTCGAGCGCCTCGAGCGAAGGCAGGATCGCCCGTGCCTCGGCGAGAGCCTGGCCGCGCTGGAAGCCGAACCGGAAGGCCGGCGCATTGAGCGCGACGAGCCGCATCGCGCTCTTGATCTTGTCGATGATGACGAGCGGCGCTTCGCCCTCAGCCGGCCTTTCGGAACGCCACGAACGTCCCTTCCGCAGCCGCTCGATCCGGTCGGTCGACAGATAGGGCAGGACGAGCGACAGGATCCGCCGTGGCGGATGGGGCAAAACTTCGCTTCTCATGATCCCACTCCAGGTCGAAACCGCCGGTCATGCCGAGCCGGTTCTTCTCGATCACCGCACGCCAGGCCGGACGGCCGATCCCTTCGGCAAAGCCGTCCATGACGCCGGCCGGACACGGGCCGATCCGCCAGCGCGTGATCGATGCGCCCGGCTCCGGAGCGCTCGACTGGCGAAGGAGGAAGCCGGCGACGCCGTTGGCCGCCGAACGAAGGGCGAGCCGGCGGCTGACCGTGAGGTCCAGCACCTTCGGCGTGCCGCGGATGACGACGAGCGCAGCCGCAAGCCCCGAGCAACGGAGCCCTTCCTCGAAGGTCCACAGCGCATCCTCGGGCCGCCGGGCGCGGACGAGAATGAGACGGGCCGGATCGAGCCCGAACTGGGCGATCCCGCTGCCGAAGGGGACGCCGGCCTCGGCGCTCGCCATCTCTTCCTCGATCCAGAGGATCGGCTTGATGTCCTGCACCGCAAGCCGCGCCAGGACCCCGGATGCAAAGCCGATGAGCGACCCGCTGTCCCGGGTTTCCTCGCAGCGGAACTCGTGAAGGGCGGCAAGCGGCAGTCCGCCGCCCAGCCGATCGTCGATCTCGCCTATGCCGAAGGGAAGCCGCTTGCCCTTGTCGCGATCCCCCAGCCGCGGGCCCTCGCCGTCCTCTGCGAACGCAGCTAGGCATTCGTCGTCAAAGCCGGCGGGGCGGCCTTCGATGGTGGCGATTTCGCGCCGCAGCGCGGTGAGGAGAGCAGTATCCATGCGAGCGCCGAAGAATGGCGGAGGGTCGGTCCGTCATTTTTGTTCCTGTTCTGTTCTCATATGGATTCCAGACGTCGGGAAGGGAGTCAAGACGCTTGTGAACGGCGAGGCTTTGCCGCGATCGTCCCGCGCTAGTGTCGCCGTCAGCCGCACCGCCTCTGTGGCGCGGCCGCCCCACCTTTGAAACTTCTCTGCCCGGTGCCTTTCCGCGCGCCGGGCAGAATCTTCCGCCCTTGATTGCGACCGGCCTCTCCGCAAAGACTGCCCGGCCAGCGACGGGGGGCCAAATGACGACGCTGCTGCCGGACGAAGACCTCAAGGACCTGCCGCGCGGCTTCACCGCCCGCAACGACCGCCGGGCGGTCTTCTCCTGGTATCTCTTCGACTGGGCGACGCAGCCCGTCGCCACCATCATCACCACCTTCGTGTTCGCGACCTACTTCGCGAACGTCGTCGCGACCGACGAGACGACCGGCCAGGCGCAATGGGGCTGGACCCTCGCCGCCGCCGGCATCGTCATCGCCATCTTCTCCCCGATCCTCGGCTCGATCGCCGACGCCGCCGGGCGGCGGAAGCCGTGGGTCGTCGCCTTCGCCATCCCGCTCATCGCCGGCTGTGCCATGCTGTGGTTCACCGCGCCCGGCGAGCCCTCCGCCATCACCTTCGCCCTCGTCGGCGTCTTCCTTGCTGTCATCGGCGCCGAGTTCGGCCAGGTGTTCACCAATGCCATGATGCCGACGCTGGTCACCGAGGACCGCTTCGGCCGGCTGTCCGGCTCCGGCTGGGCGATGGGCTATTTCGGCGGCGTCGTCAGCCTGTTCCTGCTTCTCGGTCTCCTCGTCGGCGACACCGACACCGGCGAGACCTTCTTCGGCCTCACGCCGCTGTTCGGCCTCGACCCCGAGACCTATGCCGGCGTCCGCGCCAGCGGGCCGCTCGCGATCGTCTGGTTCGTCATCTTCGCCATCCCGCTCTTCCTGTTCACGCCTGACACGCCGCGGCTGATGTCGGCGGGCGCCGCCATCCGCGCCGGCCTCGCCTCGCTCCGGGACACGCTCGCCCACATCCGCTCCAGCCACTCCAACGTCTTCCGCTACCTCGTCGCGCACATGATCTATGCCGACGGCCTGGCCGGGCTTTTCGCTTTTGGCGGCCTCTATGCCTCGTCAATCTTCGACTGGGGCACTACCGAGACGCTCCTCTTCGGCGTGGTCGTCGTGTTCGCCGCGGTGCCTGGCGCGTTCTTCGGCGGCCGGCTCGACGATCTCTTCGGCTCGAAGCGCATCATCATCGGCAGCCTCGTCCTTCTCGTGATCGCGAGCGTCACGGCGCTGTCGATCACCGATACGGACATCCTCTTCTTCCTGCCGGCCGACGGGCCGCTGCCCGATGACGGCATGTTCGCCTCCGCCGGCGAGCGGCTCTATCTCATCATCGGCGCGGTCATCGGCATAGTCTCCGGTCCGCTCCAGGCAGCGAGCCGCACGCTGATCGTCCGCCTGTCGCCGGAGGAGAAGATCACGCAGTTCTTCGGCCTCTTCGCCCTGTCGGGCCGGGCGACGACCTTCCTCGCCTCCGCCGCCGTCGCGGCGCTGACGACGATCGCCGACAGCCAGCGCATCGGCATCTCGGTGCTTTTGGTGTTCTTCCTCCTCGGGGGCTGGCTGCTTCTCGGCGTGAAGGCGCCCAAGGGCAGCACGGCGCATTAGGTTCGTCGGCGCTCAGCCTGCCGACGGATCGATCCCTTCGAAGATAGGTGCATCAGCATAGCGCCGCGCCTCGGCGAGGTCGGCACGCGTCTTCACCGTCCAGGTCAGGAGAGGACCGCCGAACCGTCGCCAAAGCCGCGTCATCGGCAGGCGGAGGCATGTCACCTCATGGGCGACGAAGTCCGGCCGCGTCCAAGGCACCATCAGGAGATGGCGGTAGGCGAAGCGCCGGAAGGCGTCCGGCTCCGCCTCGCCGCGATAGGAGGCGGAGAGCTGCCCGCGGACGATGTCGGGCGCGTTGCGGCGGAACCACGCGACCGACGCCGGGGCGAAGGCCATCACGGCCGCCTCGCCGCGGTAGCCGCGGAGGAGGCGGGCGACCGCGGCCTCGAGCGGTCCCGCCGCGCCGTGCGACTTCAGTTCGATGACGAGCGGCACGCGGCCGCCGACCAGCGCAAGGAGCTCGGCCAGCGACGGCGGCGCTTCGGCCGTACCGAGCACGCGCAACTCCTTCATCGCCGCGAGCGTTGTCTCCGCGACGATCCCTTCGGCTCCGGTGAGCCGGCTAAGCTCTTCGTCATGGAACACCACGACCTCGCCGTCGGCGGTCAGCAGGACATCGCATTCGATGGCATAGCCGGCGGTCATCGCCACGGCGAAGGCGGCGAGCGTGTTCTCGGGGATGCCGGCCATGATGTCGTGCAGGCCGCGATGGGCAATGGGCCTTGCGGTCAGCCAGCGGACATCTCTTCTGCGCATTGTCCTAAGATTGGAACTCAATCGGTGTCCCAACGGAAGACCGTCCGGGGTACCGCCCTACCTCCCCCTTGCGGGGAGGTCAAAACGCGCAGCGTTTTGGGCGGGGGTCGGCGGCGCGAACACTCTCTGGCCCGTCGAGCACCCCCCACGCGCTGCGCTAGGGCCCTTCGGCCCAAGCTTCGCGGTCTCCCCCGCAAGGGGACTGTTGCATGGTAGGCGCAGGCGGTGTTCCTCGATGGGAGGGGCAGATTCGGGGTCGGCCGGGCTGGCCCTCGGCCCGTCTTTGGGTCCGATTTGGGGTGTTCTC
>JBFXAJ010000031.1:0-38742 GCA_050184415.1 Bauldia sp.
CACTACAGGACCCACATCATCGCAACCTTCGACCTCAACGATCCCCCACAACCTGTTCACCATCTCCCCGAACAGGTGTTCACCTTGTCTCCGGTCTGAACAGTGGGGAGGCGGAAGGTTGCGACTGAAAGGAGCAAGCTTCGGTGGGGGGGACGGACCTGCCCCAAGTCCGACGCCGACGGGCCAACCCCCCGAACGGGCTCTGCCCGTTCGACCTCCCCACCAGGGGAGGTTCAAACGGAGGTTGACGATCGGCCGACCAGGCCACGAGGCACAGGCGAACCGCCACACTCCGCTTGAGCCTCCCTTGGCGCTGGCGGAATGTCGCGACTCGTGATCGGGCCAGTGCACGGAATCATGACCAGCAATTCCTGAAGACCACCGATGAGTGACCCCCAAAATGGCCCGCCTCCGCCTCCGCCTCCGCCGGCCGAAGGCCAACGTGACCCCCGCGCCCGAAGAGGGGCCATCATCAGGATCGCCTTGGGTGCCGTGCTCATCCTCGCGATGGTCGCCGCCGGCTTCGTCTTCGTGCCGCTATTGGGCGATCCGGAGCGAATCGGCGAGCTGATCGGACGCGCTGGGCCCTGGGGGCCGATCCTTTTTGTCGTGATCCAGGCTTTCCAGGTGGTCGCGGCGCCGGTGCCGGGTCAGATCACCGGGCTCGCCTCGGGCTATCTGTTCGGCTGGGCGCTGGGCACGGTCTATTGCGCCATTGGCGGGACCATAGGATGCACCCTGGTCTTCATCCTGTCGCGGCGGCTGGGGCGGCCGTTCGTCGAGACCTTCATCAGCAGGAAGGCGCTCCAGCGTTTCGACTACCTCGCCGATTCCGGCGGAGCGGTCGCCCTGTTCCTGATCTTCCTGGTGCCGATCTTCCCGGACGATGTGATCTCCTACATTGCGGGGCTCACCAGGATTCCGCTCCACCGCCTCGTCCTGGTAGCGCTCTTCGGCCGGCTGCCGGGCTACGTTGTCTACGCCGTCGCCGGCGAGCGGGCCGCCGCCGCGGACCACACCGTGCTGATTGCCCTCGCGGTTCTCTCGGTGGCCGTCGGCCTGCTTCTCTACTGGCGCCGCCACCAGGTCGAGGCCTTCATTCGCCGGCTTGCCGATCGTCGCGAGCTCAAGACGGCGGCCGCGACGGAGACCATGATCCAATCGGACGGCCATGGCGAGGGTCGCACGCTCCGCTAGGGTTGGCGCCGGCGACGAGCCGTTCGCCTATGAACGGCACCGCACGGTCAGAGCGCTGCTGGGGGTTGGATATGAAAGTGATGGTGTCCAGCGCGAAATCCTACGACCGGCTCTTCCTCGACCGGGCCAATCCGGAAGGCAAACACGCTCTGGTCTACCAGGCGGCGCGGCTTTCACCCGAGACCGCGCGCCTCGCGTCGGGGATGGACGCGGTATGCTGCTTCGTGAACGACGATCTCAGCGGCCGGACCATCGACGAGCTTGCCCGGCTCGGCGTGAGGCTCATTGCCCTTCGCAACGCCGGCTATGACCGGGTCGACCTTCGGGCGGCCGCCGCCGCGGGAATTGCCGTCTGCCGCGTGCCGACCTATTCGCCGGAGGCCGTGGCGGAGCATGCGATGGCCCTCATCCTTGCGCTCGACCGCAAGATCCATCGCGCGCACAGCCGAATCCGCGAGGGGAACTTTTCCCTCGAAGGGCTGCTCGGGTTCAACATCCATGGCCGCACGGTCGGCATCGTCGGCACGGGAGGCATCGGGTCGGCCATGGCGCGCATCCTGCTCGGCTTCGGTTGCAGGGTGATCGCGCAGGATCCGGCTCCCAACCGCGATCTCGAAGCGGCCGGGGTCGGTTATGGGAGCCGCGAGGAGCTCTTCCGGGACGCCGACATCGTGACCCTCCATTGTCCCCTCAATGACGGGACGAGGCACCTCGTCAATGCCGAGCTCCTGGGCCGGTCGAAGCGCGGGCTGATGCTGGTCAATACCGGGCGCGGCGGCCTGGTCGATACCGGTGCTGCCATAGCCGCGCTGAAGAGCGGGCAGCTCGGGAGCTTCGCGCTCGATGTCTATGAAGGCGAGGAGGGCCTCTTCTTCGAAGACCGGTCGAGCGAGGTCCTGAAGGACGACGTCTTTGCGAGGCTGCTGACGTTCCCGAACGTCCTGATCACCGGCCACCAGGCCTTCTTCACCGAGGAGGCGATGACCGCGATCGCGGCGACCACGATGGACAATCTCGACGCCTTCGAGCGCACCGGCCGACCCCGGTTCCCGGTCGGCTGACGAGGGGAGGGCGTAAATCCCGCCGGGCCAGCCCTATTGAACCGAGCCCACCAGCCATGCCCCGAGCGCTCCGACGCCATAGGCGGCGGCGCCGGCAAGGGCGCCGAGCGCCAGCATCTCCACGCCCGCGATCAGCCAGTGACGCCTCGTGAAGAAGGCGCGCCCGGCACCGACGACGAAGAGCGTGAGGAGCGCCAGCAGCGCCGCGACCAGATACCTGCGGTCAACGGGAATGCCCGGCACGAGATAGGCGAAGAGCGGCACCAGGCCGGCCAGCACGAAGCCCAGGAACGTCGCAAGCCCGTGACGGCCGGCGGCGCGGTAGGTCGGCAGCGCCTCCGGGCCGGTGCTCGACCGCCGCGAGAGGATGTTGCTCGCGGCCATCGAGATCCCGTCGGCGATGAGGTTGGCGAAGCCGAGGATCAGGACGATCGCCATCGGCAGATCCGCCCCGACCACGCCCGACATGATGGCGAGCGTCGTGATGACGCCGTCGGTGGCCCCGAGGATGAAGTCGGGCAGGTAGAGGCCGGGACCTGCTTGGGGGCGCTCGGTCGGCTGCTCCGTCAAAACCCCGCTCCCGGCCCCATCCTGCAGGGGTGCATCAGGACGATTTCGTGAGCATTGCCTCTGCAGATGCCCTCACACTCGCTTATTGTCAGGTCACGATCAAACCGTTGCTATCGTCGCCATTCCGTCACCGGGCACGGACCCATGAATGGGAATCCCGATCAGGACATGAAGGAAGAGCGCGAGGCGGAGGCCGCACGCGCGGCGCCTGCCCGGCCGCCGGGGACGATTCCGCTTGCGGACCCGGACCTTCGTGGTCCGCGGCTCGAAATCGACTATCTCGGTGTCGAGCTGGCGCTTCGCCGCCATCAGATCGACGAAACCATCGTTGTCTTTGGCTCGGCGCGCATCCCGGAGCCGGAGGTCGCGGCCCAACGCCTGGCGGTCCTCGAGAAGCTGGCCGCGGAGCATCCGGATCGCGATCTCAGCGTCCCCCTCGCGGCGGCCGGGAAGCAGGTGGCGCAGGGTCGGTATTACGACGAGGCGCGGGCGTTCGGGCGCCTGGTCGGGCGCGCCGGCAGAGAGTCCGGACATGGCAGGCTGGCGGTCATGACCGGTGGCGGCGGCGGCATCATGGAGGCTGCCAATCGCGGAGCCCATGACGTGGGCGCGCCGTCGGTGGGTCTGAACATCCTGTTGCCTCAGGAGCAGCAGACCAACCGCTTCATCTCGAAGGGCCTTGGCTTCGAGATGCGCTATTTCGCCATCCGGAAACTGCATCTCCTGCTGCGGGCCAAGGCGCTGGTCGCCTTTCCCGGCGGATTCGGCACCCTGGACGAGCTGTTCGAGACGCTGAACCTCATCCAGACCGGCCGCATCGACGCGATGCCGGTGGTGCTGGTCGGGAGCGCGTTCTGGAACCGCGTATTCGACATCGACTTCCTGATCGATGAAGGCATGATCAGCCGTGGCGACCGTTCCCTGCTCCGCTACGCCGAGACGGCACAGGAAGCGTGGGACAGGATCGTCGAATGGTATGCGGCCACCGGCCTCCCGTTCCTTGGCGACGGCGGCGTGCCGATCCGCCCGGCTTCGGAGGCAATGCCGAAGCCGGCAACCGGCAGGTAGGAGAACATGGCCGTCGCGGAGAGCATCGCCGATGCGGAGCCGACCCGGCAGGACCGCGGGATCAGGCTGGTCCTCGCCCGGCTGGCGGGGACAGCTTCCGATACCGCGGTGCTTCGGGCGGCAGGCGGGATCGCCGAGGTCTTCGCCGCCCCCGTCACGGCGATCCACGTGCCGCTCATGCCGCCTTCGATCGCCCACCTCGCCGGGCGAGGGGAGGGCGATGCCTTCATCGGGTTCGGACCCTCGGAGGATGCGGCCTCGACCGAGCGCGCGACCGCCGCGCGGTCCGGCTTCGAGGCGTGGCTATCGGCGCGCGGATGGCCGGAATCGCCCGCGGCGAGCGCGGACGGACCCAGCGCGAGCTACATCGAAACGGACGGCGATGAGCCGGAGATTCTGACCGAACGGGCAAGGCTGGCGGATGTCACGATTACCGCTCGTCCCGGTTCGGCCACGCTCGAGGCCCTGCTGATTGCGAGCGGCCGGCCGATCCTCCTGGTCCCCGACGAATGGAGCGGCGACCTTCTTGGCGGGAACGCCGTGCTCGCGTGGAAGGGCAGCGCGCCCGCAGCGCGGGCGACGGCGGCCGCGCTCCCTTTCCTTCGGAGGATCGCGGGCGACGCGATGGTCTTCAGCGCTCCGGAACGCAGGCATCAGGACGCGCCCGAAGAGGTCGCCGCCTATCTCCGCCGGCACGGCATCCGGTCGGAGATCGCCGAGGCGGTCGAGGGTGACGCCGGCCGCCAGCTCCTCGCCGTCGCGCGGAGCAACGCGGCCGGGTTCATCGTGTGCGGCGCATTCGCGCACGGGCCTCTGCGCCAGGCGGTTTTCGGCGGCGTCACGACGACGCTGATCGAGCGAGCCGATCTTCCGGTCCTCTTCAACGGCTAGCAGGCAGACGCAAATGACGAGGACGAACGCCCTATCGGCCGTGGACGCCTTCTGGCGCGCGGCGAACTACGTTTCGGTCGGCCAGATCTACCTGATGGGCAATCCGCTGCTCCGCGAGCCGCTGCGCCCCGAGCACGTCAAGCCCCGCCTCCTTGGCCACTGGGGCACGACGCCGGGGCTTACCTTCATCTATGCCCATCTCAACCGGCTGATCGCCGAGCGCGGGCTGGACATGATTTTTGTCACCGGCCCGGGCCATGGCGGGCCGGGGATCGTCGCCGCCACCTATCTCGAGGGCACGTATTCCGAGCTCTTCCCCGCGATCACCGAGGACGAGGACGGCCTCCGGAGGCTGTTCACGCAATTCTCCTTCCCCGGCGGAATCCCAAGTCACACCGCTCCGGAAACGCCGGGCTCGATCCATGAAGGGGGCGAGCTCGGCTACTCGCTGTCCCACGCCTTCGGCGCGGCCTTCGACAATCCCGACCTCATCGTCGCCTGCGTTGTCGGCGACGGCGAGGCGGAGACCGGACCGCTTGCCACCGCATGGCACTCGAACAAGTTCCTCAACCCGCGCCGCGACGGCGCCGTGCTGCCGATCCTCCACCTCAACGGCTACAAGATCGCCAACCCCACCGTCCTTGCGCGGATCGGCCGGCCGGAGCTCGAAAGCCTTCTTCGCGGCTATGGCTACGATCCGCGCTTCGTCGCCGGCGACGACCCGGCGCTCTTCCACCCGGCGATGGCCGCCGCGCTCGAAGCGGCGCACGACGACATCCGGGCCATCCAGCGCGCCGCGCGGAATGGCGGGCCGATCCGTCGCCCGGCATGGCCGATGATCGTGCTCGAGACGCCGAAGGGCTGGACCGGCCCGAAGGAAGTGGACGGCAAGCCGACCGAGGGGACGTGGCGGTCCCATCAGGTTCCCCTCGCCGAAGTCCGGACCAACGCGGAACACCTTCGGCTTCTCGAACAATGGCTGCGGAGCTATGGCCCGGAAACCCTGTTCGACGAGGGAGGCCGCGCGCGCGACGCCATCCGCGGGGCAGTGCCCGCGGGAGATCGGCGCATGGGGGCCAACCCGCACGCCAATGGCGGCCGCTCCCCCGCCCCGCTCCGGCTTCCGGACCCCCGCGCCTTCGCGATCGCACTGGACCGGCCCGGCGCTGGGGTGGCCGAAAACACCAGCCGGTCGGGCCAGTATCTCCGCGACGTGCTGGAGCTCAACCGTGAGGCGGCGAATTTCCGCATCTTCGGACCCGACGAGACCGCGTCCAACCGGCTGTCGGCGGTCTTTGCCGCGACCGACCGCACCTGGATCGCCGAGACGCTGCCGACCGACGAGCATCTCGGCCCGGACGGCCGTGTGATGGAAATCCTGAGCGAGCACACCTGCGAGGGCTGGCTCGAAGGCTACATCCTCACGGGACGGCATGGGGTCTTCTCGACCTATGAGGCGTTCGTCCACATCGTCGATTCGATGTTCAACCAGCACGCCAAATGGCTGCAATCCGCGGCCCATGTACCGTGGCGCAAGCCGATCCCGTCGCTGAACCTCCTCCTGAGCTCCCATGTCTGGCGGCAGGACCACAATGGCATCAGCCACCAGGACCCCGGCTTCATCGACCTCGTCGTGAACAAGAAGCCCGAGGTCGTGCGGGTCTACCTCCCGCCGGACGCCAACACGCTGCTGGTCGCCATCGACCACTGCCTGCGCTCACAGAACCTCATCAACGTGCTCGTGGCCGGGAAGCATCCGGCGCCGCAATGGCTGTCGATGCCGGATGCCGAGCGGCATTTCGGGGCCGGCGTGGGCGCCTGGGACTGGGCCGGCAACCATGTCGACCGCGAGCCGGATGTCGTCCTTGCCTGCGCCGGCGACGTCCCGACGATGGAGGTGCTGGCCGCCGCGAGCCTTCTCCGCGAGCACCTGCCGGAGCTTGCGGTGCGGGTCGTCAACGTCGTCGACCTCATGACGCTGCAGCCCGACTACTTCCACCCCCACGGGCTGCCCGACGCGGCGTTCGACGCGATCTTCACCGCCGATCGGCCGGTGATCTTCGCCTATCACGGCTATCCCTGGCTCATCCATCGCCTCGCCTACCGGCGGCGCAACCACGGCAATTTCCATGTCCGCGGCTATCGCGAGGAGGGCAGCACGACCACGCCGTTCGACATGGTGGTCCGCAACGGCGTGGACCGGTTCCATCTCGTGCTCGACGTCATCGAGCGCGTCCCGGGCCTTGCCGCAGGCGAGGCCGACCTTGCCGCATCGTTCCGCGCAAGACTCGACGAGCACGCCTCCTATATCCGGAGGACCGGCGAGGACCTGCCCGAAATCCGCGACTGGACCTGGACATGATCGAAGGTGACGGCCGTCCCGATGGGATCACCCAGCTCCGCGCGCTGGGCCAGTCCGTGTGGCTCGACGATCTCGGGCGCCACCTCCTCGACACCGGCAGCCTCGGCCAGCTGATCCGCGAGGGCGTCAGCGGCGTCACGTCGAACCCGACGATCTTCGCCGAGGCATTCGCCTCCGCCGCCTATGACGACCGCATCCGCTCGCTCGGCGCCGAAGGCCTCCGCCCAGCGGAGATCGCGCAGGCCCTCGCGATCGAGGACGTCGGCCGCGCGGCGGATCTGCTTCTTCCCGTCTACGAGGCCGCCGGGGGCAGCGATGGCTTCGTGTCGATCGAGGTCGCGCCGCGGCTGGCGCATGATGTCGACGCCACGGTCATGGAGGCGCACCGCCTGCATGCGGCGCTCGCGCGCCCCAACGTCATGGTCAAGGTGCCCGGCACCGCGGCAGGCGTCCAGGCGCTTCGCCGCCTCATCGGGGACGGCGTCAGCGTGAACGTGACCCTCCTCTTCTCGCCCGGCCGTTATGAAGAGATTCTCGACGCCTATGTCGTCGGCGCTGAGGAACGGATCGCCCAGAACAGGCCCGTGCCGGGCAGCGTCGCCAGCTTCTTCCTGTCGCGGATCGACGCCGCGATCGACCCGATGCTCGATGCCCTTGGCGGCTCCTGGTCGCACGCCCTCCGCGGACGCGCGGCGATCGAGTCCGCCCGCGCCGCATATCAACTGCAGGCCGACAGAGAGGCCGGTGAGCGGTGGCAGCGGCTCGCGGCGCGGGGAGCCCGCACCCAGCGCCTCCTCTGGGCCAGCACCGGCGTGAAGGATACGGCCTATTCTCCGACCCGGTATGTCGAGGCGCTGGCGCTGCCGGGAACGGTGACCACGCTGAACCGATCAACGCTGGCCGACACGCTGGCGATGGACCGCCCGAACCCTCTCGCAGGCCCGTCCGGTCTTGAAGAATTGTCCGGCCGGCTGGCGGAGCTCGGGATCGACATGATCGCGATCACGCGACAGCTCGAGGCGGAGGGTCTGGCCAAGTTCGAAGCGTCGATGACGGCCATGGAGGACGCCGTCGCGCGGCGCCTATAGGTGTCGCCGCTATCATTTCGGGGAGACTGCTGCGTCGTCAGTCTAAATCGGAGCACTGCCTACAAGAAGCACTCCTCCCCGGGCTTGACCCGGGGCCTATTGGCTTCTCCACCAGTCCGGACTCCGAGACCCCTCCCGATTCCGCGTCCGCGGAACGGCCAATAGGCCCCGGGTCAAGCCCGGGGAGGAGGTTGTGGATGGGCCTATCCCACCGATCCGCCTTCGGTGCTCTCCACGCAACGGGCCCCCTCGGTGCGACACCCAACCGACGATCAGGACTTCGCTGCGCCCCCGAAAAGGTGCGCGACGCCGACGACCTTCTCGACCGCGATCTCGAACGCCATGCCCGCGCCGGGCTCCTCGAGCTGCGCTGCCCGCACGATCTCGGCGAGCACCGTGTCGCTCTGGTTCTCGTAGACGATCGTCAGCACGATCTCCTTCTCGGGCATGATCGGGATGCCGAACAGCTTCTGCTGCTCGTTGACGCCCGCGCCGCGGCCGAAGAGGACCGTGCCGCCATGGGCGCCGGCGCGGACCGAGGCCTGGAGGACGGTGTCGCCGCGTCCCTTGGGCACGATACTGACGATGAGCGAGGTGGCGGTCATTTCTGTTCCTCCCTGAGCGGCTGCTTGCGGCGGATGAGAACGCCGAGGATCAACACCGAGATGATGGGCGCGACCGAGATCAGCGCCGCGAGCCCGAGCCCGCTCACGACCGGGCTCTCGTCGCCGAAGCCGGCCGACGCTCCGAGGGCCACCGCGAGCAGGAAGGTGTTCACGAGCGGCCCGGTCGCGACGCCGCCGGCATCGATGGCGATCGCCACGAAGTCGCGGTAGCTGAGCCAGATGAGCACGAGCACGAGGGCATAGCCCGGCGCGAGGATATAGAGGAGCGGGATGCCGAGCATGATCCGGAGGAGGCCGATCGCGACCGACGCCGCGACCCCCACGGCGATCGCCGCCAGCACCATCGAGCGGCGGATCGAGCCGGCCGAGGCGTCCTCGACCTGATCGGCGAGGATGCGCACCGCGGGCTCGCCCAGCGCGGTGAGGAGGCCGAGGACAAGGCCGATGGCCATCACGAGCCACGTCGCCTCGACCGTCGCCAACGCTTCGCCGAGCGCGCGGCCGAAGGGAATGTAGGCGACGGCAACGCCGAGCAGGAACAGGAACAGGCCGCCGGCCGCCATCGCGAGGCCGAGCAGCACGCGGGCAACGTCCACCCTCGGCAGCTTCAGGAGGACCCGCTGCAGCACGAGGAGCAGCGCCGCCAGCGGCAGGATCGCGATCAGCGCATCGATGCCGGTCGTCACCAGGACCGAAGCTGCCTCGCCCGTCACCACAGCACCAGGGCCAGGACGAGGACCACAAGCACCGGCCCGATAGACGCGATGCCAAGGAGGCCGAAGCCGTCGGAGATGGCGGAGCGGCCCGCGAGGACGGCACTGACGCCGACGGCGAGAGCGATGATGGCGGGACCGGCCACGGCGCCGGTGGTGACGCCGCCGCTGTCGAAGGCGAGCGGGATGAGGTCGGCGGGCGCGAGGAAAGCGAGCACCAGGATGAGACCATAGCCGACCGACAGGACGAGGATCATCGAGAAGCCGAAGATGACGCGCGCCATCGCAAGGGCGGTGAACAGGGCGACGCCGCCGGCGATGACGTAGCGGATGAGCCCGTCGGCGATGCCGCCTTCGGTCGCCTCATCGACCTGCTGGGCCAGCACGATCACATCAGGCTCGGCCACGGTCGTGGCGAATCCGATTACGAAGGCCACACCGAGGATCAGCGTGACCGACCCGCGCTTGGGAAGGCTCGCACCCACCGCCTTGCCGACGGGGAGGATGCCGAGCTCGATGCCAGCGAGGAAGAGCGTCAGGCCGAGCGCGAGCAGCACCGAACCGCCGAGGAAGTCCAGGAACGCGCCGAGCGGCATGTGGACCAGCGTGACCTGCAATACGCAGGCGAAGGCGACGATCGGTGCGACGCTCCGCCCGACCTCGATGAACTTGTCACGGAGGAGATTCATCATCGCCGCCGCCCTCAGCCGCGCGACGGGGCGACTGCCGGCATGTCCGGCCCGGCACGTCCTTCGCCCTCGCGCGAGCGCACGAAGAGCTTGCTGAGCTCGCGGAGGATCAACACCGAGCTCGCGGTGCCGGCGCACAGGAGCCAGTCCGCCGCCGAGAGCGCCACGGTCGAGAACGCGCTCTGCAGGAACGGGAGATAGACGACGGCGCATTGGAGCACGAGCGACAGCGCGATCGCGGCCCAGAGCCAGGCATTGGCGAACAGGCCGTGGATCGCGCTCCGCCGGTCCGACCGGGCGTTGAAGACGTTGAACATCTGGAACAGCATCAGCGTCGTGAACGCCATCGTCTGGCCATAGGCGAGCGACCCGGTCCCCTCGATCAGCCCGCCCGGCATCGACGCGTCGAGAACGAGAAGGGTGCCAGCGGCCATGATCGCGCCGACGAAGACGATCCCGGCCCACATCCGGCGCGTGATCACCGGCTCGCCGCGCGGGCGGGGCGGCCGCGTCATGGCACGGCCATCGGACGGATCGATGCCGAGCGCGAGCGCCGGCGCCCCGTCCGTGACGAGGTTGATCCAGAGGATCTGCGTCGCCATCAGCGGCAGGACGACGCCGGCCGCGTCCGCCCCGGTAAGACCGATGGCGTCGGCGAGGAGCACGCCGAAGAACATCGTCATCACCTCGCCGATGTTCGACGATAGGAGATAGCGGAGGAATTTCCGGATGTTGGAGAAGATCGCGCGGCCTTCCTCCACCGCCGCGACGATCGAGGCGAAATTGTCGTCGGCCAGCACCATGTCGGCCGCTTCCTTGGAGACGTCGGTGCCGGTGATCCCCATGGCGACGCCGATGTCGGCGGCCTTGAGCGCGGGGGCGTCGTTCACGCCGTCGCCGGTCATGGCGACGATCTGCCCGGCGCGCTGCAGCGCGGCGACGATCCGGAGCTTGTGCTCCGGGTTCACGCGCGCATAGACCGACGTCCCGGCAACCGCGGTATCGAGCTCCGCTTCGGTCGCGGCCGCGAGCTGCGTGCCGGTCATGATGCGGTCGGCGGGGATGCCGAGCTCGCGCGCGATCGCCGCCGCCGTCCGCGGGTGGTCGCCGGTGATCATCAGCACGCGGATCCCCGCGGCGCCGGCTTCGGCGATCGCCGCCTTCGCCTCCGGGCGCGGAGGGTCGATCATGCCGATAAGGCCGAGGAAGACGAGGTCCTCTTCGATGGCTTCGTCGAACCGGTCCGTCGCGCTGGCGCCGGGCAGCGACCGGAACGCGATGCCGAGCGTGCGGAGGCCTTCATCGGCGAGGCCGTCATTCCGGGTCGCGATCTCGGCGCGCCGCTCCGGCGACAGCGGCCGCGTTTCGTCGCCGACGAGCTCGTGCGAGCAGCGTGACAGGAGGACGTCCGGCGCGCCCTTGGTCAGCGCCCGGAGCGGCTCCGAACCGTCGCCCGCCGCATGGATGGTGCTCATGAGCTTCCGCTCCGACGAGAACGGGACCTCCGCCACGCGGGGCAGGCCGGTCTCCATCTCGTCGTGATCGAGCCCCGCCTTCCGGGCCGCGACGAGCAGGGCACCCTCGGTCGGGTCGCCCTGGACCGACCAGCGCCCATCGGCGTTCCGGAGCGACGCGTTGTTGTTGCGCGCGGCGGCCGTCAGCGCCCGGAGGACCTCCGACCGGAGCGCGCCGTCGACAGGGCCGCCACCTGCAGTGACGTCCCCCGCCGGCTCGTAGCCGGTGCCGCCGAAATCGACGCGGCCGCTGGCGGTGACGACGACGCGGACGGTCATCTCGTTCCGGGTCAGCGTCCCGGTCTTGTCGGAGGCGATGACGTTCGCCGAGCCGAGCGTCTCGACCGCGGCGAGGTGGCGGATGATGGCGTTCCGCCGCGCCATCCGCCGGACGCCGACCGACAGCACGACCGTCACGACGACGGGCAGGCCTTCAGGCACCGCCGCGACCGCGAGGGCCACGCCGAGGATGAGGACGTCGAAGATGCCGGAGACGGTGTCGATGTCCTCGACGATCAGGATCGCACCGATCATCAGCACCGCAAGCGCCACCACGACGACGCCGAGGATCCGTCCGACCCGCGCGAGCTCCTTCTGGAGCGGCGTGAGCTGCTTCTGCGACGTCTCGAGGAGACCGGCGATCCGGCCCATCTCGGTCTTCATCCCGGTCGCCGTCACGACCGCGCGGCCGCGACCATAGGTGGCGACCGTACCGCTGAAGACCATGTCGCGCCGGTCGCCGAGGCTCGCGGCATCCGGCACCGGCGCCATGTCCTTGGCGACGGGAAGGCTCTCGCCGGTGAGTGCCGCCTCCGCCGTCTGGAGCGCCACCGATTCGAGAAGGCGCGCATCCGCGGGGATGGCATCGCCCTCCTCGATGAGGATCACATCGCCGGGCACGAGCTCTGCTGCGGCGACGGACTGGCGGGCGCCGTCGCGCATGACGGATGCTCGCGCGGCCGTAAGCGATCGGAGGGCCGCCAGCGACCGCTCGGCGCGGGCTTCCTGGACGAACCCCATCAGCGCGTTGAGGACGACGATCGCGAAGATCGCGATGGCCTCATAGGGCAGCGGCGTGTCGCGCTCGACCGCCCAGAGCACGGTGGAAATCGCGACCGCAACCAGGAGGAGGATGACGAGGACGTCGCTGAACTGGCGCAGGAGCCTTCGCCACGCCGGGATCGGAGGGACGGCATCGAGCTCGTTCCGGCCGTACTGCCCGAGCCGCCGGGACGCCTCGGTCGAGGTCAGGCCGGATGCGGCGTCGGAGCCGAAATCCGCCACGACCTCGGCTGCGGCCTTCCGATACGGCTCGGGCTCTTCCCCTGCCACCGCCCTATCGGACCTCGACGGCGGCTCCGCCCGCCGGCCCTTCCGGCACCAGCAGGGCGTCGCAGGGAACCGCGGAGAGGATCGAGCGGCCGGTGCTGCCGATGAGAAGGTCGAACAGCCGGCCGCGTCCGTGGGACCCGGCGACGACGAGGTCGATCCCCTTGTCCTCGGCATATTGGCGGATCAGCTCGGCCGGATCGCCGGGCTCGGCCACGAGGGTGAAGCGATGCCGGCGATCGTCGGGAAGGAATCCCACCCGCGCGACGAACGCCTCACCCTCCGCGAGGGCGTTGGCCCGAAGGCCTTCGGCATAGGCGCGCTCGTCGGAAACGGCGCTCGCCATCGGCGTATCGAAGGCTTTGAAGATGGTCAGATGCGCGTCGGGGAAGAACCGCATCGCAACGCGCACCGCCTCGACCGACGACGAGTCCGAGAAATCCGAGGCGACCAGGATGCGGGCATAGGGCTGCCGCGGCCGCTCCTTGACGATCAGGACGGGCACCGCCGACCGGCGCGCCAGCCGGTCCACGGTCGCGCCGACGCCGAAGCGGCCGAGCGGTTCGTCGCGGGCGAGGCCGGTGACGATGAGGTCGGCCCTGTTTTCCTCCGCCGCGCGAAGGACGAGCGCGGCCGGCTCGCCGCCTTCGACCACCGCCCGGACGTCCCTCCCCATAAGGTCGCGGCGAAGCAGCGCCTCGACGACCGCCACCGGATCCTTCCGCCGCCAGGACGGCAGGCGCCGCTCCAGCTCGTCGCCGTAGAAATCGGAGCTGCCCTCGATGGCATGCACCGCGACGAGCCGTGCTCCCCAGCCATCCGCCAGTCCCGCCGCACGATCCATCGCCCGATCGCAGCGCGCGCCGAGGTCCGTGGCCAGGAGAACGGTTCTCGGTTGGCCGTCCGGCCGATTGGCGTCGTTCATCCTGATGTCGTCTCCAAGCCCGGTTGCCTGCCTGTCGCCGCAAAGATGCCAGCCGATCCTCGTGATGTCATGGCCGACTCCCGAAAACGTCATGGGCCGCACGGTCCGGTGCGGCCCATCGTTTCCCCTTCCACGCCTGACGCACGCGAACCTTGATCTCGCTCAACGTATGGCGGGCCGTCGGACCGGTCGTGCCCGGGCGCTCGTGCCTCACCGAGCCCAACTCGTCCGCTCGTGCGATATCGACCCGACGTCCGATCATCCGGCATGGGGGTTGGGCGCGACGCCCCGCACCACGGCCACGGTCTCGCGCGCGATCTCGAGTTCCTCGTCCGCCTCGACGATCAGGATCTCCGGTCCGGCCCCGCCGGACCGAATGCTCCGCACCCGCTCCTCCTGCGGCCGGCGGTTCGCGGCCTGATCGAGGATCAGGCCGAGTTGCGGGAGGCTGACGCAGATCGCTTCGCGGATTCCGGCGTCGTTTTCACCGACGCCCCCGGTGAATACCAGCGCGTCGAGCGGCCACACGACGCCGGCATAGGCGCCGATCTGCTTCCCCGCCCTGTAGGCGTACATCTGCCGGGCGAAGGCGGCGTCGGCGTCGCCGGACGCGGCCCGCTGGGCCACGGTGAGCATGTCCGCTTCGCCCGCGATGCCCTTCACGCCCGATTCACGGTTCAGGACGCGATCGAGCTCGTCCGCGGTCATGCCCTCCCGAAGAAGGAGGATCGGGATCGCCGGGTCGAGGTCGCCCGCCCGGGTCTGCATCATGAGGCCTTCGAGCGTGGAGAGCCCCATCGACGTATCGACCGAAATTCCGCCCCGGATCGCGGTCACCGACGCGCCGGCGCCAAGGTGGGCAACGATGAGATTCAGGTCCGCCTTCCGGCGATCGAGGAACGCGGCCGCCGCCCCGAGCGACCATGAGCAGCTCGTGCCGTGAAACCCGTACCGCCGGATACCGTGACGCTCGGAGAGCTCTCGCGGCAATGCGTAGGTCGCCGCCACCGGTGGAAGGGTCCGATGGAACGCGGTGTCGAACACCGCAATTTGTGGCGTCCCGGGCCTGAGCCGTCGCGCCGCCTCGATGCCGAGGAGGTTCGGCGGGTTGTGCAACGGGGCGAACAGGGCGTTGTCGCCGATGGCCCTGCAGACGTCATCGTCGATGGGGACGGGGGCCGAATAGGCCGGCCCCCCGTGAACCACGCGATGGCCGATCGCATCGATGTGGCCGGTATGCGCCATGGCGATCGCGTCGAACGCCAGCGCAAGACCCTCCGAATGGTCCTTCGCATGCATGGCGCCTGAAGACGAAGCCCTTCCTCCGATGCCGGCAATCGCTCCCTTTGCGAGGACCGCCTCGCCGTCCATGTCGAAGAGCTTGTACTTGATGGAGGAGCTGCCGCTGTTGAGAACCAGGACGCGCATAGGTTCGCTCCCAATGCTTTCTGGGCGACCGTCAAACGTGCGCCACGCGTCCGCAGTCTGCGGCGCGCAGGACCATCGCTATCACTCCCAGGGCGGACAGATTTCCCATTTGCCGTAGCTCCGCGCCGACGATGTAAATTTGCCGAACCCGCACCTGGCTCGGCGAGGACCGAGAACAGCAAAGTTCACTGCCTGAGGCTCTTCAAGCCGGGCGCCGAGAAGGACTGCAAAGACCGCGACGGCAGCCTCCGGGGAGCGGAGAGCCCGGCATCGTCCGAGGCTACGGCGACGCTCCTTTGCAGTACCCTTCTTCTTTCGACGTATTGCACCGCGCCTGACGATCACGACACCACCGCCACGGTGCCGTAGTGGACGAGCGTGTCGTCATCAGGTGGTCTCGCATCCTATTGCGGTGCAATAGATGTCCGTTCATATCTTGAAGTCGGATACGCCCGCAATCGGCGCTTGGGTCACGTCTCACGGGCGAATGACGCTCGCGTCCGGCCCGATGTATTCCGGATTGAGCTGCTTATCTGACCATCGCTAGGCAGAATTCTGCCGTCGCCCGCGGCAAGCGGCATCATTTTGCAGGCATCGTGCACGACGGCCTTCCGATCGGTGCCGATTGGCCCGACCCTTGCGTGATTGCGCTCGGCCTCATCACGGGACCGCGAGGTCCCTTCCGTTGACCCGAGCAAAGGCGCTGCCATGAAAGATCAGACACCTCCTCCGAAGCCCCCCAACCGCCGAGGCCGTCTCCTCCGGGCGGCAACGGTTCTTTTCGCGGCTGTGGGCCTGGGGTCATCCGCGGTCGGTGTTGCCGACAGCCAGGAACCGACGCCCTTCAGCGTGGTCGAGGCGACGATCGCCAGTACCCATGCGGCGATCCAGGCCGGCCAGGTCACCTGCGCGGAGATCGTGCAGCAATACATCGACCGGGCGCGCGCCTATAATGGCGTCTGCACCGCGCTCGTGACCGCGGACGGGGCCGACGTGCCCGCGGTCGAGGGCTACACCCGCACCGGCGAGCCGATCACCTTCCCGACGGCGACGGTCGCCGCGTCGACGATCTTCCCCAATCTCGACCAGTATACCGGCCTCCCGATCGACTATGGGCGGATGGAGACGACGATCTCCAACCCGGCCGTCTATGCCCAGATGGGGCTTCGCGTCGGCATACCGAATGCCGGGCAGATCAACGCCCTCGAGACCTTCAACATCCGCGGCGAGCGTTCCGTCACCTGTGCCGGTCCCTACGATGCCCATCCGTCGACCGGACCGCTGCCGCCGGACGCGCCGCCGGAATGCGAAGCCTTCCGTCAGCAGCCCGATTCGCTCGAACGGGCGGCCGAGCTCGACGCGCTCTACGGCATGAACCCGCCGCTCGACGAGATGCCGCTCTACTGCATCGTCACGGTGCTCAAGGACCCCTACGAGACGAGCGACATGCGGGCGACCGCGAACAGCGACGTCGCCTTCGCCATGGACGCGCCGCCGCTCGATTCGCCGATCGCGGCGCAGCTCCGCTCGCACGGCGCGATCATCTTCGCCAAGACCACCGCGCATGAGTTCAATGCCGGTCCGGGCAATCCCGGCGGGCCGAACGAGACGCTCACCAATCTCGTCTCCGGCGGCCAGGCGATCAGCGCCTGGAGCGGCCAGGCCTGCAATCCCTACGACACGACCCGCGTCCCGCGCGGTTCGAGCAGCGGCGTCGGCGCCGCGATCGGCGCCAATCTCGGCATGATCGGCGTCTGCGAGCAGACCGCCGCGTCGTGCCAGGGCCCGGCCTCGCGCAACGGCTCGGCCCTCATGCTGGCGTCGCAGGGAATCCTCCCGGGTCTCGGCGGTATCGGCAACAGCACCTTCATCGACCGGCCGGGCATCATCACCCGCACGCTGGCCGACGCGGCCGTCGTGCTCTCGGCCGTCAACGATGGTGAGGTGGCTTACGATCTCCTGCGGACGCCCTTCACGGTACCGTCGGCCCTGATCCCGGACGACGGCTATGTCCCGTTCGTGGTGACCGACGAGGCGCTGGCGGAGAATCCGCGGCCGCTCGAAGGCGTCACGATCGCGATCTTCCGCGAATACATGCGCTACCAGACCGCGAACCACGTCGCGATCTCCGACCAGATCAACGAGCAGATCCTGACGGTTCTCAGGGACCAGCTCGGCGCGACCCTCATCGAGGTCACGCATCCCGACTACGAGGACGACCCGGACATCCCGAACGCGGAGTTCACCTTCGCCGACGCGCTGTCCCGCGTCCTTCCGGCGGTGATGCCGGAAATCTTCAGCCGCCGTGACGCGGATGGCGAGCTGATGTTCGAGGTCGAGGGCTGGGACGTCACCTCGGTCGACTATCTCCGCGCCCTCGCCGCCGGCGAGGCTCCGCTGCCGGGCGATGTCCGACTGACGAACTTTGCCGGCTTCGGAGCGCTCGACTGCGACGAGTGCGACGACTGGCTCTACAACATGAACAACTACCTGGCCGCCCGCGGCGACCGGGTCGTCACCGACTGGGCCGCCTGGGTCGCGAATGCGAAATTCCGCCAGGATTCGTCCCGTGCCGGCGCCGAGAACTGGATCGTCTATGAAGGCAGCCCGACCAATGCCGGTGCCGCCGACGGTCTCCTCCGCTCCTATGTCGGCCGTCTGGCGCTCCAGATGATGATGGCCGAGAACGGCATCGACGTGTTCGTCCATCCGGAGAATACGGTGCCGACGCCGCTGATATCGGGCCCGAATGTCGGCACGAACAGCTTCGAGAGCATCACGCCGTTCCTGCAGATCCCGCGCGTCGTCGTGCCCGCGGGCATGAACGACATCGTCGTCGAGCCGGCCTACGCTCTCAACGAAGCCCGCACCAACTACATCTCGGTCCTGCCGGAAGGCGCGACCGCGACGACGATGGAGCACCCGATGCCGATCGCGATCACCTTCTTCGCCAACCAAGGCGACGAACCGCTCCTGATCACCGTCGGCACGGCCTATGAATCGGCCACGCATCACCGCGTGATGCCGCCCGACTTCGGCCCGCTCTAGCGGACAGCGCCATAGCGCTGCCCATCTCGGGCAGCGCGCCGTACAAGAGGCCTCCCTGGCCGGCGTCGGGGAGGCCTCTCTCTTTGGGCCGGGTCAACGACCGTCCCTTGCCGGCAAACGGGGATCGGTTCATCGTCCGGCGCGACGAGCCTGCGGAGGGAGCATCGATGCCGAAATATCAGAGCATCCTTGAGACGGTCGGCAATACACCGGTCGTCCGGATCAACCGGTTGGCCCCCGAAGGGGTGAACCTCTACGTCAAGGTCGAGGCCTTCAATCCCCTGGGATCCGTCAAGGACCGGCTTGCCCTCGGCGTCATTGAAGCGGCCGAGAAGTCCGGCGAGCTGAAGCCAGGCCAGACGGTCATCGAAGCCACCAGCGGCAACACCGGGATCGGGCTCGCCATGGTCTGCGCGGCCAAGGGCTATCCCCTGGTGCTGACGATGCCCGAATCGTTCAGCGTCGAGCGGCGCCGGCTGATGCGATTCCTCGGCGCGAAGGTCATTCTCACGCCAGCCGCCGAACGCGCCTACGGCATGGTCCAGAAGACCGTCGCGCTCGCGCGCGCCCATGGCTGGTTCATGACCCGGCAGTTCGAGAACGAGGCCAACGCCGACTATCATTCGCGCACCACCGCGCGGGAGATCATCAACGATTTCAACGGCGAGCGGCTGGACTATTGGGTGACCGGGTATGGCACCGGCGGCACGCTCAAGGGCGTCGGCCGCGTCCTCGCCCAGGAACGCCCCGATACGAAGGTGATCGTCTGCGAGCCGCAGGATGCCCCGCTTCTCGAAAGCGGCGTGGTGCAGGCCCGCAACCCCGACGGTTCTCCGGCGGCGCCGCACCCGAGCTTCAAGCCCCACCCGATGCAGGGCTGGACTCCGGACTTCATCCCCAAGCTGACCGGCGACGTGGTCGACATGAAGCTGATCCACCAGATCGTGCCGGTCCCCGGGCCGGACGCGCTGAAATTCTCCCGCGAGCTGGCCTCGAAGGAGGGCATCTTCGTCGGCATCAGCGCGGGCGGGACGCTCGCCGGCGCCCTCAAGATCGCCGCGTCCGCGCCGAGAGGATCGACGATCCTCGCCATGCTGCCGGATACCGGCGAGCGCTACCTCTCCACCCCGCTCTTTGCCGACATTCCGACCGATATGACCGAGGAGGAACTGGCGATCTCCAAGACGGCGTAGCCCGAGGGTAGGGGGTCCCGCAGCCGTCCGAGGCAGCGCAACCGCGACCTGGCCGTTCCGCACCCGCGGCTGTCGGCATCGTGGCGCTTGGCACTGCGATGCCGATTGTCGAAGCCGACCCCGGCGTGCCACATCACGGCATGACCAAGAAGATCGGTTTCCTCTCATTCGGCCACTGGTCGGCGTCGCAGCACTCGCAGACGCGAACGGCGTCCGATGCCCTGCTGCAGTCCATCGACCTCGCCGTCGCCGCCGAGGAACTCGGCGCCGACGGCGCCTATTTCCGCGTCCACCATTTCGCCCGCCAGCTCGGCTCGCCATTCCCGCTCCTGGCGGCGGTCGGCGCGCGGACGAAGCGCATCGAGATCGGCACCGCCGTCATCGACATGCGCTACGAGAACCCGCTCTACATGGCCGAGGATGCCGGCGCGGCCGACCTCATCGCCGGCGGCCGGCTCCAGCTCGGCATCAGTCGCGGCTCGCCCGAGCAGGTCATCGACGGTTTCCGGCATTTCGGCTACGCGCCCCCCGAAGGCGAGACCGACGCGGACATGGCGCGCCGCCATGCCGAGGTGTTCCTCGAGGTCATCCGCGGCCAGGGTTTTGCGCAGCCGAATCCGCGGCCGATGTTCCCCAATCCGCCGGGACTGCTTCGTGTCGAACCCTATTCCGAAGGGCTCCGCGAGCGCATCTGGTGGGGCGCGGCGACCAACGCGACCGCCGCCTGGGCCGGCAAGCTCGGCATGAACCTCCAGAGCTCGACGCTGAAATTCGACGAGGGCGGGCTGCCCTTCCACGTCCAGCAGGCCGAGCAGATCCGGGCGTTCCGCGAGGCTTGGAAGGAGGCCGGCCACAAGCGCGAGCCGCGCGTCTCCGTCAGCCGCAGCATCATCGCGCTCGTCGACGACCGCGACCGCGCCTATTTCGGCGGCCGCCGCGAGGACCGCGACCAGATCGGGATGATCGACGAGAACACGCGCGCCGTCTTCGGCCGCAGCTACGCCGCCGAGCCGGAGGCGCTCGTGAAGGAGCTGGCCAAGGACGAGGCCATCGCCGCGGCCGACACGTTGCTGCTGACCGTGCCGAACCAGCTCGGCGTCGCTTACAACGTCCACGTCATCGAGGCGATCCTGCAACACGTCGCCCCCGCGCTCGGCTGGCGGTGAAGCACCGGCGGACAGGTCCCCAGGCTTTTCTCCCCCGCAAGGAGAGTGTTGGGTGGAAGGTGGAACCGACGCCCGGGCCGGCGCCTGCCGCCAGTTCTGACCTTATGTGTCACACCAGCCTCTCAACCTCGTCATCCCGGCGGAGACCGGGATCCATACTGGTATCAATCACTCGGCAAAGTATGGGCCCCGGCCTTCGCCGGGGTGACGACTGAGGAGCTGGCGGAGTTGGAGTGCCTCCCGCCAACTCGGAACGAACCACGCAACAGTCCCCCGCAAGGGGGGAGAACAGCCGGAGCATGATCCGAGGTGGGACCTCCGCCTCCAGCGTCACCGGAGGATGTGGCTGAGGAACGCCCGGGTCCGTTCGTGCTGCGGGTGATCGAAGAATGCGGCCGGCTCGTTGACCTCGATGATCTGCCCTTCGTCCATGAAGATCACGCGGTCGGCAACCTGGCGGGCGAAGCCCATCTCGTGGGTGACGACGACCATCGTCATGCCGTCCTCCGCCAGCCCCACCATCACGTCGAGCACCTCCTTCACCATCTCGGGGTCGAGCGAAGAGGTGGGCTCGTCGAACAGCATGATCCGCGGGCTCATGCACAGCGCCCGTGCGATGGCGACCCGTTGCTGCTGTCCGCCCGAAAGCTGTCCCGGATATTTCCGGGCCTGCTCCGGGATCTTCACCCGCTCGAGGAACCGGAGAGCAATCGCTTCCGCTTCCCGACGCGGCATCTTGCGGACCCAGATCGGCGCCAGCGTGCAGTTCTCGAGGATGGTCAGATGCGGGAACAAATTGAACTGCTGGAACACCATCCCGACGTCGCGGCGGATCTCGTCGATACGGTGATGGTCGTGGCTGAGCTCGATCCCATCGACGACGATCCGTCCCGACTGGTGGCTCTCGAGCGCGTTGATGCAGCGGATCAGCGTCGACTTGCCCGAGCCTGACGGACCGCAGATCACGATGCGCTCGCCGCGCTGGACGGTGAGGTCGATGTCGCGGAGGACGTGGAAGGCGCCGAACCACTTGTTGACGCCGGTCATGACGATCGCCGCGTTGCCGTCCGGGGCGGGCGGCGTCACGAGCCGCTCCTCCGGCCGCGGGCGAGCCGGCGCTCGACGAACAGCGAGTAGCGCGACATCCCGAAGCAGAACACCCAGAACACGATGCCGGCAAAGACATAGCCCGTGGCCGGAACCGAGGGCGAGGCCCAGTCGGAATCGTTCGCGGCCGATTTGATCATCCCCACGAGGTCGAAGAGACCGATGACGAGGAGGAGGCTCGTGTCCTTGAAGAGGGCGATGAAGGTGTTGACGATCCCGGGGATGACCGTCGTCAGCGCCTGCGGCAGGATGATGAGCCTCATGCGCTGGATGTAGGAGAGGCCGAGCGCCATCGAGCCTTCGTACTGTCCCTTCGGGATCGCCTGGAGGCCGCCGCGGACCACTTCCGCCATGTAGGCCGAGTAGAAGATCGCGATCCCGAGCATCGCGCGCACCAGCTTGTCCATCGTCATCCCGTCGGGGAGGAAGATCGGCAGCATGACGCTCGCCATGAAGAGGACCGTCACCAGCGGCACGCCGCGCCACAGCTCGATGAAGGCGGTGGAGACGTAGCGGACCACCGGCAGGGTCGACCGGCGGCCGAGCGCGAGCAGGATGCCGAGCGGCAGCGAGATGACGATGCCGAACACCGCCGTCACCAGGGTGACGAAGAGACCGCCCCAGCGATCGGTCGGCACCTCGGGCAGGCCGAGCCCCTTACCGGTGAGGAGCATGATCGCGATCACCGGGAACACGACCAGGAGGTAGAGGATGTTCCAGCGCTTGCCGGGGACGCGCGGGATCGCGAGCGGGACAAGGCCGGCGACGAACAGCACCGCGACGAGGACGACCCGCCAGTATTCGGAGGGCGGATAGAGGCCGAAGAGGAGGAGGTTGATCTTGGCGCCGATGAAGGCCCAGCACGCGCCGCCATCGAGGCAGACGCTGCGGTCGGAGCCCGTCCAGGCGGCGTCGATGAACGCCCAGCGCACGATGGGCGGCACGATCCAGGCGAGGAACAGCAGCACGGCGACCGTCGTGATCGTGTTCGCGGGCGAGGAGAAGAGGTTCCGCCGCAGCCAGCGGATCGCGCCTCGCGTGCCGGGTGGCGGCGAACGCGCCTCGGTTGATGTCGTGCGGACGAACGCGGTGCGGCGCGACACGCTCATCGCTGCCTCACGGCGACGCGCGCATTGTAGAGGTTCATCGCGAGGGCGGTCAGGAGGCTGATCAGGAGGTAGACCCCCATCGTGATGGTGATGACTTCGATCGCCCGGCCGGTCTGGTTGAGAACGGTGTTCTTGAACACGCCGACGAGGTCCGGATACCCGACCGCGACCGCGAGCGACGAGTTCTTGATCAGGTTGAGATACTGGTTCGTCAGCGGCGGAATGATCACCCGAAGCGCCTGCGGGACGACCACTTTTCGCAGCGTCAGGAATGGCGGCAGGCCGATCGCGCGCGCCGCCTCGATCTGCCCCTTCGGCACCGCGAGGACGCCGGCGCGAACGACCTCGGCGATGAAGGCGGCGGTGTAGAGCGACAGCGCGACGAGGAGTGCGGCAAGTTCGGGGATGATGACGAACCCGCCCACGAAGTTGAACCGCTCCAGCATCGGCGTTTCCCAGCGCAGCGGCGCGCCGACGGCCAGGAAGACGACGAGCGGGACGAGGATCACGAGGCCGAGGCCGATCCACAAAGCTGGGAAGGGCCGTCCCGTCCGCGCCTGCCGCCGCCGTGCCCAGACCGCGATGCCGACCGCCGCTATGATGGCGACCATGAGGGCAACGACCACGGCAGCAAAGCCCGGCTCGGCGCTGGGAGTCGGCAGGTTCAAGCCGCGATTGTTGAGGTTGGCGCCGAAGGGCAGGGCGATGCCGGCCTGCGGCCGCGGCAGGAGCAGCAGCACCGCCTCGAACCAGAACACGAGCTGCAGCAGCAGCGGCGTGTTGCGGATCGTCTCGACATAGACGCCCGCGAGACGGGAGAGCAGCCAGTTGGGCGAGAGCCGGGCGATGCCGACGGCGAAGCCGATGATGGTGGCGAGGACGACGCCGAGCGCCGCCACGATCAGCGTGTTGGTGAGGCCGACCAGGAAGGCGCGGAGATAGGTGCTGTCGTTGGTGTAGGGGATCGGCGTCTGGATGATGTTGAAGCCGGCGCGGTCGTCGAGGAAGCCGAAATCGATCGAGATCCCGAGGTCGTTGAGATTGCCGGACGTATTGAGGACCAGCCACGCCACGAACCCAGCCACGCCGGCGAAGGCGACTGCCTGGAGCGCGACGGCGCGGACCCTGGTGTCGCCGAATACGCTGGTGAATGGCATCGCGATCGCGCCGCGAGGGCCCGGTCGTCCGACCCCTCGGTTCCGCCGCTACCGGATCGGCATGCCGTACTGGATGCCGCCGTTCGTCCACAGCGCGTTGAGGCCACGCTCGATGCCGAGCGGCGAGCCGGCCCCGACATTGCGGTCGAAGATCTCGCCGTAGTTCCCGACATGCGTGATGATCTGGGTCGCCCAGTCGTTCTCGAGCCCGATCATCTCGCCGAAGGTCGCGCCGTTCTGGCCGAGAAGGCGCTGGATCTCCGGATTGGGCGACGCCAGCATCTCGCCCACATTGGCCTGCGTGACGCCGAGCTCCTCGGCATCGAGAAGGGCGAAGTGCGTCCATTTCACGATGTTGAGCCACTGCTCGTCACCCTGCCGGACCACCGGGCCGAGCGGCTCCTTCGAGATCACTTCGGGGAGCACGACATAGGCGTCCGGCTGCGCCAGCGTCATCCGCGCCGAATAGACGTTGGACGCATCGGCGGTGAAGGCGTCGCAGCGGCCGGCTTCGAAGGCGCTGATCGCCTCGGCGCGTTCCGCGGTGGCGACGGCGGTGAAGGTCAGCCCGCGGCTGTTGAAATAGTCCGCCATGTTGAGCTCGGTGGTTGTTCCGGTCTGGACGCAGATCGTCCCGCCATCGAGGTCGGCGACGGTCGTGATCCCGGCGTCGGCGGGCACGAGGAAGCCCTGGCCGTCATAGTAGTTGACGCCGGCGAAGGTCAGCCCCAGCGAGGCGTCGCGCGTCATGGTCCAGGTCGTGATGCGGAGGAGGACGTCGATGGTCCCGGTCTGGAGGGCCGTGAACCGCTCGGCGGCGTTGAGCGGCGTGAAGCGGACCGCGGCGGGATCGTCGAAGATGGCCGCGGCAATCGCGCGGCAATAGTCGACGTCAAGGCCCGACCATTCGCCGTCGTCGCCGACCTCGGCAAAGCCGAACAGGCCGGTATGGACGCCGCATTGCAGATAGCCGCGCGCCCTGACGTCGTCGAGCGTCGCGGCCGATGCCGGCGCCGCCATGAGCGCAAAGCCTGCGGAGATGCCGACCATTGTGGCGGTGGCGAAGGTCTTCATCATGTCTTCCTCACTGCTCGGGCCATGTTCGGCGCGGCTCGTCTTTCTCCCTCCTTTCCAAGGCCCCCCTTGGATCGGACGGACAACGCCGCAAGTCGCGACGGGATCGGCGACGACTTGCGAGATCATCAGATGACGGCAGCTGGGGATCGTCAAGCGTCGGAAATGGGCATGCTCATATTGGAGGCATATCGGGCTCGCGGCGGGCTCGACGCAAGATGGGGCGTCCGCCCCTGCGGTGGTTGGCGGCGGCAGCGTTGGACGGTAGCAATCGCCAGGCCCGTGATTCCGCGACGCGTCCGAAGGCCGTGAAGGTGTTTCCGGAACCAAGCTGATGGCGATCGTCGATCCTTCCGACCTGTTCAGGCATGCCGCTGCCAATGGCTACTCCGTCCCGGTGGTGGGCGCTCCGGGCCTTGCGGCAGCCGTCACGGCCCTCGGCGCGGCTGAGGAGGCGGAATGTCCTCTCGTCCTGTCGGTCTTCGAAACCGGCATGGCCCCGCTGGCGCTCGAGACCGCGATGCCGGCCATCGAGGCCACGGCCGAACGTGCGGGCGTGCCGGTCGTTCTCCGTCTCGATGGCGTGGCCGACCGGCAGGGCCTTGGGCGGGCGACCCGGCTCGGCTTCAACCTTGTCGGTTTCGCCCCGGGCGCCGATCCGTCATTGGCGGAGCTTGCCGCCCGCGGCGGCGTGATGGCTGCCGACGACGCGGTGCCCCGCGCGCCGGAAGCCGGCGCGGTTGCCTTGGAGAGCTCCCCGGCCGGCGGCAGGGCCAGGGCCGCTCTCGCCGCGGTGCGCCGCTGGCGCGCCGTCGAGCACGTGGTGATGTTCAATGCCGAGGGGCTGGCCGAGGCCGAGATCGAGCGGCTCTTCCGGATCGGATGCGAGGCCCTGGGCGCGGTGCCCGGCGTACGCGACGTCCGGGTGGCTCGGGCGATCACGCCCGGCGCGCGCTATGGCCTGTGCTGGTTCGTCCGCTTCGCCAACGAGACGGTTGCGGCGACCTACAAGGACGATCCCGGGCATGTCGAATTCGCCGACACCCATTTCCGCCCGGTGGCCGCGGACCGGCTGACGATCGACTTCGTCATCCTGTAGCCGCGGCCGGGGTTCGGTCCCCGGATTGGCTTTCCCTGGCCGCGGGGTGGACCGGCAGCGGTTTCTACCTCGATCAGGTGACGGGAGCACGGGATTGCTCGCGGCGCTGCGGCAAAGCCCGTAGCGTCCCCGCCACATCAAACAGGGGTTCATTTCCATGACGCGTCGCGGACTTCTTGCCCTCACCGCCGGCGTTTTCCTGGCCACCGTGCCGACCTATGCCCAGACTCCCAACACCATCCTCAACGTCTCCTACGACGTGGCGCGCGAGCTGTTCGAGGAGATCAACGCCGCCTTCATCCCGGCCTATGCGGCGCAGACCGGGACGACGCTGACCGTCAACCAGTCGCATGGCGGCTCGTCGGCCCAGGCCCGCGCGGTGCTCGATGGCCTTGCCGCGGACGTCGTTACGCTCAACCAGGTGACGGACATCACCGCGCTGGTGAATGGCGGCCTCGTCAGCGCCGATTGGGCGACGCAGTTCCCCAGCGACGCCTCGCCTTACTACTCGCTGCCGACCTTCCTCGTCCGCAAAGGCAATCCGAAGAACATCCTCGACTGGGGCGATCTCGTCCGCGAGGACGTCGAGGTGATCTTCCCGAACCCGAAGACCTCGGGGAACGGCCGCTACACCTATCTCGCGGCGACCGCCTGGGCGCTCGAGGAGTTCAACGGCGACCAGGCGCAGGTCCAGGCCTTCATCACCGCGCTGTTCGACAACGTCCCGGTGTTCGATACCGGCGGGCGGGCGGCCACCACGACCTTCATCGAGCGCGAGCTCGGCGACGTCCTCATCACCTTCGAGGCCGAGACCTACGGCATCCAGCGCGAGTTCGGCGCCGACGCCTATGACACGGTGGTGCCTTCGATCAGCCTGACCGCGAACTTCCCGGTCGCGATCGTCAACCCGGTGGTGGACCGTAACGGCTCCCGCCAGATCGCGACCGACTACCTCAACTTCCTCTACACGCCGGAAGGCCAGACCATCCTCGCCGAGAACGGCTACCGGCCCACCGACCCGACGGTCGCCGAAACCTTCGCGGCCAACTTCCCCGAAGTGCGGCTCGTGACGATCGAGGACGTGTTCGGCGGCTGGGAGCAGATCCAGACCGATCATTTCGCCCCGGGCGCCCTTCTCGACCAGCTCTACGGCAACCGCTGACGGCCGCCTGATCCGGCTCCCGCTCGTGGAGCGACCGGATTCACACAACTCCGGTCGGCATGCTCGTCATTACTACCGGCGCGGCGGTGCTCGCCGCGCTCGCCCCAATCTCCGGCGGCCGACAAGTCGCTGATCGTGCCGCGCTTCGTCGACGGGGAGATCCCGGCCCCTCTGGCGTAGTCGCGCCGATCGGTGAATTGTTGCGGGCGGCGCGGATCGATCCGCGCCGCTCGGCGTTCTTCGGGCAACCCTAGCATCCACAGGGACGCCGCCATGTTCGAAGCGGCTGAAGTCCAGCGCATCAGGGCCAGCGGCGCCGACGAAGTCGCCGCTGCCATCCGGGGGTCGTGCGAAAGCCTCCCGGTTCCGGAGCGGCACGATGCGTTCGGTCCGTTCTTCGACCGTTTCGCGGACGCGCGAATCGTCCTCCTCGGGGAGGCGACCCACGGGACGTCCGAGTTCTACCGCGCCCGAGCCGCCATCACGCGACGCCTGATCGCCGAGCACGGCTTTACGATCGTCGCGGTGGAGGCCGACTGGCCGGATGCGGGACGCGTCGACCGCTTCGTCCGCCACCGCGGCCGCGGCTCGGCGCCCGACACGGCGTTCACGCGCTTTCCGTCCTGGATGTGGCGGAACGAGGAGGTCGCCGCCTTCGCCGTTTGGCTCCGCGACCACAACGAACCCCTTCCGGCCGAGCGGCGCGCGGAGTTTCGCGGGCTGGACGTCTATTCGATGCGATCCTCCATCGCCGCGGTGCTGGCCTATCTCGACCGGGTCGATCCTGCCGCGGCGAAGCGGGCCCGCGACCGGTATGGCTGCCTCACGCCGTGGCAGGCTGAGCCCTCATGGTACGGCCATGTCGTCATGCGCGGCGACGCCGACCCGTGCGAGGACGCGGTCGTCGCCGAGCTCCAGTCCCTCCTCGACCGGCAGCTCGACTATGAGGCGAAGGACGGCGAGGACTTCTTCGACGCGGTCCGGAATGCGACGACCGTCCACGCCGCCGAGCAGTACTACCGGATCATGTATCGCGGCTCGACGGAGTCCTGGAATCTCCGCGACCGGCACATGTTCAACACGCTCCGCGCGCTCCTCGACCGACGCGGACCGGACAGCAAGGCGGTCGTGTGGGCGCACAATTCCCACATCGGCAATGCGGCCGCGACGGCCATGGGCTGGCGCGGCGAGTTCAACCTCGGCGAGCTCTGCCGCACCGCCTTCGGCGATGACGCGGTCCTGATCGGCTTCGGGACCGACCGCGGCACGGTGGCCGCGGCCGACGATTGGGGCGCGCCGATGAAGGTGAAGACGGTCCTGCCGGCGCGCGCGGATTCCTACGAGCGCGTGTTCCGCCAGACCGGGATCGCGCGCTCCCTGACCGATCTCCGGAGTCCGCGGAACCGCGAGACGCGGGACCTTCTCCTCAGCCCGCGGCTGGAGCGGGCGATCGGTGTCGTCTACCGCCCGGAAACCGAGTTCTACAGCCACTATTTCGAGGCGGTTCTGCCCGACCAGTTCGACGCCTATGTCTGGTTCGAAGACACGCGGGCCGTCACCGAGCTCGCGCCGGGACACCCCGCGGGCGTGCCCGATACCTATCCGTTCGGGCTGTGACGATGGGCGCTCCGTTCATCCCCGTCGCGGAGGTGACGGCCGGGCCGCTCGGCCTTGCCGGATTCCTCGCTGTTCCCGAGGACGCGACGGGGATCGTGATCTTCGCCCATGGCAGCGGCAGCGGACGCCACAGCCCGCGCAACGGCTACGTGGCGTCGGGCCTTCGTTCCGCCCGCCTTGCGACGCTCCTTGTCGATCTCCTCCGGGCGGACGAGGAGCTGGATCGGCGCAACGTCTTCGACATCGAGCTCCTTGCGGAACGCCTCCTTTCGGCGACCGACTGGGCGGCCGCCGATCCGCGGACGGCGCATCTCGTGCCGGGCTATTTCGGCGCCAGCACCGGCGCTGGCGCAGCGCTGAAGGCAGCCGCCATCCCTGGCTCGAGGGTCGGAGCGGTCGTTTCGCGGGGCGGCCGGCCCGATCTCGCCCTTGGCGATCTGCCGAACGTCCGCGCCCCTACGCTCCTCCTTGTCGGCAGCCTCGACGGACCGGTGATCGACCTCAACCGGCGGGCGTTTGCTGCCCTCAGGACGGAGAAGAAGCTCGTCATCGTCGAGGGCGCCGGGCACCTTTTCGAAGAGCCCGGTACGCTCGACGAGGTCGTGATCAACGCGCGCGACTGGTTCGCCGTCCACCTTCGTCAGACCAAGGAAGCGAGGTGACCGATGTGGTCCGGACGCCCTGAATTCGGCGATCGAGCCGATGCCGGCCGGCGGCTCGGCCAGGCACTCGCGCGGTTCGCCAAGGCGGAGCCGCTCGTCCTCGCGCTGCCACGCGGTGGCGTTCCAGTCGCGTTCGAGGTGGCGCGGGTACTTCATGCACCGCTTGATCTCCTGCTCGTGCGGAAGATCGGCGCGCCCGGCCACGCCGAGCTCGGGCTTGGCGCGGTCGTCGACGGCGACGATCCGCAGATCGTCCTCAACGACCCGGTGATCGCCGAAATCGGCGTGCCCGACAGCTACATCGAGGCCGAGACGGCGCGGCAGCTCGAGGAGATCGAGCGGAGGCGCCGCTCCTATCTCGGCGACCGCCGGCCGATGCCGGCGGCCGGGCGCACGGTGATCGTGGTGGACGACGGCATCGCCACCGGGGGCACGGTCCGCGCTGCGCTTCAGGCGCTGCGCCGGACCCGGGCGGCGCGCACGGTGCTTGCCGTTCCGGTCGCGCCGAAAGACGTTCTGGCGATGCTGCGGCCCGAAGCCGATGAGATCGTGTGCCTCGCCACACCCGAGCCCTTCCTTGCGGTCGGCCTTCACTATCGCGATTTCGCCCAGACTTCGGACGCCGAGGTGGTGCGCCTCCTCGAGCGCTCGCGTTCGCGTTCGACGTCGGTTCATTGAGGAGGGCTTTCGGAAATGCCGTTCCAGTTGACGAGTCCGGCGTTCCGCGACGGCCATCGCATTCCGGACCGGCACACCGGCGAGGGCGAGGACGTGTCGCCGGCGCTCCGCTGGTCCGGCGCGCCGGACGGCACCAGAAGCTTCGTTCTCTCCGTCGATGATCCCGACGCGCCGAACGGCCCGTTCGGCCATTGGGCGGTGTTCGGCATCCCCGCCGACTGGCATGAGCTTCCCGAAGCGTTCGATGGCGGGGACGCGGATGGCGTTCGCTTCGGCCGCAATGACGCTGGCGGCAGCGGCTATTCCGGCCCTTGTCCGCCACGCGGACATGGCGTGCATCACTACCGCTTTCGGCTCGCCGCAATCGACCGTCCGACTCTCGACCTCGATGCGGGCGCCAGCGTCCGCGACGTGGAGGCGGAAGCGCGGAGGCACAGCCTCGACGTGGCGGAGCTCGTCGGGCTCTACGATCGGAAATAGCTTGGACGCCGGCGCGACTGCTCGTCGACATAGGACCGCCGGCCAGCGACCCGACGCTCGGGTGGCGCGACCAGAAGACCCCTGCGTGCCGCGAGCGATGACGCACGGAGCGAGGCGCCCGTCGGAGAACGAAAGGCGTCCGTTTTCCGCGCGATCCGGGGTGCGCAGGGCGATCCCGGATCGCAAGCCGGGATCAAACGGTCACCTTCGCGCGATCAGTCCCCCGGCCAGGGGATTTCGCGTCGGGCGGGATTTGGTCTGACGGCGCTGGTCCTCAAGGAGATGCGAATTCCTATGAAGAAACTGCCCGTCCTCGCCGCTCTGGCTGTCAGCGGCGCGATTGCGACCTTCTCGGCCACCAACGTTCTCGCCCAGGCCGATGCGGCTGCCGCTGCGGTCGACCCCGCGGTCATGGCGGCCGGCCAGCCTCTCTACCAGCGCAACTGCCAGGCCTGTCACGGCGACCAGGGCCAGGGCGGGGCGGGCGAGCGCCTCGTCGGATCCCCTATCGTCGGGACCGTCGGCGGCATCATCAACCAGATCCTCGTCGGCAGCGTCGAGCACGGCATGCCGCCCTTCGACCGGCTTCCCGACGACGAGATCGCCGCGATCGCGACCTTCGTCCGGAACTCCTGGGGCAATGCATTCGGTCCGATCACGCCCGATCAGGTCGCGGCCGCCCGGGGCACCGTCGGCGGCGAATAGCCTGCGTTCCACGCAATGCAAAGGGCCGGCTTTGCCGGCCCTTCTTCTTTGGCCATTCGCGCAGGTTCCAAAGGTACGGGATCGTACGATCGTCGGAGAACCGGAACCGGTCTCCTCAGCGGGCAGTTGAGCGGACACTGCAACGCGAGTGTGCCTTAGGACCCGCCGAAGTATTCGGCGGCCAGGTTGCCACCGATACAGAATATATACCTGCAACCAGTCCCCCCGTTGTTGCAGCCGTTCGTCTGCGTCTTTTCCGGCAGATCGAACGGAGTCTTCAGCCAATGCGCAACCGATGAAAGGACTGGACATGTCGAATCGGAGGACTCTCCCCAAGACTGCGGCTGGCATCGCGGCAGTGCTGCTTGCCGGCACGGCGGTCGCATTCGCCCAGGCTCCCGCTCCCGCCCCGGCGCCGGAGCCAGCACCCCCGGCCGCTCCGGCGCCCGAGCCGGCGCCCGCGGCCGCGCCGGCGGCCGGCGCCGACGACGCCATGGTTGCCGAGGACGACGCGACCCACACCGCGACCGCCGACGGGATCAATGCCCTTTTCCTCCTCGATCCGCAGAATTATTCCGTCCGCTGGACCATCGATGTCGGCGACGCGGATGTGACCGGCGCGGCCATCGTGTGCCCGCCTTCCGATGATGCGGCCCCGGCTGGTGGCGCAGCTCCGGCTGGTGGCGCAGCTCCGGCTGGTGGTGCCGGCGGTGCGCCCGCCGGTGGCGGTGACGCGACGACCGAAGCCACGACGGCACCCATCGTCGCCGTTGGTGGCGAGGCGTCCCCCGATATGGGCGAGCCCGGCGATGATGCTGCCGAGGCGCTTGACCTCCTCGAGGGTGTCGACACCGCGGCGATCGAGGGCACGCTCGAAGGCGAACATGCCGACCTTGAAGAGGCCGTCTTTGCCCAGATCGAGGGTGGCGCGTGCTGGCTGCGCGTCGAAACCGGCACCGATGCCGCCCCGGCCGCTCCGGCCGGCGGCGCGGCTCCGGCTACGCCCGCTCCGATGACACCGCCGGCTGGCGGCGCCCCGACCCCGCCGCCGGCAGGCGGTGCCGCACCGCCGCCGGCGGGCGGCGCAACCCCGCCGCCTGCGGGTGGTGCTGCTCCGCCGGCCCCGCCGGCGCCGTAGTCGCTCGGAGCAATTTCGCATTGGGCGCCCGCGGTTTACCGCGGGCGCCTTTCTTTGTGGGTACGATTGCGAACCGGGTGACACCGGTGGGAACGGCTCACGCGCTGAAGCGCTGTACCAGCGCACGCGTCGTTCTCGACTGGCCTCCGGCACATCACCGGAGGCCTTCTTTTTGCGGCAAGCTGGGCTAGGCGCGCTCGTGCAGCGTGTCGTGCAGATAGAGCTGGTTGACGAGGACCATCGCGACCACGGTCAGCGGGATCGCGAGGAGGATGCCGAGCGGTCCGAACATGGCGCCGAGCGCGGCGAGGGACAGGATCACGATCACCGGCGGCAGGTCCGTGGCGCGCTGCTGGATGAGCGGGGTGATGACGTTGCCCTCGAGCTGCTGGACGACGAGGAAGACGAGCGCGACCCAGATCACCATCGAGCCGCCCTCGCTCAGGGCCACCAGAAGGGCCGGCACGGCGGACAGGATCGGTCCGACATAGGGGATGAATTCGAGGACGCCCGCGATCGTCCCGAGCGAGAGGGCCGACGGAACGCCCGCGGCCATCAGGCCCAGCGTTGTCAGGACGCCGACGATCAGCATCGCCAGCAACTGCCCGCGCAGCCAGAAATGGAGCGCAGCGCCGGCCTTCTCGAAGGCGATGGCGACCCGGGCACGCGGCCGCTTCGGCAGCAGACGGAGGACGCCGTCGGCGTAGAGCTGCGGCCGGAACGCAAGGTAGATCCCGACCGTGAGGGCCACGACCAGATTGGCCGCGATGCCGATGAGCCCGGTCGTGAAGCCGAGGACGTTCTCCATGAGACCGGGCTGGGCGAACCACTCTTCGATCCGCGGGACCACGCGGTCGCCGAGATCCGGCACGCCGATCCGCTCGCCGAGCGAATTGAGGATGGCGGGGAACTCGGCGAACAGCGCCTGGCTCTGCGCGACGAGCTCCGAGCCGAGGACGACGGCAAAGCCCGTGGCGAGGAGCGCGACGATGACGATCGCAAGCGCCACGGACGCGGTCATGTGCAGCCGCGTGATGCGCGAGATGCCGCCGGCGAAGCCGCGCAGCATGACGGCGACGATCACGGCGGCGAACGCCAGCAGGAGGACGTCCGAGATGAGCCAGGCCAGGATCGCGACGGCGACCAGCGAAATCAGGACGATCCCGACCCGCACGACGTCGCCGGTGGGCGGCAGCCGGATCGCCACGGGGAGGGGCGTCTGCCCGGACTCCGCGGAAACGGGCGGCATTTCGGTCTCTGCCGAAGGCGGCGACCCGCTGCTCGTCTCGGAACCGTCGGGGTGGTCCATCACAGCGCCTAGCCGATCCGTTCTGCCCCGGTGTCGGTCCGGGCGGCGTCAATCATACCGGCGTGCTGCGGTCTGACCAGCCTTCGCAATGGCCCGCCAACCGCTTCCCGTGGAGCTGCGGCCAGACCTAGAGGACGAACTCGCCGACCGAACGCTCGGGGAGGATCAGCGGTCTTCCCGCCTGCGCGAGCGCCGTCCGCCCCGCTTCGCTGATCTCGCAGCGGATGCAGGTGTAGGCCGGGCCGCCGACGTCGATCGGCGTCACGTAGCCGGCGCGGATCAATTTGTGGGCCTCAATGACCTCCTCGGCCCGGCTGTAGCCGTCGAACCGGAAGGAGCCGGTTTCGAGCATCTCGAGCTGGCGCGGAGTGAGGCTTCCCCGGACATGCGGTCCGGGCGTGCTGCTGGCCATGGCTGGTTCCCCCAATGGACGCCGTCCCTGGGAGAGACACGCAACAACCGGGCCAGACTGGCGCTGCCCGGCGGGTCTTCGTGCCGCCCCCAGGATCCCCTGGGGCGAGACTAACGCAAGGTTCCGGCGGCCGGCTACGGCGTAGTGACGCGCTCGAACGTAAGGGCGCCATATGTGTCCCCGACGACATAGCCGAGGCTGAGGCGGCCGGCGTCCCAGTAGAAATTCGTGACCGCCGTCAGCCGGTCGAGGAACGTCTGCTCCTGTTGCAGCAGCGGGCCGGCGCAGGCCATCCGGGTCGTCGCCGCCGGGGCGAAGGCGATCGCGCTGGGGTCGTCCGCCGAGGACGCCTTGTACGACGTGGTGTAGGTGTTGCAGCCCGAGGAGCCGGAGGCGGCGCCGCCGGCAAAGGTCGCGGTGATCGGCGCGTCGGGTAGCGGTGGCTCGTTGGTGTTGAGCCCGACGAGCGTCCACTCGCCGTCGATGTCCGCGAGCGAGACCGTGCCCTCCGACTCGATGGACACCGTGTCGAGCGTTCCGTCGCCGAGGGTGAGGATCACGCGCGCCTTCTCCGTCGGGCAGCAGGCGCCGTCATTCGGGCCTTGCGTGACGATGTCGAGGATGATCTGGCCGTCCTCGACCGCGAGCCCGCGGACCGGGTTGCGGTCGCCGATCATGGCGGTGCCGAGCTCCGCGATCCCGCCATCCGGCGTCGGCGTGAAGACGACGGCATGGAGGAACTGGCCGGTGCCGCCGCCGCTGTAGACGAGGAGGGCGACGGTCTCGTCGGTGCCGTCGCCATCAAGGTCGCCGGAAGCCGAGATGTCGAGGAGCCGCGCCGAGAGGTGGGCGATGCCGTCCGGCGGCGCCGCGTCCCATGCTCCGTCCGTCAGCGTGATCTCGCCTTGGTCGAGGATGTTGAAGAACGTCGCGTTGCGAAGGACGTCCATCGGAATTGGCTGCGCCGCCGCCGGCGCGACCGCGGCTCCGGACAGAACGACGGCGGTGACAAGGGCGGCAAGAGCATGCGGACGCATCGGTGTCTCCCAGGTGCTGTGGGCGGACGATCTATAGCGCTTCAATTGTGAAGGTGAAGCTGTCGTCGTTTGCGAGCGTTGCGCGGCGGAACGGCGTATGATCGGCCGATTCCGGAGGGACCATGGCCAAGCCGCCCGAGCGCCGTTTCACCCGTACCGACCCGCGCGAGGCGGCCGAGGCCGCGTTCCGCGCCGCCAAGGCCAGGCCGCCGCTTCCCGACGAGCGGCCGGCAGTCGTGCCCGGCGTCCGCGAGCAGGTGACCCTTCGGATCGACAGCGACGTCCTGGCCCATTTCCAGGACGGCGGGCCGGGCTGGCAGGACCGCATCAATGAGGCGCTCAGGAAAGCGGCTGGGAAGTAGGGCAAGCCTGAACGCCGGCCAAGTCCGCCTTCAGCGCCCGTTCAGGCGCGTGGCGCGATGGTTGCGGCCATGACGCGCTATTATTTCGACCTTCGCGAGCATGAGCGGATCGTCGCCGATGAGATCGGTGAGGACCTTCCCGACCTCGCCGCCGCCACCGCGGAAGCCTTCGCCTCCGCCCGGGCGCTGGCGACGGACCGCCAGCGCACCGGCCGGCGGATCGGAACCGTACACATCGAGATCAATGACGGGGACGGTTCCACCCGCGTGGTGGTGCCGCTGCGCTGGGCGATGACCCCTCTGTCCCAGCCGCCGCTGCGGTCGACGCGCTAGTCGAAGTCGGATGTTTCCGACTTCGACCACCAGAGACGAAGTCGGATGTTCCCGACTTCGACCACTAGGGACGAAGTCGGATGTTTCCGACTTTTCGGGCGGTAGCGTCCCGCTCTAGGCCGCGACCCGCCAGAGCCGCGGGGATCCGGCGACGAGGGCATCGCGGCCAAGCCGCGTCAGGCACCCGTCCACCACCAGCCCGGCCTCTTCGAGCTCGCCGAGGAGCCGGCGGCCGATCGGCGCGGCATCCGCGCACCGGATCGCGCGAAGGGCGTTCCACCACGCCTCGGGAAAATCGTCGTGCATGCTCGCATTCCGTGCCTGTGCCCGCCGCACTGCCCTTACAGGCGCAATAAGAACGTCGCGTGTCGGAGGTTCCGGAAACAAACGGGGCCCCGCAAAGTACGGGGCCCCGTCGGCAGAGCGTCAGAATGGGCGCCTGCCTGTTCGTCCCGACCAGGCGCTTCGACAACGAAGGCGATGGGGGGACGATCCTGAACGATGTCGCCTGGCTAGGGGCGCATCGCCTCGACGTTGGCGGCTGCGACCAGCGCCGTGCCGCCGTTGATCACGGTGGCGACGTAGTTGGCGATCGCCGCGATCTCCTCGTTGGCGAGCCGGGCGAAGGACGGCATCGCGCCGCTCCCGTCGAGGACGCGGCCGGCGACGTTGCGGGCCGAGGTCGCAAAGCCACTACCGGCAAGGCGCGGCGCCCGCGAGCCGCGTCCGACGCCGGCTTCGCCATGGCAGGTCGCGCAGCGCGACCAGGAGCGCTCCGCAACCGAGCAGCGCCAGAGGTCCGCCCGGAGGGCGGTACACGGCATTCCGCTGGCGTCGCTCGTAGCGCATCGCTGCACCTTCGAAAGGCGGAGGGCTCCGGCGCGGTGGGGCGTTCGCGCCGGAGCGCCGCGTGGACTACTCGATGACCACGTCCACGTAGACGAGGTGGTGGTCGGAGGTCGGCGGGCCGCCGGCCGGTCCGAGGAGGTACGCAAGGGGATCGGCCGCCACCGGCCAGAACACGCCGGCGCCGACGACCGTCAGCTCCGCCGAGGGCAGCACGTAGTCGGCGCGCATGTTGCCGGGATCGAACTCGCCGGCATCGGCGAAATCGGCGGTGTCGAGCGCCGGGTCGCCGGTGTGGTCCAGGTTCTTGCCGCCGTCGGCGATCGCATCCTCCGGGGCGCCTTCACTGCGCGGCATCGGATCCTGGAGGCGCGGGCTGGCGAGGAGCTGCGCCCCCATCTCGCGGATGCCGTCGCCGTCATGCGGGTCGAGATTCTGGTCACCGACGATGACGAAATGCGCGTCCTCGGCGAGCCCGCCCGCGATGCCGGAATCGTCATGGATATAGTCGCCCTGGCCGGGCGTGATGTAGTCGAGCCAGAAGCGGACCTCGTCGGCGTTGCGGGTGCCGTTGCGGTCCTCGGGGCCGTCGAACACCGGCGGAGTGGGGTGGCTGGCGAGGACGTGGATCACGCCGCCGGGCACCTCGACCGGGATGTCCCAATGGCTCTTCGACGACAGGCGGAGGACCGCGAGCGCCTCGGGCGAGTAGTAGTCGCCCGCCGCTGGCGTCGCCGGGTCGTCCGGGAGCCGCGCGTCCGGCATGTCCTGCCACAGGAAATTCTGGAAGGTGCGGACCTCGTCCTCGACGATAGGGAGGCGCGACAGCACGAGCATGCCGTACTGGCCGGGGAAGAAGCCGAAGCCATGGGCATCGCCCGGACCGGCAGCGTTGCCGTCGCGGTCGAGGTCGATGCCGGTGCCGATGCCGGTGTTGGACGGCGCCTGGAAATGGGCGACCGGCACCCATGGCTCGGCACCGTTCTGGCTCACGGCAAGGAAATTCTCGATGAAGAGCCGGGCGGCCTCGCCGGTCTCGTCATAGTCGAACTCGTTGATGAGGATCACGTCCGGCGCCGTGTGCTGGATGATCTCGGCGATTGCGCGGGCCTGGGCGTTGGCGGGGTCGCCGAGGGCGGCGATCAGCTCGCCGGCATTGGCCCGGTTGAGGGACGCGTTGAAGGTCGCGACCCGAACCGTCCCCTCGGGGGCGGCGTCCTGGGCAACGACCGGGCCGGCCAGCAGGGCGGCGCCGGCGAGAAGGGCGGCGAGGCGGGCAATTCTGCGCATTTGCGGGAATCTCCGGAAGAGATGGGCTTCCCGCGCAGTGTCGCCCAGCCACATTGCGGTGCGATGGCGCCTCTGTGACAGCCGTCTGACCCATCGGGTCGATCGGGCCGCGCCGCCTGCGACGCCTTGCGCACGGTCAACGCCGAGCCCCGGCCGGCTCTCCCCCGTGTGGGGACTGTTGCATGGTAGGCGCAGGCGGTGTTCCTCGATGGGAGGGGCAGATTCGGGGTCGGCCGGGCTGGCCCTCGGCCCGTCTTTGGGTCCGATTTGGGGTGTTCTCAGCGTGTGGGGACGGAG
>JBFXAJ010000032.1:0-37379 GCA_050184415.1 Bauldia sp.
AGTCCGTTCCGACACGCGTGAACACTCCTGGAATGGCATCGGCTCCCTCCGCCTCATGCCATGTGTTCACCATGTCTCCGAACATGCGTTCACCATCTCCCCGGTCTGTACACCCACGAGGGGGAGGCTCAAGCGGCGCGCACCTGCGCCGCCTAACCCTCCCGCCTTGCCGCGAACGGCTTGAGCGCGGCGAAGATCGTCGTGTGGACCGGCGTGTCGACGCCCCCTGCCCGACCGAGCCGGTCGACCGCGCCCGACAGCCACGCCACTTCGAGCGGCTTTCCGGCATCAAGATCGCGCGCCATGGAGCTGCGCGCATCGGCCGGCGATGAATCGAGGAAGTGCGTGGATTTCGCGACCGAGTCCTCCGGCAGGGCGATCCCTTGCGTCCGCGCGACGGCGATCGTCTCCTCAACGGCGCGGACAAAGGTCCGGCGGAGGTCGGGATCGGCGCGGATCACTCCGATGGTGGAGCGTGTGACCGCGACCATGCCCGACATCGCCGCGAGATAGGCGAACTTCTTCCAGACCTCGACCCGTATATCGGCCGGCAGCGGCGCCTCGACGCCGGCGGCCTTGACGAGCGCCCGGAACGCCTCGCTCCGCGGCGACTGCCCGCCATCCCGTTCACCGAAGAAGAACCGCGGCGGCGGCCCGGAAACCGCGATCCGGCCCGGCTCGGCAATGTCGGCGAGGATGTAGCAGGTGCCCATCATCGCATGGTCCGCCCCGATGACGTCCGCAAGGAGCCCCGCGGCCTCGACGCCGTTCTGGAACGGGATCACGCCGGTGCCTGGTGCAAGGAGCGGCCGCAGCGTCCCGGCGGCCTTTTCGAGGTCCGGCAGCTTCACGGCGAAGACGACGATGTCGACCGGCCCGATCTCCTCCGGCGACGGGGTCGCGATCCTCGGGCGGACGGTGATCGTCTCCTTCGGCGTCGCAACGGTCAGCCCATCGGTGCGGATCGCATCGAGATGGCGGCCGCGCGCCAGCATCGCCACATCAACGCCAGCCTGCGCCAGCTTCGCCCCGAGAAACCCGCCAACCCCGCCGGCGGCCATGATCGCGATCTTCATTACCTACCCCTCGATCTCCTCGCGCAACATTTCCAGCCGGAGCCACTCGTCCTCGGCCTTGCCGAGCTCGGCCTGCGCCGCGGTGAGCGCGGCGGAGGCCTTGTCGAAGGCTTTAACGTCGCGCGCATAGAGGCTTGGGTCGGCGAGGATCGCCTCCTGCTTGCGGATCTCGTCGCCGAGCTTCTTCATCCGCTGCGGCAGGGTCTTCAGCGCCTGCTGGTCGTTGAAGGTCAGCTTGCGCCTGGCCGGGTTCGGCGCTGCTCCGGCCGCAGCCGGCCTCGCCGAAGCCGCATCCCGGCGATCCTTCGCCGCCCGCTCGACGCTCGTCGCCCCGACGCCGTGGCCGCGCTGCGCCAGCATGTCGGAATAGCCGCCGGCATATTCGCGCCAGAGCCCGTCGCCTTCCGAGACGATGGTGGAGGTCACCACGCGGTCGAGGAAGTCGCGATCGTGGCTGACGAGCATCAGGGTGCCGTCATAGTCGGCCAGCATCTCCTGCAGGAGGTCGAGCGTCTCGAGGTCGAGGTCGTTGGTCGGCTCGTCGAGCACCATGAGATTGGCGCTTCTGGCCAGCGCGCGGGCCAGCATCAGCCGGCCGCGCTCGCCGCCCGACAGCGCCTTCACCGGCGCCCGCGCCTGCTCCGGCCGGAACAGGAAATCGCGCATGTAGCCGACGACATGGCGCGCCGAGCCGCCGATGATGACGCTGTCGCTGCCGCCGCCGGTCAGCGTATCGGCGACGGTGGCCTCGGGGTTCAGCGTCTGGCGGCGCTGGTCGAGGGTGGCGAGGTCGAGATTGGTGCCGAGTTTCACGGTGCCGGTATCGGGGGCGAGATCGCCGGTCAGCATCCGGACCAGCGTCGTCTTGCCGGCGCCATTCGGGCCGACGATGCCGATGCGGTCGCCGCGCTCGACCTTGAGGTGAAAATCGCTGACGATCGGACGGTCGCCGTAGCTCTTCGCGATGCCCTCGGCCTCGATCACCAGCTTGCCTGCGACGCGGAGCTCACGTTCGCCGAAGGCGACATTGCCGACCGGGCGGCCTTCGCGGCGCTCCTTGCGCTCGGCCCGGAGGCCGAAGAGGTCGGCGAGGCGTTTCTGGTTCCGCTTCCGCCGTGCCGACACGCCGTAGCGGAGCCAGTCCTCCTCGCGCGCGATCTTGCGGTCGAGCTTGTGCCGGGCGGCTTCTTCTTCCTCGAGCACCTGATCGCGCCACGGCTCAAACTCCGCAAAGCCTTTGTCGAGGCGACGGGTCGAGCCGCGGTCGAGCCAGACGGTGGCGTTGGAGAGGTTCTGGAGGAACCGTCGGTCGTGGCTGATCATGACGATCGCCGAGCGGAGGCCCTTCAGCGTCGCTTCCAGCGTCTCGATCAAGGCGAGGTCGAGATGGTTCGTCGGCTCGTCGAGGAGGAGGATGTCCGGCTCGGGCGCCAGCACCCGCGCCAGGCCAGCGCGCCGCGCCTCGCCGCCCGAGAGCAGCGCCGGATCCTCGTCGCCGCGGAGGCCGAGACTCTCCAGCATGTATCGCGCCGCGTACGGATCGTCGCCTTCGGCCATCCCCGCCTCGACGTAGGCCAGCGTCGTCGCATAGCCGGCAAAGTCCGGCTCCTGCGGCAGGTAACGCACCGTCGTGCCGGGCTGGAGGAAGCGCGTGCCGCCGTCGGCCAGCACCGTACCGGCCGCGATCTTCAGCAGCGTCGACTTCCCCGAGCCATTCCGGCCGACCAAAGCCAGCCGCTCGCGCGGCCCGACCGACAGCTCCACCCCTTCGAGGAGCGGCTGCTGGCCGAAGATCAGTCTGGTGTCCTGGAGGAGGAGAAGCGGCGGCGGCATGGGCGCCTTGTGGCGCGGGACCGAGCGGGCCGCAAGACGGCGCGGCGTCGCCGGGGTGCGTGACCGGCCAAACGTCATCCTCCCGAGCTCCCCGTTGACGGGGAGCGGGTTTCGCGAGGCGAAGCCGTGGGGGGTCGTGCTCTCGACTCGCTCCGCACGAGTGGTGAGGCCGCGACCCCCACCGAAGCTTGCTCCTTGCAGTCGCAAGCTTCCGCCTCCTCTCGATGGACGAGGCTCGGGAGTGTGTGGAACGCGCGGTGCACTAACGGCCGCGCCGACGGGCCGCGTCGGCCGCAAGCCACTGGTCGCTTGACACACCGGCCAACGTCCCGTACTAAACCAATAGGTTACTTATCCAGTCGGTTCCATACGCACATGAGCACGGATCACCTCAGTACCACGCTTTCCGCCCTTGCCGACCCGACCCGGCGGGCCATCCTTGCCCGGCTCACGCTCGGCGAGGCGTCGGTGACGGAGCTTGCCGAGCCGTTCGAGATGAGCCTGCCGGCGGTCTCGAAACACCTCAAGGTGCTGGAGAAGGCGGGGCTGATTTCGCGCGGCCGCGAGGCGCAGTGGCGGCCGTGCAAGCTCGAGGCGGCGCCGCTGCGGGAAGTGTTCGACTGGCTCGAATTCTACCGCCGGCACTGGGAGCAGAGCCTCGACCGGCTCAGCGACTACCTCAAGGAAATGCAGAAGCAGGAACTGCAGAAGGACGACAAAAGATGAGCGCCCCCGCGACAAGTCCGGCCGGAGCGCCGCAGAAGATGCTGATGGTGCGCACGTTCCACGCACCCCGCTCGCTGGTGTGGAAGGCATGGACCGACCCCGAACAGCTCCGGAAATGGTGGGGGCCGCACCATTTCACCAACGCCGCAGTTTCGATCGACCTTCGGGTCGGCGGCACGCAGCGGATCGACATGCAGGCACCGGACGGGACGATCTATCCCATGGTCTCGGAGTACCGGGAGGTCACGCCCGAGACCAAGCTCGTCCTCCTCAACCGCATCCTCGCCGACGCGGACGGCGTCGCCCAGGCTGAGGTGCTGACGACGGTGCGGTTCGTCGAGGATCGCGGCCGGACCATCGTCAACGTCGAGGAGGAAGTGCTCCGCTCGACGCCGGCTGCGGCGGGCGCCCTCGCCGGCATGGAGGAGGGCATGAATCAGACCCTCGAGCGGCTCGGCGCGCATGTCCACAGCATCATGGTGGCGGTGCCGGAGAGCGAGCCGATCGTCTGGATCGCACGCCTGTTCGAGGCGCCACGCGAGCTGATCTGGAAGGCGCTCACCGACGCGAACCACCTGAAGCATTGGTGGGGCCAGGCCAATGCCGTGAACGAGGTCGTCGAGATGGACGCGCGGGTCGGCGGCAGGTGGCGCATCCACCAGCGCTATGACGGGCCGCAGGAGGAGACCGGCGTCCCGCCCGGTTCCGTCTTCAAGTTCAGCGGCACGGTGCTGGAGCTCGTGCCGCCGGAGAGGATCGTCCAGACCTTCGAGATGGCGGAGATGTTTCCGGGGAAGGTGATCGTCGAAACCCTGACGCTCACCGCGCTGTCCCCGACACGCACCCTCTACAAGGTCGTGTCGCGCTTCGACGGGCCTGAGGCCTTCGCGGACCGCGACGGGCTGGTGGCGTCCGGCATGTCCTACGGCGCCCAGGAGACCCTCAACCGCCTCGAAGATTATGTCCGGACGCTCTGAGCGAGAAGGCGCCGCCGCGGCGCCCTCCGCTCCCTCGCGTCCCCCACCCTTCGCAAATCCCATCGAGAACGGAGCCAGGCGATGAACGCCCCTGCCGCGATCAAGGTCGAAGACCTTCCCGAGATGGTCCTCACCCGCATCTTCCACGCGCCGCGCAGTCTCGTGTGGCGCGCCTTCACCGAGCCCGAACAGATCAGGAAATGGTGGGGTCCTCACCATTTCACTGCGCCCCGGGCGGAGGTCGACCTCCGGGTCGGCGGCAAGCTCCGCATCGACATGAAGGGACCGGACGGCTCGGTGTTTCCGATGACCGGCCTCTACAAGGAGATCCGCGAGCCGGAGACGCTCGTCTTCCTCGACTCCGCCTTCGAGGACGAGAAGGGCGTCCCCGGCTTCGAGGCGCTGACCACCATCAGCTTCGCCGAGAATGCCGGCCAGACCACCGTCACCGTCCGCACCAAAGTGCTGGTGCTGAAGCCCGAATTCGCCGGCGCCTATGAGGGCATGGAGGAAGGCTGGAGCCAGCAGCTCGAACGGCTCGGCCACCATGTCGGCAGCCTCATCCTCACCGTGCCGGACAAGGAGCCGGTGCTGTGGACCTCGCGCATCTTCGATGCTCCGCGCGAGCTGGTGTGGAAGGCGATGACGGAAGCCGAGCACCTCCGGCATTGGTGGGGTCCGCGGGCGATGGAGACGATCCATTGCGAGATCGACGCCCGGCCCGGCGGCCACTGGCGCATCCACCAGCGGGTCGCCGCCGAGACGTCGATCGGAGGGACGCCGGAGGGCACGGTCCTGAAATTCCACGGCAGGATCATCGAGGCGATTCCGCCCGAGAAGCTCGTGCAGACCTTCGGGATGGAGGGCGAGTGGGGCGGCGAGGAGATCGTCGAGGAGATCACGCTGACCGACATCGGCGACGGCAGGACGCTCTACAAGGCGGTGTCGCATGCCAAGTCCTTCGAGGACCGCGCGGCGGCGCTCGCCACCGGCATGACCTATGGCGCCCAGGAGATGTTCGACCGCCTCGACGAATATTTGCCAAGGATGTGAATCTGGACCCTTTCGCCGCGCGCTCCTTGAAGCGTGCGCTGACAGCGGCGCCCAATCCTGACATGCTCCCGGAAAAGGGCCACGAGAGCACGGCCCAGCCGGGAGGACACCCATGGGCGCCATCAGCCATCGACGCTGGACGGCCGCATTTCTCGCGATGTCGGCCGCCATCGGCCTCTCCGCCGTCGTTGCCGTCGGACAACCGGCGCCGCCGCCGGCCACGCCCGATCCGGCGCTCTATGAGCGCCTCGCGACAGCGGATGTCGCGGCGGGAGCGACCGCAGGTGCGGCGTGCCTCGGCTGCCACACCGTCACCGAAGGCGGCGCCGCCGGGACCGGACCCAACCTCTACGGCATCGTGGGGGCGCCGATCGCGCGTGATCCGACGTTCGCCTATTCGCCGGCGATGGCCGCGCTCGGCGCGGCCGGCGGCACCTGGACGTACGAGTTCCTCGACCAGTTCCTGACCAGCCCGTTCCTCGCCGTGCTCGGCACCCGCATGGGTTTCGGCGGCCTCGCCGACCCGGTCGAGCGCGCCAACGTCATCGCGTGGCTCGCGCAGCAGGCGGCGACGCCGGTGCCGATCCCCGGCGCCGTCGCCGCGGCTGCCGACGATCCGACCCGCCCGGTCTTCCAGGGCTACCAGGCCGATCTCGGCCTTCTCTTCTTTGGCGAGGAATGCGCCGACTGCCACGGGCCGACCGGCGGTGGCATCGAGGGCGCCGGTCCGCCGCTCAAGGGCCCGGTGTTCCAGGCCGCCTGGAGCGGCCGGACGGTCTGGGACCTGTTCAACTACACGCGGCGCTTCATGCCGGAGGACGAGCCGGGCGGGCTCGAGGACCAGTTGGTCGCCCGCATCCTCTCCTACGTCCTCGAGGTGAACGGCTTCACGCGCAGCGACCAGCCGTTCATGGTGACCCGCGACGAACTGGAGCCGCTGATCCTCAACTTCCCTCCGCAGTAGGCGCGTGGGTAGCGAATGGTGAGTGGTGAGTGGATCTCGCTACTCACCATTCCCGCTCGCCACCCACCAATCCACCACCACGCCGTCGCAAAGGCCTGCTACGCTCGGCCGGGATCGACAGGAGGCGGGCATGAAGGCTTGGGTGCGCGAGACCTATGGCGGACCGGAGGTCCTTCGGCTGCAGGACGAGCCGGTGCCGTCCCCGAAGGCGGGTGAAGTTCTCATTCGCGTGATCGCCTCATCCGTCAACCCGGCCGACTGGCACGTCCTTCGCGGCGAGCCCGTCTTTGCGCGGGCGACGATCGGCCTCTTCAAGCCGAAGCATCGCGTCCTCGGCGCCGACGTCGCCGGGACCATCGAGGCGGTCGGCAGCGGCGTCACCGCCTTCAGGCCGGGCGACGCGGTATATGCGAACCTCCTCGACGAGCAGTTCGGCGGCTTCGCCGAATTCACGACCGCGCCGGTCACGGTCGTGGCGCCGAAGCCCGCGGCCCTGACCTTCGAGGAAGCGGCGGCCGTTCCCATGGCGGCGATCACCGCGCTCCAGGGCTTTCGCGCCCATGGCCCGATCCGGCCCGGCCAGCGCGTCCTCGTGAACGGCGCGTCGAGCGGCGTCGGCCATTTCGCCGTGCAGCTCGCAAAGGCTGCCGGCGCGGACGTGACCGGCGTCACCTCGACCCGGAACATCGACCTGGTCCGTTCATTCGGCGCCGACCGGGTCATCGACTACACGAAGGCGGATTTCACGATCACCGGCCCCTATGACCGCATCCTCGATGCGATCGGCAATCGCGGGGTCGCCGCCCTCCGCCGCACGCTCGCGCCCGACGGCGCGTGCGCCGTCACCGGCTTCACGGTGGTGCGGAAGATGCTCGGCGTCGCCCTTCGCGGCGGCAAGCGCATCCGCCAGGTCAACGCCAAGGGCAGCGCCGCGGACCTCGTCGAGCTCGCCGCCCTCGCCGATTCCGGCAAGCTCAGGCCGGCGATCGACCGGACCTATCCCTTCGCGGAAGTGCCGGCCGCGATCGCTTATCTCGAGACGCTGCGGGCGCGGGGGAAGGTCGTGGTGACGATGCCGGGGTAGGTCCCCGTTCGGCGCTATGATCCGGCGCGGCAAGACATTCGACCGCTCTGAGGGACATGGGGGGGCCGGCGTCGGGGACTGCTCGATCAACGTGGCCGAGGCGCGCCGTGTTCAAGGGACGACCTAGCCGCACCGTGAACGACGCGGCTAGATTGGAGACCCCGACAAGGCGGAGGCGGCGATGGACATCCGGTCGACCCTTGTCGCGCTGTGCGACGCCTTCAACGCCCACGACCTTGACCGCATCATGGCCTTCTTCGCCGACGACGCGATCCTCGAAATGCCGCGCGGCGCTGCCCCGTGGGGTTCCCGCTACGAAGGCAACCCCGCCATCCGCCAGGCCCTCGCCGGCCGCTTCGAAGGCCTTCCCGACGTGCACTACGGCAACGCCGAGCATTTCGTGGACGAGGCGGAGCGGACCGGGATGTCGAAATGGCTCCTCACCGGCACCGCCCGCGACGGGACGCGGACCGAGGTGTGGGGCTGCGATTTCTATACGTTCCGCGAAGGGTTGGTGGTGCGGAAGGACTCATACTGGAAGATCGTCGGTTAGCGCCGGCGGCCCGCCGGGAGGCTGGTCGGGCGGCGGGAGTTGCGTACACCGCCGCCCGATTGTCGTCGGCTAACCTACGCGGCCTGCGCCCCCGGCCGGCCGGCTTCGACGACCAGCGAAGCGCCGACCCGCGTGGGCAGGTCAGGTGTGGTCACCGCGTCGAGGATCATGAAGTCCGACCGCAGCGTGTCGTTGGTGGCGGTGACGCCGATATAGCCGCGGCGGGCGCTGTGATACTTGATGTGCGGGTTGTCGCCGCGGATCTGCTCCCAGTTCCCGGCCACGTCGGTGCCGTCGCCGTTCGACGTGATCGAGGTGTTGGTGAACTCGACGCCGACGGTCTGCGAATCGGGGTCTGTATAGTCGGCCTTGAGGTCCGCGCCATAGGCGAGGTGAACGTCGCCAGAGAAAGCGACCGGGTTCGGCGCGCCGGTCTCGATGAGACGGGCGTTGAGACGGTTGCGGGCCGCGACATAGCCGTCCCATTTGTCCATCGAGAACTGGCCGTCCGGCGCCGCGGCCGAGAAGTCGCGGGCATAGATCGGCACCTGCTGGCCGAGCACGGTCCAGCGCGCGCGTGCGGTGGCGAGATTGTCGAACAGCCAGCGCTCCTGGTCCGACCCGAGCATCGTCCGGTTCTCGTCGAGCGCCTCGGCGCAGTCGGTGCGCGCGCCGTCGCCGCAGGCCTGGTTGGAGCGGTACTGGCGCGTGTCCAGCACGCTGAAGTCGATGAGGTCGCCGAAGATGAGCCGGCGGAACATCGTCAGGTGGCTGCCCTCCGGGATCTGGCTGAGGCGGACCGGCATGTTCTCGTACCAGGCCTGATAGGCGGCCGCTCTCCGGAGCGCGAACACCTCCGGCGGCACGTCGTTCTCGTCGATCTCGGTGTAATTGTTCTCCACCTCATGATCGTCCCAGGAGACGATCATCGGCGTGGAGGCATGGAGCGCCTTGAAGTCGTCATCGCCCTTGTAGAGCGCATAGCGGTTCCGGTAGTCGACCAGGGTGTAGATCTCCTGGCCGTTATGCTGCCGGACGCGCTCGTTCCGGCCGCCATCGGCGCGGCCTTCATAGATGTAGTCGCCGGTGTGGAAGACGAAGTCGAAATTCTCCTCCGCCATGCGGCGGAAGGCGGTGAAATAGCCGGTCTCGTAGTGATTGCAGCCGCAGACGCCGAAGCGGAGCTGGTCGACGGCAGCGCCCATCGCCGGCGCGGTGACGGCGCGGCCGACCTGGCTGACCTCGTTGCCGGCCCGGAAGCGGTACCAATATTCGCGCGCCGGCTCGAGGCCGGTGAGCTCGACATGGACGCTGTGGCCGAGCTCCGGCCGGGCGAGCGCGGCGCCGGTCTGCACGACATTGGCGAAGCCGGCATCGGCCGCGACCTCGTACCCGACCTCGACCGGCGCCATCGGCATGCCGCCGCCATTGAGCGGATCGGGCGCGAGACGGGTCCAGAGCACCACGCCGTCCGCCATCGGGTCGCCGGAGGCCACGCCGAGGGTGAAGGGATAGGAGGTGAAGAGCGGCTGCGCGAGAGCAAAGCGCGAGACCGTCGGGGTAATGATGGCGGCAAGGCCGAGCGACCACGCTGCGTTCATGAATTGGCGCCGCGAGAGCCGCGCGACCGCCCGATCGTAGAAGCGAATGGAATTCACCGGGTTTCTCCCCATTGGCTCCCCAGCCATGGGGCAGTCAAAGGGAGGGCGGTTGCCGGCGTTTGACACTCAGGTGAAACCCGTAACCGCACCGGTTTTGTCGCGGCTCGGTTTCCTGTGAGGGCCGCAGCGGCGCCAGACCGGGAACCGAACGGGTGCAATGGCGCGACGGCGACCACGGATCATTTCGAGGGTCGTGCGCGCGAGGCGCGGCCGTCGCCGGAGATCAGTATTTTGCCGGCAAAACAGTTCTCGTAGCGTTCGAGGGGGCCGGCTCGGGAGGAACCGGCCCCCTGCCCCCCGCCTGCCGCCACGTACCGGCGGCGGCATGGCGAACGGCCAGGCGAATCGGGAGTGCGGCGCGGCCGTGCCTCCGGAACGGCGCGGTCGCCCCGCGGACGATGCCGGGGGTGGGTTGCGGCATCCCCAGGATCGTCGTCCCCCGCTGACGCTCCGATCCCCTCTTCGCAGGCAACCCCAGTATTAATGCGGGCCGACGCGGCCCGTGGTGACGCACGTCACAGTGGAAGCGGGGAACGCCTCCGGCGACGCGACAAGAATTTCCTCGCGGACGCGTCTCGGCCGCCGTGGGGGAAATGTTCGCGGCCGTAGTCGGCGGCCGAGGCGGTTCACGAAACAGGGACCGCCCGTCTCGCTTTCCCTGCGCCCTACGATGCACCGGATGGCTGCCGCTCCTACAGCGGCAGCACCTGGTCGACGTCGAAATAGCCGCGCCAGGGGTCACCGCGCTCGGACTTCAGCCGCTCGGCAAAATTCTCGACGGTAACGAGGTTCGCGCCTTCGAGCGTGTCGAGCGCTTTCCAGGTCACCGGCCAGGACAGCGGCGCGCCCTTCCGGGCGCGGGTCGAGAACGGCGAGATCGCGGTCGCGCCGCGGCCGTTGCGGAGATAGTCGATGAAGATGCGGCCCTTCCGCTCCGCCTTCGACATCACCGCGAGATAGCGTTTCGGGTCCTCCTGTGCCATCAGCCGCGCGAGCGCCTCGGCGAACGCGCGGACCCCCGGCCATTCGTGCTTCGGCGTCAGCGGCACCACGACGTGGAGGCCCTTGCCGCCGGTCACCATGCAGAACGAGACGAGGCCGAGCTGCTTCAGCCGCTCCCGCATCTCGAGCGCGCCGTCCTTCACCGCCTGGAACGGGATGTCCGGGTCGGGGTCGAAATCGAACACGAGGCGGTCGGGATATTCGAGCCTGTCGGCATGCGAGCCCCAGATGTGGAGCTCGAGCGCGCCCATCTGCACGGCGGCGACGAGGCCACGCTTGTCCTCGATGTAGAGGTAGATGTCGGTGCCTTCCTTCTCGCGGATCTCGATCGGCTTGAACTGGGCCGGGAAGCCCTCCGAGGCATGCTTCTGGAAGAAGCAGTCCTGCTCCGCCCCGCGCGGGCAGCGTACCAGGCTGAGCGGCCGGTTGGCGACGTGCGGCAGGATGCGGTCGGCGATCGCGAGCTGGTACTCGATGAGCTGGCGCTTGGTGATCTTGCGGTCGGGGAAGAGGATGCGCGTGGGGTTGGTGACCTTCACGCCCTCGATCTCGATCGCGTTGCCGTCCTTGTCGCGCTCGATGGTGATGATGTTGGTCTTGCGCTTTGGGGCGGGGGCGTCCTTCCCCGCACGCTCGTCATTCTCCCGAGCCTCCCCCTGGAGGGGAGGCGGAACCCGGCGCGCGGAGCGCGACGGGTTCGGAGGGGGGACGGCCTCGCCTCTCGTCCTAGCCTTACGGCCCGGCCCCCCCACCGGCTTCGCGTCGGCTTCGCCTTGCTCGGCCGGCTCCCCCTCCGAGGGGGAGCTCGGAGCCGTGCGCTGGCGACGGGCCTTGGCCTTCGCGCCGGGCTTTGGCTTAGCTTTGGCAGCGGCCGCTTTCGAAGCTTCATTCTCGCCGTCGGTGCGCTTCGCGGCGGCGGCAGCGCGTCGCGGCTTCAGCGGCTCGGGGTCCTCCGCGCGCCCGTCATCCTCCCGAGCCTCCCCCTCGAGGGGAGGCGGCACGCGGCGCGCGGAGCGCGACGGGTTCGGAGGGGGGACGGCCTCGCCTCTCGCGGCGGCCTTGCGACGGCGCGCCGGCTTCGCCTCCCTGGCAGCCACCTCCTCCGCCTCCTCGACATCGACCGGCTCATCGAGCGCGTCGACATCTTTAGCCGTCTTATCCCGGCGGATCGCCTTGAAGCTCGCCTGCCGCAACAGATTGTCCGAAGAGATGCCGCGGTAGTTAGCCTCGACCACGAGCTCGGGCTTCACGAACTGCACGTTGCGGACGAACTCGCGCGGGACCTCGACCGGCGGCGTCTTCACGATCCGCTTCTCGAGCTCGGGCCAGATCGCCTCCTGCTCGCGGACCCCGAAGCCGGAGCCCACCTTGCCGCGATAGACGAGGTCCTTGCCCTCGCGGGTTGCCAGCAGCAACGCAGCGAAACGCTTGCCCTTCACCTCCGACTTCTCCCAGCCGACGACGAGGAACTCGTCGCTCTGGCCCGTCTTCACCTTGAGCCAGGTCCTGCCGCGGTCGGAGCGGTAGACCGCGTCGCGGCGCTTCGAGATGATGCCCTCGAGGCCGAGCTCCTCCGCGTGCGCATAGACCGCGGCGCCGTCGCCTTCGAGATGCTCCGAATAGATCAGGGGACCGCCCTTGGGGCTATCCTTGAGGAGCTCCGCAAGCCGTGCCTTCCGCTCTACGAGCGGCTTGCGGCGGAGGTCCTCGCCGTCGATCTCGAGGAGGTCGAAGAGGTAGTAGACGAGGCCCCGGCCCCGGCCCTCATTCGCCATCGCCGCCTGGAGCGCGGCGAAGTCGGTCTTGCCGTCGGCGCCCGGCACCGCGACCTCGCCGTCGAGGAGCACGGACTTAGCCGGCAAATCGGCGATCGGGGTCACGATCCCGCGGAAGCGGTCGGTCCAGTCGAGGCCGTTGCGGGTATAGATGCGGACCTCGCCGCCGGACATCGCTGCGATCGCACGGTACCCGTCATATTTGATCTCGTGGACCCATTCGTCGCCCTTCGGCGGCGCCTCCACCAAGGTCGCCATCTGCGGCTCGACAAATTTCGGCATCGGCAGCTTTGGGCCGGCGTCGCTCGGCCGCGGAGCCTTCTTCTCGGCCGCCGGCGTCTCCTTCATCCGGCGTCCCGCGCGGGTCCACTCGACATTGCCCGCGGCGATCTCCTCCATCGTCCGCCCGCTGACGACGCTCGTCAGCGCGCGATCGATAATCGGCACCCCTTCAGTCACGGCATACTGGTCGCGCTCCTTGAACAGCAGCCAGTTCTCGGCCTTCGAGCGGCGGTCGCGGTTGTTCTTGATCCTGACGAGCATCCAGTTGCCCTTGAGGCGTTCGCCGTCGAGGCGGAACTTCAGCTTGCCCTCGTCGAGGAGGTCCTCGCCCGGCAGGGGCTCCCAGGTGCCCTCGTCCCACAGCATGACGGTGCCGCCGCCATACTCGCCCTTCGGGATCGTGCCTTCGAAGTCGCCATAGTCGAGCGGGTGGTCCTCGGTGCGGACCGCAAGGCGCTTATCCTTGGGGTCGAGGCTCGGCCCGCGCGTGACCGCCCAGCTCTTCAGCACGCCGTCCTTCTCGAGCCGGAAGTCGAAATGGAGCCGCGTCGCGTCGTGCTTCTGCACGAGGTAGCGGTTGCCGCCGGCCTTCCGCTTCTGGCCCTCGCCCGACGGCTCGGCGGTCTTCTTGAAGTCGCGCTTCTCGCGATAGGTCTTGAGGAGATCGTCTTTGGCCATCGTCGGCTCTGCCGCGCCCGCGCGGCTCCCTTTCCCGGCAAATCGTTCGCGTCCGGCCCCGGCATGCATGCCGCAGCTGACTGCCAACAGACTGCCGCGGAAGAGTTATCCGACCGTCACAGGCGGCCGTCAAAGTCAGACGCGTTCGGACCGAGTCGGTTCCAGGGGCCGATGTCAGCGGCCGGAGCCGCGGCGATGGCCGGACGCGGGGCGCCGATGCCGGAGATGCAGTCCGCCGAGACGCTGGAACTTCCCGAGCCGGGAATGCCGACCATTGCCGAGATTCTCGGCCGGCGGCTCGCGCTGCAGCGCCTCGCGGACCGCGTATTGTTGCGCGCCGCGGCCCTCCTCGCCCGGCTCGGCGTCGACGAGATCGACGGTCTTCGCCACATCGCGCCGGCGAACGACCCCTTCATCCTGGTCGCCAATCACAGCTCGCGGCGCGAGGTCGTCTACCTCCCGGCGCTCCTCGCCCTCCTTCGCGGCGGGCGCGTCGTCCATTTCCTCGCCGACTGGAATTTCCGCCTCTTTCCCGGCGTGGGCTTCCTGTTCGACCGCGGCGGTACGATCACCGTCAGCCGGAAGCCGGCGCGGCCGAAGGTGCTCGACCGCTTCCGGTCGCGCCATGCCGACCCGATCGGTCCGCTCCGCCGCGCCCGTTCGCTGCTGCGCGACGGCCGCGCGATAGGCCTCTTCCCGGAAGGGACCGTCAACCGCAGCGGCACCGAGCTGCTGCCCGGCGACAGCGGAGCCGCCTGGCTGTCGCTGGCGACCGGGACGCCCGTCGTGCCGGTGGGCATCCGCGTCCGCGGCGGCGACGGCGCGGGGCGAAAGGTCCTCTCCTTCGCGATCGGCGCTCCCATCGCGCCAGCGCCACGACGCTCCGCCCTCGACCGTCCCGCGGTGGCCGACTGGCACGCCGCCATCATGGGCGAGATTGCGCGGCTCTCGGGAAAGACTTGGCTCAAGCCGGACAGGTAACGCTCATGCACCACCCGCCGATCGATGTGCGCCGTGTCATGACCGAGCCGGACCGCAAGGCCGTGCTGGGCGTCCTTGGCGGCACCTATCTGCGCGAGAAGAGGTGGATCACGACCGTCGAGCCGCTGTTCCCGGCGTCCGATCCAGGGCATCGGGCGGTCGCATGGTTCCTCGCCACCATCGGGGACCAGCCGGTCGGCGTCACCCGCGTCAGCTACGATCCGCCGATCGAGGAGTATCGCCGCTACGGCCTGCGCTTCATCGATCCCACGCTCGACGTCGAGGACCTCCTCCGCGGCGCCCGGGTCGCGGAGATCGGGCGGCTCGCGACTCTTGCCGAGGTGCGGCGGAGCTGGATGCTGCCGGTGGCGATGATGCGTGCGGCGACGCTCGAGACGCTGTCGCGCGGCTACACCCACTACGTGACCGACATCCTCGAGGACGACCCGCATAGCCCGTACCGGTTCCACACCGAGGTGCTGGGCTTCCGGCCGGTCGCAACTCACGACACCGGCGAGCTCCTCAGCCCGAGCCGCCGCATCACTCTCCTCCTCGACATCCGGGCGGCCTATGTCCGGATGACGAGGCGCAACAGCGCCTTCGCGCGGTTTCTCACCAAAGGGTGGGAGGAGATGCTCGGCGCGGAGATCGCGGCGTAGACTCAGAGACCGATCGCGACGCCTCCACGCAGGTCGGGCGCAAGGCGACGTCACGCGCGTTGTGACGGTGCACAGCTGCGGCCAGCCAGGCAAACATCCACGCGCGCGTGCTGTCCTGTGCTCGAGATCGATCGGTGGTGACGGAGTTTGGGGCGGGATCGGTGCCGGTCATGAAAGCCGCGGCTCTCGTGGCAGCGGTCGAGATGGCGGAAGTCGATCGGCGGACTCGAACCATCCCCACCAAAACGTGCTAAGTATTGGTCCTCCTCGGAAAGGACCGGACCGGGGTTTGATCGCCGGCCGGCACTCCAATGTTTCCGAGCGATAGCTGTGGGGAGGTCACATGAACACCGGGCTTGCATCAAGGTACTGGAAAGTTCTCTCGATCGGCGCCGTCCTTCTCATGACCGGCGAGGTTGCGCTGCAGTCGCAGCCCTTCGGCGTGCCGGTTCCCATCGTCAATGTTCAGGGCCGCTGCCTCGACGTGGCCGGCGCGGTCAACGCCAATGCCGTGAACGTCCAGATCTGGGACTGCAACGGCACCACCGCCCAGGTCTGGACCTTCCAGCCCGGCGGCCAGATCCGCAACACCATGGGCCGCTGTCTCGACGTCGCCGGCGCGGTGAACGCCAACGGCACGAATGTGCAGATCTGGGACTGCAATGGCAGCGTGGCACAGATCTGGAACGTCGCGCCTGGCGGAGCCATCCGCAACACGATGGGCCGCTGCCTCGACGTCGCCGGCGCCGGCAATGCCAATGGCGTGAACGTGCAGATCTGGGACTGCAACGGCACGCTGGCGCAGATCTGGAACATTCCCACGGCGCCGCCACCGCCGCCGACACCGGTCGTGCATTCGCAGGGCACGTTCCAGCTCACGCCGCAGCAGCAGGTCAATCTCGACAATGGCGTGGTCGGCGGCGCAGGCGCGGACCTCAACTACGCGGTGGCCCAGTTCAACCGGCAGCTCGCGCCCGTGAATGGCGCACAGATCTCGTTCACCAACGGGGCGCAACGCGGATATGCCGGATGCAGCACGGCCTCGTACGGCACCAGCCCCGTGCCGCAATCGTCGCTACCGGTCGGCAGCTTCGTCTGCGTCAGGACTAGCGAGGGCCGGTTCAGCGAGTTCCGCGTCGAGGCCGTCGGCAATATCCTGGGCGTGCTGACGCTGCGGTACACGACCTGGCAGTAGGCGCCGGCGGGAAGGCACTCCGCGGCAATGGAGGGCGCGGCTGTCAGGCCGCGCCCAGCCTGGTGCCGAGCTCCGCCATGTCGGCGACGAACCAGACCGATTTCCCCTTGTTCGACTCGTAGATGAAGTCGCGGAGCGCCGTGCTGTCGGCGACCTCGGCGGGCATGGCGCCGACGAAGGCGAGGCGGATGCTGTAATTGGTCAGCATCTGCATCAGTTCGCCGGCGACGCGCGTCTTGAGGTCGAAGAAGGGCGCGCCCTGGCGGGCAACCGGCAGCGCCACCATGTCGGCGCCGGCCGACCAGACGGCGCTGACGAGATCGGTGACCTCGCGGCGGGTGACGAAGGGCGGGCCGGCAGCGTCGATCTCGAGGACGCGCACGCCGCCCAATTCGTGGACACGATCGGGCATCGGGCTGAGAAGGACCGTGACGGGCCTAGGCGGCCTTGCGGCTCCGCGTGGCGGGCTTCTTGGCGCGGGTCTTGGCGGGAGCCTCCTCCGCTTCCTCCTTGGCGGCGGCGCGCTTCGGCTTGGCCTTCGCCGTGTCCGCCCCGGCCTCCTTCATCGACCGCTTGAGCGCGTCCATGAGGTTGATGACCTGGGCGCCGACCTCGGGCTCGTCGACCTCCTCGAGCGGCCGGTCGTCGATCTTGGCCTGGATCAGCTCGCGGAGCTTCTCGTCATAGGGGTCCTTGAAGGCCTTCGGGTCGAACGGCTTGGCCTTCCGCTCGATGAGGTCCTCGGCCATGCCGATGAGCTCGGCGTCGGGCTTCGAATCCGGGATCGTCTCGAAGAACTGGTCGGCCTTGGCGACCTCGTCGGCGTAGCGGAGGGTCTCGATGACAAGGCCTTTGCCGTAGGGTTTCAGGCACACGATGCTGGCCTTGCCGCGGATCACGATCTGCCCCAGCCCGACCTTCTTGGTGCGCTTGAGGGCGTCCCGGATCACGACATAGGCCTCGCCGGCGACGTCATCGTCCTCGGGGGCGACATAGAGCGGCTTGTCGAAATAGACCGGGTCGATCTCGTCCTCGTCAACGAACTGGACGAGGTCGATCGTCCGCTTCGCCTCCATCTTGAGGTCTTCGATCTCCTGGTCCTCGAAGAGGACATACTTCCCCTTCTCGACCTCGTAGCCCTTGATGATCTCGTCCGCGTCGACCGAGCCGATGCCCGGCACGACCTTGTCGTAGCGGATGCGCTTCCCCGACGGCTTGTGGATCTGGTTGAATGAGATCCGGGCCGCCGTCTTCGTCGCCGAGAACAGTTGCACCGGAATCGACACCAGGGCCAACCGGATCTGGCCCGTCCAATACGCACGCGCAGGCATCGCAGCCTCCAGACTCGAACGCGAGCCGCCACCGGCCCCTGCCGAAACGGCGCTCGCCACGATTCGGTTGCCGATCGCCCGGTTTGTCAAGGCATTCCGACGAAAGCTCATGCTTCGCTGGAACGGAATCGGGTTTGATGGTATTCTCACCCTATCATCGGCTGGCTCAATGGCGCCGGTGGCTGAGAGACAGGGCCCGCGAAAAGGCTGCGCTCCCGCCGTTACAAACGGGGAGTCGCGGCGATGCCCGACAAGATCGGCAGATATCGTTTGGCTTTGGAGGAGTGCCTGCTCAAGGCGGAGCGCTGCCCCAATCCGGAAACCGAAGCGCTCTGGCAGACGATAGCCGACAGCTATCGCTACCTCATCGGGGTAGAGACGAGGCTGGCGGCGCACGCGCGCGGCCCCAGCAGCGCCGATCTGTTCGCGACGGATTGATCTCCTTCGGCAATATCGAAACGGGCGAGCCATCCGCCACGGCTGGACAGAATATTAGTTGGTACGTATATAAGCGGCAGCTAATAGAAGGAGCATGCCGTGACCAAGCCTGTCGACCCCGTCGCCGCCGTCAGAGCCATTACCCGGATCGTGAAAGATACCGAGGTGAATGGCGAGCCGGGCAAGGTGATCATCGCCGCGCGCGTCTATGACACCGATCCCGCCGACCTCTTCGACGCGCTAAGCAACCCCGAACGCATCCGGCGCTGGTTCCTGCCCGTGAGCGGTGACCTCAAGCTCGGCGGCCGCTACCAGTTCGAGGGCAATGCCGGCGGCACGATCACCGAATGCACCCCGCCACGGCGGATCGCGGCGACCTGGGAGTTCGGCGGCGGCATTTCGTGGGTGGTGCTGACGCTGAAGCCGGAGGGCGACAAGACGCTGCTCGAGCTCGAGCACACCGCGCCGCTTCATCCGATGTGGGGCCAGTTCGGCCCGGGCGCGGTCGGCGTCGGCTGGGATCTCGGCTTCTACGGCCTTGCCATTCACGTGGCCGACCCGACCTCGACCAACAGCCCCGAGGCGAACGCCACCTTCCACACCACCCCGGAAGGGCGGGAAGCGATCCGGGTGTCCAGCGACGCCTGGGGCGCGGCCGACATCGCCGGCGGCGCACCGCGCGAGGCGGCGCTCGCCGCGGCCGAGAATTCGCGGCAGTTCTACACCGGCGAGCTCCCTCCTCCCGCAATGTGATGCACGCCTTCGACGTCCTCGGCGATCCCGTCCGCCGCCGCATCCTCGAGCTCCTGGCCGATGGCGAGCTGGCCTCGGGCGAGGTGGTGGACGTCATCGCCGCGGAGTTCGGCATCACGCAGGGCGCCGTGAGCCAGCACCTCAAGGTGCTGCGCGACGCGGGATTTGCGACGGTCCGCCCGGAAGGGACGCGGCGGGTCTATGCGCTGGACACGACGCCGCTCCGGGACGTGGATGCCTGGCTGGAGCGATTTCGCACGATGTGGCTCCACGGGATGGAGGCGCTGGCCACGGAGATCGCGCGCGGGAAGAAGGCGCGGGCGAAGGGGTCGGGCGAGTAGGGACGAGCGGAGCCATCTCGCGTCATCGCCCTGACCGCAGGGCCGCGAGCAGAGCGCGGCTAGGTCCCGTGAACACCGCCACCAATGGGAGCCCTGCCACTTTGTTCACATCTTGTTCTTTGGCATTGGCCCGTTCTATGCCTATATGAGGGAGCCTTCCGACCCTCCAAGGCTGCCATGGCCGAGTCGTCCAAATTCATTCGTGTCCGCGGCGCCCGCGAGCACAATCTGAAGAACGTTGATCTCGACCTGCCGCGGGATCGGCTGATCGTGTTCACGGGCCTCTCGGGCTCGGGGAAGTCGTCGCTCGCCTTCGACACGATCTATGCCGAGGGGCAGCGGCGCTATGTCGAGAGCCTCTCGGCCTATGCCCGCCAGTTCCTCGAGATGATGCAGAAGCCGGACGTCGACCAGATCGACGGCCTGTCGCCCGCCATCTCGATCGAGCAGAAGACGACCTCGCGCAATCCGCGCTCGACGGTGGGCACCGTCACTGAGATCTACGACTATCTCCGGCTCCTCTATGCCCGGGTCGGCATCCCCTATTCGCCGGCGACGGGCCTGCCGATCGAGAGCCAGACGGTCAGCCAGATGGTCGACCGCATCCTCGCGCTGCCCGAAGGGACGCGGCTCTATCTCCTGGCGCCGATCGTCCGCGACCGGAAGGGCGAGTACCGGAAGGAGCTGGCCGAGCTCACCAAGAAGGGCTTCCAGCGCGTCAAGGTCGACGGCACCTTCTACGAGATTTCTGAAGCGCCGGCGCTCGACAAGAAGCTGAAGCACGATATCGACGTGGTCGTGGACCGGCTCGTGGTCCGGCCCGACATCGCCACTCGCCTCGCCGATTCGCTGCAGACCGCGCTGGAGCTTGCGGATGGCATCGCCGTCGCCGAGCTCGCCGACGCCAAGAAGGGCGCGGCGGCGGAGCGGATCCTGTTCTCCGAGAAATTCGCCTGCCCGGTGTCCGGCTTCACGATCGCCGAGATCGAGCCGCGGCTGTTCTCGTTCAACAACCCCGCCAGCGCCTGCCCGGCCTGCGACGGCCTCGGCGAGCAGCAGCAGCTCGATCCGGCGCTGATCGTCCCCGACGAGTCGGTGACGCTCCGCGGCGGCGCAATCGCGCCGTGGTCGAAGGGCACCTCGCCCTATTATCTGCAGACGCTCGAGGCGCTGGCCCGGGCCTACAAATTCTCGCTGACGGTGCCGTGGAAGCGCCTGCCCGAGGAGGCGAAGGACGTCATCCTCCACGGCAGCGGCAGTACCGCCGTCACCTTCACCTATGAGGACGGCCTCCGGAAGTACGACACAAGGAAGCCGTTCGAGGGCGTGATCCCGAACCTCGAACGGCGCTGGAAGGAGACCGACTCCGAGTGGGCGCGCGAGGAGATCTCGCGCTACCACACCTCGATCCCCTGCCCGGTCTGCAACGGTTTTCGCCTGAAGCCCGAAGCACTGGCGGTGAAGATCGACGGGCGGCATATCGGCGAGGTCTCGGACCTCTCGATCCGTGCCGCGGCGTCGTGGTTCGAAGGCCTGCCCGAGCGGCTGACGCCAAAGCAGGCGGAGATCGCCGACCGCATCCTCAAGGAGATCCGCGAGCGGCTGCGCTTCCTGGTCGACGTCGGCCTCGATTACCTCTCGCTGTCGCGCCATGCGGCGACGCTGTCGGGCGGCGAAGGCCAGCGCATCCGGCTGGCGTCGCAGATCGGCTCGGGCCTCACGGGTGTCCTCTATGTCCTCGACGAGCCGTCGATCGGCCTCCACCAGAAGGACAATGAGCGTCTCCTCGTGACGCTGCGGCACCTCCGCGACCTCGGCAACACGGTGCTCGTGGTCGAGCACGACGAGGACGCGATCATGACGGCCGACTATGTGGTCGACATCGGTCCGGCCGCGGGCATCCACGGCGGCAATGTCATCGCCGAAGGGACGCCGGCCGAGATCATGGCCAATCCCGACTCGCTGACCGGGAAGTACCTCACCGGCGAGCTCGGCATCGAGGTGCCAGCGCGGCGGAAGAAGCAGAAGCGCGCGCTGAAGCTGGTCGGTGCGACCGGCAACAACCTCAAAGACGTCTCGGCGGAGATCCCGCTCGGGCTGTTCACGGCGGTGACCGGCGTCTCGGGCGGCGGGAAATCGACGTTCCTCGTCGATACGCTCTACAAGGCGGTGGCGCGGAAGCTGAACAACGCGCGCGAGGCGCCGGCGCCCTATGAGCGGCTCGACGGGCTCGAGAACCTCGACAAGGTCATCGACATCGACCAGTCGCCGATCGGCCGCACCCCGCGCTCGAACCCGGCGACCTACACCGGCGCCTTCACCCCGATCCGCGACTGGTTCGCCGGTTTGCCGGAAGCCAAGGCCCGCGGCTACAAGCCCGGACGCTTCTCGTTCAACGTGAAGGGCGGGCGCTGCGAGGCGTGCCAGGGCGACGGCGTCATCAAGATCGAGATGCACTTCCTGCCCGACGTCTACGTCACCTGCGACGTCTGCAAGGGCAAGCGCTACAACCGCGAGACCCTGGAGGTCACCTTCAAGGGGAAGTCGATCGCGGACGTCCTTGACATGACTGTGGAGGAAGCAGTCGGCTTCTTCGCGGCGGTGCCGGTGATCCGCGAGAAGATGGAGACGCTGCAGCGCGTCGGCCTCGGCTACATCCGCGTCGGCCAGCAGGGCAACACGCTCTCCGGCGGCGAAGCGCAGCGCGTGAAACTGTCCAAGGAGCTGTCGCGGCGCGCCACCGGCCGCACGCTCTATCTGTTGGATGAACCGACCACGGGCCTCCACTTCCACGACGTCGCCAAGCTCATGGAGGTGCTGCACGAGCTGGTCGACCAGGGCAACACGGTGGTCGTGATCGAGCACAATCTCGAGGTCATCAAGACCGCCGACTGGATCATCGACTTCGGCCCCGAAGGCGGCGATCGCGGCGGCGAGATCGTCGTCGCCGGCACGCCCGAACAAGTCGCGGCAACGCCGCGGAGCTACACCGGGCAGTTCCTCAAGCCGGTGCTGGCGAAATCGCGGCGGGGGAAGGCGAGCCGGGTGCAGGCGGCGGAGTAGTCCGACTCCGGTGGTCGTTTGTGGTATTGGAAGGCATGTCGAAGCTCGAGGACATTGAAAAGGCGGTAGCTGCGCTCGCGCCCGAGGAATTGGCGCGGTTTCGTGCGTGGTACGCGGAATTCGAAGCGGAGCGGTTCGACCACAAGATCGCCACCGATGCCGAAGCCGGGCGGCTTGATGGCCTGGCCGAAGAGGCCCTCCGGGATTTCGCGGCCGGTCGCACGCGTCGGCTTTGAGGCACGTCGCGACGGAGAGTACGCTGGCCTTGCCAAGAGGTGTCGCCTCCGACGGGGACAACCTCGCGCTAGATCCGACCGCGGGACCGGTTCCATCGGTCTAGCACCTCCCACAGCTGCGATCTTGGGATGGTCAGGTAGCCTGCCAGGTCCTGTTCGCTCACGAGCGGATAGCCCGCCAGGTTGAGCAGCGCGCCGCCTACGGCGAGATCGACGTCGGGGTCGGCCTTATCGACATTTGGCCAGGATCGGGCGGTTGCGGCTAGGTCGCTTCGATCCAAACCGAACAGCGCATGAAATACCCGCTCATCAAAGAATGGACCTTCACGGCCGCCCTCAGCGATGGTCTGGCGGTCCGCCTCGGTCACTGGAGCCATCCTTCAAGCGCACCTCAGTGGGCTGGCCGTCGATACGATATTGCCTTCGACAGCAGCAAGGTGACTGGGCGCGACGGTCGATCCGCCGGTCGACATTCCGAAGCCGCCAGAGTCGTGCGCCCTCCCGCAAGGGGCAGCAGGGCATTCGTGCATCCGACCACCGATTGGGCCGAGGGCCTCGCGTTTTCGCAGGGGGCCCCTTGGATCGTTGACTCGCTGGTCCCGATCCGCCGCGCCACTCCCCTTTGCCCGGTCATTCAGTTTTCTTTATCGTCGCAATCCCGACACATTCGGAAAAGCTGCCCATCGAGTCTGGAACCGGTGTAACGCTAACGATCGCCACGCTGCGTCCATTTGATGGGCAAAAGCCCGGCAAAGCGTCACACGATTGCCAAACTTCCGCTCAAATCCGCCGTTTTATTCGTTGCGTCGGACGTGCTGCGCGGCAGCAGGGCGTTTTGACGCGATGCGGAAGCTGCATGACTGCCATGCGCAGGTATGCCTCCACCGCATGCGAATTCGGTCTATATTCAATCTCGACAGGGCGGTCGGAGATTCCTCCCCTCCAAAGCCCGGTTAGAAATAGCGCGATGGGGTTCCCCCTCCCTCAACCTCATCGCAGCTCGCGTCGCTCGGCCCACCGGGCAGACGCCTCCAAGGAAAAGGCCCGCCAACTCCTCCCTGGCGGGCCTTTTCTATTTTTGGGCTCCCCTCCCCCAATGATCAGACCGTCCCGGGCTGAACCTCGATGCGGGCTGAAGACTCCGTCAGCCGGCTTGCCGCGAGCCACAGCAGGATCGCGCAGGCGAGCGTGACGCCGCCGAGGAGATAGGTGATCGCCGACGTGCCCATGCGCGGGATCAGATAGAGCACGGTTCCGAGCGTCCCCACGATGTTGCCGAGCGTCGACACGGCATAGATCGCGCCGGCGACGCGGCCGCTCATGTGCAACGCGCGGAGGAGGAGACGGAGCGCGATCGGGGAATAGGTGCCGAGTGCGGTGATCGGCAGGAAGAGGAGGATCGCGGCGCTGACGAGGACGCCGGTGACCTCGCTCTCGAAGGACAGCATCAGCCGCTCGAGGAGCGCCGGCGCGAAGGACGGCACCGCGAGGAGCCAGACCCCGGCAATCGCGGACAGGAGCGCCGGCAGCCGCAGCGTGGGAAAGCGGTCGACCAGGGCACCGCCCACGAGGTAGCCGACCATGATGCTGAGGAGCACCATGGAGATCAGCGCCGCCCAGGTGATGATCCCGCTGCCGAAATAGGGCGTCAGAAGCCGGCTCGCGACCATCTCGAATGCCATCAGCACCGTGCCGAGGATGCCCGCGGCGGCAAAGATGACGAACCGAATCATGCGGGAGAGCGCTCCGACGACAAGGCGATCGGTCGAACCTCCCCGCAGTTCGCCGGCGCCTCCGACGTCCCTCCTTCAAGGCCTCCACGCGGCCCCGATACGCGGCGTGGGGCCCCCACCTCTCCCCGGCGGGGAGAGGTCGATCCGGCGCGCAAGCGGCGGATCGGGTGAGGGGGTTCCGGCCTCGAGGTCGGTCCCCCCTCACCCGGATCGATCCGCTTCGCGCCTCGATCCGACCTCTCCCCAATGGGGAGAGGTGAAGAAGCGTCCTCTCGGTCGCGCCACACCATGAGCTGCCGCAGTGACCGGCCCATCACGGCGCCAGCGGCCGGACGGCAGGGTCGGCATTGTTGCGCTCGACGGCTGTGAAGAGCTCCACGGGGGCGAAGTCGTCGGTCATCACCTGAGCATCGACCGGGCCGATCGTATCGCGTGCCGCAAGGAGCCCCGTGAGCGGATAGCGCGGAGCGAAACGGGCGTCGATCGAGGCAGCGGCGGCGGCGAGATCGGCCGGCGCGCGCTCCGGGCCATTATAGGCGACCACCACCACGTTGCTGCGGTCGGAATGGTAGAGGTCGACGTGGTCGAAGACGCTCTGGATGGTCGCGAGCACCGGCTCGAACAGCGTCGTCGTCGTCTCGACATTCTCGGCCATGACCCCGCCTTCCGCGAGATGGTCCTCGACGAGCTGGAAGAACTCCTGCGTCTGGAGATGGAACGGCACGAAGGGCGCGCGGAAGGCGTCGATCAGGATGACGTCGTAGGTGTCCGGCGAGCGGACCAGGAAGATGCGGCCGTCGCGGACGACGACGCGGAGACCGTCGTCGGGCCGGAGGAAGAAGTATTCCTGCGCGAGCTCGACGACCACCGGATCGAGCTCGACGATGGTGATGTCGAGGTCCGGGAAGGTGTTCTGGAGATAGGACGACGTCGTTGCGCCGCCGAGGCCGATCTCGAGCAGCGTCCGGGGCTCCGGCACATAGGCCAGCGAGAGCGACATGTAGCGCGTGTATTCGGCCGGGAGCTCCAGCGGGTCCGCCGTGTTGGCGACCGACTCCGTATAGAGGTTCTGGTTGCGGCCGAAGAGCATCGAGACGTACGTCCCGGTGCGCTCGATATAGATCGTGTTGTACTGGGTCTCGCGGACGACCAGCGTCTCGGCCGCGGCCGCGCCGGCAATCGCCATCGCGAGCGCGGCGCCGATCCCGCGCAACAGATTCCTCCGCAATGTCCACCTCCCGTCCGGGATCCCGGACGGCGCGACTGTACCAATCGGCCGGCGCGGCGCCACGCCTCTTTGCCGCGATTGAGACGCGAGACCTCCGGCGCTAGGGTCCCGCGCATGACCATCCCTCCGATCCACGTCATCGGCGGCGGCCTCGCCGGTTCCGAAGCTGCCTGGCAGATCGCGACCGCGGGCGTTCCCGTCATCCTCCACGAAATGCGGCCGGTCCGTGAAACTCCGGCGCATAAGACCGACGGCTTCGCCGAGCTCGTGTGCTCGAACTCGTTCCGCTCCGACGATGCCGAGACCAACGCGGTCGGTCTCCTCCACGAGGAGATGCGCCGCGCCGGCTCGCTCATCATGCAGATGGGCGACCGGCATCGGCTGCCCGCCGGCAGCGCCCTTGCCGTGGACCGCGACGGCTTCTCAGCCGCCGTCAGCGAGGCGCTCCGCGCGCACCCGCTCGTCACCGTCGAGCGCGGCGAGGTCGCCGGGCTGCCTCCTGCGGATTGGGACAGCGTCATCGTCGCGACCGGGCCGCTGACCTCCCCTGCCCTCGCCGCCGCCATCACGGAGCTGACCGGCGCCGAGGCGCTGGCGTTCTTCGACGCGATCGCCCCGATCGTGCAATACGAGACGATCAACCAGGACATCGTCTGGGCGCAGTCGCGCTACGACAAGGCCGGCCCGGCAGGAACCGGCGCCGACTACCTCAACTGCCCCCTGGACAGGGCGCAGTATGACGCCTTCATCGACGCGGTGCTCGCGGGCGAGAAGACCGCCTTCCACGAATGGGAAGGGACGCCCTATTTCGACGGCTGCCTGCCGATCGAGGTGATGGCCGAGCGCGGCCGCGAGACGCTGCGCTACGGGCCGATGAAGCCGGTCGGGCTGACCAATCCGCGGAAACCGGATGAGCGCCCCTATGCCGTCGTCCAGCTCCGGCAGGACAATGCCCTCGGCACGCTGTGGAACATGGTCGGGTTCCAGACAAAACTTCGCTACAGCGAGCAGAAGCGCATCTTCCAGATGATCCCGGGCCTCGAGGAGGCTGACTTCCCGCGGCTTGGCGGCCTCCACCGCAACACCTATCTCGACTCGCCGCGGCTGCTCGACGGCACGCTGCGGCTCAAGGCGATGCCGCGGCTCCGCTTCGCCGGGCAGATCACCGGCTGCGAAGGCTATGTCGAGTCCGCCGCGATCGGGCTCCTCACCGGCCGGTTCGCGGCGGCCGAGCGCCTCGGCCAGCCGGTCTCGCTCCCGCCGCCCACAACCGCGTTCGGCGCATTGCTGGCCCACATCACGGGCGGCCATCTCGAATCGAGCGACGAGCCGGGGAAACGTTCCTTCCAGCCGATGAATGTCAATTTCGGCCTGTTCCCGCCGATGCCCCAGCCGGCGACGAAGATGAAGCACGCCGAGCGCGGGCTGGCGCGGAAGCGCGCATTGTCGGCCCGGGCGCTGCGCGACGTCGACGCCTGGCTCGGCCGCCCCGCGAGCGAAGCGGCGGAGTAGTGTCAGGTGCGTCTGTTGCCAGAGCCCTTCCGGTGCGCCCGCAAGAACATGGGGGCGCGAGGAGAAGGACAAAATGCCCGACCCAGAATCCGCAAAACCGTGGCGGCCGCTGTCAGTTGCTGAGGTCGCGGCACTATTTCGGACGGCTCATTTCCGGTGGTGGATCGCGGGCGGCTACGCGATCGAGCTCTTCGTGGGCACTCCCTTTCGCACCCATGCCGATATCGACATCCTGGTCCTGCGCCGTGACACATCCACGGCGCGCCAATTGCTGGGAACGCTCGACGTTTGGATGGCCGACCCGCCGGGACAGCTTCGGTCATGGTCCGCAGATGAGACCTTGCCGCAGCACCTCCACGACGTCTGGTGCCGGCCGTCGGCAGACGCGCCCTGGTGCCTTCAGCTCATGATCGATGAAAGCGAGGGTGACTGCTGGCGACCACGACGCTGTCCCGCCATTTCGCTTTCGCTCGATGAACTAGGTTTTCGCCTGAGCTCGGGGACGCCAGTGCTCAAGCCGGAGCTTCAGCTCTTCTACAAGGCCAAGGGACGTCGCCCCAAAGATGAGCAGGACTTCGAGCGCTGCCTGCCTCGCCTTGGCCCCCATCAGCACCAGTGGCTGGCAAATGCGATCGCCCTTGCCCATGGTCCCGACACGCCGTGGCTCGCACGACTGGCGGACATCGCCACCGGCAGTGACTGAGACGGCGGGACTGCGGGCGTCGACCGTGCGGCCGCGCTTCGGTCGGTTGCGCACGTTTTTCACGTCTTCACCGTCGTGACGGCGGCGCGCCGGTAGCCTATCGTCGGGCCGATGCCCGCTGTTCCGGCCCCGGTCGCGACTGTTCCCATCGGCGCAGCGACGCCGGAAGTGGCGTCCGCATCGATCTATGGCGCCGAGTTCGCGGCGCTGTTCGATTCCCGCTGGGATGTGTGGGCGCGCGGCGCCTTCGCGCGGGTGGCGGCTGCGGTCGACGTCACCTCCGGCAAGGGCCGGACCTGGCTCGACCTATGCTGCGGCACCGGCGCGCTGCTGCGGCTGGCGATGGATCGGGGATTTGCGGCCGCCGGGGTCGATATTTCACCCCACCAGCTCGCCTACGCGGCGCGGAAGGCGCCCGGCGCACACTTGATCAAAGGGGACATCCGCGACCTGTCGCTGAAGGGGCGCGAGTTCGATATCATCACCTGCATGTTCGACAGCCTGAACTATCTGACCGCGCTTCGCGATCTGGATCGGGTGTTCCGGACGGCGGCGCGCTCGCTCAAGGCCGGCGGCCTGTTCGCGTTCGACGTCAAGACGACGGCGGGCTTTCGCGGCGAGCGCGACCGCGTCCTCCGCGAGCCGGAGAAGGTGACGGTCTTCGAACGAAGCTACGACGAACGACGCCAGCTCCACAGGCTGACGATCACCGGCTTTGCCGGCAGCGACGGCACTTACCGGAGATTCGACGAACTCCATCTCCAGCGTGGCTACGACACCGTCACCCTGGTCCCCCGTCTCGGCAAAGTCGGGCTCCGCGTCCGCTGCCGGGACTTCGACACGGGCGGCGGCGTCCGCCCGACGACAAGACGCGTCCTCTATCTCTGCACCGCTCCCTCCTAGGCGTCCGCGGAAAGGGCAATGGCGTGAACGACGCGACGGTCATCCGAGCAACGACGCCTCCGGCCCCCTACCGCAACGCGGAGTCGAAGCGGCTCCTCGAGCGCGCGTCACGAAGCATCGCGAAGGGCGCGAGCAGCACGATGCGCGTCCTCGACTACCACCTCCCGCTGGTGATCGAGCGCGCGGAAGGCGCGCGGATCTGGGACGCCGACGGCAACGAGCTGATCGACATGAACATGGGCTATGGGCCCCTGTTGTTCGGGCACCGGCCGCGGCTCGTGACCGAGGCGATCGAGCGCGAGCTGCAGCAGCGCGGGACGCTCCTCGGCTTTCCCGATACGCTGTCGATCGAGGTGGCCGAGCTCGTGAAGCAGCGCTTTCCCTCCGTCGATCTCCTCCGCTTCACCTCGACCGGCACCGAGGCCTCGCAGACCGCGGTGCGCCTCGCCCGGGCCTTCACCGGACGACGCAAGCTGATCCTGTTCGAGGGCCACTATCACGGCTCGACCGACGGCACGTTTCACCGCTACCACGCCTCGCCGGAGGCACTCGACGCCCGCGGCGGCCTTGAGGCGATCCCGGGCACCGAGGGGATGAATGGGGCGCCGCGGGACGTTCTCGTCATCCCGTTCAACGACATGGCGCGGCTCGAGGAGGTGCTCGCCGGCCATCCCGGGGAGATCGCGGCGGTGATGCTCGAGCCGGTGATGGCCAATGGCGGCGTGATCCCGCCCGAGCCGGGTTATCTGCAGGCGCTCCGCAGCGCGGCGCATGCTCACGGCGCGCTGGTCATCTTCGACGAGGTCATCACCGGCTTCCGCGTCGCCGCCGGCGGCGCGCAGGAGCGCTACGGCGTCCCCGCCGACCTGACGATGTTCTCCAAGGCGATCTCCGGCGGCGTGCCGCTCGGCGCAATCGGCGGCCGCGGCGACGTCATGCAGCTCATGGTGGAGGGCCGCGTCTTCCATGGCGGCGTCTATTCCGGCAACCCGCTCTCGCTGTCGGCCGCGCTCGCCGTGCAACGGGAATACCAGCAGAATGGCGCGGCGATCTATGCGGGGCTCGATGATGCCAGCCGGCACCTTGCCGATGGGCTTCGGCGCCTGTTCGCCGATCTCGGCGTGCCGGCCCTCGTCCAGCATGTCGGGCCGCTCCTCAACCTCTGGATCCTGAAGGAGGACACCAATGAGGCGGCGCGCAGCTACCGCGATGTCGTGAGGCTGTCCGACCCGAAACTCTTCATCCGCTGGCAGCACGCCGCCCAGCAGCACGGCGTCTATTTCCATCCCAACCACTTCGAGCCCTGGCACCTCGCGACGGTGCATACGAAGGACGTGATGGACGAGGTCCTCGGCCGGCTGGGCCGCGCGGCCGCAACGGTCGACTGGGACCGGCGGGGCTGAGCCAGATGGGCGGGGGCAACGGCAACGGCGATGAACTGACCGGCAAGGTCGTGGCGATCGTCCGCCGGCTGATGGCCGAGCAGAACCTGTCCGGCGACCCGGCACTCGACCGGCCGCTCGGCGAAACCGGGCTTGGCCTCGACTCGATGGCACGGCTCGACCTCCTCGCGGCAGTCGAGAAGGAATGTGGGGTCACTGTGCCGGAAGCCTATTGGGGCACCAAGAGGTTCAAGGACCTCAACCACCTCGTCAAGGTCATCGCGAAGAGCGGCTGACGATGGGCGGCACGGCGACCGAGAACCTCAGCGGACCGCCGGTGCTCCTTGACCTCTGGGATCGCTGGAACGGGGCGATCGCGTGCGCCTTCACCGACAGGACCTGGTCGTCCGCATCGCTCCGCGCGGCGGAAGCTGCGATCGCCGGGACCTTGCTGCGGCTCGGGCTCGGACCGCACGATGCCGTCGGGCTGATGCTGGCGAATACCGTCGCCTTCCCGGCGGCGCTCCTCGCCCTCCTCCGCATCGGGTGCAATCCGCTGCTGATCCACGCCGGTGCCCAGCGGGCGAGCGTCGAGCGCGTCGTCCGCGAGTACGGCGTGCGGTGGCTGCTCCACGATTTCATCGACGGCGTGTCGACGCTCGAAGGGGGCGGCCAGGAGGTGATCGACCGCGTCGACCTGGGCGGCGTTTCGCTCTCGGTCGTCGCGACGGGGGTCACGGCAGGTGGCGTCGCCGTCCCGGGCGCGGGGGTCGTTCTCCACCCGACCTCCGGCACCTACGGCTCGGCGCGCTATTGCATGCGCAACCAGACCGCGGCGGTCGCGGAAGCGCGGAACTACACTGAGACGATCGGCCTTTATCGCGCGGCCAAGGTCACGGTCACGACGCCGCTCAACCACGCCTTCGCCTTCGGCTTCGGCCTCGCATCGGCGATCCTCACCGACAGCACTTTGTGCCTCGACATCGCCTTCAACCCGCGTCGGCTGCTGCGCACCGAGAAGGCCGCGCCGAGCGACATCCTCGCCATCGTGCCGCCGATGGCACGGACCCTCGCCGATCTCGCGCGGGACGATCCGGGGCGCATGATGGCGCGCTCGGTATTCTACGCCGGCGCACCAATCGACGCCGGTCATGCCCGCGAATTCGAGGCCACGTTCGGCGTGCCGCTGTTCGCCATCCTCGGCACCACGGAGACGGGTGCGATCTCGTCGAGCTTCGGCGGCGGTGATCGGCCCGCTGGCGTGGGCCGGCCGCTGCGGAATGTCGAGGTCGAGATCCGCAACACCGAGCCCTACCGGCGCCTCGGCCGCGGGATCGGTGAGCTCTTCGTCCGCTCGCCGTCGATGATGCAGGGCTACCTGCCGTCGAACGAACGCACCGATGCGGCGGCGTTCTTCCGCACCGGCGATCTCGGCCGGATCGATGCGGCGGGCGCCATCATCCTCACCGGGCGCATCAAGGACATCATCAATCTCGGGGGGATGAAGGTCGATCCGGCGGAGGTCGAGGCGGTGCTGCTGGCACAGGCCGGTGTCACGGACGCCGCCGTCTATCCCGGCCTTCGCGACGACGGGCAGGAGTTCGTGCAGGCCGCGGTGGCCGGGACCGTGGATGGCGCGGAGCTGCGGCGGAGCTGCGCCGCCGAGCTCGACGCCCACAAGGTGCCGAGCACCATTCACATCGTCGACCGCATCCCCCGCACCCCCTCCGGCAAATGCCTCAAGGTCGAGTGCCCGGGATACCCGATGGCGCTCGCCGCGGTGCCGGTGTGAGCGCGGCGCGACAAGCGAAGGCAGCGCGTCTAGGATGATCGCCGCGGCGTGCTCTTCGACGGGAGACGGGAGTTGCTGACGCGGCGGGGCTGGGCCTATCGGCAGCGCGATCGGGCGTATCGCGGCCTGATGCGCGTGATCTTCCCGGACGTCGCCGGCGCCATCAAGCGCGAGCACGCGGACGCCGCCTTCATGCCGGAGGACCGGAACGCGACGCCGTCGCACAAGCTGGTGGTGGACCAGGGCAGCGACGCCACCATCGTCGCCTTCTCGAGCGCCGCGCTCCTCTATGCCGGGCAGTCGATGCGCGAGTTCGAGGCGTTCTTCAAACGCTACGGCGCCGGCTACAATCTCGTCTTCTTCCGCGACGTGCACCGGAGCGCGTACCACCTGACGCCGGACGGCGAGCCGAGGGGACTGGCGTTCTATGAGGACGATCTCCGCGCGACCCTGCGGGAGCTCGGGTCGACCCGGCATATCGCGATCGGCGACTCGGCGGGCGCGGCCGCGGCGATCCATTTCGGCAGCCGCTGCGGCTTCGACAAGATCATCGCGTTCAGCCCGCCCTTCCCGCTCCGCCACTGGATCGGCCCGCGCGCGCAGCTCCGCTCCTATTTCGACCTGAAGCTCCTTCGGAAGGAGCCGGCGGCGTATCGCGAGCACGTCGTGCTGTCGTTCACGCCGGTGTTCTGGCTCTACCTTCCCCTCCGTTTCCGCGTCGGGCGCCGCGGGATCTGGAACCCGATCGCGACCTATCTGGCCGCGAGCCCGCGGCCGCGGCTGACGGTGTTCTACGGCGAGGGCAGCCGGCCGGAGCGCGACATCCTCGCGCCGCTGCAAGGCACCCCCGAGGCGACGCTGGTCCCGCTGCCGACCGCGAAGCATTTCTGCATGGTTACGCTGGCGCGCACCGGGACGTTGGGCTCCACGATCATGGGCATCATCGAGGCGGCGCCGTAGTGCTTAGCCGTGCAAGGGTCCGGTAGCATGGCGACGGGACGCTCCGCCATCCGGCAATGGCTCGATGCGCCGGCGGAGACGCCGTCCACCGGCGCGCGGGCGCGGACCCTTCCGATGCTGGTGGTGGGCGCCGGCCCGGCGGGCCTCGCCGCGATGGCGGCGCTCAAGGCCGCGGGCGTCGCCTTCGTCGGCATCGACAGCCACGCCGATGCCGGCGGCATCTGGGACCCCGCCAATCCCGTCAGCTCGGTCTATGACGGCGTCAGCACCGTCACCTCGCGGGACACGACGCATCTCGGCAAGCCGATGCCGCGCGACTGGCCGGTGTTCGTGCCGCAAGCGCTGGCATTGCAGCATCTCCGCAGCTTCGCCGGCGACCACGGCCTCCGGCCGTCGATCCGTTTCCGCACCACGTTCCATGGCGCCCGCAAGGGCGCCGCCGGCGGCTGGGTCGCCACGATGGTCGGCCCCGACGGAATGACGTTCGAGGAGCCGGTCCGCGCGATCGTCATCGCAACCGGCAGCCACAACAGGAACCACCGATCGGTCCCGACCACTCTCGCGGAGCAGGCTGCGGCCGCGGGCATCGCGGCCGTCCATTCGGCAGACTATCGCGACGCCGCGCCCTATGCTGGGAAGCGCATGCTCATCGTCGGGATCGGGAACTCGGCGACCGACATCGCGCTCAAGCTCAGCACGGTGGCGGCGCGGACCATGATCGCGGTGCGGACCCCGCCATGGCTGCTGCCGGCGATGATCCTCGGCCGACCCGGCGACCGCGTGAAGCTAAGCGCAGAGGCGCTGCACCTGCCATACTGGTACCAGGCTTTCGCAATGCGAGCGGTCAATCGCCTCGCCATCGGCGACCTCGGCCGATGGGGGTTGCCGCGGCCCGATCATGGCGTCCTCGACCGCGTTCCGGTGACCGACCGCGGCATCGCCGATGCCATCCGGCGCGGCGCGGTCATCGCGAAGCCGAACGTCACCCGGCTCGAGGCCGGCACCGCCACCTTCGCCGACGGCTCGCGCGAGCCGATCGACGCGGTCATCTTCGCGACCGGCTTCCGCCGTCACTACCCCCTCCTCGCCGCGGATCCGGCGACGGGCGAAGCGACCAGCGCCGACCTCGCCTTCCACATCTTCCATCCCGCCGAGCCCGACCTCGCCTTCATGACCGAGCTGGTCGGGCCGCGCTCGTGCTGGCCGATCTTCGTCGAGCAGGCGCAGGTCGTCGCTGCCTATTTCGCGGCTGACCAGCGGGAGTCCCCGCGCGCCGCCGCGTTCGACGCGCGTCGCGCCCGGCCGACTCCGACCTTCAAGGGCAAGGTGTTTGCGGCAGGGGACTCGTTCCACGTCGACTACCCGACCTACACCCGCGCGATGCGAGATCTTTCAGGGTGGCTCGCGGGGTAACGAGCTTCTGACTCACCGCACGCTCTGGAGGTCCCCCCTTGAGGGGAGCGAGTTTCGCACAGCGAAACCGGGGGGGCGCGGCCTCTCCACACGCGAGTGCCCGCGGTAAGGCCCCAACCCCCTCCGAAGCTTGCTCCTTGCAGTCGCAACCTTCCGCCCCCCTCAAGGGGGAGGCTCGCGCGGAGTTCCTATTCGAAGCGGCCGGCGCGGCGCCAGAGGGTCCATTGGCGGCGCCATTGCGGCGCCGGCGCGAGCGGCTTCAGCGGGTCGCGGCCGGCGGCATCGAGGCGGCGGAGGTCGGTGTCGACGAGGGCGAGCGGCAGGAAGGCGGGGCGGATGGCGGGCGGCAGCGCGGAGGCGGCGGCGCTCGCTTTCGCGAGGTGCTCGCGGGCGAGGCGGCGGAGTCCGTCGATCGCGGCAACGATCGCGGGCGTGGTCGCGCCGGCGAAGATCGCCTCCTCGTCCACGCCGTGGGCCTTCAACCGATCGAGCGGCAGGAAGAGCTGGCGGCGGCGGGCGTCCGCCGGGAGCGACAGGATACGCTCGACGAGGGTCGCAGCGACCCCGGCATGGCCTGCGGCATCGGCGGAGCGCGGGTCGGCGCCGCCATTGAGGATCAGGGCGCCGAGCTGGAACAGCGCGGAGGACGTCTCGCCGGCATAACCCTCGAAGTCGCGAAGGGTGGGCATCGGATCGTTGTAGAGGTCGAAGGTCCGGGCCTCGATCAGCGCGTTGAGCGCGGCCACCGGGAGGCCGAACTTCTCGACCGTTGCCATCAGAGCCTCCGCGACCGGATTGCCCTCCCCTTCGACAGGATTCGCCAGCACGCCACGCCACCATTCCTGCCGGATCTCGCCCAGCACCGGGTCGGTCACGACATCGCGGATGCGGATGATCTCCGCGTTGAAGGCGTGGAGCGCATGGAAGTGCGGCCGGGATTCCCCGGGGATGAAGAGGTCGGCGAGGAAGCGGTCGCGGTCCCGCTCGCGGACGATTGCCGTCGCGTGGGCGTAGGGGTCCATCGCGGTTCGCTCGCCCATTGCGGCCGCCGTCAGTCGACCGCGATCAGCGCCGCGGCGACAGCCCTGTCCTCGGCGAGGAGCACGTTGAACGTCCGGACCGCAGCGCCCGTCGACATGCCGTCCGAGGAGATGTTCGCCCGCCGCAGGGCATCGTGGAGGTCGCGGGGAATCCGCGCCGGCGCCGGCCCCATGCCGATCAGGAGGACCTCGATCCGGTCGGTCTCGGCGAAGAGGCGCGTCAGCGCCTCGCGGTCGAGGTTCTCGCGGCTCGTCAGCTCCCAGCCATAGATGCCGGAGGGCAGGCAGAGGAGCGAGCCGCGGTGGGACATGCCGGCGAAGCGGAAGCCGCCATTGCCGTAGGCGTCGATCGGAGCGCGCCCGGGAAAGTGCGCCTTGCGGATGACCGTCCCGGGGCCGCTCAAGTCGCCCCGGCCGCGTCGGCCGTCGTGGCCGGCGTCTTCTCGTCGCCGCCGGCCGGGCGCCCGCCGGCGGGCGTGCTCGGCCGGAGGTTGAAGTAGATGAGGATCGGGCCGCCGATGAAGATGGACGATGCAGTCGCGACGAACACGCCCCAGATCATCGCCGCCGTGAACGAGCGGATGACGTCGCCGCCGAAGAAGTAGAGCGCGCCGAGCGCGAGGAGCAGCGTCAGCGACGTCATGACCGTGCGCGCCAGCGTCTGGTTCGTGGCGAGGTCGATGACGTCCCTGATTGGCATCTGCTTGTATTTTCGCAGCACCTCGCGGACGCGGTCGAAGATGACGACCGTGTCGTTGAGTGAATAGCCGATGATGGTGAGGATCGCCGCGATCGATGCAAGGTTGAAGTCGATCTGCGTGAGCGCGAAGAACCCCACCGTCAGGATGGCGTCATGGATCAGCGTCGCGGCGGCTGCGATCGAGAACTGCCATTCGAAGCGGAACCAGATGTAGGCCATGATGCCGAGGATGGTCAGCACCACCGCGATGGTGCCGGTCGTCGCGAGCTCGCTCGACACGCGCGCGGACACGACCTCGGTCCGCCGGAAGTCGTAATTGTCCTCGCCGAGCGTCGCTCGCACCGCCTGCACCGCCGCCTGTTGAGCGCTTTCGCCGCCCTCCTGGGTGGCGAAACGCACCAGCACGGTGCTGTCATTGCCGATCGTGGTGACCTGGATCTCGCCAAGGCCGAGCGCGCCGAGGTCCTCGCGGATCTCGGTGAGGTTGGCCGGCGACTGGTCGTGGGTCTGGACCTCGATGACCGTGCCGCCGACGAAGTCGATGCCGACATTGACGCCGGTGGTGAAGAACAGGACGAAGGACAGCACCACCAGCACGAGCGTGACTGGCGTGCGGTACTTCACCCAACTCATGAATGGGAGGCGGGTGTCGTCGGGTACGAGCCGGAAGGGCACGGCTGGCTGCTCCTAGAGAGGCACGGTTTTCGGACGCCGGGTCCGGTACCAGAACACGACGATCATCCGTGTGATGAGATACGCGGTGAAGAGCGTCGACACGATGCCGATTGCGAGCGTGATGGCGAAGCCGCGGATCGGGCCGGTGCCGAGCACGAAGAGGGCGATCGCCGCGATCAGCGCGGTCAGATGCGAATCGACGATCGTCGCGAGGGCCCGCTTGAAGCCCTGGTCGATCGCGGCGACGGTCGATCGGCCCGCCTTCGCCTCCTCGCGCATTCGTTCGTAGATGAGGACGTTCGCGTCGACGCCCATCGCCATCGTGAGCACGATGCCGGCGATGCCGGGCAGCGTCAGCGTGGCCCCGAGCACAGTGAGGATCGAGAGCATCAGGACGTTCTGCGCGATGAGGGCAATGACCGCGAAGACGCCGAGGAGGCCATAGAAGAAGATCATGAAGAAGGCGATCCCGAGCGTCGCCACCACCATCGCGATGATGCCGGCGCGGATCGAATCGGCGCCGAGGCTCGGGCCGACCGACCGCTGCTCGACGACCTCGAGGCGGGCCGGCAGCGCGCCGGCGCGGAGGAGGATCGCGAGGTTGTTCGCGGTCTCGGTCGTGAACTGGCCTTCGATGATGCCGGTGCCGCCGAGGATCGGCGAGTTGATGCGCGGCG
>JBFXAJ010000033.1:0-30320 GCA_050184415.1 Bauldia sp.
CGGTGGAGCCCGGACGGCGAGCGGGTGAAGATCTCGACGCCGGTCTCGGTGACGCCGACCGAATGCTCGAACTGCGCCGACAGCGAGCGGTCGCGGGTGACGGCGGTCCAGCCATCGGCGAGCACCTTCACCTGCGGGCGGCCGAGATTAATCATCGGCTCGACCGTGAAGATCATGCCCGGCTTGAGGACGACGCCGTCGCCGCGGCTGCCATAGTGGAGGATGTTCGGCGTGTCGTGGAACAGGCGGCCGACGCCGTGGCCGCAGAAATCGCGCACCACGCTGCAGCGGTTGGCTTCGGCAAAGGTCTGGATCGCGTAGCCGATGTCGCCGGTGGTGGCGCCGGGATGGATCTCGGCGATGCCGCGCATCATCGCCTCGTAGGTGACGTCCATCAGCCGCTGCGCCGCGCGCTTCACCTCGCCGACGGTGTACATGCGGCTCGAATCGCCGTGCCAGCCGTCGAGGATCAGCGTGACGTCGACGTTCAGGATGTCGCCGTCGCGGAGCGGCTTGTCGCCGGGGATGCCGTGGCAGACGACGTGGTTGATCGACGTGCAGCTCGACTTCCAGTAGCCGCGGTAGCCCAGCGTTGCCGGGATCGCGCCGTGGGCGATGCCGAAATCATAGACGAACCGGTCGATCTCCTCGGTCGGAAGGCCGGGGCGGATGATGTCGTTGATGCGGTCGAGGCACTCGGCGACGAGCTGGCCGGCTCTCCGCATCCCGGCGAAGTCCTCCGCCGAGTGGATCTTGATCTGGCCGCTGTTCCGCTGCGTGGCGGTGGCGGCATCGACGTAAGTCACCATCGTGAGTTCAGCTTCCCCGGCGCCAGGAGGCGCCCTCCACGGTCGCAACACTATCGTCAATCACATCGCGCCGGCAGACGAAAGCCTGATCTGGTGACCCGCTGACCGAGGACAAGGCGTCAGCGTGACGCTTCCGCAACATCGCGATGACGTCAGCCGGGAAGGGTAAGGACCAAAGGGCCGTTCCGGGTCGCAACGACGGTATGCTCATACTGCACCGTCGGCGCGCGGGGGCGGCTCACGAGGGTCCATGCGTCGTTGCCGCCATCCTCGGCCCATTCGCCGCCGAGGGACAGGAACGGTTCGACGGTGAACACCAGCCCTTCGCCCATGCGGCGGCGCTCGCTGCGGTCCGGCCAGGTCGCGATTTCCTTGGGCTCCTCGTGCAGCGAGCGGCCGACGCCATGGCTCGCGAGGTTCCGCACCTGGGTGTAGCCGTTCTTGAGTGCGAAGGCCCCGATCGCCTGGCCGATCGCCGCGAGCGGGCGGTCGGTGCGCACCTGCCGCAAGCCCTCCCAGAGCGCGCGCTTGCCGTCGCGGCAGAGCCGCTCGACCGCCTTGGACGCCGGCGGCACCGCGAACGAGGCGCCGGTGTCGGAGAAGAAACCGTCGAGCTCCGCGGAGACGTCGATGTTGACGAGGTCGCCTTCAGTGATGACGCGGGGACCGGGAATGCCGTGCGCGATCTCCTCGTTGACGCTGATGCAGGTCGCGCCGGGAAAGCCATACGTCATCTCCGGCGCGGAGCGCGCGCCGGCGGCGTCGAGAAGCTTGCGGCCGAGCGCGTCGAGCTCGGCCGTGGTCATGCCCGGCTCGATCGCCGCGCCCATCGCGGCGAGGGTGTTCGCGACGATGCGGCCGATGGCCTTCAGCTTCTCGAGGTCGGTATCGTCGGAAATGGTCATTGCTGTCCTCGTGGCGCTCCGCGGCGTCGATAGACTAAACCGCAGGACCGCGATACGCGACCGCGGCGACCGGAATGGGGTGGTGACATGGCGAACGGCACTTCGGAGGCACCGGCGCCGACGGCGGCCGTCCTGATCATCGGCGACGAGATCCTGTCGGGCCGGACGCTCGACACCAATATAGGGACGATCGCCCGCTTTCTCACGCCCCGCGGCATCGATCTCCGCGAAGTGCGGGTCGTCGCCGACGACGAGGACGCGATCGTCGCGGCAGTGAACGCGCTCCGTGACGACAACAGCTATGTCTTCACGACGGGCGGGATCGGCCCGACCCATGACGACATCACCGCGGCGGCGATCGCCAGGGCCTTCGGCGTGCCGCTCCTCCTCGATCCGCGCGCGGTCGCGATCCTCGAGGTACGCTATGGCGCCGCCAAGGTGAGCGACGCCCGGCTCCGCATGGCGCGGATCCCGGAGGGTGCCGAGCTCATCGCCAATTCCGAGACCGGCGCCCCGGGCTTCCGCATCGGCAACGTTCATGTGATGGCAGGCATCCCGTCGGTGATGGCGGCGATGCTTGAGGCGCTCGCGCCGATGCTCTCGGGTGGCGCGCCGATGCTGAGCCGCACCGTGCCCGCGGCGCTGGGCGAAAGCTTTGTCGCAGCGGGTCTCGAAACGATCCAGGCCGCCTATCCCGACGTCAGCATCGGCAGCTACCCGCAGCAGAACCCGGACGGCGGCTTCACGACCGAGCTCGTGCTCCGGTCGCGCGACGCAGTCCGGCTCGACGCGGCGACTGCCGAGGTGACGGCACTCGTCGAGCGGACGATCGCGGCACGGGGCTAGAAGGCGGGGGCACCCTGGCCGATCCACATCGGCGTGTGCAGGTCGCAGACGAAGGTCGCCGCGAAGAGATCGGCCGCCTGCTGCGCGATCGCGTTGGCGTCCTCGTTCGCGAGCGCATTCACATAGGCGATCGGACACGAGGCGTCGCCGAGCCGACTGACGACCAGCACCTGGTTGTCGTCGCCGCCCTCGGCCCGCTGCGTGAAATAGCGCACGATGGTCGCGATCGGCTGGCCCTCCGCATCGAGACGCCATTCGAGCGTGTCGCCGAGGCTGTTGAACGGCGACAGCGTGTTGCTGTCGGCGAGCTGCGCCGGCGCCCCGATGCCGTAGGCAATCCCGAAGCGGGCGTCGCTCTCCGACACCAGCACCGTCACGTCGCCGTGGCCGGGGCAATCCCACAGCGCGAGCGGCAGCTCTTCCGTCACCTTCACCGGCCGCTCGGTGCAGGCGTCGAGCGCGAGCGAGGTGTACGTGCTGGTCTGCGCCGCCGCCGGGGCGGCAAGGACGGCGATGGCCGCGGTGAGGGCGAGAGGAAACCGGCGCTTCATGAGGATCTCCGCATCATGTGGTTGCGGGGAACAAGCCCCATGCCGTGGCCCGGTTCCGCGCAGACGATTGGGGTGCCCGCCTTGATCGGCGTTCGGCGCCGCCCTACGCAAGGTCGCGTTGCGGGCGTGGCGAAACTGGTAGACGCAAGGGACTTAAAATCCCTCGGCCTCGGCCATGTGGGTTCGATCCCCACCGCCCGCACCATCAATTGCGGTTCTGAAGGAGTAACAGGAATTGCACCGCCTCCTTCATTTTTCGGCAGCGCGGTCGCCGGCGCGTCGCGCGACGGACGCTGTTGGTGATTGACAGGGGCGGCCGTTGGAACAAAATATGAACTGGGGTCGGCGAGGTCGCGGGAATCCTGTCCAGGGCGATCGGAAGGACGCGCGGTGATGGCGGGATGATCTGGTCGGCGGAACAGGACGGCGCGCTCAAGGCGGTGCAGCGGTGGCAGGCGGACAAGGCGGCGCCGCAGGTTTTTCGCATGTTCGGCTATGCCGGGACCGGGAAGACCACCCTCGCGAAAGCGATCGCGGAGGGGATCGACGGCGACGTCGTGTTCGCCGCCTTCACCGGAAAGGCCGCGCTGGTGCTCGCGTCCAAGGGCGTGAAGGCGAGCACGATCCACAGCCTGATCTACCGCATGCACCATCCCAAGGACGAGGCGCCGACCTTCAAGCTCAGCAGCGCGAGCCCGGCCTCGGGCGCGAGCCTCATCGTGATCGACGAGTGCTCGATGGTCGACGAGGAGCTCGGCCGCGATCTCCTGTCGTTCGGCCGCAAGGTGCTCGTCCTCGGCGACCCGGCGCAGCTGCCGCCGCTCCGGGGCGGCGGGTTCTTCACCAACGCGCCGCCGGACGTGATGCTGACGGAGATCCATCGCCAGGCGGCCGACAATCCGATCATCGCGATGGCGTCGGACGTCCGCCTCGGCAAGGCGGTCGGGCAGGGCACCTATGGCGAGAGCCGGGTCGTGACCCGCGACGGCATCTCGACCGAGGAGGTGATGGGGGCGGACCAGACGCTCGTCGGCAAGAACACCACCCGCCGCGCCTTCAACCGCCGCTTCCGCGAGCATCTCGGCTATCTCGAGGCCAAGGCCGGCTGGTCGGAGACCTATCCGGTGAAGGGCGACCGGCTGGTGTGCCTCCGCAACCGGAAGACCGCGGGGCTCCTCAATGGCGGCCTGTGGAGCGTCCGCTCCGCGCGGCCCGGCGGCGCGAAGTCGATCGTCGTCGACATCGAATCGACCGACCTGCCGGACCAGCTGACCCACACGGCCAAGGTGCGCCGCGAGTTCTTCACCGGACAGGAGCAGGAGCTCACCTGGGATGCGCGCCGGAACTATGACGAGTTCGATTTCGGCTACGCCCTGACGGTTCATAAGGCCCAGGGCTCGCAATGGGGGAACGTCGTCCTCTTCGACCAGAGCGCCGCCTTCGGCGCCGACCGCAACCGCTGGCTCTATACCGGCATCACGCGCGCCGCGGAGCGGGTGACGATCGTCATGTGAGCGGCGATCGGCGGCAGCGGCCGCGTAGCTTCGTCAGGCTCGGGCCTCGGTCGCTGGCGTCGGCTCCTCCGCGCGCCATCTTCATCCGCCATCACCTCCACCCAAGCCGGCAAAAAGGAAAGGGCGCGAGTTGTCTCGCGCCCTTTCGGTTCACGAGCGGATGAAGCCCCGCCCGGCTGTGACGGAAGGGTGATCCCTCCCGATTGCTCCTACATGGCTCCCGCAACCGTCTCGGGCAGAGCGAAGACGTAGAGCGTCGAGCCCGACCGGCGGTAGCGGTTGGCGTTGTCCGGAGCCGCATCAAAGGCGACCGCGGTGTTGGCAGCGGCCGACGAAGCGATGATGGCGACGTACTGGCGGCCATCAGGGCCAAGGTAGGTGATCGGCGACTGGTTGAACCGCGAGCCGGTGCGGAACTCCCAAGCAACCTCACCATTGGTTGCATTGTAGGCTCGCATCACACCGGCGTCGTTACCACCCTGGAACAGAAGATCCGTTGCCGTAACCATCACGGGGATGGTGTTGTCGTAGCGGTTGTTCACCTTCCATACGGTACGGCTCTCTGTGGGCGAGTTGGCCTGCAACGTGCTTTCGTGAACTACAACTTCGCCGCCGAAGCTGGTTCTTGCGGCAGGCCCATAGGTACGCCGGAGCGTGTAGCCCTCGCCAGGAACGAAATCGCCTTCGAACACGACCTGGGTCAGACAATCCGTGTCAGTCGTCGTGTACAGAAGGCCCGTGCGGGGCGAATAGGCATCATTGTCCCAGTTGCGAGCGGCGTAGCCGGGACAATATTCAACCTCGGTACCGGTGTAGTCGGTAACCGTTGTACCATCGGCCAGACGGCCCGGATCGGCGTCGGTGTACCGGCGGCGGTCCTCGACATTCGTGAACAGCCACCTGTCGATGTCATACAGAGCTCGACCGGTTGCCATGTCGACGAAAGGCTCGATCATGACATCCTGGTATTCGAACATCCAAGGTTGCGTCAGGAGTTCGCCCGTGGCGCGGTCCCACACATAGAAGAGACCGTTGCGCGCGGCCTTGATGGCGGTTTGACGCATTTGGCCATCGATCTCGAGATCGACCAGCGGCGTGATCAGCGGCTCGTCGAGGTCCCACGGATCGGCGGGCGTGATGTTGTAGGCCCAGATCAGTTCGCCGGTGGTGGCGTCCCGCGCCAATTGCGACGCGCACCAATTGTTGCGGTAGTCGATCAGGCCGCCATTCTCATCGAGATTGATGACGCCCCATTCGCGACGATAGTCGGGGTTCCAAGGACCACAGTTTCCGGTGGAATAGTAGAAGTAGTTCAGCTCGGGGTCCCAGGTGAAGTAGCCCCAGACGGTGCCGCCGCCGCGGCGCCAGGAGTCGCCGTACCAAGTCGCGAGCGACCCGACCTTGTCGTCCTCATAGAATGGGTTGAAGCGGGGGCCGATGCCGACTTCGTTGTCAGGGCCCATGTTGTACATGACCCACTGCAAATTGCCGGTGTTGATGTCGAAGGCCTGCACCTTGCCGCGGACGCCGCGCTCGCCGCCGGCATTGCCCGCCACGAGGATGTCGTTCATCACCAGCATGTTGCCGACGGTGGTCTCGCCGATGGCGAGGTCGGCGCCGACGGTCCGCCACAGCGCTTCGCCGGTCGCGGCGTCAAGGCCGAACACCTGTCCGTCGAGGGTGTTGAAGAAGATCTTCCCTTCGGCGTAGTTGAGGCCGCGGGTCTGGGCGCCGCAACAACCTTGCCGGGTTGCTTCCTCGACGTTCATGTCGGGGCGGAATTCCCACTTGATCACGCCGTTGTTGGTGAGGTCCAGCGCATAGACGTAGTTGGGCTTCGGCGAGACGATGTACATGGTGTCGCCGACGACGAGCGGCGAGGCTTCGTGCGAATCGAGGATGCCGACCTGCCAGGTCCAGGCGACCTGGAGATCCGCAACGTTGTCGAGCGTGATCTGGTCGAGCAGCGAGTAGTTCCAGCCGTTGTACGTGATCGACGGCATCACGACGTTGCCGGCCTCGATCTGGGCAAACACGTCATCATTGGCCGAAGCGGTGCCGGCCATCCCGTACCCGGCGACGAGCGTAGCTACCGATGCCGTCAGCTTCAGTGACTTCCCCTTGGCAAGCATGAGTGTCCTCCCTTTCTGCTTGCGTTGCTGTTCTGCTGTTGTTCTTTTGTATTGGCGCGCCCGTCAAAGTTCATGATGACGATCAGCTCTGATCGTGCGCGCCCCATAGCTTTAAGTCGTCGGAAAGGAACGAGTCAAACGAAGCTCCACCCTGTCGAAATGACTAGGCAGAACAGTGGAGAGCGGTGTCTGCGCCACACAAGATCTTTGGATGTGATGCTACGTCAGCCGGGGTCGGGGATCGCCGCTTGGAGGAAATTCGTCCCAGGCCAGCGTCTAGCCGCCCAGTCGAGTCCGGCCGGCGAACGCGGAGACATCGGCCGGCGCGGCTGATACGCTCTCATCGCGCTGCGGTGCATGCGGCTCGCGAAAATTGACCTAAACGGGTGACGTCTAGTTCCCGGCGGACGCCGGATAGACCGGGGCGCACCAAGGCTTCCCCGGAAACAGATCGACCCGCCGCAGCGGGTCGATCTTTTCGGGGCCGGAGGCCGGCGTCAGCTCTTGGGCGTCTGGCCGAGGATCTCGTCGGACGCCCGGTTGAGGGCCTCGGCGGCGCGAAGCTGGTCGGCGTCGGTGCCCTCGGTCGCGGCCTGGATGAGGGCGCGGAGGCGCCGGCGGGCCCGGTCGAGCTCGGCCGCCGCGGACGACTGCCTCTCGGACTTGACGTTCGCGGACTGCGATCCGCGGTCGGTCCAGTCCCACCACTCCTTGGCGCTCTCCATGCGCTTTCCGAAGCGCTCGATCTCCTCGAGGATCGTCGCGACCTGCTCGCGGTTCTCCTCGAGATGCGCGCGGCCGGGATCCGCGATCGTGTAGACCTTCTTGTTCCCGTCCGCGGCCGAGGTCGCGTAGCCCACATCCTCGAGATAGTTCAGCGTCGGGTAGACCACTCCGGGGCTCGGGCTGTAGAAGCCCCCGGAACGCTCCTCCAGCGCCTTGATGATGTCGTAGCCGTGGCGCGGTGCCTCCTCGAGGAGGGCCAGCGCGACCAGGCGGAGGTCGCCGTCGCGGAGAAGCCGTCCCGACCGGAAGCCGCCGCCGCGGGCGCCGCCAAAGCCGAAGCCGAACGGACCAAAACCCGATCGTCCACCGAATCCAGGGGTGAAGCGGTAGATTTCGGGCCGCCAATGATGACGATAGAACATGATGAGCGAACCTCGCTATATCTTACGATATATCTCAGATGGGTGCGGCGGCCGGCCAGTCAAGATGCATCGTGAGATATATCGTACGCCCGGCACGGCGCCACCGCAATGATACGGATCAATGACGCGATCGCCATCAGCGAAGACGAGATCGAGGAGGCTTTCGTGAGGGCTTCCGGGCCCGGCGGCCAGAACGTCAACAAGGTGGCCACGGCCGTCCAGCTGCGCTTCGATGTGCGGCGGTCGCCGTCACTGCCGGAGCACGTTCGCCATCGCCTCGAGCGTCTCGCCGGATCGCGGCTGACCCAGGACGGGGTCATCGTCATCTTCTCCCAACGCTTCCGGACGCAGGAACGCAACCGTGCCGATGCGGTCGAGCGGCTCGTCGCCCTCATCCAGCGGGCGACCGAGACGCCGAAGCCGCGCAAGGCGACCCGGCCGACGCTGGCGTCGAAGGAGCGGCACCGCGCGACCAAGGCGCGGCGTTCGGTGGTCAAGGCGGGGCGCGGGGCGCCGCGGAACGAAGATTGATGCGTGGAGTTCACACTTGCCGCGATTGACTTGCCGGACGAAAGCGCGTGCAGTTCTTTGGCGGCGGGGGTTGAGCAACCGGAGGGGATCTATGCGTAATTTCATCTTTGCAGTGCTGGGGGCGGCTGTCGTCGCAGGCCCGGCGATGGCGCAGGACATCACGATCGGCACGACCGCGATCGTGGAGCATCCGGCGCTCGATGCGGTTCGCGACGGGGTTCGCGACGGCCTCGCGGAAGAAGGGTATCGCGACGGCCAGGAGATACGGTTCCTCTATGAATCCGCGCAGGGCAACCCGACGATCGCCGCCCAGATCGCGGCCCAATATGTCGGCCAGAACGTGACGGTGATCGTTCCGATCGCGACGCCCTCGGCCCAGGCGGCGGCGACCGCGACGACGACCATTCCGATCGTGTTCGGCGCGGTGACCGATCCGGTCGCGGCGGGCCTCGTCGCCGACGTGGCGCAGCCGGGCGGGAACGTCACCGGCGTCTCCGACCTCACGCCGGTCGCGGACCAGTTCGCCCTCGCGATGGAGATCGTGCCCGGCATCGAGACCATCGGCGTCATCTACAATCCGGCCGAGGCCAATGCCGTCGTTCTCGTCGGCTTGCTGGCGGATGCCGCGGAGGCTCTCGGAGTCGAGGTCGTGGAGGCGACGGCCGCCAATTCCGGTGCCGTGCAGGCGGCCGCAGCGTCGCTGGTCGGCCGCGTGGATGCGATCTACGTGCCCACCGACAACACCGTCGTCTCGGCGTTCGAGGCCGTGGTCGGCGTTGCCGAAGATGCGCAGATCCCGCTGTTCGCCGGCGACAATGACAGCGTCACGCGCGGCGCGATCGCGTCGATCGGCTTCGACTATTACGAGCACGGGAAGCAGACCGGTCGACTGGTGGCCCGCGTTCTCCGTGGCGAAAACCCGGGCGACATTCCCGTCGAGTTCGCGTCGGGAGGGACCATCGCGGTCAACCTCGTGGCTGCCGAGCGGATGGGCGTCACCATCCCGCAGGCCGTCGTCGACCGCGCCGCGGAAGTCATCCGGTAGCCGGCATCACGAGCGCCCGGGGCGAGATCGCCCCGGGCCTGCTGGCCCGTCGCGGAGCGGGCCGCCATGGACAAAGCGGTCGGCGGAAGCGGATGACGGCATTTGCCTTTTGGACGGCGGTCCAGCTCGGCCTCGTCTTCGGCTTCGTCGCGCTCGGCGTCTACCTGTCGTTCCGCATCCTCGACTTTCCCGACCTGACCGTCGACGGGTCGTTTCCGCTCGGCTCGGCCGTCACCGCCGCGATGATCATCTCCGGCGCGAACCCGTGGGTTGCGACCGCAGCGGCAGTAGCCGCGGGAAGCGTCGCCGGCCTCGTCACGGCGACGCTCAGCGTCCGGTTCCGGATCCTCCATCTCCTCGCGTCGATCCTGACGATGTTCGCGCTCTACTCCGTGAACATCCGCGTCATGGGCGCGTCGAACCAGTCGGTGCGCGGCTTCGAGACGGTCCTCACGCCGTTCTACGGGCACGGGCTTACCGACCCGACCGTGCGCCTCATCTTCCTCGCAATCGTCCTCCTCGTCGTGGTCCTCGCGCTGGGCTGGTTCCTGACCAGCTCCTACGGCCTTGCGATGCGGGCCGCCGGCGCCAACTCACGCATGGCGCGCGCCCAGGGCATCTCGTCGTCGCGGACCACCTATGTCGGGATGGCGATGTCGAACGGCCTTGTCGCCTTCGCCGGCTCGCTGTTCGCGCAGACCCAGCTCTTCGCCGACGTGACGCTCGGCGCCGGCACCATCGTGATCGGCCTTGCCTCGGTAATCGTCGGCGAGTCGCTGCTCCGGTTCGGCGGCATCTGGGTTGCGCTGGTCGGCTGCGTCGTGGGCTCGCTCCTCTACCGCCTTGCGGTACAATGGGCGCTCAACCAGGACGGCATCTGCGTCGGATCGGCGTTCTGCGTTGACCTTTTGCCCTCCGATCTCAATCTGGTAGCGGCGTTGATCATCACACTCGCGCTGATCATCCCCAATCTCAGGCGGCGGAGTTAGAGCCGTGATCAAAGTCAGTGGCCTCGAGGTCGTCTTCCGGCGCGGCACGCCGCTCGAGAAGCGCGCGCTCCGCGGCGTCGACCTCACCTTCGAGAAGGGCGAGTTCGTCTGCGTCATCGGCTCGAACGGCGCGGGCAAGTCGACGCTCCTGTCCGCCATCGCCGGCGACGTCATCCCGACTGGCGGCCGCATCGAGATCGACGGCATCGACGTCACGCGCTGGCCGGCGGCGAAGCGCTCCGGCCTCGTCGCCCGCGTGTTCCAGGATCCGCTGTGCGGGAGCTGCGCCGACCTCACCATCGAGGAGAACCTCGCGCTCGCGATGAGCCGGGGCAAGGTCCGCGGCCTTGGCCCGGCGCTGACGCAAGGCCGCCGCGTGACCTACCGCGAGCGTGTCGCGGAGCTGGGCCTTGGCCTCGAAAGCCGGCTCAAGGACAAGATGGGCCTCCTCTCGGGCGGCCAGCGCCAGGCGACCTCGCTCCTGATGGCGACGCTCGCGCCGTCGAGCGTCCTCCTCCTCGACGAGCACACCGCAGCCCTCGATCCCGGCATGGCGGAGTTCGTCATCGACCTGACCAAGCGGGTCGTGGCGCAGCAGGGCCTCACCACCCTGATGGTGACGCATTCGATGAGCCAGGCGCTCAGCGTCGGGACGCGGACGGTCATGCTGCACGAGGGCAGGGTGATGTTCGACGTGTCGGGCAAGGAGCGCGAGACGCTCACGATGGACGATCTGATCGCGAAGTTCCGCAACGTCCGCGGCGGTCCGATCGACGACGACGAGCTGATGATCGCCTGATCGTCACGGCCAGTTGTTGGCCGCCGCTCCGCTTTCCCGACCTTGTGATTCTGCGTTTGCGCCATCCGTTCCTAGATTCAGCGGAACAGGCCGCAGGATGTCACGCGCGGCCGGATGGGGAAGCCATGTCGATCGTGGTCCGTAAGGGTTTCGTGAACCGCGCCATGGGCGCGGCCGTCGTGGCGGCAGCGGTAGCGGGAGCGGGCGCCATCATCGCCACCACCGCGCCGGTTGTCGCCCAGGAGGAAGTCTTCGAGCTGCCTCGTGCGGCGCTCGACCCGGCGTCGACGAGCACGCAAGAGACGGTGATCCTCGCGGGCGGCTGTTTCTGGGGCGTCCAGGCCGTGTTCCAGCACATCGACGGCGTGCTGAGCGCTGTTTCCGGCTATTCCGGCGGCGCGGCCGACACCGCCGAGTATTACACGGTGACGACCGGAACGACCGGGCACGCCGAGGCGGTGGAGCTCGTCTACGACCCGTCGGTGATCTCCTATGGCGAGATCCTCCGCGTGTTCTTCTCGGTCGTCCATGATCCGACCCAGCTCAACCGGCAGGGACCGGACGTCGGCACGCAGTACCGGTCCCACGTCTACTACACGACCGATGCGCAGCGGCAGGTCACCGAGGCTTACATCGCCCAGCTCGACGCGGCTAATATCTATGGCGCGCCGATCGTCACCCGGGTCGGCCAGCTCGAGGCCTTCTATCCGGCCGAGGACTATCACCAGGACTATCTGATCAACAATCCGAACCAGCCCTACATCGTCTATTGGGACCTTCCGAAGGTCGCGAACACCGAGCGGCTGTTCCCGGAGTACTGGCGTGACCCGCCGATCACGGTCGCTGCCACCCGGCCGGATCTCGTCTGACCTCATCCGGCCGGTCGGGCGACGAGGGCGCCGCCTTCGGGCGGCGCTTCCCTTTTTCGGGCGCGGCGTCCCAGCGGTAGATCCAGGCATAGCGGTTGAGGAGCGCGCGCCCGCCGAGGAAGCGCATCCCGAAATTGCGCACGGCGGCGGTGAGCGTGCCCATGTGATAGAGGTCCGCAGTCGTCCGGGCCGCGCGCCAGACCCGCGCCACCCGCCGCCGCCGTTCCGCCTCGTAGGCCGCCATCGCCTCGGCAGGGGCGCCGGGATCGGCCGCGAGTAGCGCCGACAGGATCGCCGCGTCCTCGATCGCCATCGCGCCGCCCTGGGCGAGGTAGGGCGCCATCGCATGGGCGGCGTCACCGATCAGCGCGACGCGGCCTGAGGTCCAGGCGCCACGCGGGTCGACCGTGCCGATCGGCCAGCGCTGCCAGTCGCCGTCCACCGCGAGGAGGGCGCGCACCGGCCGGGCCCACGACCCGAGGCGGTCGCGCATCGCCGCGATAGTCCCCGGTCCCGGCCCCGCATCGGGCACGACGGCGACGATGTTGAACTCCGCCCCGCGCCGCACCGGGTAGTGCACGACGTGTCCGGCGGCTCCGAGCCACAGCCCGACCTGATCGGCGGCGATCCCTTCGGGCAGCGCCGCGGCCGGGATGACGAGCCGCCACGCCGCCCGCCCCGTGGGCGTGCGTTCGGCGGCATCCGGGATGCGGCCGCGAATGCGGGAGCCGATGCCGTCCGCGCCGATGAGGGCGGCGGCTTGGAACTCCGCGTCGCCGTGGGACGTCTCGGCGACGATGGTGAGTCCGTTCCCGTGCTCGGCGTACTCCACCACCTCGTGGTCGGAACGCAACTCCACGCCCGCCTCCGCAGTCGCTGCGGTCAGGAGGATGCCGTGCAGGTCGGCGCGATGGACGGTCCGGTAGGGTAAGCCGAAGCCGCGGGCGAAGCGTTCGCCGAGCGGCATGGCGACGATGCGCTGTCCGCCGCGTGCGCTCCTGACGACGATCGACTCCGGCTCCGCCGCAACGGCGGCGATGGCATCGTCGAGTCCGAGCGCGGCGAGAATCCGGCCGGCATTCGGCGTGACCTGGATCCCGGCGCCGGCGGTCGAGGGCGCCGGCTCGCGCTCGAGGAGGAGGACGTGGAAGCCGGCGCGGGCGAGGAGGATTGCTGCCGTGAGCCCGCCGATCCCGGCTCCGGCAATCGCGATCGTCGGCGTCCGCTGCACGGGCGACCCGACCGCAAGGCCTCAGTCGTGGTCGGCGAAGAGATGGCCGGGCGGATTGGTCTCGTGGCTGCCGAGATACGACCGGTAGAGGTAGCCGGTGGAACAGTAGGAGCAGACTGCCTGCCCGTCGTCGCCGAGGTCGATGAAGATGTGCGGATGGTCGAAGGGCGGCGAGGCGCCCATGCACTTGAACTCGCGGACGCCGATCTCGATCGTCGGCACGCCGTCGTCGTTCTGGAAATGCGGAATGAAATGATCGGCCATCGCGGTCTGCCGCCTCCCAACGGCGGGCGCAGCATAGCATCCCGGACCCGTGACGCTACCGCCCGGTGCGGTCAGTTTGTCTCAGCGCCCTGCCTGTCGGCATGGCACCCGTGACCGCAGCGGGTAGCCGAATTGCGTCGTCGGGCGTTGCATGGACTAGCGGCGAGACCCATCTCGCGAGCGCTTCCCCCATTTTCCCAATTCCGGACATTCCCATGAAATACCATCCGCTTGGCGGCACGGGCCTCCTTGTTTCCGAGCTCTGCCTCGGCACCATGACCTTTGGCGGCGACGGTTTCTGGACCGCCATCGGCAGCCTCGACCAGACGACCGCGGATCGCCTCGTTGCCGGCGCGCTCGACGCCGGCGTCAATTTCATCGATACCGCGGACGTCTATTCGAACGGGCTCTCGGAGGAGATCACCGGCCGCGCGATCGCCAATTCCGGGCGGCCGCGCACTGACGTCGTCCTCGCCACCAAGGTCTATGGCGCGACCGGCACCGGCCCCAACGACCGCGGCGCCACCCGTGGCCACATCATGGACGGCGTCCGCGCCAGCCTCCGCCGCCTCGGCACGGATCACATCGACCTCTATCAGATCCACGGCTTCGATCGCCTGACACCGGTCGAGGAAACGGTCCGCGCCCTCGAGGACGTGGTCCGCCTCGGCCACGTCCGTTATGTCGGCGTCTCCAACTGGCCGGCGTGGCAGATCATGAAGGCGCTCGGGATCGCGGACCGCCACGGCTGGAACCGCTTCGTCAGCCTCCAGGCGTTCTACACGATCGCGAGCCGCGACCTCGAACGCGAGATCGTCCCGCTGCTTGAGGACCAGGGCGTCGGGCTCATGGTCTGGAGCCCGCTCGCCGGCGGCCTTCTCAGCGGCAAATATGATCGCGACGGAACCGGGCCCGACGGCTCGCGGCGCCGCACCTTCGACTTCCCGCCGGTCGACAAGGACCGGGCCTTCGATATCGTCGACGCGATGCGTCCGATCGCGGACGCGCATGGCGTCTCGGTGGCGCGGGTCGCGCTCGCCTGGCTCCTGCAGCGCCCGTTCGTCACCTCGGTGATCATCGGCGCCACCACCACGGAACAGCTCGACGACAATCTCGCGGCGCCCTCGCTCCGGCTCACCGCCGACGACGTCGCGGCGCTCGACGCCGCGAGCGCCCTTGCGCCGGAATATCCGGCGTGGATGGTCGAGCGCCAGAACGCCCAGCGCCGTCCGGCCTGAGGAGGAGCAGCACGCCCGTGAGTGCGTACCGTCTTGCGGAGCTTGCGGGCGTCGGCATCGCGTATCTCGACGAGGGGGAGGGCGATCCCGTCCTCCTCGTCCACGGCTTCGCATCGACGGCGATGGTGAACTGGGGCCGCACCGGCTGGCTCGAAGCCCTGTCGGCGGCCGGTCTCCGGGCGATCGCGCCGGACAATCGCGGCCACGGCGGAAGTGCCCGCTTCTACGATCCGGCTGCGTACGCGCCGGAGGCGATGGCCGCCGACCTGCTGCGGCTCCTCGATCACCTGTCGGTCGAGCAGGCCTCCGTCGCCGGCTATTCGATGGGCGCCCGGCTTGGCCTCGCCCTCGCCGATGGGCATCCGGACCGCGTGAAGGCGCTGGTGCTCGGTGGGGTCGGCGATGTGCTCGTCCGCGGCAATCCCGAGGCGGAGGCGATCGCCGCTGCGCTCGAAGCGGCGAGCCTCGCCGATGTGAAGGAGCGCAATCCGCGGCTCTTTCGCCGTTTCGCGGAGCACACCGGCAGCGACCTTCGGGCATTGGCCGCCTGCATGCGTGGCCAGGCGCGCGGTGTGCCGAAAGAACTTCTCGGCCGGCTCCGCGTTCCTATCATGGTCGCCGTCGGCTCCAGGGACGATCTTGCCGGTTCGCCGGAAAGGCTCGCGGAGCAGATGGAGGGCGCCGAAATTCTGGTCGTTCCCGGGGCGGACCACATGTTCGCGCCCGGTAACCCGGCCTTCAAGGCCGGTGTGCTGGACTTCCTGCGGCGCCGCTCCTAGATCAGCCGAACGCCCGCCGGTTCTGGCGGGCAGGAGAGAGTTCGAATGTCTACCGCGAAGAAGCGTCCCGAGTCCGGTCTGTCGACCGTCGACCCGATCTGGGCGCAGGTCCGGGCCGAAGCCGAAGCGGTCGTGGCCCGGGAGCCGGAGATCGCCACCTTCATCTACGGCAACATCCTCAACCACGACCGGCTCGAGGATGCGGTCGCGCATCGCATCGCGACCCGCCTCGATCATCAGGACGTTCCGGCCGACCTCATCAACCGCGCCTTCAGCGAGGCGCTCGCGGCCACGCCGGCCCTTGCCGAGACGATGCGCGTCGACATCGGCGCCGTGTTCGACCGCGACCCGGCCTGCAACCGGATGATCGAGCCGGTGCTCTACTTCAAGGGCTTCCACGCCATTGAGGCCCATCGCCTGGCGCATTGGCTGTGGCACAGCGGGCGCCAGGACTTTGCCTATTACCTGCAGAGCCGGTCCTCGGTCGTGTTCCAGACCGACATCCATCCGGCCGTCCGGATGGGCCGCGGCATCTTCCTCGACCACGCCACTTCGCTCGTCATCGGCGGCACCGCCGTGATCGACGACGACGTCTCGCTGCTTCAGGACGTCACGCTCGGCGGCACCGGCAAGGAGACGGAGGACCGCCACCCGAAGGTTCGCCGCGGCGTCCTCATCGGCGCCGGCGCAAAAATCCTCGGCAATATCGAGATCGGGGAGGGCGCCCGTGTCGCCGCTGGCTCGGTGGTGCTCCGCCCCGTGCCGCCGCATTCGACGGTCGCCGGCGTTCCGGCTCGCGTCGTCGGCGTCGCCGGCTCGGACCTTCCGTCACGGCAGATGGATCACCGGTTGAACGATTCCCTGGACGACGGCTAGAACCCGCCTTCCGCCCGGCAGCGGCCACAAGTTCGCGCCGGACTTCCCGATACGAGAGAGGCCGATCGCGTGACCCGCGCCGAGATCCAGAAGCTGGAAGCGTTCTTCCGCAAGCGCTTCAAGATGCCGACCATCGAGCTGCGGCAGATGCCGCGGAAGCAGGACTCGGCCGAGCTCTTCATCGACGACGAGTTCATCGGCCTCGTCTATCGCGACGACGAGGACGGCGAGACCTCCTACAATTTTTCGATGGCCATCCTCGACGTCGACCTCGAATAGCCCGGGCGGACCAGACCATGCCGATCTACGCCTTCGACGGGGCCGAGCCTTCGTTGCCGCCCGACGGCACCTTCTGGGTCGCGCCGGATGCCGACGTCATCGGCAAGGTGGTGCTCGAGGAGGATTCGTCGGTCTGGTTCGGCGCGGTGCTGCGCGGCGACATCGAGACCATCACGATCGGCCGCCGCTCCAACGTGCAGGACCTTTCGGTCATGCACACCGATGCCAACTTCCCGCTGACCGTCGGGCCGGACTGCACCATCGGCCATCGCGCCATCCTCCATGGCTGCGAGATCGGCGCCAACACGCTGGTCGGCATGGGCGCAGTGATCCTGACGGGCGCGAAGATCGGCGCGAACTGTCTGATCGCCGCCCACGCCCTCGTGCCGGAAGGCAAGGTCATTCCGGACGGGTCGCTGGTGATCGGCGTGCCGGGAAAGGTGGTGCGGTCCCTATCGCCGGCCGAGATCGCCGACATCACCGCGGCGACCGAGCGCTATGTCCGGCGCTGGAAGCTCTATGCCGGCGACACCTTCCGGAAGCTGCGCGACTAGGCGCAGTCGGATGTCTCCGGCTTCGACCGGCTGAATCCACTCCTAGCCGCCCACCATGATGATCGGCGCGTTCATGCCGCCATCGATCGCGACCCAGCGGCCGGAGTCGAATTCCGACTGCCGCTTGAGGAAGGTGTAGGGCGCCGCGCTCCACAGCGCGATGTCACCGCTCAGATTGTCGAGGACGAAGTCGCCGCGGTCGGTGCGGACCGTCAGCACCGCATGGCCTTCTCCGTTCGCCTTCCGCACCACCGTGATGAGCAGCGCCGATGGCGGCCACCCGGCGTCGATCAGCATGCGGCGCTTGAGGAGGACGTAGTCCTCGCAGTCGCCGCGCGTGGTCGGATAGGACCACACCTCGTCGCGTCCGAACATCTCGCGGTCCGTAGTCGGGGCGATGCTGGTGTTGACCGCGGCGTTCACCTGGACGAGCCGTGCCCAGAGAGCCTCGTTGAGGGCGACGGTAACCGGAGCGGGAGAGCGTACCGCGCATTCGGCCGGCAGTGCCTGGCAGAACTCGTAGTGGCCGATCGGCTGCGAGGTCGCCGCGCCGGTCGCCATGTAGGCGAGCTGGGTCTGCGCCGCGGCGTTGTTGCCGAACAGCATGCCGAGGGCGATCGCGCCGGCCAGCCTGACGATGTTGGTTGTTCTTTTCACGAGAGCCCCCGTTCCAGTCACGGTCGCAATCTCGCATGTAAGTCCGGAGGCCACGCTAAATCGGGGAGGCCAGTTATACATGAACTATACTAAAATGCCGGCGATGCTGTTAAACTTTGGGAAGGCATGCCGCAGCGGCTAGCGGGCCTTGCCTCCGGCGAAGACCACGAACCGGTCGCGACCCCAGCCGGCCTGCGGTTGCGGCGACGCCTCCGGGCCACTGCGGGGCGTGAGCCGGACTTCCACCCGCGCCTGGCTTTCGGCCCAGATCAGCGAGGCACGCGTCGGCCTGAGATCCGCAATCGGATCCTGGCCCAGCCACGCCGGATAGGTCAGCGGAGCGAGGAGGCCGAGGATGCGGTCGCAGCCCGGCCCGTCCTGGATCAGCGGCAGGAGGAGGAGTTCGAACGTGGCCGGCTTTGCGCCCGAGGCGGTGGCGGTGACCTCGGCAACAGCAAGCCGACCGCCCGAGCGCACCGCGGCGAGCATCGCCGCGATCTCCGGCCGGTTGCCGGCCCAGAGATCGAGGAACCCGGTGTCGCGCAGCTCGCGGCCGAAGGCGGCGCAGAGGCGGGTGCCCGCAAGCCGGAACCGATGGGTACCCCTGCGGTCGTCGCCGAGGATGAAGACATCGCCGAGCGTCCGCGGAATGGCTCCGGGATCGATGTCGCGCCGGTGTGCTGCCACGCCCCCGGCACGCATCCGATCCCAGTGGGCAAGGAGGTCGCGGCTGGCGAAGTGCTTCATGGGGATCGTCCGCAAGGCAGCGGCGCCGGAACGCGGCGGCGCGAAAATCTTCAGGGAACCTGCCGCTTCCTACGCCGCGGCGGAGCGAAGACAATCGCCGCCGTGGAACAACGTTAAGCGTCGGTACCAACACTCGCCGAGGCCGCGGAAAGCCTGCGCGATGGCATCATTTTTACTTGAATTGCAGGGCCAGGCCCGACGCATGGCGCTGCCCGCCACGACGACCTCCGCTCAAAGGTGGCTTGTCGCCGCCGGTCGGGACGACTACGTCCGGTGCCATGACGTTCCGCCCCGAGTTCGACCGCGCGCCGCGGCAGCCCGCCTTCAACCTGCCCCGCGTCGTCGTGGTGCTCCTCGCACTCATGGTCGGCATCCAATTGCTGCGCGCGTTCGTGCTGACCGACAGCGCCAACCTTTGGGTCATCGTCAACTTCGCCTTCATTCCGGGCTTCATGGGCGCGGACGCCGTCGACCTCGCGACGCTGCCGGTGGACATCCTCCCCGGCGCGCGGGTGTGGTCGTTCGTCACCTATGCCTTCCTTCATGGCGGCTGGGCCCACCTCCTCCTGAACTGCATCTGGATGGCGGCGTTTGCGAGCCCGCTCGCTTGGCGCTTCGGCGCCGCGCGGTTCCTGCTCTTCTCGGCCGTCGGCGCCATCGCCGGCGCGCTCGTGCACTGGGCAGCCTACGGCAACGACATCTCGCCGCTCGTCGGCGCGTCGGCCGCGATCTCGGCGCACATGGCCGGCGCGGTGCGCTTTCTCTTCATCGGCGGCAATATGGGCCGTCGCGACTATTTCGCCCCCGCGGCCCCGCTCCGCGACGTCTTCAGCGACCGCAGCACGCTGAGCTTCATCGCAATCTGGTTCGGCATCAGCATCGCGATCGGCCTGATCGGACTCGGGGGCGAGGGCGCGGCGATTGCCTGGCAGGCCCATATCGGCGGCTTCCTCGCCGGCCTTCTGCTGTTCCCGCTGTTCGACCCGGTCGGCCGGCCGTCGGGACCCGATGTCCGCGCGCCATCGTGATCGGCCCGCTTTCGCAAAACCGTCTCTGAATCGTCGCCGCGCCGTCGTCCCACCGAGACGGACGCTCCGCATGGTCCGCGATGCCCGGGGCTCCCGCCGGGCATTTCACCATCCGGAGCTTACCCCATGAAGATCAGCACTCTTCTCGCGAGCGCGGCCGGGGTCGCGCTTGTCGCGACCGTTGCCTTCGCCCAGGAAGAAGTCCCCGCCGGTGCCGGCGCCAATGGCTACGCGTCGCAGACCGTACAGGTCTGGCCGGCCGAATATGCCAACCAGGGCATCGGCGTCGACGACCGCTATTTCTACGCCGTCGATAACGAGGAGATCGGCAAGTACGACAAGGTCACCGGCGAGATGGTCGGCGCCTGGATCGACCCCGAGGGCGGCCCGGCGATCCATTTCGACAGCGCGGTCGTGGTCGACGGCCTCCTCTATGCCTCGCACTCGAACTACAATGGCTGGCCGATGACGTCGTCCATCGAGGTGTTCGACACCGAGACGATGGAGCATGTCGACACCCACAGCCTCGGCATCCAGTTCGGCTCGCTGACCTGGATCGACTATCACGACGGCTCGTTCTGGGGGACGTTCGCGAACTACGACAATGCGGGCGAGGCCGTCCTTGGCGGCGCCGAGATCACGCCCTATGGCAACAAGCTCAACACCCAGGTCGTCCGCTTCGACGAGAACTGGCGCGTCGCCGAGGCGTGGGTCATCCCGCCGGCGATCCTCGAGCGCTTCGAGGTGATGTCGAATTCCGGCGGCTCGTGGGGCCCGGACGGCAATCTTTGGCTCTCCGGCCATGATCCGGCCGAGGCGTATGTCATGCAGCTTCCGGAGTTCGGCTCCGAGCTCGTGTGGCTCGCCACCGTGCCACTCGAGATCCAGGGCCAGGGCATTGCGTGGGACCGTTCGGCCGACGTGCCGACGATCTACGGCATCATGCGTCCCGACCGCACCGTGATCGTCTCCGAGGTCACGCTGCCGGCGACGCCGTAGCTTGCGCTGGGAGCCGGCAGCGATGATGCCGGCTCCCAGGCCTTTCGGTCGGAGCATAGCCTGCAAACCCGCTCCTCCCCGGGCTTGACCCGGGGCCGATTGGCCCCCTCCACAGGCGGAGTCTTGAGAATCCAGCCGATTCCGCATCAGCGGAACCGCCATTGGACCCCGGGGTCGAGCCCGGGGAGGAGGTCGTGGATGGGGCCTGTCCGCGCTCGCGGGTCTCCACGCAACGTCCCCGTCAGGGAGAGTTGCCGAGTCCGAGGCCCAGACTTGGTGCTAGCCTACGATCGACTTCAGCGCCGGGATCGACGACACGACCTTGTTGACGATGTCGGGTCCGACCTTCTGCTTCACCCAGTCGATGAAGGTCTTCACGAAGTCCGGGATCTTGTCCGGGCTGAGGCCCGATTTCGCGAGGTCGCCCAGCGCGCCGGCGCCGCCGCCAAGGACGCCGCCCAGCATGCCGCCGACCTTGCCGAGGATGCCGCCGCTCTCGCTGCCTCCGCCGCCCTGATCGGCGAGCGCGGACGCGCCGGGGATCTTGGACAGAAGCTCACCAACCGCGGAAGGGTCGCCCTCCTTCTTGATGAGGCCGAGAAGCGAGCCTGCGGCGTTTGTCGCCGTTGCCGAGTCGATGCCGAGCTTGCCGGTCACCGATTGGATGAACTCTTCCATTGGCGTGTCTCCCTTGGGGAGACGCCCGGCAGACGTCCGCCCGGCGTCTCCAGCGGGGAACGTTGGCAGAAGCGGCGGGGATGAGCAAATCCCGGCGGTAACCGGGTTACCCGCGGGGCGCGCCCCATTCCACCCAGATCATCTGGAACAGGAAATAGCCCTCGACGTGGATGGCGGTGTAGAGCGCGAGCCCCTCATCAAGCTCCATGCTCCAAGTGCCGTACTCGCCGCCGTCGAGCATGGGCGTGACGCCCCCTTCCATCCCGAAGGCCGCCGCGACCCCGGCGAGGTCCAGCGTGCCATCGAACCCTTGCCATTCGAGGGCGCAGCGGAGCCGGAAGATGCCGCCGGCCGCGTCGGTCTCCGCCTGGTAGAAGCCACGCTGGCCATTGGCCCGCGCCGAGGCGCGGAGCGTCTGCGCCTCAGGCCCGACATTGGTCGCGTAGTCGACCGACCAGCCGGCGGCGCGGAGCGCGTCGCCGGCAGCCGTCAGCGGGCCGTCCGCAACGATCGCTGCGGAGCAGAGGTCGTTGGCGGCGCCGAATGCGTCCTGCGCGGCCATTTGGGCGAGGGGCGCCTGGACGCCCATGGCGACGGTCGTTCCGATCGCGATCAAAGCTCTGCGCATGATGTCCTCCCGGGCGATGTTGGTCCTCGCATCGGTGGCGATGTTACCGGCTAATCGCGGCGGGGTCCCATCTCCCGGCCCGAAAAGAAAAAGGCGCCGGGGTTAGCCGGCGCCAAGTCTTGGAGGGAGGAAGAGAAGGTCGGTCAGAGGTTCGGGGCCAGGGGCACCCGGGCGAGGACTGACAGCTGATCGCCGCGGTATTCGACGGTCATGAAACCGTCGGCCGTGAATTCGGCGCTGAAGAGGCGGTCTGACTTGGTTGAGACGCCGATGCCATCGGCGTTTCCAAGAGCAGCGGCCGCAACGACGCCGACGCCTGCTGTTGCCACAAAGACGGTCGCGAGAAGGAAGAGATTGAAACGCTTCGTCATCTGTCAGTCCCCAAGTTCCAACTGACCTTCACCGTAGAGCAACGCGGCTGAACGCCATCTGGTTCACGCGTTCATCTACCGTTCATCGCCAGTGTTGCCGCCTTGCCACATTTCAGGTAGGGCAGGTGTCCGAAAGGGCGGGGCGCGGCTATTCCCGCGATCGTTGCCCTCGCGTTCGGAACGGACTGCCGATGGCCAAAGTCGCCCTGTTTCCCGGGTCTTTCGACCCGATGACCAACGGTCATCTCGATGTCCTCCGGGCGGCGCTCGACCTCGCGGACCAGGTGGTCATCGTCATCGGCGTTCACCCGTCGAAGCGGCCGTTCTTCCCGACCGAGGAGCGCGTTGCGATGCTGGAGGAGGTGGTCGCCGAGCTGCCCGCCGATGCCCGGGGGCGCGTGAAGGTGATCTCCTATGACGGCCTTCTGACCGACGCCGCGCGCCAGGAAGGGGCCACGGTCATCGTCCGCGGCATCCGCGATTCCTCCGACGTCGACTCGGAGCTCCGCATGGCCGCGATGAACGAGGTGAGCGCGCCGGAGGTCCGCACGGTGTTCGTCGCGGCCTCGCCGATGCACCGCCACATTTCGGCGACGCTGATCCGCCAGATCGGCGAGATGCGGGGGGATCCGTCGCCGTTCGTCCCGGCTCCCGTGGCGCGCCGCTTCCGGCGCTGACGGCAATGTGGGCGCCGGCGCCATCGGAAAGGATGGACCGCAGGCCGCCGCCGTGCCAAATCGGCGGCGCAATTCTGGCGGACGATTGCCCTTTCCCGACACCACCCTCTGGAGGATGCCCCATGAGAAAGACCCTGGCCGCCGCTGCGGCTGCCCTTCTGGCGACCACGATCTCGGCAAGCGCGCAGAACCTGCCCCCGCTGACGCCGGAGAACACGCTCCTCCTCGAGCTCGATTGCGGCGTGGTCACGATCCAGATGCTGCCGGACGTCGCGCCCCTCCATGTCGAGCGCATCTCGACGCTCGCCAATGAGGGGTTCTATGACGGCATCGTCTTCCACCGGGTGATCGAGGGCTTCATGGCCCAGACCGGCGACCCGACCGGCACCGGGCGCGGCGGCTCGCCGCTTCCCGATCTCGTGGCCGAGTTCAATGCCAATCCGTTCGGCCGCGGCGCCGTCGGCATGGCCCGCACCAACGACCCGAACACGGCGAACTCGCAGTTCTTCATCACCTTCGCGCCCGCCAACTTCCTCGACGGCCAGTACACCCTCTGGGGCTACGTCGTTGACGGGATGGCCTGCGTCGACACCATCGAACGCGGCGAACCGCCGGCGAATCCCGACCGCATCATCTCGATGCGCACCGCCGGTTAGACTGGAAGAGAGCTGATGGTCGAAGAGCAACTCCGCCTCGAAACCACGCAAGGACCGGTCGTGATCGCGTTCCGGCCCGACCTTGCGCCGAACCACGTCGCCCGGATCAAGGAGCTCGCCAATGAGGGCTTCTATGACGGCGTGCCGTTCCACCGCGTCATCTCCGGCTTCATGGCGCAGACCGGCGATCCGACCGGGACCGGCATGGGCGGCTCGGGCAAGAAGCTCCGGGCCGAGTTCAGCAACGAGCCGCATGTCCGCGGCGTCTGCTCGATGGCGCGGTCGCAGGATCCGAACTCCGGTGACAGCCAGTTCTTCATCTGCTTCGACGACGCCCGCTTCCTCGACCGCCAGTACACGGTCTGGGGCAAGGTCGTTTCCGGCATGGAAGCGATCGACAAGGTGAAGCGCGGCGAGCCGGTGAAGGATCCGGACAAGATCGTCAAGGCGACCATCGAGACGGTCGCGTAGAGCTCGGCGGGCCGCTTCGGCGGCCCGCTTCATTCCATGCGCGTCGACCTCTTCGACTTCGATCTTCCCGAGGAGCGCATCGCGCTCCGCCCGGTCCGTCCGCGCGATGCCGCTCGCATGCTGGTGGTCCGGCCCCCGCGCGATTTCGAGGACCGAACGGTCCGCGACCTCCCGGATTTCCTCCGGGCCGGCGACGTCCTCGTCGTCAACGATACCAAGGTCATACGGGCCGAGCTTCACGGCGTGCGCGAGCGCGGCGAGGCGACGACACGGGTCGCGGCGACGCTCTACCATCGCGACGATGCCTCGACCTGGTGGGCGCTCGCCCGGCCGGCGAAGCGCCTCGCGGCGGGCGACCGCATTCGGTTCGGCGCGGTCGTCGACAATGCCTGCATGGCGGCGAGCGTCGACGCCACGGTGGTCGAGAATGCGGGCGAGGGCAGGGTGAAGCTCGCCTTCGACCTCGCGGGTGTTGCGCTCGACGAGGCGATCGCCACCCATGGCCACGTTCCGCTGCCGCCGTACATCGCGACAAGGCGATCCGAGGACGCGTCCGATGCGGCGGACTACCAGACGGTCTACGCCAAGGAGGAGGGGGCCGTGGCGGCGCCGACCGCGGGGCTCCATTTCACCCCGGAGCTGCTCGACCGCGTCCGAGCGGTCGGCGTCCGGTTCGAGACCGTGACCCTCCATGTTGGGCCGGGCACGTTCCTGCCGGTGAAGGCGGACGACACCGCGGACCACCGGATGCATTCCGAATGGGGTCACGTCGATATGGCGACCGCCCGGCGGCTCAACGAGGCGAGGGCTGCCGGCGGGCGGATCGTCGCCGTCGGGACGACCGCGCTCCGCCTTCTCGAAAGCGCGACCGGCGACGACGGCGTCGTGCGCCCGTTCGCGGCCGAGACCGACATCTTCATCACGCCGGGCTACCGTTTCCGGGCGGTGGATGTCCTGATGACCAACTTCCATCTGCCGCGTTCGACGCTGTTCATGCTGGTGTCGGCATTCACAGGTCTCGACACGATGAAGGCGGCCTATGCCCATGCCATCGCCGTCGGCTACCGCTTCTATTCCTACGGCGACGCGAGCCTGTTGTTCCGAGCGGAGTGAAGAGAGTGTTCGGCTTCTCCGTCCTCGGGACCGATGGCGCGGCACGCGTCGGAGAGATCACAACCCCGCGCGGGCCGATCCGGACCCCCGCCTTCATGCCGGTCGGCACCGCCGGCACCGTGAAGGCGATGTATCCCGAGCAGGTCCACGCCCTCGGCTCCGACATCATCCTCGGCAACACCTATCATCTGATGATCCGGCCCGGCGCCGAGCGGGTCGCTGCGCTCGGCGGCCTCCATCGCTTCGCGAACTGGCCGTGGCCGATCCTGACCGACTCCGGCGGTTTCCAGGTGATGTCGCTCGCCAATCTCCGGAAGGTTTCCGAGCGGGGGGTGACGTTCCGTTCGCATCTCGACGGCGCCGCGCACGAGCTGACGCCCGAACGCGCGGTCGAGATCCAGGGCCTCCTCGATTCCGACATCCAGATGCAGCTCGACGAATGCATCCCGCTGCCGGCCGAGCGTCCCGAGATCGAGCGGGCGATGCTGCTGTCGCTGCGCTGGGCCGAGCGGTCGCTCGCGGCGTTCGGCGACCAGCCGGGCCGGGCGCTGTTCGGCATCGTCCAGGGCGGCGACGACGAGGGGCTGCGGCGGCAATCGGCCGAAGGGCTCAAGGCCATGGACTTCAAGGGCTACTCGATCGGCGGACTTGCGGTCGGCGAGCCGCAGGACGTGATGCTGCGGATGATCGAAATCGTGGGCGCCATCCTGCCAAAGGAGAAGCCGCGCTATCTGATGGGCGTCGGCACGCCCGACGACATCATCGAGGCGGTGTCGCGCGGCGTCGACATGTTCGACTGCGTGCTGCCGACGCGGGCGGGGCGGCATGGCCTCGCCTACACCCGCTTCGGCAAGATCAACCTCAAGAATGCACGCCACGCGGAGGATTCCCGTCCGCTGGACCCGGAATCGGCATGTCCGGCGGCGCGCGACTATTCCCGCGCCTATCTCCACCACCTCGTGAAGTCCGGCGAGGCGCTGGCGGCGATGCTGCTGACCTGGAACAACCTCGCCTATTACCAGCAGCTTATGGCAGGGCTTCGCGCCGCGATCGGCGAAGGGCGGCTCGCGGAGTTCATGGCGGCCACGAAGGAAGGCTGGGCGAGGGGCGAGTAGGCGGCGCCAGGTGCTTACGCCAGCGACACGCGCTGCCCTGGATGCCGCTCGATGCGTCCTGCGAGGTCGAGTTCGATCAGCGCGAGCTGGACGATGCCGACGGACAGGCCCGTGAAGCGGATGATCTCGTCGATCTCGATCGGCGAGGGTCCGAGCGCCTCGAGGACGCGGGCGTGATCACCGCCGGTACTGTCCGCTTCGGCCAGGAGCGGCAGTTGCGGCGGGGATGACCTCACGGGAGGGGCGGTCCGCTCGTGCAGCATCGGCTCGACCATCGCGAGGACGTCGTCGGCATGCGTCGTCAGGATCGCGCCTTCCTTGATCAGCCGGTTGGTCCCCGCGGCCCGCGGGTCGAGCGGCGAGCCGGGGACGCCGAAGACGATGCGGCCCTGCTCACCCGCGAAGCGCGCGGTGATCAGCGTGCCCGAGCGTTCCGCCGCCTCCACGATCACCACGCCCAGCGACAGCCCGGAAACGATGCGATTGCGCCGCGGGAAGTCCCGCGCCCGCGGCTCGAGACCGAAAGGCATCTCGGCGATGTGGCCGCCGCCGCTCGCGAGGATCTGGCTCGCCAGCATCGCATTCTCCGGCGGGTAGATGCGGTCGATGCCGCCGGCGAAGGCGGCCACCGTCCCGGTCGCGAGGGCGGCCGCCTGCGCGGCGGCGTCGATGCCCCGCGCAAGGCCGGAGGCGATGACGACGCCGGCGGCGCCGAGGTCGCGCGCGAGAAGGGCGGCCATCTTCCGGCCTGCGGCCGAGGCGTTCCGCGATCCGACGATCGCCACCATCGGCCTGTCGAACACGGCGGGGTCGCCCCGCAGCGTCAGGATCGGCGGCGCGCTGTCGATCGCGCGGAGCCAGGGCGGATAGCCGGGCTCGCGGAGGGTGACGAGACGCGCGCCGAACGCCGTCGCCGCGGCGAGCTCGCGTTCCGCCTCGCCCGCGGTTGCGATCCGCACCCGGCGGCCGGCGCGCTTGCTGAGCTCGGGCAGCGCGTCGAGGGCCGCGGGCGCGCTCCCGAAATGGCCGAGCAGCGCGGCGAAGGTGATGGGGCCGACATTGTCGCTCCGGATCAGCCGGAGCGTGGCGAGCCGTTCCGCGTCGGAGACGGGGGCGCCGGCGTCCATCAGGCCCGGCTGCCGATCCGGCTCTCCTCGCCGGCGAGGAGACGCCTGATATTGGCGTGATGCCGCCACCACAGCAGCGCGCTCATGAGGGCCAGCGTCAGCGCCCAGAGCGGCTGGCTGAAGATGAGGACGACGATCGGCGTCACGAGAGTTGCCGTCAGCGCGGCCAGCGACGAATACCGGAAGATGAAGGCCATCGCGAGCCAGACCGCAGCGAAGGCGATGGCCGCCGGCCAGAACAGGCCGAGCGTCACCCCGAGATAGGTCGCAACACCCTTGCCCCCGCGCAGCTTGAGCCAGATCGGAAAGATATGGCCGAGAAAGGCGCCGACGCCGGCAGCGGCGGCAAGCGTCCCGTTCCAGGCGGCAAAGGCCAAGAGGACGGCAAGCGTGCCCTTCAGCATGTCGAACAGGAACGTGAGCAGCGCCACGTCCTTCCGCCCCGTGCGAAGGACGTTGGTCGCACCAATATTACCGGAGCCGATCTGGCGCACGTCGCCGAGGCCGGCGGCGCGGGTGAACAGCAGACCAAAGGGGATGGAGCCGAGAAGGTAGCCGAAGGCGACGGCGAGCAGGAAGCCGGCCGGATCTTCCGACACGATTTGAGCGGCGATCATGACGGCACCCGACCGGGCACGGCCGGCCCGATTGCTGGGAAAAAGGGTATGGAAGCGGGCGGAGCATCAATGCGCCGCCGGTTCCGGACGGTAGCGACACCTATCTCTGCGGGCAACAGGATGCCACCCCCGGAACGGGCATAGGACCATTGGTCTCGTGCGGCGGGGTCGGGCACCCAACCACGATGCGTTAACCACGGCGGCCTAGAAGAGGCCGCAGGCGGGGCCATAGCTGGGGAATGAGTCAAGCGTTCAACACTCACGATGTGCAGAACCAGGCGCCGGCGCTCGTGGGAGCGAACCTGTTCGCGTCCGATCCTGCGCTCAGCGCCATGGTCGACACCGCGCCGCAGCCGGTGCTTGAATCGCTGGCCGTCCTTGGCGCCTTCGCCGGGTCGCCCGAGGCGGTCGAGCTCGGCCGGCTCGCCAACCAGCTTCCGCCGGTTCTCCGGACCCACGATGCCCGCGGCGTTCGCGTCGACGCGGTCGAATATCACCCCGCCTATCACGCCCTGATGCGCCGGGCGGTCACCGCCGGCCTCCATTGCTCGACCTGGGACGCGGCCGGGCCGGAAGCCCCGGTCCGGACGCTTGCGCGCGCGGCGCGGCTCTTTCTCGCGGCCCAGGTCGATGCCGGCCATCTCGCCGCGATCAGCGCCACCAACGCGGCCGTGGCGGCGGTCGCGCATTCGCCGCGGCTCGCCGAATCATGGCTGCCAATGGTGCGGTCGCGGAAATACGACCAGGCCTCGAAGCCGGCGACCCAGAAAGCCGGCGTCCTCCTCGGTGCCGCCGTGACCGAGAAGCAGGGTGGCACCGACCTTTCTCAAGTCACGACACGCGCCGAGCGTGAGGGCGCCGAGACGACCTACCGCCTCGTCGGCCACAAATGGTTCGTATCCGCCCCGATGGCGGATGGCCTCGTGACCCTCGCGCGGACCAAGGAGGGCCTTTCGGCCTTCCTCGTGCCGCGTCATCTGGCCGACGGCTCGCGCAATGCGATCCGCCTCGTGCGCGTCAAGGACCGGCTCGGCACGCGATCGGCCGCGGCCGGCGAGATCGAGCTCGAAGGGGCGCTCGGGCTGCTCGTCGGCGGCGTCGGCAAGGGCCTTTCGGTCGTCGCCGACATGACCGGCCAGTCGCGGCTCGACGATGCGATCATGAGCGCCGCCCTGATGCGCGCGGCGCTCGCCGAGGCGGTGCACCATTGCCGGCATCGCATGGTGTCGGGAAGGGCGCTGATCGACCAACCGCTGATGGCGCGGGTGCTTGCGGACGTCGCGCTCGACGTGACGGCCGCGACCGCCCTCGTTTTCCGCGTCGCGCTCGCCCAGGACCGCGCGGCGGACGATCCGGTCGAGGCGGCCTTCGCCCGGCTGATGGTGCCGGTCGCGAAATACTGGATCGCGAAGGCTGCGCCGGCGGTGATCGCCGAGGCCATGGAATGCATCGGCGGCAACGCCACGATCGAGGAATCGCGCCTGCCTCGGCTCTATCGCGATGCGACGTCGATGATGGTCGCCGACGGTCCGGGCAACGTCCTTGCGCTCGACGTCGTCCGCTCGCTCGGCAAGTCCGCCGAGCCGCTCGAAGCGGTGCTGTCGGTCTGCGAAAGCGCTCTTGGGGAAACCTCCAAGGCCACGCTGAACATCCTCCGCGCCGCCATGACGGTCGCGCTCGCCGATGAGGGTTCGGCCCGCGTCCTCTGCGAGCAGCTCGCCCTCACCGCCGCCGCCGCGACGCTCCACTACAGCTTCCCGGCGGAGATCGGCGACGCCTTCCTCGAGACCCGGCTCGGCAAGGGCTGGCGCACGACCTACGGGATGCTGGACTCGCGCTATGACGCCGCGGCTTTACTGAACTTCATCTGCCCGCCTGCCGGCCCGTCGCAGGTGCCGGCGACGATCTAGGCTGCCAGGCGCTCGTAGCCTGACGGCGGACTCCGCTCGAGCCTCCCCACTGTTCAGACCGGAGACAAGGTGAACACCTGTTCGGGGAGATGGTGAACAGGTTGTGGGGGATCGTTGAGGTCGAAGGTTGCGATGATGTGGGTCCTGTAGTGGAGGCTGAAGACGCC
>JBFXAJ010000034.1:0-29461 GCA_050184415.1 Bauldia sp.
CGTCCCCACACGCTGAGAACACCCCAAATCGGACCCAAAGACGGGCCGAGGGCCAGCCCGGCCGACCCCGAATCTGCCCCTCCCATCGAGGAACACCGCCTGCGCCTACCATGCAACAGTCCCCTTGAGGGGGAGCGGGTTTCGCGAGGCGAAAGCCGACGCGAAACCGTGGGGGCGCTCTGACCTTCCGCGGGCACCGAGCCGGCGGGGAGTCACAGACCCCCTCCGAAGCTTGCTCCTTCCAGGCGCAAGCTTCCGCCTCCCCTCAAGGGCGAGCCTCGGGAGTCAGGGGCGGCGTTCGGACGATACCCGCGCAAGCCGATTGGGACTGTCGGGCCACCAGCGAAAAAGGGCGCCGCTAGGCGCCCTTTTCATTTTGCGCCGAGAACCGCCTCCTATCGCGGCGTGTTCTCGATCGTGATGCCGAGGAGCTCGATCAGAGCGCCGATGTCGTTGGGGTCCTGCTCCTCGATCTCCGTCAGGGGCACCGGCGCGGCCGGGGCCATCGTGAGGGTCATCGTGCCGGGCTCGCGGAGGAACTCCTGGATCGCCGGGGCGAGGCGGGCGGCGATCTCGCGGTCCATCATCACCGACATCAGGAAGGGCAGGCCGCGGATGAACTCGTCGCGGTACTGCGCCGCCGGCTGGTTGGTGCCTTCGGCCGTCCAGGCGAACAGGCGGTCGGCGACCGTCTCGTCGGTCACGACGATCCGGCCGTCGATCAGGGTCACCGCGTCGGGGGCGAAATCGCCGGCGTTCTCCAGCATCTCGCGGGTGATGCCGCCGAAGCGCATGCTGAGCTGGAACGAGCCGGCGCCTGCCAGCGACAGCGATAGGTCGTTGACCGCGAGCGTGCCGGTCTTCTCCTCCCACGCCATGTCGAGCACGGCGTTGGCGGTGGCCTCGGTGTAGCCGAGCTCGCCGAGGATGCGGCGGATGTCCGCCGGCAGGAGCGTCAGCGGCGCGCCGAAATCGGCGACCTCGACGCGCCAGCTCGTCGGGATCGGGCCGACATAGCCGCCATTCTCGAGGAGGATGCGACCGACGGTGAAGGGCAGCTCGCCCATCGCGCCGAATTCGAGCCCGCCGATTTCGACATAGCCGACGGTCGGGACGAGGGCGAAGACCTGGTCCATGTCCTCGGTCTCGACCCCGGTCCGGATCGCCTCGCGGAGGACGTCGCGGTCGGGCATCACGACGCCGCCGAGGGCGAAGCGGTCGACCCGCGCGCCGCCCTGGCCGCCGACCACCACGTCAAGGTCGGAGAAGCCGATCTCGCCGAGGCCGTCGAGCGAGAGGTCGGCGATGTGGAACTCGCCGAGATGGAAGCGGTCGAGGTCCTCGGCATAGATGTCGATGCCGTCGATCGCGAACCGCCCGATGCCGTAGGGCATGATGAAGTCGAGGAGGAGCTCGCCCGCCATCGCGTCGAGCGCCTCGTCGGGCTCGCCGCCATTGGCGATGAGCTGGTCGAGGACGTCGGCGACCGGCCGGTCGCTCTGCCGGACCCGGAAATCCTCGAGCGTGATGCCGCGGACGCGCATCTGGAAGCCGGGCGCGGCGGCGACGATGCCGGCGTAGCTCGCGCGTCCGACGGCGGTCCGCCATTCGGGATTGCCGACGCCGTTCTCGTACTGGTCAAGGTCGAAGATGTAGGGGATCGCGGCAAGGTCGGTGTCGGTGGATTCGACCTTCGCGACGGTCATCGACAGGAGGCCGTCGGGATAGGGCGACTCGATGATGACCGGTCCCGCCGAGACCGAGGCGACGCGGCCGTCGGCCCAGCCGCGGATCAGGTAGTTGTGGTAGGTCGTGACCGAGTTGAGGCCGCCCATGTCCTGGGTGACGTCCACGCGGCCGATGGTGGCTTCATCGAGGCTCGTCGCGGCGACGAGGCCGAAGATGTCGACGACCGAGGAGAACGGCCGGTCCGGATCGATGGCGAAGCCGGTCTCCGGCATCACGACATTGGAGACGTTGACGGCGACAACCTCGATCTCGGCGGTGCCGACCCGCGCCTCGAGATGGTCGATGGTGAGTTCGTCGAACGAGAAGCCGGTCGGCGGCAGGTCCTGGTAGCCGCTGAGCGTGATGGTGTCGAAGGCGACGCCGTTCTGCGTCGCCTCGTTGATGATCGAGAAGCCGGTGACGATGGCGCGGTCGCCGAGGACTGCGAAGGTTGCATAGCTCGCCTCGATGCGGTCGGCGGCAAGGTCAGCGATCCAGCGATCGAACATCGCCTGGACCGGATGAACCGGCGCCGGCGGCTGGACGGGCGGGGGCTGGGCCGGCGCGGCAGGCTGTGCCGGTGCGGGCTGGGCAGGTGCCGGCTGAGCCGGCGCCGGCTGGGCAGGCTGCGCCGGTGCCGGGGCCGGCTGCGCGAAGGCGCCGCCGGCGACCGCGGCAAGGACGGCGACCATTGCCGTCCGGCTCACCCATTTCACCATTCTTTCCTCCATGGCGCCGCGACGGGCGCATCACTCCGGGATCGTCGTCGTACTGGTCGGGGGACTGAAATCAGTCGTTTGCGGTCACTACCACATTGAGGAGACCGGGCACGACGGTGGGCGCGCTCAGGAGGAGGCCGACGATCTCCATCAGCGGCACCGGCTCGGGCGGCGTGCCGACGAGCGTGATCGACTGCGGGTCGCGGAGGAACGCGCCGACGGCCTGGCCGACCTGCTGCTCGAGCGTGGGGTTCTCGAGCGTGCGGAGGAAGATCTGGAACGCGGCGGCAAGGCCGAATGCGACGTCCTCCGGCGTGAGGTTGGTGAGTGCCGCCTGCTCGCGGAGGAACGCTTCCATCGCGCCGCCATTCTCGAACCGCACCCGCACGTCGTTGATCATGGCGGCAGCGAGGATCGCTTCCGGCCCGCCCGGCGCGGTGAGCTGCCCGAGCGCGACGCCGGTGACGGTGGCGCCGAAATCAATGTGCCCGAACTCGCGGATCGCGATGCCGAGCGAGTTCACGTGGAGCGTGTCGTTGTCGGCGTCGAAGGCGCCGGCGACGTTGAAGTCCATGAAGAGGGTCTCGAAGCCGAGCGAGCGGATGACCGCGATCAACTCGGAATCGTCGGCGAGATCGAGCGGGACCTCGAGCCCCATCAGCGCGGCCGAGATCTCGTAGGGCACCCCTTCGGCGACGTCGCCGACGGTCATCTCGACCCGCTCGAGCACGATCGGGTTTGCCTGCGGCGGCTCGAGCACGATGCCGGTCGCGACCATGCCCATGATCGGCACGTTGTTGTCGATCGGTGGCGGCGGGGCGTTCGGGTCGAAGGGCGCCGGCGGCGGCGCACCCGGATCGGCCGCCTCATCGAGGCGCGGGCCGGGGACGGTGACGCCGGTCAGCTCGACATTCTCGAAGCGGAGGACGTTGGTGCCGTCCGACAGGCTGCCGGTGCGAAGCACCATCCCCTCCGCGGTGAAGCCCGCCTCGGCGTCGTCGACCGGGTTGGTGATGACGATCTCGGCGATCGTCGCGTCCTGTCCGTTCGGCGGATCGCTGACGGTGAAGCCGGTGATGGTGATGATGTTGCCGGTCGCGTCGGCGGTCGCCGCCGCATAGGTCGCGGTCCGCGTCTCGTCGACGATGGCGGCGACGATGTCATCGGCGATGGTGACCGGATCGGCGGCGAAGGCCGGCCCTCCGATGAGGACGAGCGGGGCGGAGACCAGCAGGATTCTCCGCAACGCGACGCCGCTCGAACCTCTCATGAAAACTCCTCCGGAAGGGATGCAAGGACCGGCAGCTCTTGGGAATGCCGCGGTGCGATAGGGCGGTGATACTGGCGACTGTTTTTGACAGAGGCAAGGCAAGGACTGCCGATCAAGGCATTGCGATCAGGGCGTTCCGGTGCCTCTCCCGTGGGGCACTTCCGGAACCCTCTTGACGCCCTCCGCGTTCCCGCGCGCTCCCCGCCGGAGTGCCCCACAGTAGTCGGTCCGGCATTCTACTGAGGATGACGGGCCCGAATTCCTAACCATTCGGTCATCGTTGCTGGTGTAATTGGGACAATTATGTCAGGCGATAGTGTGTGCAGATCACGCATGATTCGCATGCCTAGATCAGGTCCACTATCACCACGCGGAGAGAACTAGATGGCTGGTGAGAAGAAGGCGGCCCCCGCCAAGAAAGCTGCTTCGAGCAAGACGAGCGCTGCGGCCAAGCCCGCGGCCAAGAAGCCCGCTGCGAAGGCGGCCGCTCCAGCCAAGAGCAAGGCTGCCGCGGCCAGGCCGAAGACAGCGGCCAAGCCCGCTGCGAAGACCGCCGCCAAGCCGGCGGCGAGGAGCGCGGCGAAGCCCGCCGCGAAGAAGCCCGCAGCGAAGTCGGCAGCGAAGCCCGCGGCCAAGACGGCAGCGAAGTCCGCGGCGAAGAAGCCGGCGGCCAAGAGCGCGGCGAAGCCCGCCGCGAAGAGCGCAGCGAAGCCCGTAGCCAAGTCGGCCGCGAAGCCTGCTGCGAAGAAGGCCGCCCCGAAGACCGCCGCGAAGCCTGCAGCGAAGCCCGCTGCAAAGAAGGCTGCTCCGGCGAAGAAGCCGGCCGCGAAGCCAGCGCCGAAGGCCGCTGCTCCGAAGCCGGCGGCGACGTCCTCAACTCCGGCTCCGTCGGCGCCGATGACGCCGGGGATGCCGCCGAAGACGAACTGAGCGGCGCTGGCGCCCTAGAGGGCGTCGCGTTCGAGCGAGCAATGCGAAAGCGGGCGCTGCGATCCTTCGCGCGCCCGTTTTGCTTTGGTGGGGTAGAGGGTCGGAGGGAGAGTTCCTATTCGAAGGGCGTTCGAGGTCTGTAGCCTCGCCGCTCCGCCTCCCTGAGGAAGTCGACAACGGTGTTCGGGAGTGGACGCTGCTGACCGGTCGCTCGCCTGTGCAGGCGATCTATCTCGTCCCGGCGATACGTGGCAGCCTCAAGACTAATCGCGAACTCGACGGCGATCGTTGCCGGGGACCACTCGGGCCCAACGAGGCTCGCCGGCACCAAGAACGCAGCGCCGAAGCGGCGGGCCTCAAACTCGTCGACCTTGTAGTCACGAACCGTCCGCTCGACCGCCGATCGTTCAACACTCCTGTTCCTTGTACCTTCATGACCGAGGAGGAAATGCCCGAGTTCGTGGGCGATGGTCATCCGCGCCCGTGGCTGCTGCGTTTGCGATCCCCGGAACACGCTCTCGCGCATGCTGATCACTTGGGAACCGGAGTCGAAGGAGGCCTCGACATCGGGTAGCTCCGAGTCCGGAACACGACGGTAGTTGAAGCCGGGGTGGAGAGCCTTCAGCTTCATGATCACGGTGAGCATATCTGGGCGTCGCTGTTCCGCGACGCCTAGTTTCTCCCGCACCTTCCAAGCAAAATCCTCGAGGTCTTCCTCGGTACGCCGATGTCTCATCGCCGAACTCCAAGCCGACCAGATATGGTATCTGGTCCGAAGTCTAGGCGCAAGATATTGTGATCAGCTGCAGCCGGTGGTCCCGCCGCAGGTGTCGCATTTCAGGCAGGTGCCGTTGCGGACCAGCGTGAAGTTTCCGCATTCCGGGCACGACTCCCCGACATAGCCCTTCATCCGCGCGATCGCGATCTTCGAGCTCTCGGAGGCGTCGGCCGCTGGTGCCGGTGCGGGCGCCGCGCGGCCCGGCATCGGCTCCGCAACGAGCGCCTGGGGCGCCTCGACGCGGCCGCGTTCCATCGCCGGCGCGGCCATCGTCTCCGGCTTCCGGAGCGCCGCCGCGGATGTGCCGCGGCCGCCGCCCAATGCGGTGACGCTGCGGCGGCCCGGACCACCCGAGATGGTCGGCCCGCGCGGCGCGTCCACGAGGCCGAGTTTTACGGGGCGGCCGCGGGTCAGCCCGTGGCTCACCACCGCATCGGCCGACGTCTTGTGCTCGCCGCTGCCGATCGCGGTCGCGACCCCTTCCTCGGGCGAGACATGCGCGAGGTCGTTGCGGCCGAGATAGGAGATCGCGAGCTCGCGGAAGATATAGTCGAGGATCGACGTCGCGTTCTTGATCGCGTCGTTCCCCATCACGATGCCCGCCGGCTCGAACCGGGTGAAGGTGAAGGCCTCGACATACTCCTCGAGCGGCACGCCATATTGGAGGCCGAGCGAGATCGCGATCGCGAAGTTGTTCATCAGCGACCGGAAGGCCGCGCCCTCCTTGTGCATGTCGAGGAAGATCTCGCCGAGGCGGCCGTCCTCGTACTCGCCGGTCTTGAGATAGATCTTGTGGCCGCCGACGATCGCCTTCTGGGTGTAGCCCTTGCGGCGGTTCGGGAGCTTCTCGCGCTCACGGACCGCATACTCCACGACCCGCTCGACGATGCGTTCGGCAAGCTGCTCGGCCTTCTTCGCAGCCGGCTTCGCAATCAGTTCCGCGGCGGCGTCCTCCGCGTCGTCATCGTCCTCGGCGATGAGCTGCGCGTTCAGCGGCTGCGAGAGCTTCGAGCCGTCGCGGTAGAGCGCGTTCGCCTTGAGGCCGAGCTTCCAGGACAGCATGTAGGCGTCGGCGCAATCCTCGACGGTCGCGTCGTTCGGCATGTTGATGGTCTTGGAGATCGCGCCCGAGACGAAGGGCTGCGAGGCCGCCATCATCCGGATGTGGCTCTCCGTCGACAGCGCCCGCTTGCCGATGCGGCCGCACGGGCTCGCGCAGTCGAACACCGCGAGGTGCTCTGGCTTGAGGCCCGGCGCGCCTTCGAGGGTCATCGCTCCGCAGCAGTAGATGTTAGCCGCCTCAATATCGGCCTTGGAGAAGCCGAGTGCGACGAGCATGTCGAAGTTCGGGTCGGCGAGCTGCTCGGCGGTGAAGCCGAGCGTTTGGGTCGCGAACTCCTCGCCGACGGTCCACTTGTTGAAGGCGAACTTGATGTCGAAAGCCTGCTTGAGGCCGCTTTCGATCGCGGCCAGCTTCTCGGCGGTGAAGCCCTTTGCCTTGAGCGTATCGTGGTTGACGCCGGGGGCGCCGACCAGCGTGCCGTGGCCGACCGCGTAGTCGACGATCGCCTTCGCCGCGGCCTCGCCATAGCCGAGGACGGCGAGCGCGTTGGGCACCGCGCGGTTGATGATCTTGAAGTAGCCGCCGCCGGCGAGCTTCTTGAACTTCACCAGCGCGAAGTCGGGCTCGATGCCGGTGGTGTCGCAATCCATCACGAGGCCGATCGTGCCGGTCGGCGCGATCACGCTCGCCTGGGCATTGCGGAAACCGTTGATCTCGCCGAGCGCCAGCACATCGTCCCACACAGCCGCGGCGGCCGCGGAGAGCGCCGTGTCCCTCAGCGACGCATGGTCGAGCGGGACGGGGAGGGTGGCGAGGAACTCGTAGCCGGCAAGGTCGCCGCGCGCCGCGCGGCGATGATTACGCATGACGCGCAGCATCGGCTCGCGGTTCTCGTCATAGCCGGGGAACGCGCCGAGCTCGGCGGCCATCTCGGCGGACGTCGCATAGGCGGTGCCGGTCATCAACGCCGTGATCGCGCCGCAGATCGCGCGCCCTTCGGCGGAGTCGTAAGGAATGCCCGACGACATCAGGAGGCCGCCGATATTGGCGAAGCCGAGGCCCAGCGTGCGGTAGCGGTACGACAGCTCGGCGATCTTCCGCGACGGGAACTGCGCCATCAGCACCGAAATCTCGAGGACGATGGTCCAGAGCCGCGAGGCGTGCGCAAAACTCTCGACGTCGACCTTCCCGCCGTCGAGCTGGAACTGCATGAGGTTCAGCGAGGCGAGGTTGCATGCCGTGTCGTCGAGGAACATGTATTCCGAGCACGGGTTCGACGCCCGGATCGGACCCGAGTTCGAGCAGGTGTGCCAGTCGTTGACGGTGGTGTGGTACTGGATGCCGGGATCGGCCGACGCCCAGGCGGCGTAGCTGACCTGCTCCCACAGTTCCTTCGCCTTGAGGGTCTTCACCACCTTGCCGGTGATGCGCGCCGTGAGGTTCCAGTCGCCGTCGCGCTCGACCGCGCGGAGGAAATCGTCGGTGACGCGGACCGAGTTGTTCGAGTTCTGGCCTGAGACGGTGAGGTACGCCTCGGAGTCCCAGTCGGTGTTGAACACCGGGAATTCCATGTCGGTGTAGCCCTGGCGCGCGAACTGGATCACGCGCTGGACATAGTTCATCGGCACCTGGGCCTTCTTGGCCGCGCGGATCTCGCGCTTCAGCGCCGGGTTCTTGGCGGGGTCGAAGCAGGCATTGCCCTCAGCCTCGCAGTTCACGCACGCCTTCAGCACCGCCCGCAGATGCTGCGAGACGATCTTGGAGCCGGTGACGAGGGCGGCGACCTTCTGCTCCTCCTTCACCTTCCAGTTGATGTACTGCTCGATGTCGGGATGGTCGATGTCGACCACGACCATCTTGGCCGCGCGCCGCGTCGTGCCGCCCGACTTGATCGCGCCCGCCGCGCGGTCGCCGATTTTCAGGAAGCTCATCAGGCCCGACGACTTCCCGCCGCCCGACAGCCGCTCACCCTCGCCGCGGAGCGAGGAGAAATTGCTGCCGGTGCCGGAGCCGTACTTGAAGAGGCGGGCCTCACGGACCCAGAGGTCCATGATGCCGCCCTCGTTGACGAGGTCGTCGGCGATCGACTGGATGAAGCAGGCGTGGGGCTGCGGCCGCTCATAGGCCGACGACGACGCCATCACCTCCCCGGTGAGGTGGTCGACATAGAAATGGCCCTGGCTCGGGCCGTCGATGCCGTAGGCCCAGTGGAGGCCGGTGTTGAACCACTGCGGCGAATTCGGCGCCGCCATCTGCGCGGCCAGCATGAAGCGGATCTCGTCGAAGAACGCCGAGGCGTCCTCCTCGGTCGAAAAGTAGTTGCCCTTCCAGCCCCAATAGGTCCACGCGCCGGCCATGCGGTCGAAGACCTGCCGGGAATCGGTCTCGCCGATCGCGCGCTCATTCGCGGGGAGGGCGGCGAGCGCCGCCTCGTTCGGAACCGAACGCCACAGGAAGGACGGGACGCTGTTCTCCTCGACCTTCCGAAGGCGTGCCGGGACGCCTGCCTTCCGGAAATATTTCTGGGCGATGATGTCGGCCGCGACCTGGCTCCAGGCCTCCGGCACCGCGATGCCGTCGAGCTTGAACACGGTCGATCCGTCGGGGTTCCGGATCTCACTCCTGGTGGTCCGGAAGGCGATGCCGGCGTACGGCGATTCTCCGGCCTTCGTGTAGCGGCGATTGATCTTCATGGCTTTGCCGAACCCCTTGGACGGGCGGGCAGGGGATGATGGACCCCGGCCTTCCCAATGTGAACCCGCGTCATTCCCCGGACCCGGACTCCACCATATATGGTGTTTACAAGCTGTAAACACCACAAAATGCAGAGCTGCCGACATGTCCCCAATGGCTGCCACCGGCTGTGGAAGCCATTGAGAATGCTGGCGATTTTCGGGAACACCGCGCAAGGCTGCGCAGACGCAAACGATGGGGGACAGGCTAAACCGAGTCGCGGCTTAGTCAATCGACCGCGGCTGTCATAAATCCGTCGTCACCGGTTTCCACGACCGCGTTCGCTGCTAGAGGAGCGGTCGCCTCTTCGCCTTGCGATTTGGCTCGCGGCCTGACAGCGGCGAGGCGATTCGGAGCGAGCGTCCAGAAGCGGCCTCAAGGCTTCGGCTTCGCCTGTTCCATCAGCGCCAGCATGTTGCCGTCGAGGTCGTGGAAGAAGGCCATCCATTCCTCGGTGCCGTCGGCATGGCGATGGATGAGATGCGGCGCGCCCTCGAAGACGACGCCGCGCCGCGTCAGCTCGCGGTGGTGGGCGTGGATGTCGGTTACTCTGAAATAGAGGATCGACTGCGGCTTCGCCTCGCCGTTCTCCGGCGGCGTGAGGAAGAGCCTGACGTCGCCGCAGGCAAAGAAGACGAGGTCGCCGAAGGTGAAGAGATGCGGCAGGCGCAGCACGTCCTTGTACCAGCGCTCGGCGGCGCGGATGTCCTTCACCTCGCGGGCGATCTGGCCGATGGGGCCAAGGCTGCCGGTGGTCATCGGGGCACTCCTTTCGGCGATCGGGCTGCCGGCATGGACGCCGTCCCATTCCTTCAGCGCCGCACGCCCCTCCAGCCCGAGCTTGCCGAGGATGTTCGCGACGTGGAATTTCACCGCGTCGAGGCTCGTTCCGCGAAGCTCGGCAATCCGGCGCGTCGGCACACCATGGCGGAGGAGGTTCGCGACCTGCCATTCGGCCGGCGTCAGGATATCGGGATGCGGCGGCCGGCCGCGCGGTTGATGCATGGAGGGAGGCTAGCGGATCAGAGAGGGGTTTACGCTACCCCGCGACGAGGTTGAGCCTCGACCACCGCGTGTGTATATATTTACACATCTATAGCGACATGCCGAACGAAAACCAACACCACCAAGATCAAGGCCCGGCTCGAAAGAGAGGGCTGGGAGTTGGTCGGCGGCACCAAGCACGACAAATACCGCAAGGATGGAATGCGGACGATCATCCGGATGGAAGAACGATCGCTAGAAAGGACAGGTCCAAATGACGAGGCTCATTGCGATCGTCGATCGAGCCGAGGATGGCTGGTTTGGCGTTGCCTTTCCCGATGCGCCGGGCTGCACGGCGATGGGGGCGACGGTCAACGAAGCCATCAGCAACGCCACAGACGCTCTGTCGGATTGGGTGTCGGAAGAGGCGAATGCGGGGCGATCATTCGCCGCCAGCCCGATCGAGACCCTTCTGGCTGATCCGGAGGTCCAGGCTGCTCTGGGGAGTGGCGGCTTTCTGGCCCAAGTCCCGGTGCTTCGAAACCGGGGCAAGCTCGCGCGCATCAACGTGTCGCTTGACGAGGGTCTGCTGGAAACGATCGACGAAACCGCGCGCACACTCGGCGTAACTCGATCGGCCTTTCTCGCCGCGGCGGCCCAGGAGAAGATTCGGAAGGTTGCTTAGCCGACCACCGACGGGTCAGGCTCGCCCTCTTCGAGCAGTCCGATGTCGAGAATACACCAAGGTCCCGCCGTCCAGGTGCCCTCTGGCTTTGGACGGCACATATTCACCACGATGGGCAACTCCCTCGGGACCGGCGTCAGGGCATCGCCGACATATCTCGGCGCGAGGACCAGCCGGTCCATGTCCTTCACAATTGGCTCCCCCAGCACGTTTCGGTAGGCCGAAGCGGGGAGGGGCGGATCAAGGCGCACGAGAAGCTTGTTCCGATCCACGGTCTCGATCGGAATGCATCGGTGCTTCCGATCGTGGTGGTAGTTCTCGGTTGATTTGATCGTGAAGGCCATCCGAGGCTCCGAAGCCCGGGACAAGAACAGCCCCGACCTTGGCCGGCAGGACGACTTGGACCGGTCAGCGCTAGTGTGGTTCGGGCCGCCGCTTCGAGCTACAGCTTCGCCGGAGCGATCCGGATGGAACCGCTGGGTTCTAAGGCCGCCAGGGCTCGTAGTCGCCCGTCACGCGCGGCCGCTTGTCTGCCGAGAGCATCGAGCCCGGCGGACGGTAGGCGGCGGGCGTCCCGGTCATGTTCGGCCGGTGCGGCTTTTCCCAGGAGCGGGCGGTGTAAGTGACCTCGGAGGGCGCCTTGTCGGAATTGTGGTGCAGCCAGGCGTTCCAGCCCGGCGGCACGTTCGAGCCGTCGGCGTAGCCGGCATAGATCACCCACCGCCGGCCGTTGCGGCGGTGGTGATAGTAGCGATTGCCGAGCTCGTCGGAGCCGACATAGCGGCCGCGGAAGCGGGTCTGCAGCCAGGTCCCGAAAGTCTGGCGGTTCCACCACGTGAAGATGATGAGCAGCAGTCTCTTCATGCGCTTCCTCCCCTTGCGGGGCAATCTGCCAGCCCGGCGGGGCGGCGGCTAGAAGAAACTCCGCCGCTGCCACCATCCGCCGCGCTTCGGCCGCGACGGATCATCCTCCGGCTCCGGAGCTGGCGGCTGGGCCGCAACGGGTGCGGTATCCGCCTCCGGGACATCGGCCTGCTCGTCGGCCTCGATCGCGGCGGCGATCGATTCCGCCGATTCTGCCTCGACCTCGACGGCGGCCGGACGGCTCCGGCCGCGCCGAGGCGGCGCCGGCTCGTCCTCGGGCTCGGGTGAGGTGATCTCCGGCACCACGGCCTCCGCCGCAGCGTCGAGCACCACTTCGTCCGCGAGGTCGACCGACTGCGGATCGAGCTCGCCGGCAATCTCGTAGGAGCGTTGCGACAAATCGTCGACCGCAGCCGCGACGGCGGCTTCGCCCTCAGCCTCGGCGCGCGTCAGCGCCTCGTCGCCCGGACCGCGCCGCGTGCGCCGACCGCCCCGGCGGCCGCGACGACGGCGCCGGTGGCCGTCGCCTTCGGCTTCGCCCGCGTCCTCGCCCTCGGCGATTTCCGCAGCGACTGCCTCGGCGTCGCCGGCGATCTCGGACGCATCCGCGGCCGCGACGGTGCCTTCGGCGGTTTCGGCGTCGCCGGCATCGCCTTCGGCGGCGTCGTCGCGGTGCGCCCCGTCACCGCCCCGCCGGCGGCGACGGCGGCGCCGCCGACGGCGGTCGCCATTCTCGTCCCCGGTCTCGCGGGTTTCGGCCCTGGCCTCGGTCGCTGCCTCGGCGTCTGCCTCTACGTCATCTACGACTTCGGCTTCGGCCACGTCCTCGATCGGCTCCACCGAAGTCGGCTGGATGGTGATGGGCGCAGCCGGCCGCGGCGCGACCGGATCGCCGCGTTCGAGGACGAAGTGAGCTGCAGTCGTCACCGTCTCGTCGGCGGCGATGGTGATCTGAAGGCCGAAGCGCTGCTCGAGGGCCGACAAATGCGCGCGCTTCTGGTTGAGGATGTAGAGCGCGACGCTGGTCTTGGTGCGGACGGTCAGATTGTGCGTGGCGCTCTTGAGGAGCTGGTCCTCGAGCGACCGCAGCACGTGGAGCGAAACCGACGCGGGCGAGCGGACATGGCCGGTGCCCATGCAGTGCGGGCAGACCTCGGTCGTGCTCTCGAGGACGCCGGTGCGAATGCGCTGCCGGGACATTTCGAGGAGGCCGAAATGCGAGATGCGGCCGACCTGGATGCGGGCGCGGTCGTCCTTCAGCGCGTCCTTGATCCGCTTCTCGACCGAGCGGTTGTTGCGCCGCTCCTCCATGTCGATGAAGTCGATGACGATGAGGCCGGCGAGGTCGCGGAGCCGAAGCTGGCGGGCGACCTCGTCGCAGGCCTGGAGGTTGGTGTGGAGCGCGGTATCCTCGATGTTGTGCTCGCGGGTGGAGCGCCCGGAGTTCACGTCGATCGAGACCAGCGCCTCGGTCTGGTTGATGACGATGTAGCCGCCCGAGGGCAGCGCCACATGCGGCGAGAACATCGCGTCGAGCTGCGGCTCGATGCCGTAGCGGGCGAAGAGCGGCTGCGACTCGCGGTAGGGCTGGACGTTCTTGGCATGGCTCGGCATGAGCATGCGCATGAAGTCCTTGGCCTCGCGATAGCCGTCGTCGCCAGCAACGAGGATCTCCTCGATGTCCTTGGAGTAGAGGTCGCGGATCGAGCGCTTGATGAGGCTGCCTTCCTCGTAGACCAGGGCCGGGGCGCTCGAGCGCAGCGTCAGCTCGCGGACGCTCTCCCAGAGCCGCAACAGATATTCGAAGTCGCGCTTCACCTCGGGCTTGGTGCGGTTGGCGCCGGCGGTGCGGAGGATGACGCCCATTCCCTCGGGCACGTCGAGGTCCGACACGACGCTCTTGAGGCGCTTGCGGTCGACGGCGTTGGTGATCTTGCGGGAAATGCCGCCGCCGCGGGCGGTGTTGGGCATCAGCACCGAATAGCGGCCGGCGAGCGAGAGGTAGGTCGTCAGCGCCGCGCCCTTGGTGCCGCGCTCTTCCTTCACGACCTGGACGAGAAGGACCTGCCGGCGGCGGATCACTTCCTGGATCTTGTACTGGCGCGGCCGCGGGCGGCGGCGCTCCGGCAGCTCTTCGAGCGCGTCTTCCGCGCCCACGGATTCCACGACGTCCTCGGGGTGCTCCTCCTCGGACTCCTCGTCGCCCTCGTCGGTCGCCGCCCTCGGCGCCTCGACGGTCGGGACTTCGGCGCCGTCCTCGGTGGCGGCGTCCGCCGTTTCGGCCGGCTGTTCCTCTTCGGGAGCGGAGACGGCGGGCACGTCGTCGGACTGGACGACGTCGACGGCCGCCTCGACCGCCTTGAGCGCGGCTTCCTCGGCGCGGGCCGCTTCGGCGTCCTCGGCCTTCCGGGCGGCTTCTTCGGCCTTGGCCTCGGCCTCTTCGGCCTCGATCAGCGCCTGCCGGTCGGCGACCGGGATCTGGTAGTAGTCGGGATGGATTTCGGAGAAGGCGAGGAAGCCGTGGCGGTTGCCGCCATATTCGATGAACGCCGCCTGGAGCGACGGTTCTACGCGGGTGACCTTCGCGAGATAGATGTTGCCCCGCAGTTGCTTGCGGGTGGCGGATTCAAAGTCGAATTCTTCGACCCGATTGCCGCGCACCACGACAACCCGGGTCTCCTCCGGGTGCGAGGCATCGATGAGCATCTTGTTGGGCATTGACGGAAAGACCTTTCGCGGCCGCCGGCGTCAGGCGGGCGCTTCTACGCGCTCCGCGCGGTGAACGCGCTTGATGGGCCGGATGATGAGGGAAGAAGGGTGAACCGCGCCGTCCGCAGCGCCGGTCGACGATGCCGAAATACGGCACCGTGGGCGCTTGCGGGAGAGGGCTCGGTGTTCGATCGCGCATTCGCGGGGATCGCCAGGCTACGCTTGGGAACAATCCGGAAGGACTGCTCCAGATAAAATGATTCCGGCAGCTTCGCCAAAGGCCGGCGAGCCTCTCGGACCGTCCAGCCGCCGCGAGGCGGTGGAACGCTCGAACCGGGCGTCCCGTTCTCTGCTCGGCGCTCCGAGAAGCGTCTCGAGGCCTGCGATTATGGGGAGGCGGACCGCCTGTCGGCCGGTTTCGCGCGTGCATGTTGTAGGTATTCCAGGCCGCCGTTGCAAGACGGAAACACCTGACCGGGAACCGACTTCCGCGCGTCAAGGATCGGTTAACCAAAACCTTTCCATGGTCTACTGCTCAAACGAAAGGCGCATGCGGGACGAAATGAAGCGGGGGGACTCTGTGGCCGGACGGCGGCTCAGACTGGCTCAACGCCTTGTCGCGGCGCTCCTTCTTGCGCTGGCGACGGCCGTTGCCCCGCGCGCTGCTCTTGCCCAGGCCGCCGACGTCAACATGGTCGTCGCCACCCGCGTGGTCGGCGACGAGACCAGGACGCGGTTCATCGCGGACATTACCAACGAGCTCGCGGTCAACGTCTTCGCGTTGTCCGATCCGTACCGGATCGTCATCGACCTCCCCGAGGTCCACTTCCAGCTCGACCCCGCGACCGGCGCCGAGGGGCGGGGCCTGATCTCCGCCTATCGCTTCGGCCTCATTTCGCGCGGCATGTCGCGCATCGTCCTCGACGTCACGCAGCCGGTGCGGGTCGACGACTATTTCGTGCTGGCGCCGGTCGACGGCCAGCCGGCCCGCCTCGTCCTCGACCTCGTGACGACCACTGCCGAGGACTTCCAGACCGCGGCGCTCGCCTACCAGGCGGCGCCCGCAGCCGCGGCGCCGGTCGCCAATCCCACCGACAACGGCTTGCCGGTGGTCGTCATCGATCCCGGTCACGGTGGCATCGACCCGGGCGCGACCGGCGTCACCGGCGTCGTCGAGAAGAACGTCGTCCTCGCCTTTTCGCTTGAGCTGGCCGAGCAGCTCCGGGCCACGGGACGCTATTCCGTGGTGCTGACGCGGGACGACGACACATTCCTGTCGCTCAATGGCCGCGTCGACTTCGCGCGCTCGCGCGGGGCGGATATCTTCCTGTCGATCCACGCGGATTCGTTCAGCCAGTCATCCGTCCGCGGCACCACGATCTACACCGTGTCCGAGCGCGCCTCGAACCAGATCGCGGCTGCGATCGCCGCGGGCGAGAACCGCGCCGACATCCTTGCCGGCGTCAATCTCGTCGTCGCGGACGAGGGCGTGGCGGACATCCTCATCGACCTCACGCGGCGGGAGACGCAGAACTTCTCCGTCGCGCTCGCCCGCAGCCTCATCGACAGCCTTTCCGATACGACGCGCATGTTCGGCACGCCGCACCAGGAGGCGGGCTTCGTGGTGCTGAAGGCTCCTGACGTGCCGTCGGTGCTGATCGAGCTCGGCTTCCTGTCGAACCGCGAGGACGAGCAGCGCCTGGGGTCGTCCGACTGGCGCCAGCAGGCCGCGGGATCGGTGGTCCGGGCCATCGACACCTTCTTCGCCACCCGCGTCGCCGGGGGACTTTCGCGCTGAGGCGCGGCCGGCACGCTCAAGCTGGAACTCTCGCGGAAGGCAATCGGCGGACAGGCTGAGCCCCGTGCCCAGCGCCGGCAGGACGAAGGGCCTCGCCTCATAGTGCCCCCTCCTGTTGCGTCGAAGTCACGGCGGCGGCCGGTCGCCGATCGGCCTTGCCTCCGCCGCAGTTTGTTCACAAAAGCGGACGACACGGGGTCCTTGGAGCGGGGTCCTAGCGCGCGCTGCGGCATGGCCGTAGGTTGCCCGCCGGGCGAGAGCGCTCATCGGTTTAGCCGCCCGTCTGGAACAGAGACGTCATGTTCGTACGCCTGGTCGGCTACCTGTTTGGGATCGGTGCCGTGTTCTTCCTCGCGATGGCTGCCGCGGTGGCCTGGTACATCTCCGATATTTCAGCCGACCTGCCGGGCTACGAGGTCCTCGACGACTACGCGCCGCCAATCATGACGCGCGTTCATGCCTCCGACGGCCAGCTCGTCGCCGAATATGCCCATGAGCGGCGGATGTATCTGCCGATCACGGCGATCCCGGAGCGGCTCAAGGCGGCGTTCCTGTCGGCCGAGGACCGCAATTTCTACGCTCATCACGGCCTCGATTTCATCGGCCTCGGCCGCGCGGCCTTCGACAACATCCAGAGCTTCTTCACCGGCGGCGGCATCGCCGGCGGCGGCTCGACGATCACCCAGCAGGTCGCGAAGAATTTTCTCCTGACGCCCGACCAGACTGTCGAGCGCAAGGTCCAGGAGGCGATCCTCGCACTCCGCATCGAGGCGGTCTTCACCAAGGACCAGATCCTCGAGCTCTACATGAACGACAGCAATCTCGGCATGGGCGCCTATGGCGTTGCGGCGGGGGCGCTGATCTACTTCGACAAGTCGGTCCAGGAGCTGACGATCGCCGAGTGCGCTTATCTCGCGGCGCTGCTGAAGGGCCCGTCGAACTACCATCCGTTCCGCAACCCGGACCGCGCGATCGAGCGCCGGAACTGGGTGATCGACCGCATGGTCGAGAACGGCTACGTCACCTTCGACGAGGGCGAGGCGGCGAAGGCCGAGCCGCTCGGCGTGTCGCCGCGGGCCGAGCGCCCGATGATCTTCACGGCCGACAATTTCACCGGCGAGTATGCCGACGTCTTCGATGCCGCCTATGCCGACGAGATCGCCGCGCTCGGCGGCATCCCGACCCGCGCCGCCGACTATTTCACCGAGGAAGTCCGCCGCGAGCTCCTCGCGATCTATGGCGAGGACCAGCTCTATGGCGGCGGCCTCTCGGTCCGCACCTCGCTTGATCCGAACCTCCAGATCCTGGCGCGGAAGACGCTGATGGACGGCCTCGTCGCCTTCGACGAGGACCAGGGCTGGCGCGGTCCGGTGACCACGATCGATCCGACCGGCGACTGGGGGATGACGCTCGCCGGCGTCGCCCGCCTCAGCGACGTGTTCGAATGGGACCTTGCGGTCGTCCTGTCCTTCGACGGCGGCGACGCGCAGATCGGGCTCCAGCCGGGACGCGACGTCGCCGGCGGTCTCGTCGAAGCCCGGGTGACCGGGACGATTTCGGACGACGACATGGACTGGGCGGGCAACGATGCGCTCAATGTCGGTGACGTGGTCTATGTCTCGCACATCGAGGGCGACAGCTATCGCCTGCGGCAGAAGCCGGAGATCGAGGGCGCCATCGTCGCGATGAATCCGGTCACCGGCCGCGTGCTCGCCATGGTCGGCGGCTTCTCGTTCTCGGCGAGCCAGTTCAACCGCGCCACGCAGGCGATGCGGCAGCCGGGCTCGTCCTTCAAGCCCTTCGTCTACGCCGCCGCGCTCGACAATGGCTATACGCCGTCCTCGGTGGTCATGGATGCGCCGATCGAGATCCAGCAGCAGGGCATGGGGGTCTGGCGGCCGGAGAACTATTCCCAGACCTTCTACGGGCCCTCGACGCTCCGCACCGGCATTGAGCAGTCGCGGAACGTCATGACCGTGCGCCTCGCGCAGGACATGGGCATGCCGCTGGTCGCCGAATATGCCGAGCGCTTCGGCATCTATGACGACATGCCGCCGCTCCTGTCCTACTCGCTGGGCTCGGGCGAGACGACGGTGCTCCGCATGGTGGCGGCCTATTCGGTGCTCGCCAATGGCGGGCGCAGCGTCACGCCGACCCTGATCGACCGCGTCCAGGACCGCTACGGCAACACGATCTTCCAGCATGAGGCGCGGCTCTGCGACCTCTGCGCCGTGCAGACCTGGACCGGGCAGGACGAGCCGACCATCGTCGACAATCGCGAGCAGGTCCTCGACCCGATGACCGCCTACCAGATCACGTCGATGATGGAGGGCGTCGTCCAACGCGGCACGGCGACGGTGGTGCGCGAGGTCGGGCATCCGATCGCAGGCAAGACCGGCACGACCAACGACTACTACGACGCCTGGTTCGTCGGCTATTCGCCGGACCTCGTGGTGGGCGTGTTCCTCGGCTACGACACGCCGCGCAATCTCGGCTCCGGCAACACCGGCGGCACGCTCGCCGCGCCGATCTTCACGCAGTTCATGGAAGTCGCGCTCGCCGACACGCCGCCGCTCGAATTCCCGGTGCCGCCCGGCATGCAGCTGATCCCGATCGACCGCACCACCGGGCTCATGGCGATGGCCGGAACGGAAGGCACCATCCTCGAGGCCTTCAAGCCGGGCACCCTGCCGCCGACCAGCTACTCGATCATCGGCATGGTCGACGCGCTCGGCCAGCCGCTGATCGTCGATCCCGGTGCGGACCGCGCGGTCACGCTCGGGCAGGGCGGTCTGTACTAGGCGGACCGCGGGTCGCTCCCAGCAGCATCACGCGTCTTCGATCCGGCAGGTGAACGGCCGGAAACAGGCGCCGCTCCTGCCTCCTCGCAAGGGGCGAAGGAGCAGATCGTGTAAGGTGTGAGGAGGAAGCCTTTGGAGAAGCACGTCCTTTTCATCCAGGGCGGCGGCGAGGGTGCCTACGCCGAGGACCAGTTGCTCGCCGACAGCCTGGCGGAGGCCCTCGGTCCGGACTACCGGGTCCACTATCCCGTGATGCCGGACGAAGACATGCCGGACGACGTGGAATGGCGCCGGCGTATGTCGGAAGCGATCGCGGAGCTGCCCGACAATGCGATCCTGGTCGGGCATTCGCTGGGCGGTACGCTTCTGATGAAGCTCCTGGCCGAAACAGCCCTCGCGAAGCCGGTGGCGGGCATCTTCCTCGTCTCCGCGCCGTTCGGCGGCGCCGACGAGAACTGGCAGTACGACGACCTCACGCTTGCCGAGGACTTCGCCTCGAAGCTCCCGAAGGCGCCGGTCTTCCTCTACCAGACGCGCGACGACGCCATCACGCCGTTTGCCCACCTGGCGGCGTATACGGCCAAGCTGCCCAACGCCACGGCGCGGGCGCTGGCGACAGGCGGCCATCAGCTCGGCAACGACCTCTCGATCGTCGCCGCGGACATCAAGACGCTCTGATCTGCTCGCTTCAGAAAACGCTCGCACTTGCGCGTCGCCGCGCCTATCTCGTGTCGACCATTGGACCCCGACTCTCATGCGCGCCGAAACCCAGGCTGTCGTCGACCAGATCAAGCAGGCTATGGCCCTGCTGAGGAGGCATCTTTGACTGGGATCGCGCCACGCTCCGGCTCGAAGAGCTGAACGCGCTCTCCGAGGACCCGACCCTCTGGAATGATTCCGCGCGCGCCCAGACCTTGATGCGCGAGCGGCAGGGACTGTCCGATCAGATCGAGGCTGTCCTCAAGCTGGAGCGCGAGGTTGCGGACAGTGTCGGGCTGATCGAGCTTGGCGAGGCCGAGGGCGACGAGACGATCGTCGCCGAGGCTGAGACCGCGCTGAAGGCGCTGGCCGCGGAGGCCGATCGCCGGCAGGTCGAATCGATGCTGTCGGGCGAGGCCGACCACAACGACACTTTTGTCGAGATCCACGCCGGCGCCGGCGGCACCGAGTCCCAGGACTGGGCGCAGATGCTGCTCAGGATGTACACGCGCTGGGCCGAGCAGCACGGTGCCAAGGTCGAGTTCCTCGAGGAGCATGCCGGCGAGGAGGCGGGGATTAAGCGCGCCACGATCCTCGTGAAGGTGCCGAACGCCTATGGCTGGCTCAAGACCGAGTCCGGCGTGCACCGCCTCGTGCGCATCTCGCCGTTCGATTCCAACGCGCGCCGCCACACATCCTTCGCGAGCGTCGGCGTCTACCCGGTGGTCGACGATGCCATCGCCATCGACATCAACCCCGCCGACGTCCGCACCGACACCTACCGTTCGTCAGGGGCCGGCGGCCAGCACGTCAACACGACCGATTCCGCGGTCCGCCTCACGCATATCCCGACCGGCATCGCCGTCGCGTGCCAGAGCGAACGCTCGCAGCACAAGAACCGCGACACCGCGTGGAAGATGCTGAAGGCGAGGCTCTACGAGCTCGAGCTCGAGAAGCGCGAAGCGGCCGCGAACGCCGAGAACGCGCAGAAGACCGACATCGGCTGGGGCCACCAGATCCGGTCCTACGTTCTGCAGCCCTATCAGCTCGTGAAGGACCTCCGCACCGGCGTCGAAAGCACCAGCCCGGGCGACGTCCTGAACGGTGACCTCGACCGGTTCCTCGAAGCGGCGCTAGCCCAACGCGTCGGTGGCGGCGCTGCGGGACCGGTGGCGGACCTCGATTAGCGCGGCTTTTGAGTTCCCTCTGCCCGCCGCGCGGGGCGAGGGAGCTTCGAACTACGGGTTGGTCCCCGTCGTTCCGGTTACAGCAGATTCGAAATCTGTTGCCCCACGCGGACCCAGGGCAGGGGATCGATCGCGCGGCCGTTGCGGCGGACCTCGTAGTGGAGGTGGGGGCCGGTGCTGCGGCCGGTGCTGCCGGAGCGGGCGATCACCTCGCCGCGGGCGACCGTCTCACCGACCGAGACCGAGATCGAATTGAGGTGGCCGTAGGCGGTCGTGATGCCGTTGCCATGGTCGATCTCGACCATGCGGCCATAGCCGCCATTGGTGCCGGCGAAGACCACCCGTCCCGGACCGGTGGCGCGGACCTGGGTGCCGGTGGCGGCCGCCATGTCGAGGCCGCTATGCATGGCGGTGCGCCCGGTGAAGGGATCGCGGCGCGAGCCGAAGCGGCTGGTGAGGGACATGCTGGCCACCGGCTGCGCCAGCGGGAGCCGGCTCGCGGTGGCCTGGAGCACGGCAAGGTCGGCGAGGTCGTTGCCGATCTCCTCGAGATCCTCGTGGCCTTCCTCGATCGGGATATAGGGGCCGCCCTGGGCGCCGCCGCCATAGCCGATCGTGCCGAGCGCGTCGGCAAGACGGTCGGCGCGCGCGGCGGCAACCTCCGCAAGCTCTTCGACCGCGGCGATCTGGTCGTTCTCGATGATGTTGGCGGCCTGCTCGATCGCGGCGATCATGGCGGCGGGGTCGAAAGGCTCGGCGAGGGGATCGACGGCCCCCGTCGTGATCGGGTCCACGGGACCGCCGATGTTTGGCGGGACGACGACCGCGCCGGGCGGGAGACCGCCGGTGCGGTGCGGGTTCGCCACCGGCAGCGGCGCGAGCGCCGGCAGCACGTTGATGCCGACCGCGAAGGCATCGTCCGCAAGGCCGGTCAGGAGCTGCTGGCGTTCGTTGAGCGACTGCTGGCGCTCGGCGAGCGCAGCGATCTGGGTCTCGATCGCCGAGCGATCGTCGAGCTGCTGGCCCACGAGGGTGTCGATCTGGCGGGTCATGTCGGCGATGCGGATCTCGTAGGCGTCGCGCAGCTCCGCCTGGACCGAGGCCGCGAGCCGGGAGTCGCGCGCGCCCTGCTGCTCGAGAAGCGTGGTAGCACCGTAATAGGCGCCGCCGCCGAGTGCGCCGAGGAGCAGGATGGCGCCGAAGACGACCCAGCGGAGCTTCAGCTCGAAGGTCCTGATCCGGTCGCCCCTGGCGATGATGACGTGGCGGGGGCCCTTCTTGTGCCCCGGACGGCGGGCGCGGACGCGACGCGGCTTTCGACTCATTACGACGGCTCCGGATCGGGGCGCGAAACCCCGGAAACGGCGCCATTAGGAAGATTTAAGGTTAATTATCTCTTGCCGGGTAACGGAAGCGTTAGACAGCTCAATTGAGCTGTCTAACGGCTTCAAGAACCGCCTCCGCGTGACCCTTCGCCGTGACCTTCGGCCAAGTCACCTTGATTCGCCCGTCCGGCCCGACGAGAAACGTCGTACGCTCGACGCCCATATACTCACGGCCATACCGGGACTTCTTCACCCACACGCCGTAGCGGTTGACGACTTCCTTGTCGACATCCGCAGCGAGTTGCACCGTCAGTTCGTGCTTCTGTTTGAACTTGTCGTGGGACTTCGGCGAATCCGGCGAGATTCCAATGACCCTGGCGCCCAGCGCCGCGAACTCGGGTCCGAGCGCGGTGAACTCGATCGCCTCGAGGGTACAACCCGGGGTGTCGTCCTTGGGGTAGAAGTAAAGCACCACGGGTGAGCCGGAGAGCTCGGAAAGCCGGACCGTTCCGCCGCCATCGGTCGACAATTCGAAATCAGGCGCGATTTCGCCAACCTTTATCTCGCCCAACGGATTTCCTTTCGTTACATTGCGTGTGATTGGGGGGCCTCTACGAGCCGGTGTTCATGTTGACGGCGATACCGTTCCGTTCAGCCGGCGCGCCCTGGTGCCCCATGGGTCGCGCGCCGCGTTGCGTTAAATTGGCCAGCCTCCCGCGGGCGAACAAGACTCTATTAACTACGCACGGGCAAGAGCTGGCTGGATGCTTCTCAATCCGAGCCTAGATCGGCAGGCCTTCGCCGACGCTGAGCCGGTTCCGTCGGTCCTTCCGGCGGCGCGCCGCCGACGGCGTCTGATTGTCGCGCTTCTCTGGTCGGCGGCGGTGCTGCTGCTCGTTCTCGCCGCGCTCAGCGCGGGCGTCGCCTATGTCATCTCGCGTTCCGTGCCGCTGCCGTTCCTGAGCGGGACGGTCGCCGGCATGGTCGAGGACGCGCTCGGCCCCGGCTATGTGGCGACGGTCGGCGACACGACGCTCGGCACCGATCCGGTGCTCGGCCTCGTCCTCCGCGTCGCCGGCATCAGCGTTGCCGACGGCAATGGCGCCGAGGTGCTTCGCGTCCCGTCCACCATGCTCGAGCTCGAAATCGGCGCGATCATCGGTCCGAACAGCATCATCAAGTCGGTCGAGGTCGACGGGCTGTGGGCCGCGCTCCGCCGCGACGGCAACCGCATCATCGTCGGCAACGCCGCCACCCCGGTCGTGCCGCTGCCCGAGACGACGAACGCCACCACGGCCGTGGCCGCCGTCGCGCCGCCGCGGATCGCGATTCCTCCGGCAGACCCCGTCGCGGCAATCGTCGGTCCCTCCAGCGGTTTTGCCATGCTGACCGAGCCGGTCGAAGCGCTCGACCAGAGCCTTGCCGACGTTCTCGGCTTCGCCGATCGTTCGGGCTTTGCAGCGATCGGCATCTACGGCGCCGACATCGAGTTGTGGCGCGCCGGCGGCGCGGAGCCCCAGCACTTCAGGCGGACCGACGTCCGGTTCGAGGCCAGGCCCGAAGAGGGGACGCTGACCGCCTCGCTCTCGAGCTCGGGCTATTCGGGCCGCTGGACCGTCACCGCGGAGCGCACGCTGAACGCCGGCAACGGCGATCGCACGCTGTCGATCAGCTTCGCGCAGCTCACCCTTGCCGACCTGTTCGGCCCCGGCACGGTGACCACCGACATCCCGTTCTACGGCCGCGGCGCCATCCGCCTGTCGGCCGAAGGCGAGATCGTGGCCGCTGGGGCGACGCTCGACCTGGGCAGCGGCACCTTTGCCTTCGGTCCGCTCGCCGATCCGATCCATCTCGATGAAGGCTACATCTTCCTCGACTGGGACCTCGAGCGCGACACCATCTTCGTGAACCGCGCCGTCCTCGATTTCGGTCCGAGCTACTCCGTCTTCCAGGGCTGGGTCCGGCCGGACGAAGCGCCGGGCGCCACCGGTTTCGCCTTCGACCTCGAATCGCGCGACACGCTCCTCGCCCCGCGCGATTCGAACGCACCGCCCCTTCAGGTCGGGCGCATCCGCTTCGCCGGATCCGTGGATATGGATGGCGGACTCATCCATGTCGACCGCGCGTCGATCATGACCGAGCGGGGGTCGGTCACCGCAGCCGGCAGCATCGGCCTCGAGACCGGGGGACCCTCGGTCGCGTTCGCAGCGACCTTCAGCGAGATGCCCGTCGACACGCTGAAGCAGATCTGGCCCGCCGGGCTGCAGGATGGCGGCCGCCGCTGGCTCCTCGCGCAGATGACGGATGGCACGATCCGCGGAGGGTCGCTGACGGCCGAGATTCCGGCCGGGGCGCTCTCCGGCCGCATTCCGCTGACGCGCGACATGGTCCGCCTCGAGATCGAACTCGCGGACGTGTCGTTCAGGACGTTCGACGGCATGCCCGACGTGGTGAATGCCGACGGCGTGGCGGTCCTTGCCGGCAACGCGTTCGGCGCCGACCTCACCTATGGCGAACTTGTCGCGCCGAACGGCGATGTCGTGCGGCTCAACGGCGCGGCGTTCGCGATCGACGAGACCGCGACCCGCGTCCCCGTCGCCCATGTCGAGGTCGAGGCCGCCGGCCTGACCCGCGCGTTCGGCGCGATCGCCGACACCGATCCGATCAATGCCCTGAAGCAGTTCGGCATGCCGCCCGAGGCCCTCGAAGGCACCGGCACCGCGCGCATGTCCGCCACCTGGCCGCTGGTCGAGGGGATGACCATGGCGGAGGTCCAGTGGTTCATCGACCTCGACCTCGAGGGCCTGACGACGGCGCAGCCGCTCGAAGGGCGGATGATCCGCGACGGCAACGTCAATCTCGCCATCACCCCGACGCTCGTCACCGTCACCGGCCGCGCGACGGTCGACGACGTCCCGGCCGATGTCGACTTCGCGTTTCCGCTGGTGCCCGAGGTCAACGGCCGCCAGCAGCTCCGCATGGTGCTCGACGAGGACGCCCGGGCGCGCCTTGGCTTCAATCTCGAGGGCTTCCTTGGCGGCACGGTGCTCGCCGATGTCCGCGACCTTGCGCCGGTCGAGATCGGCCAGCATTTCGACCTCGACCTGACGCAGACCCGCGTCAGCCTCGCGCCGCTCGGCTGGACCAAGGGCGTCGGCGTCCCGGCATCGATGTCGTTCGACCTCGTCCAGACCGGGGATGGCGGCTTCCACCTTCGCGATCTCGAGCTTACCGGCAATGGCTTCGGGCTCGTCGGCGAGGCGTTCCTCGACCCAAGCTACGTGATCCAGCGCGTCGTCATCAACGACTTCGCGCTCCGCCGCGACGACCAGATGAGCCTCGAAATGGTGCGCGAGGGCCAGGGGTATGCGGTCACCGCCACGGGGGCCTCGGTCGACATCCGTGGGCTGATCGCCGAAGGCCTCAATTCCAGCATCGACACGCTGGCGGCGAGCGGCGGTGGGGCGCCGACCGACTTCCGTTTCGTCGGCGATTTCGACCAGCTCATCGGCTTCAACGGCGAAGTGATCGAGAACGCCCACATCGAGTTCGCGTCGGTGGGCGGGGCCATCCGGCTCGTGCAGATCTCGGGCACGCTGGACGGCCAGCCGATCTCGGGCGTCTACCAGGAACCGGCCGGCGTGGCCGGGCTCGACGTCTATATCGGCGACGCGGGGCGCTTCCTCAGCTTCATGAACGTCTACGACAAGGCTTATGGCGGCGTCCTTCGCGTGACCGGCCAGGAATACGGCGACCAGTCGATCCGCGGGCAGCTCGCGATCTCCAATTTCGTCATCGCCGGCGAGCAGGCGCTCACCGACCTGATGGCCCCGCCGCCCGGTACGCCGGGCGCCGTGCCCGGCACGGTGTCGTTCGACGGGCTCACCTTCGATTTCGCGCTGATGGAATCGCGCCTTACGATCGAGGACGCGCTGCTCCGCGGCGGCGACATGGGCGCCATCGGCACCGGCTGGGTCGACCTCGGGGCCGGCAGCTTCAACCTGACCGGCACCTACATCCCGGCCTACGAGTTCAACAACCTCTTCGGCCGCATCCCGATCCTGGGATTGGCGCTCGGCGGCGGCGCCCGCGAAGGCCTCTTCGGCCTGACCTTCCGCATCTCCGGCCCATTCGACAACGCGCAGATGGAGATCAACCCGCTGTCGGCGATCGCGCCCGGTATCTTCCGGAAGATCTTCGAGTTCATCCCGGAGGAGTGAGGGGTCAGGAATGAGGAGCGAATAGCGAATAGGGAGTAGCGATAGCTGGAAGTAGCCGCCCTATTCGCTACTCGCTGCTCCCTATTCGCTTATCCGCACCAGCACGTGCTTCTTCTTCCCGAGCGACAGCTTGATCGCGCCGTCGACCATGTCGCCCGTCCTGGCCACCGCCTGCTCGTCGGCGATCGGCTGGTCGTTGAGCCGTAGCCCGCCGCCGCGGATCTGCCGCCGGGCTTCGCCGTTCGATGCCACGAGGCCGGCCTGGACGAAGAGCGCGATCACAGGGATCCCGGCATCGAGCAGCGGGCCGTCGATGTGGATTACCGGCAACGCCGCGCCGAGCGCGCCTTCCTCGAAGGTCCGGCGCGCGGTCTCAGCGGATTCCTCAGCTGCGGCGCGGCCGTGGAGGAGGGCGGTCGCCTCGGTCGCGAGCACCTTCTTGGCGTCGTTGATCTCGGCCCCGCCGAGCGCGGCGAGGCGCGCGATCTCATCGAGCGGGAGCTCGGTGAACAGCTTCAGGAAGCGCTCGACGTCGGCGTCCTCGGTGTTGCGCCAGAACTGCCAGTATTCGTGGGGCGACAGCATGTCGGCGTTGAGCCAGATCGCGCCCTGCGCGGTCTTCCCCATCTTGGCGCCGGACGCTGACGTGATCAGCGGGCAGGTCAGCGCGTAGAGCTGCGGCGTGCCCATTCGCCGGCCGAGGTCGATGCCGTTGACGATGTTGCCCCACTGGTCGGAGCCGCCCATCTGCAGGGTCACGCCATAGAGCCGGTTGAGCTCCACGAAGTCGTAGGCCTGGAGGATCATGTAGTTGAACTCGAGGAACGACAGCTCCTGGTCGCGCTCGAGCCGGAGCTTCACCGAGTCCATCGCCAGCATGCGATTGACCGAGAAGTGCCGGCCGACGTCGCGCAGGAAGTCGATGTAGACCAGCGGCGCGAGCCATTCGGCGTTGTCGACCATCCTGGCCTTGCCCGGCCCATAGTCGACGAAGCGCTCGAAGACGCGCAGCATCCCCTGCTTGTTGGCCTCGATCTGCTCGTCGGTGAGGAGCTGGCGGCTGGCGTCCTTGCCCGACGGGTCGCCGACGCGGGTCGTCCCGCCGCCCATCAGGCTGATCGGGCGGTGGCCGGTCTTCTGCAGCCAGCGCTGCATCATGATCGACACCAGGCTGCCGACGTGGAGCGAGGGCGCCGTGCAGTCATAGCCGACATAAGCGGTGATCGGCCCCGCCAGCGCGGCGGCGTCGAGCGCCTCTGCGTCGGAAACCTGGAAGATGTAGCCGCGCTGGCTCAGCACCTGCATCAGCTCTGACTTGAACCCGCTCATGGCCGTGGCGCTCCTGCCGCCCTCTTTTGAAGCGCGGTGTTTAACAGCAGCGCCCCGCGATTTCACCTCCGACTTGGCGCGGATTGCTGTGCGTGTGCGTCCCGCGAAGCCAAGCCCCCCTCCGAAGCTTGCTCCTTGCAGTTGCAACCTTCCGCCTCCCTTCGAGGGGGAGGCTCGGGAGTCTGACGATCGGCTCAGGTCAACGCCCGCCACGCGACGGGACCGAGCTCCCCCCTGGAGGGGGAGCGGGTTTCGCAAGGCGAAGCCGCCGCGAAACCGTAGGGGGGCCTGGGACTCTCCTCGCGTGCGGCATTTGGCCGACGGGGGAGCGCGGCCGAAGCCAATCCCGAGCAATGATGAAGCAATTCCGTGGCATCGTCCTTGCGAGGGTGGCCGCGGACCGGTTGACTGGAACGGTTCCCCGCACCGAGCGCGCCCGATGTCCCTGACGGCCATGTACCTCGCGATCCTGATCGGCGCCGTGCTCGTCACGGTCGCGATCTTCACGAGCGTCATCAGCTTCCGGCTCGGAGCGCCGCTGCTCCTCGTCTTCCTGATCGTCGGCCTTGCCGCGGGCGAGGACGGCTTCGGGATCATGTTCGACGACGGCCCCGCCGCCTATTTCATCGGCAGCCTCGCGCTGGCGCTGATCCTCCTCGACAGCGGCTTCACGACGCCGATCACGACATTCCGATCGGCGGCGCTGCCCGCGCTTTCGCTCGCGACGATCGGGGTCCTCCTGACCGCGGGCCTTGCCGGCGTCGCGTCCCACTACATCCTCGGCCTCGACTGGATGGAGTCTTTCCTCCTCGGCGCGATCCTGTCCTCCACGGACGCGGCGGCCGTGTTCTTCCTGCTCCGCGCCGGCGGCATCAACCTTCGCGAACGGGTGCGGGCGACGCTCGAAGTGGAGTCCTCCAGCAACGACCCGATGGCGATCTTCCTGACGATCGCCCTGGTCGAGCTGATCGAGATCGGTTCCGGCAGCGAGGGCGCGTTCCTCACCCTCCTTCTCGATTTCATCCGCGAGATCGGCTTCGGCGCGGTGCTCGGCTTCGTCGGCGGCCAGGCCATCCGCTTCATCATCGACCGCACCGACCTCGATTCCGGCCTCTATCCGATCATCTTCCTGTCGCTCGGCCTCGCGGTATTCGGCGCGACCTCGCTCATCGGGGGCAGCGGATTCCTCGCCGTCTACATCGCCGGGCTGATCGCGGGGAATACCAGGATGCGCCACGCGCCGGTGCTCCGGCGCTTCACCCAGGCGCTGACCTGGCTCAGCCAGATCGCGATGTTTCTGACATTGGGACTGCTTGCGAGCCCGTCGGAGTTCCCCGAGGTGCTGCTCGCCAGCCTCGGCATCGCGGCCTTCCTCATGCTCGTCGCGCGGCCCGTCGCGGTCTGGCTCTGCCTCCTGCCGTTCCGCTTCAGCCGGAACGAGGTGATCTTCACCTCATGGGTCGGCCTTCGTGGCGCGGTGTCCATCCTCCTCGGCATCGTGCCGATGATCGCGGGGATGCCCGAGGGGCATCTGTTCTTCAACGTCGCCTTCATCGTCGTGATGGTGTCGCTGCTGATCCAGGGCTGGTCGATCAGCCCGGTCGCGCGCTGGCTGAAACTGATCGTGCCGCCGCAGCTC
>JBFXAJ010000035.1:0-26361 GCA_050184415.1 Bauldia sp.
AGCCCGCGGTCGCGGAGACGAGGGTGGCGTAAGCCACGCGCCCGTCCGAGACATAGCCGCCGCTCAGCTTGGTGCCGGGCTAGAGAAACGAGATGTCGGTTATCCGGCCGGCGGAGCGCAGGACGCGGACGATCAGCTCCCGCTCGGCATCGACCGCCTTGTCGATCCGGTGCGTCACCTGGAAGGTCATCCGCGTGAGCCCAAAGCCGAGATCCTCCGAGCCCGCCCCGACCCAGGAGCAGCGCTCATCCGGGTCACTCGGCGCGGCGGAGGTCCAGAAGGCGAGGTCCGACAGCCGTGGGATCAGGTCGCGCGGCGCGGCCCAGAACCGGACGTGATTGCGCTGCCGCGGACTGTCACCGATTGCCTGCTGGAACCCGAAATCCTGGCGCCGCGCGAACAGCACCAGCGTGCTGAAGGGCGCATCCGGATAGGGGCGTTTCAGGACGAAGGCGAGAGCGACATGGATGGCCGTCCCCAGGGTCAGCCGCTGGGCCTCGATCCATCCCGCGGCCTTGAACGCCGCACGGAGGTCGTTCGCGGTGCCCACGAGGACGATGTTCACCGGGTCCGCCGGCAACCCGTCGGTCGAGAACACGCGGCCCGGAATCCGGCCGCGCTTTGTCACCCGCACGATGGTGTGCACGATGACCGGCAGGATGAGGTAGGCGACTGCGAGGTAAAGGCAGAGGAGGCCGACGAAAAGCCCCCAGCGCCGGGAATCCTCGTAGGCGTTGTCGGCGATGATGAAGAGCGCCGCAGTCGCCGCGGCGAAGGTGACGACCCGGAACAGGCCTCGGGCGAGAAAGGCGATCGCGTGGCGTCGGGGCAAGCGATTCTCCAGGGGTGCCACTCACGCAGGGCGCGGGCGATAGGCCATTGGACCCGGGTCAGGCCCCGGGGAGAGCACTTCTGCAGGGCGACGCGGAACGCGATGCCAGTCCCGGCTGCGTGGATCCGCCGGCGCGCAGCGCGGACACCCGCTCCGATGCAGCTCTTACTTCTCCTTCAGCGTCCCCACGAATTCGATCGCCCGGTCGACCCACTTCCGCAGCACCGCGGGCTTGCCGAGCACGGCCGTCTTCGGCACCAGGATCCATCCCTTCGACGACTGCCCGGCCATCACCATCGGATGAGCGCCGTCCTCGACGATCCAATCGTCATAGCGGTGCTTGTCGATGCGGAGCATGAGGTCGTCGCCCATCACGCCGCATAGCATCCGGCCTTTCCAGACGAACTGGATGCCGCCCGACATCGGCTTCTCGGCAATCCCGTCGAGCCCGCCGAGCGCCTGCCGCAATTCCGTCCGGAGCGCGTCGTCGGTCGCCATCGGCCTTCCTACCGTCCTTCGCGGTACCAAGCCGTCGCGAGGAGCCCGAGGAGGATCGCAAGGCCGAGGAAGCCCACGAAGAGCGGCAGGCGCGAAATGCCGAGCAGCACCGAGGCCTCCGTCATGCGGATGCCGAGCCAGTCATTGCCGGCATAATTGCCGCCGGAGCGGATCGGCAGGATTCGCGGCGGGTCGAGATTCCCCGCATTGTCGGCCATCCGGCCGACATGGCCGCCGGTGGACTCGACAGCAGCCCGCAGCATCGCGTCCGTGGAGCGGACGTCGACGAATTCGCGCGGGTTCGGCGGGCCGACATGGGTGACCGCCACGAGGTCGCCGTCGGTCGCCCGCCAGAGGCCGACCTCGTCGGCCGGCAGGAAGCCGCGCCATAGACCGGGGCTGACCTGCGCCAGCGTCAGCTCGTGCTCGGCGCCCGAGGGCGCCGTCACCGTGACCGGCGCCACCTCGTCGCCCATCGTCTGGCGCTCGATCACGAGGTTGCCCTCTTCGGCCCGGGCGCGGAGCGCTTCTTCCTCGAGATCGGGCTCGCGCATCAGCCAGTGCGCGAGGCGGCGGAGGAGGTCGACATGCGGGCCGCCGCCCTCATAGCCGCGCGCCCACAGCCATGCCTGATCGGAGAGCAGCATCGCGACGCGGCCCTCGCCCTCATGGCCGAGGACGAGGAGCGGCAGCCCTTCGGCGCCCTCCATCACCACGTCGCCGGTGGGCTGGTCGGCGACCACCTGCCGGAACCAGCGGCTCCAGCGCGGCGGCGTCGATTCCGCGCCCGGCAGGCCACGGGTCACCGGATGCCGGAAACCCTGGTCGGTGACGCGGGCATAGTAAGGCGTCTCGATGAGATCCCCGGTCGGCGTGACCGGCAGCACGGTGAGAAGGCTGGTGTTGTAGATCGAGAAGAAGCCGCCCTCGTCCGGCCCGGCCGCGACCAGGATCGCCCCGCCGTCGCGGACATATTGGGTCATGTTGTCGAAGTAGGACGGCGGCAGCACGCCCTGCTCCTGGTAGCGGTCGAAGATGATGAGGTCGAACTCGTCGATGTTCTCCTCGAACAGCTCACGGGTCGGGAAGGGGATCAGCGCGAGCTCGTTGACCTGCGTGCCGTCCTGCTTTTCGGGCGGGCGGAGGATGGTGAAGTGGATGAGGTCGACCGAGGCGTCGGACTTCAGGAGATCGCGCCAGGTCCGCTCGCCGGCATGCGGCTCGCCGGAGACGAGGAGGACCCGGAGGTTCTCGCGGATGCCGGTGTACTGGACGACGGCGCTGTTGTTGATCTCGGTCAGCTCGTTCGCGAGCGGCCCCGCCGCGAGCTCGATGATGTTCTCGCCGCCATGGGGAACGACGAACTGGTAGAAGGATTCCTGGCCGGCGCGGACGATTGCCGTCTGCTCGAGGGTGCCGTCGACATAGATCCCGACCGGCACCTCTGCGCCCGGCGCGGCGCCGTCGTCGAACACGGTGTAGGTCACGGTCTGGGTCTCGCCGACGATGCCGAAGCGCGGCGCGCTGCCGATCACGATGCGGCGGTCGACCTCGTTGGTACGGCCGGAGATGAGGGCGTGGAGCGGGGCGCCGCCGAGGTCGGGGGTGCCCTGCGGCACGTCATGGACCTGCCCGTCCGTGGCCATGATCACCGCGCCGAGGCGATCTGGCGGCACGTCCGCAAGGCCGGCATTGAGGGCCGCGAATAGCTCGGTGCCGTCGGTCCCGGCGCGGGCCCGCGCGGCATCGATGGTCCGCACCTCGACGCCCTCGATCCCGGCGAGCCGCTCCTGCAACGCCGCGGCCATCGCGTCCGTGGTGTTGGTGCGGTTGTCGAGTGTCTGGCTCGCGCTGCGGTCGACCACGAGGGCCACGACCGTCGACAGCGGGTCCCGCTCCTCGCTCACGACGATCGGATTGAGGAGCGCGATCACCAGCGCCGCCGCCGCGATCGCGCGCAGCCACGTCCCGCGCACGCTGCGGGCAAGCGCCCAGCCGAGGAGGGCGAGGGCGACCGCACCAAGCCCCAGCGCGAGCCAGACCGGGACGACAGGATCGAAGTCGAGCGACCACATCAGCAGCCAGCCCGACGGCGTGGAGGCAGCTCAAACCAAGCTCGGCCCGAGCTCCCCCGTTGAGGGGGAGCGGGTTTCGCGAGGCGGACTCGGGACCCCGATCCGGGGGAAACTGAGGGGGGTTGGTGCCTCGCCGCAGCTTCGGAGCCGGCGGCGCGCCCGCTACCCCCTCCGAAGCTTGCTCCTTGCGGTCGCAAGCTTCCGCCTCCCCTCAAGGGGGAGGCTCGGGAGACTTGGGCAAGGTCAGTGCGATGCGGCTGCGCTTCGTTGCCCACCGGCCGAGGTTTCGCCGAAACCTCACCCCTCGTTCTCGAGCTCCCCCCTTGAGGGGGAGCGGGTTTTGCGAGGCGCAGCCGAAGCGAAACCGAGGGGGGTTGGTGCCTCGCCTCAGCTCCGGGCCCAGCGGCGCGTCCGCGACCCCCTCCGAAGCCTGCTCCTTGCAGTCGCAGCCTTCCGCCTCCCCTCAAGGGGGAGGCTCGGGAGATTTGGCTGACTCCGAGCGTCGTCATTGATTGAGCCGCTCGAGGATGGCCGGGATGTGGACCTGGTCGGTCTTGTAGTTCCCGGTGAGGGCGTACATCACGATGTTGATGCCGACGCGGAAGGCGAATTCGCGCTGGCGGGTTTCGCCACTGCCGGTCGGCAAGAGGAACGCCCCGCGGTCGTCGACCGCCCAGGCGCCGGCGAAATCGTTGCTGGTGACGAGGATCGGGCTGACGCCGTCCGCCGCCCCGCCATCGCCGTCGCCGGCCCCGCCGACCTCGACCCAGAGCCGGCCGCCGACCAGCCGGCCCGGGAAGTCGCTCAGCAGATAGAAGCTCTTGGTGACGACGTGCTCGGCGGGCGCCGGCTCCAGCGGCGGCAGGTCGAGCGTCGCCATCATGTCGCGAAGGCGCTGCCCGGAGGCCGTCACCGCGCCGGGCTGCAGCGTCGCCAGCTCGAGCTGGTCGGCGGTGTCGAACAGAACGGTCCCGCCGTTCCGCATATAGGCGTCGAGACGCGCGATCGCCGCGGGCGTCGGCAGCGGGCCGTTCGGCGTCAGCCGCCAGTAGATGATCGGATAGAAAGCGAGCTCATCGGTATCGAGGTTGAGGCCGACCGGCTCGCCGGGCTCGAAGGACGTGCGCTGCGTCAGCACGATCGAGAGGCCGCGAAGCCCGGCCAGCGTCAGATCGTCGTTCTCCTGGTCGCCGGTGATCACATAGGCCAGCGGCGTCTGCGTCGCGGCGTTGAGGGCCATCTGGTCGGCCGGCGTCAGCGCTTCCTGTGCGATCGCCTCTCCGCCGCCCGGGAATGCCGGGATGAACGCGCTGGCGACGAGGAGGACCGCCGCCGCCGCGGCGCGCCGCCGGGCGGCGAACGCGCCGTTGAGCCAGAGCACCGCGAGGGCGTCGATCAGGAACAGCGCCAGCGCACCGGCGAGGAGCCACGGCCGCAGCTCGACCGGGGCGGCGTCCGGATACGGGCGGAGCGCGGCGCCCTCGATCCCGCTCAGCGCGAGCTGTGGCAGCGTGGCGCCGGCTTCGAGGAGGCTGAGGGCGCGGAAGCCGTCCTCGGTGCCGTAGAGACCGGGCGGGTGGCTGCGGTCGATCGCGATCGCAACGTTGCCCGCGGGGATCGGCTCGGTCGCGGGTCCCGCATCGACGAAGCGGCCATAGCCGTCGAGGATGCGGTACGGATTGAGGGTCGCGACCGTGCCGGTCGCGGTCTCCGCCGGCGTCGTCGCGGCGTTCGCAAGGGCGACGATCCGCCGGAGCATTTCGACGAACACGCCGGACAGCGGAAGGTTCGACCACGACGGATCGGCCGTGACGTGGAACAGGACCAGAAGCCCGTCCCCGCGCGGTGCGCCGGTGACGAGCGGCGTCCCATCGGCCAGCGACGCATAGGTGCGGGACGCGAGCTCAGCATTGGGCTCGGCGAGGACCTGCTGCTCAATGAGGACGTCCGCGGGAACGGCGAGCCCGAAGAACGGGCTCGACCGCGGAAACTCGCCGAGCGGCTGCGGCGTCTCCCAGGACAGCGTACCGCCGAGGGTGCGGCCGCCGAGCCGGAGCGGCGCCGGGATCAGCGTCGGCGTTGCTGCGGCGAGCCGCGGCCCGGCGAAGCGGATCAGCGTGCCGCCATTCTCGACCCAGGTCGCGAGCGCGGCCTCGGTCTCGGTTGGGATGGTGCCGATGTCGGCGAGCACGATCACCGACACGCCGCCCGCGATCAGCTCGTTGACGGCTTCCGGCAACTCGCCGGACGCGGGCACGCGAAGGTCGGCGAAGGGCAGCAGCGCGCGCGTGACGTAGTAGTCCGCGGCGAGGAGCGGCTGGTCGGACGGTGCGCCGTTGATGATGCCGACCGTGCGGCGGCGGTAGCGCTCGTCGAGGAGCTGAACGGCGCCCGCCGTCTCCTGGCCGGCGATTTCGAGGCGGACGATGTCGTTGCGGAGCTCGGTCGGGATCTCGAAGCGGGCGGTGGCGGTCACAGCGCCGGCGTCGAAGGCGAAGGTCGCGTCGGCCACGACGCGGCCGCGGAGGTCCCGGGCGATCACCCGGCCGCCGGGCGGGCCGTTGGCATCCTGGCGGACGACCGGCACCGTCAGCGCCTCGGCCGTGCTCTCCGGCGGCAGGAGCCCGAGGACGTCGCTCGCCGTATCGGCATAGACCGCGATCGGCCCCGCGACGGTCTCGGCGAGAAACGCCAAGACCGCGTCCGCGTCCGGACCGCCGATCCCGTCGGTGATCCAGACCGCTCCGCCGAACGGTGCGGGTGCCGCCGGCAGGACGGCGCGGAGCTGCTCGATCGAGCCGGTGGCGTCGGCCTCATGCGGCTGCGGCTCGAGAGTGGCGAGCCGGGCGGCGACGGCGTCGGCCGTGGTCGGCGCCATCGCCTGGCCCGCCGGCTCGGCGGTGGCGACGAACGCGACCGGACGGTCAGCGTCGCGGGCGAGATCGATGATCGCCCCCGCCGTGTCCTTCATGGCGTCGAAGCGCTCGGCGGCTGCCCAGCCATTGTCCATCACGAGGAGAAGCGGTCCCGCGCCCGGCGCTTCCTCCGCGGTCGGCCGGAGGATCGGGCCGGCGAGCGCGAGGATCACCAGCGCGGCGAGCGCGATGCGCAGGAGGATCAGCCACCACGGCGTCTTGGACGGCTCCTCGTCCTTCTTGGCGATCTCGAGGAGGAGGCGGGTCGGCGGGAAGGTCTCGGTCTTCGGCCGTGGCGGGGTCACGCGCAGGAGCCACCAGATCGCGGGAAGCGCGATCAGGGCGAAGAGGACGGCCGGGATGGCGAAGCTCATGCTGCGCGTCCCGCCCCGCCGAAGATGCCGCGATCGGTCAGGCGGGCATGGAGGGCGAGGAGCGGCTCGGTGGCCGGCCGGTCGGTGCGGTGGATGAGGAAGGTCCAGCCCCGGCGCCGCGCCCGCATCGAGAGGCGATCTCTCAGGAGCGCGAGCCGCTCGCGATAGGCGTCGCGATAGGTTTCGGCGCGGCCGACGACGTGGCGGAGCCCGGTCTCGGGATCGACGAACTCGGTCCGGCCGGCGAAGGGAAAAGTCTCCTCGATCGGGTCGACGACCTGGATCAGATGGGCACGGGCCCCGGTCCGGGCGACCCGCTCCAGCCGGGCCTCGACCTCGTCGAGCGGGTCGAGGAAATCGCCGATAAGGATGAGGTCGGCATGGCGGCGCAGCGCGCGCGTCTCCGGCACGGCGGTGGCGTCCACCGGTTCCAGCGCCCGCGCAATCGTCTCGGCCGCGCGCCGCGACAGGAGCGGATTCGTGCGGCCGAGGAGGCCGACGCGTTCACCGGCACCGGCAAGCAGGAAGGCGAGGGCGAGCGCAAGGACCGCCGACCGGTCGCGCTTGGTGGCCATCGCGAGCCGGGACCGGAAATTCATCGAGCCGGACAGGTCGGGCGCGAGCCAAACGGTGTGCGCCGCTTCCCATTCCGTCTCGCGGACATAGAGATGGTCGTCGCGCGCGGAACGTCTCCAATCGATCGCGTCGGCAGGCTCGCCGGCGACATAGGGACGGAACTGCCAGAACGTCTCGCCGGTTCCGGGGCGCCGCCGCCCGTGCCAGCCCGACAGGATCGTGTGCGACACCCGCCGCGCCTCGATCAGCAGCTCGGGCAGGACCGCGGCGAGGGACGTCGCGTCGCCGAGCGGCGCGCCTTCACCCCACCGCCTGGGCGTCGTTCCGCCGGTTGCCATCAGAGCCGCGACGCCAGCGTCCCGATGACGTCGCGGAGCGTGAGGTCCTCCGAGCGCGCGGCGAAGGACAGCGCCATGCGGTGCTGGAGGACCGGCAGCGCGAGGGCGTGGACGTCGTCCACCGATGGCGCGTAGCGCCCGTCGAGGAGGGCGCGGGCGCGGGACGCCAGCATCAGCGCCTGGCTGGCGCGAGGGCCCGGGCCCCACGCGATAGCGTCGGCGAAGCGCTTGTCGGCGATCTCGCCGGGGCGGGCCGAGCGGACGAGGTCGAGGATCGCCTTGACCACCGACTCGCCGACCGGAAGGCGGCGGACGAGCTGCTGCAGCTCGCGGAGCTCAGTGGCCGCGAGCACCGGCTCGGCCCTGGCTTCGTCGGCGCCGGTGGTCTCGAGCAGCATCCTGTGCTCGGCGTCGCGGTCGGGATAGTGGACGTCGATCTGGAGCAGGAAGCGGTCGAGCTGGGCCTCGGGGAGGGGATAGGTGCCCTCCTGCTCAAGCGGGTTCTGGGTCGCGAGGACGTGGAACGGGCCGGGAAGGTCGTGGCGAACGCCGGCGACCGTCACATGGTACTCCTGCATCGCCTGGAGGAGCGCCGACTGCGTCCGCGGGCTGGCGCGGTTGATCTCGTCGGCCATCAGGAGCTGCGTGAACACCGGGCCGGGCAGGAACCGGAAGCTCCGCACTCCCTCGGCGCTCTGCTCGAGGACCTCCGAGCCGAGGATGTCGGACGGCATCAGGTCCGGCGTGAACTGGACCCGCCGTTCCTGGAGCCCGAGGACCACGCCAAGCGTCTCGACCAGTTTTGTCTTGGCAAGGCCCGGCACGCCCACCAGAAGGCCGTGGCCGCCAGAGAGGATCGTGATCAGCGCCTGGTCGACGACAAGGGTCTGGCCATAGATCACCGTTCCGATCGATCGCCGGACCGCCGCGATGCGCTCGACGGCCGCGTCGATTTCCGCGGTCATGCGTTTGATGTCGCGGTCCGTGGGGATCTGGTTGATCACGCTCATCTCGGATTCCTATAGTCCTCCGCGGCCAGCCCTGCCGGAGGACGACGGCCGATCATGGCACGCGCCAACGCCGCACGACAGCGCCCGTGGCAGCGCGGCATGCGGGGGCGGAATGGAGGCGAATGGCATTACCTTGCGTGCCCAAGGATAAGGCAAAGTCGGGAGAAACCAAGGCGAGCAGGCTGCGGCCATGGGGGCCCGCGCGCCGTGAGGCCCGGTTTGTTCTCGCGCGAAAGTGACCGCGGATCATGGGGACAATGTTTGCCCAAGCCGACTTTATGGTCCGGCTCCGTGAGCGGCTCCTCCGCGCTCCGTCGCTCGCGGTGAAGGACGGCGATCATCGCCTCAACCCGGACCTTGCGCCCGGCAGCGATGGTGCGCCGCTCAAGGAGGCGGCGGTCCTGATCCCGCTGCGCGACGGCGCCGACGGCCTCTCGGTGATCCTGACGCGGCGCCATGCGGCGCTCAAGGCGCACGCCGGGCAGGTCGCGTTTCCGGGCGGCCGGATCGATGCGACTGACCCCGACGCGCTGGCCTGCGCGCTCCGCGAGGCCGAGGAGGAGATCGGCCTGCCCCGTCGCGCGGTCACGCTGCTGGGCTATCTGCCGGCCTATGTCACGGGCACCGGTTTTCGCGTCGTCCCCGTCCTTGGCCGGATCGGCGGGGCCTTCGAGCCGGTGCCGAACGCGGCGGAGGTCGACGCCGTCTTCGACGTGCCGCTCGCCTTCCTGATGGACCCCGCCAATCACCGGCGGGTAAGCGCCGTGCTGAACGGCGTCGAGCGCCACTTCTACGAGATGCCGTTCGGTCCGCACTATATCTGGGGCGCGACCGCGGGCATGATCCGCAGTCTTTACGAACGGGTTCTCCTGCCTTGATCAGATTCATCGCCCTCACCGCGGTCCTCTTCGCGATCCCGTTCGCGGCCTACTGGCTGTGGGTGCTTGCATCGAAACGCCGGCTGCCGCGCGGCGAGGACTGGCGGCTCGGGATCACGCTGATCCTCTGCGTGTTCGGGGCCATCTTCGTCCTGATCGGCCTCGTCATCCTGGTAGAGGATGCGCGGCGCGACGCCGAGGCCGGTGAAACCGCCGCGATCACGACGACGCCATGAGCGGGCTTCCTTCGCTGCGCGACTGGCCGCGCCTGCGCGAGCCGGCGGTCACGGCGCTCTTCGAGGCAATCGGCACGGGCGGCGACGAGATCCGCATCGTCGGCGGCGCGGTGCGCGATGCCCTCATCGGCCGCGAGCCGCGCGAGATCGACCTCGCCACCACCGCCACGCCGGCCATCGTCGAAGGACGGGCGGCGCGGGCGGGCTTTCGCGTCGTCCCGACGGGCGTGGAGCACGGCTCGCTGACCGTCGTGCGGGACGGCCAGTCCTTCGAAATCACCACGCTTCGCGAGGACGTCGAGACCGACGGCCGCCACGCCGTCGTGCGCTTCGGCCGCGACTGGAAAGCCGATGCCGAACGCCGCGACTTCACGGTGAACGCCCTCTCGGTCGACGCCGACGGCGTCGTCCACGATCCGGTAGGAGGCTATCCCGACGTCATGGCCCGCCGGGTTCGCTTCATCGGGGACCCCGACCAGCGGATCGCGGAGGACCGCCTGCGGCTCCTCCGTCTGTTCCGCTTCGAGGCCGATTTCGCTCTCGCGCCGGCGGACGCGGCCGCTCACGCCGCCGCCATCCGCGCCCGCAACACGATCCGCGAGCTGGCGCCCGAGCGCGTGGCGAACGAAATGCGGCGCCTCGTGGTCGCCGGCCGTGCCCCCGAGGTCGCCGTGCTGATGCAGGATTCCGGCATCCTGCCGATCATCCTCGGCGGGGTCGGCTATCCCGGACAACTCCGACGCCTCGCGGACTTCGAGGTTCTTGCCGGCCTGTCGCCATCGGTTCCGGGTCGCCTCGCCGCGCTCGCGGCGCGCATCGCCGAGGATGCCGACCGCGTGGCGTCGCGCCTCCGGCTCGCCAATGCCGAACGGGATGCGATGATCGCCGCGATCGAGGGCGCTCCCGCTTTCGCCCAGCCGATCGGCGAGGCGCGGGCACAAGCGGTGCGCTATCGCCTTGGCGAGCCGGGCTACTCTGCGGCGCTGGCCCAGGCGGCAGCCATGGGCCGGCGGCCCGTGAACGACTACCTGCCGGCCCGCAATCATGTCGAAGGGTGGGTCGTCCCGTCTTTTCCACTGAGCGGAAACGACGTTCTTGCCGCAGGTCTGACGCGCGGCCCGGGGATCGGGCTTGTGCTGTCCGACCTCGAAGCCTGGTGGATCGACCGCGGATTTCTGCCGGACCGCAAAGCTCTTCTGGAACGGCTCCAGCAAATGACCGTGGCGCAACAGTGAATCGGCTCACGGATGTGCTCACGACGACACAACATTCGCGTTTACAATCGCGCCGATTCGGGGCTTAAGTGACCCCCAAAGCAGGGGGTCGGCAGGCGTCGGCCCGAGCCATCACGTGCCGGGTCCCATTGTCGTGTCCGGGCGGAGGTCTCCGATGCGTCTCAGCACCACAAGCTATTTCGTTGATTATCTTGTCTATCCCGCCGCGGTGACGACCCTCACCGCAGCGGCCCTCGTCACCACCCCGTTCGACAAATGGGGCGTGTGGTCGCTCTCGGTCATCGCCGGCGCGGCGACCTGGACCTTCGCGGAGTACCAGCTGCATCGCTGGGTGTTCCACCACATGCCCTACATCAAGGACATGCATGACGCCCATCACGACGACCAGAAGGCCCTGATCGGCACGCCGAGCTGGATGAGCCTGACACTGATCGCCGTGCTCGTGCTCCTGCCGGCGATCTTCCTCGCCGGCTTCAGCTACGGCGCGGGCTTCACCGCGGGCGTCACGATGGGGTACCTGTTCTACATCATCATCCACCACGGCGTGCACCACTGGCGCATCCGCCCCGGCGGCTACCTCTACCGCCTCAAGCACCGCCATGCCCTCCATCACCACTTCAATGACGAGGGCAATTTCGGCGTGACCTCCGGCTTCTGGGACAAGGTGTTCGGCACCGACATCGACCCCCGCCGCATGGCCCGTCGCGGTGGCGCCGCGCACTAGGCGCTTCCCGCCGCCGATCGCGTTCAGCCCCGGCCACGAGCCGGGGTTTTTGCTTCTTGAGGGGGGCGGTGTGGCGTAGGAGCGGTACCTCACGCCGCCATTCCCACGCTCCTCCCCGGGCTTGACCCGGGGTCCATTGGCGACGCGACACGCGCGGCAACGCGCAGTGACTCCGCCTTGCCGCACCGGGCGTAGCCGCCAATAGGCCCCGGCTCTAAGGCCGGGGAGGAGCGGAGCTTGCGTCCTTCCCGTCCGACGGCGTCGGCCCGGGCGTGTCATGCCGGTTTCGCCAAGTGCCCAGTAGAGCTGGAGCTTGAGGGCGGTCTGAAGCGGCAGCCGGACCGCATGGCCGATTTGCGAGTTCGGCTTCGGAATCTCGTCGCCCGAGGCGATCATGCTTGCGATCACCGTCTCGATAGCATCAACGGAATGATGCAGCGCGTCCGCTTCATCCGCGCCGAACGTGGCCACCATCGGCAGAACGGGACACCTCACCAGCACCGTGTCGTTGTCGTCAGCGGTGAGCTTGACACGAAAGTCGATCATCACATGAGCCCAGGCCGTTCCCGCACCGGATCAGCGGTATTCTATCTGGGTTTTTCCTGAGACATGATGAGTGCTCGCAGGAGTTCCGCGAGGTCCATTTCTTTGCCAAGGCGCTGCGCTTCGTCCTCGACCCTGGCGTTCGCAGCCCCGCTCATGCGGGCGCGAAGCTCGGCAAACGGATGCCTGCCACTCATCTCTTCTCCTTCCTACCTTGGACGTCACGGCCACATCACCAGCGGCGGCATGGACGACAGGATCGACGCGACGTTGCCGCCGGTCTGGAGGCCGAAGATCGTGCCGCGGTCGTAGAGGAGGTTGAATTCGACATAGCGGCCGCGGCGTATCAGCTGCTCGGTGCGGTCGGCCTCCGCAAAGGGCGTCGCGAAGTTGCGGCGGACCAGAGCCGGATACACCGAGCGAAAGGCGCGCCCGACGTCCTGGGTGAAGGCGAAGTCCGCGTCCCAGTCGCCGGTGGCGTGGTTGTCGTAGAAGATGCCGCCGACGCCCCGCATCTCGTTCCGGTGCTTCAGGAAGAAATAGCGGTCGCACCATTCCTTGAAGCGCGGATAGTCGGCGCCCGGATGGCCCGCACAGGCCTGTTCCATCGCCGCGTGGAACTCGCGGGTGTCGGCGTCGTCCTGCGTCCGGCGGCTGTCGAGCACTGGCGTGAGGTCGGCACCACCGCCGAACCACAGCTTCGTCGTCACCACCATCCGCGTGTTCATGTGGACGGCCGGCACGTTCGGATTCTGCGGGTGCGCGATCAGCGAGATGCCGGAGGCCCAGAAGCGGGGATCCTCCTCCGCACCCGGCATCTGCTTGCGGAACTCCGGCGAGAATTCGCCGTGGACGGTCGAGATATGGACGCCGACCTTCTCGAACACCCGGCCATGCATCAGCGCCATCGTCCCGCCGCCGCCCGGGGCGCCGCTGTGGTCGGTGCGGTCCCATGGCGTGCGCTCGAACCGTCCCGGCGCCCGGTCGGCAAGCGGCCCGTCCGCCGGAAGATCGTCCTCGAGGCGCTCGAAGTCGGCGGTGATGTCGTCGCGGAGCGTCTTGAACCACGCTGCGGCGCGGGCTTTCCGGGAGTCGAGATCGGCCGGCAGGGTCACGGGCGTTTTCCTCCATCGCCCCCACCGCACTGCCGGGGCCGGCTTCCCATGACGGACCGGCGGTTGCCGATCAAGACCGCTTCGCTGCGGCCGGTCGTCCGGCCTGGGACCGGCTGGCAGGCGCCGAGGATTTCCCGTTCATCTTCCAACGCTTGTGGGGGATTCGCCCGTTTGGGTAGGATGCCGGTTTCATCCGCTGGACATTCGTGGGTTCGGCTGGCAAAAAGGCCGGCCGGTCAGCGACCTTGAGGTCGTGCCCGACACCGTGGGTCGGGAAATGGACGGTTGCCGGGGGAGGGCGACCGCGGCCCACGACGGGGGAGGAATTTGGAAGAAGCGCACCAGCAAGAGCCCAATCGCAGGGACTTCATCTTCGTTGCCACCATCACCGTCGGCGCCATCGGTGCCGGCCTCGTCGCGTGGCCCTTCATCGACCAGATGAACCCGGACGCCGCCGCGCTCGCGCTGGCGACGATCGAGGTCGACATCTCTGCGATCGAGCCCGGCATGTCGGTCACCGCGAAGTGGCAGGGCAAGCCGATCTTCATCCGCCACCGCACCGACGAGGAGATCGAAGCGGCGCGCGCGGTTCCTTTGAACGAGCTCAAGGACGGGGTCGCCCGCAACGGCAATCTCCCCGAGGACGCGCCGGCCACCGATGAGAACCGCGCCGCTCCCGGGCACGAGCGCTTCATGATCATGGTCGGCGTCTGCACCCATCTCGGCTGCGTCCCGCTCGGTCAGGCCGGTGACTTCGGCGGGTGGTTCTGTCCCTGCCACGGCTCGCACTACGACACCGCCGGACGCATCCGGCTCGGACCGGCGCCGCAAAACCTCGACGTGCCGGTCCTGAACTTCCTCACCGACACCCTCGTGCGTATCGGCTGAGGGGGCGCCGCCATGGAATCACTCAACGCCTACCAGCCGAAATCGCGCCCGGCGCGCTGGTTCGAGAGCCGGCTGCCAGTCATCGGCCTGATCCACTCGTCCTTCGTGGCGTTCCCCACGCCGCGGAACCTCAACTACTGGTGGACCTTCGGCGGCATCATGACCGTCATCCTGGGCCTCCAGATCGCCACCGGCGTCGTGCTCGCCATGCACTACCAGCCGGGCGCCGACGCGGCGTTCCAGTCGGTCGAATCGATCATGCGCGACGTCAACTACGGTTGGCTGCTGCGCTACATGCACGCCAATGGCGCATCGTTCTTCTTCGTCGCCATGTACATCCACATGTTCCGCGGCCTCTATTACGGTTCCTACAAGGAGCCGCGTGAGGTCCTGTGGATCCTCGGCTGCCTCCTGTTCCTGCTGACCGTCGCCACCGCATTCCTCGGCTATGTCCTCCCCTGGGGGCAGATGTCGTTCTGGGCGGCTACCGTCATCACCAACCTCTTCTCGGCGATCCCGATCATCGGCGAGCCGGTCCGCGACTGGCTGTGGGGCGGCTTCTCGGTCGACGGCCCGACGCTGAACCGCTTCTTCTCGCTGCACTACCTGCTGCCGTTCATCATCGCCGGCCTCGTGGTGCTCCACATCTGGGCGCTCCACGTTCCCGGCAACAACAACCCGCTCGGCATCAAGGTGAAGAGCGGGCAGGATGTCCTGCCGTTCCATCCCTACTACACGTCCAAGGACGGGTTCGGGATGGTGGTGTTCGCCGTCGTCGTCGCCTGGTTCGTCTTCTACGCGCCGAACTTCCTCGGCCACCCGGACAATTACATCCCGGCCGACCCGCTGGTGACGCCGGCGCACATCGTGCCGGAATGGTACTTCCTGCCGTTCTACGCGATCCTCCGGGCGATTCCCTCCAAGCTCGGCGGCGTCATTGCCTTCGGCGGTGCCATCGTGGTGCTGTTCTTCGTGCCGTGGCTCGACCGCTCGAAGGTGCGCTCGGCGCGCTTCCGGCCGCTGTTCAAGCAGTTCTTCTGGATCCTCGTCGTCGTCTGCCTCGGCCTCGGCTATCTCGGCTCCCAGCCGGCGGAGGGCACCTATCTCGTCCTGTCGCGGATCCTGACGGCCTACTACTTCGCCTTCTTCCTCATCATCCTCCCGCTCCTCAGCTTCATCGAGAAGCCGAAGCCATTGCCCAACAGCATCAGCGAAGCGGTGCTCGGACCTTCGGCCGCGAGCGACGCGCCAGCCGCGCCGGCCCGGGCCGAGGCATGACGATGGCGGTGTTGGAACGGCTGATGGGGCGGCGGGGGCCGATGAAGATGAAGACGCTGAAGGCGGCGCTCGCAGCCGTCGTGGTTCTCTGCGCGGTCCCGGCGATCGCGCAGGAGGCGGAGCCCGCCGAGGAAGAAGCTCACGAGGAAGGCGGCACGCCGCACTATCCGCTCGTCAAGCCGGAGCGGCAGAGCTGGTCGTTCGCGGGGCCGTTCGGCCAGTACGACCCGCAACAGCTCCAGCGCGGGCTCCAGGTCTACCGGGAGGTCTGCTCCTTCTGTCACGGCCTCGAGCTGGTGGCGTTCCGCACGCTGGCGTCCGAGGGCGGACCGTTCCTGACCGACGAGCAGATGCGCGAGGTCGCCGCTTCGTTCCGCGTGGTCGACGCCGACACCGGCGAGATGCGTCCGGCCGGCCCGCCGGACTATTTCCCGCCCTCGGGCTTCCCGACGGCGCCCGATCTGTCGCTGATGGCGAAGGCGCGCGGCGTCTCCGACGGCTTCCCCTATTGGATCACCGATGGCCTGATCCAGTACCAGGAGGGCGGCCCGAACTACATCTACGGGCTCCTCACCGGCTACACGCCGCCCCCGGAAGGGACCGAGCTCCAGCCCGGCCTCTACTACAACCCGCACTTCATCTCCGGCACCGCCCTCTCGATGGCGCCGCCGCTGACCGACGGCCGCGTCACCTATGCCGACGGCACCGAAGGGACGGTGGACCAGTACGCCCGGGACGTGTCGGCGTTCTTGATGTGGACCGCCGAGCCGCATCTGACCGAGCGCAAGCGCCTCGGTTTCCAGGTGTTCGTCTTCCTGATCGCGTTCGGTGTCCTCGTTTATCTGACGAAGCGCACCGTCTGGAGGAACGTGAAGCATTGACCCGGCCGCGGGCGAGGGCTCAATTGTCTCGTCTTCCTGCGGGACGCGGACCATGACGATCGACGATTCGGCGGGCCGGAAGGCGGTGCGCGACAGGCGCTCACCGCTCCGGTCCGGCCCCAGCATCTTCTCGCCGCAGTCGCCGACCTCGTCGCGCGCCGACGCGCCGCGCCCGGTGCGGCTTCGCGACGACGTGCATGCCCGGGCGCTGGACGCGGCCAAGAAGCTTGCCGCATCGCGCCCAAAGGCGGGCAGCGAGTAGGTCATGAGCGATCCCGACGCCGCGTCCCGGAACGCCGACTCGGTCGAGGATGCCATGAAGCGGGCGCTCGACCTCGACGCCGCGCCGGACGTCATCATCACGCCGCCACCGCCGCCCGCCGCCGGCCCCGTCGAGGTCGCGGTCGTGGTGCCCCCGGCCTCGGCCACGCCGGCGGCCCCTCCCGCGGCGCCAGCGGCGATGATCATCGAGTCCGAAGCGCCGCCGGCGCGGCCGACGGGCCTGCCGCGCGCGAATTGGGGCGGCCCCGCGTCTCGCGACGAGCCGGCCGCTCCGCCCGCGGCGATCGTGACGCCCCCTCCGCCGCCGCCTTCCGCCCCGGCCGCACGACCGGCGGCGGTCGCTGCGCCGGCCGCCGATCCCGAGCCCGCGATTCCCGTGGAGCCTACCGTGACGTCCGTCCCCCCTCCCGAAACCGCGCGGCCGGAGCCGGCGCGCGACATCCGTCCGCAAAACTGGTCGACGGCCCCGGTCGAACGCGTCGAGCAGCCGCGCCGCTTTCCGGTCCGCGCGAGCGCGCCGCCGATGATCAACCGGGTCTACGACCACATTGTCGAAGCGCCGGACGACGTCATCGGCTTTATCGCCTACGCGCTCTACAAGCAGGACAAGCGCGACTGGATGGTGACCTGGAACGAGCGTCACTCGGCCGAGCCGACGGAGGACCAGGTCGAAGCCTTCGTGAACGCGCAGATGACGGTCGCCCAGCGCGACCGCTACCGGAGCGCGGCGCGCCAGATCCTCGACGCCTACGCCCTCGTGGCGGTCGACAGCGAGCGCGTGCTGATCACGCGCGACGCCGTCGCCGGCCGTGTCGAGGCTGCGGCGGAAAAGGTCGAGGAGGCGGTGGCGAAGAGCCGGCGCTTCTGGCGGCAGTTCTTCCTGGTCCTGATCGGTGGCATCATCGCCGCCGGGCTCGTCATCGGCGTCGTCGCGATCCTGGTCGCGGCCGGCATCGACGTTGCCGGCTATCTCGGCTTCGAGCAGGCGGCGGCACCCGATGTCGTTCCCTGATCCCGAGAAGATCCGCGGGCTGATCCGGACCGTTCCGGACTACCCGCGGCCCGGCATTTTCTTCCGCGACATCACCACGCTCCTTGCCGATCCGTGGGGCTACCGCGCCACCGTGGATGCGATGACGCTGCCGTTCATCGGCGCGGACGTCGACCACGTGGCCGGCCTCGAGGCCCGCGGGTTCATCCTCGGCGGCGCCGTGGCGCACGCCCTCGGTCGGGGCTTCTTGCCGATGCGCAAGAAGGGCAAGCTCCCGGCGAAGACGATCGGCCAGGACTACGTCCTCGAATACGGTGTCGACACGATCGAGATCCACGCCGACGCCATCAAGCCCGGCGACAAGGTGCTGATCGTCGACGACCTCGTAGCGACCGGCGGCACCGCCGAGGCCGCGATCGGGCTCGTGCGCCAGTCGGGCGGCGTGGTGGTGGCCGCGACCTTCATCATCGAGCTGCCCGACCTCGGCGGCACGCAGCGGCTCCGCAACGACGGCATCGACGTGCGGACGCTGGTCCAGTTCGAAGGGCACTGACGCCGCAAGGCGCGCTCATCCGGACGCATCGAGGATCCCATGTCTGAGTTCACCTTCCTGATCGGCTATCGCCACACCTCGTCCTGGTCGCTGCGCGGCTGGCTGATGATGCGGAAGACGGGAGCGCCGTTCGACGAGGTGATGATCCGCTACCGCCGCCCGGAGGATAAGGCGAAGCTGCGCGCGCTGAGCCCTGCGGGAAAAGTGCCGTTCCTGATCCACGAGCGTGGCGGCAGGACCATCAAGGTGTGGGATTCGATCGCGATCGGCGAGTATCTCGCCGAGCTGTTCCCGGACAAGCGGCTGTGGCCGGCCGACGCCGAAGCCCGCGCGATGGCGCGGTCGATCTCGGCCGAGATGCATTCGAGCTTCCGCGCCCTCCGCGATCGGCTCGACATGAACCTCCTCGGCCGCGTCGAGGGCGTGCGCACCGACGACGAGCCGGTGGCCGGCGAGGTGGCGCGCGTGCAGGAGATCTGGACGGAGGCCCGCCAGCGCTTCGGCGAGAAGATCGGCGGGCGGTATCTGTTCGGCCATTTCACCATCGCCGATGCGATGTACGCACCGGTGACGACGCGCTTCCGCACGTATGGCGTCCCGCTCAGCCCGGTCGCCGCCGCCTATAACGCGGCCATTCTCGCCGACCCCGACATGGTCGCCTGGGAAGACCAGGCGAAGCTCGACCCGCCCCCGGAGCCGCTCGCGCTGTGAGGCCGGTGCCGCCGAGCTATGACGGAAGCAACTGGCTGAGGAACAGGAATAGCTGGGTTCGGTAGAGATCCGGATCCTCCTGCCAGGATTGCAGGTGGTCGGCGTGCGTCCGCAGGTAGGTCGTCACGCCGTAGCGCTCCGCCGTCAGCCGGTCGCTGAGCGATACCGGCACGATGCGATCGCCGCTGCCATGAGCAACGAAGAGCGGCCGCGGAAACGACGCTACCGCATCCAGGCTGAGGGCGGCATTGAGGTCGACCGGATTGCGGATCGAGAACAGGCGGAGCGCGATCCTCTCGATGCCGAGCGACAGCGGCACGCCGGTGCGGCGGAGGCCGTAGGCGATCGTCGCGGGGAGGTCGAGAGCCGGCGCGTCGAGGATCAGCGCCGCCACGCGGTCGGTCTGGGCCGACCGCGTCAGGAACTGGCCGGCGATGCCGCCGCCCATCGATTCGGCCGCGATCACGACGTTCTCCGCGCCATTGGCGAGCGCATAGGTCACGGCCGCATCGAGATCGGCCCATTCGGCGAGGCCGAAGGTGTACATGTCTTCGGCCGAGCGCGGGGCGCCGTCGTCGTTCCGGTAGGTGATGAGGAGCGTCGGGATCCCCGCCTCGTGCAGGACCGAGAGGTGGCGATAGCCATCCTCGCGGTGGCCGGCGATGCCGTGGACATAGATGGCCCAGAGCGCGGAAGGACCACCTTGCGCCGGCACGAACCAGGCCGGAGCCCCGCCAAGCGGCGTGTCGATGACGACGTCGTCGAAGGCGTAGCCGAAAGCGGCCGCGGGATCGCCGCGATAGCCGAGGTCGTACGGGCTGTCGGGTGCTTCCGCGCCCTCGATCTGCGCCGCGATCGCGCCGACGGTGAGGATGCGGTGGATAAGGCCCGAGGCCAGCCACCCGCCAATGCCGAGATAGAGGATGAGGAGGACGACGACGCCGATCAGGACGCGGCGCCAGAGCTTCCTTCGCTTCATCGCCCACCCCTTGCCCGCGCCCGATTGTGGCGCGAGGCCGGTCGAGGTCAAGCGCGGAGGACGACCGGGATCACACGTTGAACTTGAACAGCATCACGTCGCCGTCGGCGACGACATACTCCTTGCCTTCATCGCGGGCCCGGCCGGCCTCCTTCGCGCCGGCTTCGCCATTGAGGCGGATGTAGTCGTCATAGGCGATGGTCTGCGCGCGGATGAAGCCGCGCTCGAAGTCGGTGTGGATCTCGCCCGCCGCGCCCGGCGCCCTGGTGCCGCTATGGATGGTCCAGGCCCGCGCTTCCTTCGGGCCGGCGGTGAAGTAAGTGATGAGGCCGAGAAGGGCGTAAGCGGCGCGGATCAGGCGGTCGAGGCCGGGCTCGGTCAGCCCGAGGCTTTGGAGATAGTCGGCCTGGTCCTTCGGATCGAGCTGCGCGACCTCGGCCTCGATCGCCGCCGAGATCACGACGGCGCCGGCGCCCTCGGCCTTCGCCTTCTCCTCGACCCGCCGGGAGAATTCGTTGCCGGTCGCGGCCGCCGCCTCGTCCACGTTGCAGACATAGAGCACCGGCTTGCCGGTCATGAGGCCGAGGCCCTTGAAGGCGATCTGGTCCTCCTTGTCGACGTCGAGGAGCCGCGCCGGCTTGCCCTCGCGCAACAGGTCGAGCGCGCCCGCCATCAGCGCCACGAGCTGTTTCGCTTCCTTGTCGCCGCCATTGGCCTTTTTCTGCAACGGGGTGATCCGGCGCTCGAGGCTGTCGAGATCGGCCAGCATCAGCTCGGTCTCGACCGTCTCGGCATCGGCGATCGGATCGACCCGCCCCTCGACATGGGTGACGTCGGTGCCCTCGAAGCAGCGCAGCACGTGGATGATGGCATCGACCTCGCGGATCGTCGCCAGGAACTGGTTGCCGAGGCCTTCGCCCTTGGACGCCCCGCGGACGAGGCCGGCGATGTCGACGAAGGTGATGCGGGTCGGCACGATCTGCGCCGACTTCGCGATCGCCGCGATCCTGTCGAGCCGCGGATCAGGGACCGCCACGTCGCCGGTGTTCGGCTCGATGGTGCAGAACGGATAGTTCGCCGCCTGCGCGGCGGCGGTGCGGGTGAGCGCGTTGAAGAGCGTCGACTTGCCGACATTCGGCAGGCCGACGATGCCGCATTTGAGGGCCATGGCGGGAGGGTCTCAGCTAAGGGTTCCGGGCGCTTCGCGGAATGGATTGATGATACGCAGCCGCCCGATCATCTGGCCCTGCTGCATATCCTCGCTGAGAAGGTGGGTGCAACCCGCCGCGAGTGCGGACGCCAGGATCAAAGAGTCCCACCACGAGGTGCGGAACTCCCGCTCGACCCCGATCGCCGCGCGGAATACGCGGGCGTCCATAGGCGCCGTGCAATACGGGGTGAAGGAGGAGACCCATTCGGCGACAGCACCCCGACCGGCGCCCGGAAACTTCCGGACGCCGACCGAGTACGCCTCATTCAGAACCTGTGGGCTCACGACCAGCCGGTCGGCGGCGGCGAGAGCGCTTAGCCACTCCGCCGCCCGGTTCGCCTTCGAGGGGTCGCGTTGGTCCCTCGTGTAGACCACTGTATTCGTGTCCACGAAAACCGGGCCGGTCATAGTGTTGCTCGTAGAGCTCCTCGCGCGAGGGAAGGGGACCATCGACCGACTCCCATAGCGGCGCATCGAGCCAGCGCGTCAGCGCCGATGCCGCCGCGTTGTCCCGCTGCATGTCGGCATCGAGTCGCTCGCCGATCCAGCTCGACAAGCTCTTGCCCGCCTTGGCCGCTTCGACCCGAGCCCACTGGGCGACCTTTTCGTCGAGTGTGATGGTTACATTCTTCATGTCACGAACTCCGTGTGACACGAATCTAGTGTTTTCGTGCGCACACTGCAAGCGGAGCGGTTGGCCGCTCGCCCCCTCAAGGGTCTGAGACTCGGATTCGGCGTCTCGCGGTCGATCCGGCCGCGACGCGACAAAAGGAAGGCCATCTCGGCGAAGGGCCGGCAGGTCGTGGAGTTCTTCACGCTGGGCAAGTCTACGGCGATCCCCGGTCTAGCCCGCAGCGTCCATCGCGGCCCGGGGGCTCTCATCCGCTCAGGCGTGGCGGGAACGGGCTTCACAGGCTTCACCTGTGAAAACTCCCACATACAACGTGAATCTCATGCCACCGCACGCATGCTTTCAAGGAAGAGCGTGGTCGCCCATCGTGATCGCCGCCATCACCTCCGCCCGAAGCACCGGCAGCAACTCGCTCTCGAACCACGGGTTGCGCTTCAGCCACCCGGTGTTGCGCCACGACGGATGCGGCAGCGGCAGCACGTTCGGTCCGTCGAGCGCCGAGGATGCCAGCACCTCGCGGAACCGCTCGACCGTTGCGGTGACGTCGGCCCGCAGCGCTTCGCTCACATGGTAGCGGTGCGAATAGCCGCCGACGGCGAGGATCAGGCGGAGGTTCGGGAGCTGCGCCATCACGCGGTCGCGCCACAGCGGCGCGCATTCGCGGCGCGGCGGGAGATCGCCCCCGGCGGCGTCCTGGCCGGGGAAGCAGAACCCCATCGGCACCACCGCGACTCGGGTTGCGTCGTAGAAGGTGTCGCGGTCGACGGCCATCCAGCTCCGCAGCCGGTCGCCGGAGGCGTCGTTGAACGGGAGGCCGGTGGCATGGACCTTGGTCCCCGGCGCCTGGCCGGCGATGCACAGCGTCGCCGAGCGCCGGACGCGGAGGACGGGCCGCGGCTCGTGCGGCAGCGGCCGTCCGCGCAGCGGCGCGTCTCGGCAGAGGCGGCAGGCGTGGATCTCCGCGAGGAGCGTTTCGAGGGCGCGGGAAGGTCGGGCAGGCATCGCCCCTATCTAGCGCAGGCGGACGCCGGGCGCCGCGAGGCATGTTATCCCTCGCGCTGCGACCGGAGCGCCTGATGAGATCGATCGCCGAACGCCGCCTCGCCAACCAGCGCCTGATCGGGCCTGGCTACCGTTCGATCGCCGACGCGGTGTCGGCGCTCCTCGCGGTCCAGTCGCAGGACTATCCCGCGGCCAAATGGGCGTTGGCGCAGCGCATTCCCGGCGCCACCGACGCCGCCTTCGACGCAGCGCTCGCTTCCGGCGCGATCCTCCGCACCCACGTCATGCGGCCGACCTGGCATTTCGTGCTGCCGAAGGACATCCGCTGGCTCCAGGAACTGACGCGGCATCGCGTCCATGCCCTCAGCGCGCCCTACCACAAGCGGATGGAGCTGACCGCGAGACACCTCCTCAAGATGCACGATGTGATCGCCAGGGCCCTCGAAGGCGGGAAGGCGATGACCCGTCCCGAGCTCGCGAAGCTCTTCGCGGCCGCGGGCCTCGAGCACGATAACTTTCGCATGGGCTTCGTTCTCATGCACGCCGAGCTCGAATGCCTCGTCGTCAGCGGGCCGCTCAAGGGCAAGCAGCAGACCTACGCGCTTCTCGACGAACGGGTGCCGCCGCAGCCGGAGAAGGGCAAGGACCAAGCGCTAGCCGAGCTCGCAGTGCGCTATTTCTCGGTCCACGGGCCGGCGAAGGTGCATGACCTCGCCTGGTGGTCGGGCCTCACCGTGGGCGACGTGCGGAAGGCGATCGCGGCGGCGGGCGATGCGATCGTCGCCGAGGAGATCGGCGGCGAGACCTACTGGTCCGGCACCACGCCGCGCCGCGTCACGGGCCTCCGCGAGCGCCCCGTGCATCTCCTGCCGAACTACGACGAGTATTTCATCGCCTACAAGGACCGGACGGCCGTCTACGACCCGGAGCGGGTGAAGGGCCACATCCCGGTCGAGTTCTTCTACCGCCACGTCCTGGGCGTCGATGGCGCCATCCTCGGTCAGTGGAGCCGCGAGATCGGGAAGGGCAAGGTCATCGTGACCGTGACCCCGCTGGTGCCGCTCACACCTTCGCAGGAGGCCGGCCTCGCGGCCGAGGTCGAGCGCCACGGCGCCTTCCTCCACCTGCCGGCCGAGCTGGTGCTGACGCCGCCTTTCGTGTCCGCGGACAAAACGCCCGCCGCCGGCGACGGCCGCGGCTTGCTGCGCGCAGAGGGCGGTTGAGATCGATGGTTGCGGTGGAGCTTCGCCGGCCCATCGATGGTCGCGAGATGATCGCGCGCCGCATCCTCGCCGCGCTCCCGTCATGGTTCGGACGGCCGGCATCGACGGCACGCTATATCGAGATCGCGGGGTACTCGCCGATGCTGGCTGCCTATGCGGACGACGAAGCGGTCGGCTTCCTGACGCTGGTCGATGGTCCCGAGCCCGGCACCGCGGAGATCTCCGTCATCGGCGTTCTGCCGGAGCTTCACCGGCAAGGCATCGGCCGGATGCTTGTCGGCACGGCGCTCGAGGACTGCCGTGTGCTGGAGCGGCGGACCTTGTACGTGCAGACGGTCGGCGCGGCGCATCCCGATGCCGGCTACGCCAGGACAAGGGCCTTCTACGCCGCGGTCGGCTTTCGGAAGGTGCACGAGACGCCGGACGCCTGGGGACCGGGTACGCCCGCGCTCCTTCTGGCGCTCGATCTTCGCTGACGCTGTCCCTGCGAGCGGCCGCAGAACCTCGCGAGCCCGCGGACTCCTTCGCCCCGCGAAGCGGGGAGAAGGTGGCCCGAAGGCGGGATGAGGGGTAGCGCCTTGCTCCGACCGATGTATCGCGAAGGTCGGAACGTGGGGCTTGCCCCTCACCCCGACCCTCTCCCCGCGCGCGGGGAGAGGGAGGAGTCCGACGCGGCCGGCGGATCGAACGCACACCGGCCTCCCAAGCCGCCGCCGCACTACTGCGCCGGCAGCTCCGGCACCGGCAATCCTTCCGCCCCGAACACGCTCGGCTCGAGCGGGTGGAACAGGCTGATGTCGCCGAGGGCGAGGAAGGCCGGGTCGTCCCAGATCGGCTCGAAATCGTCGTCACGGAGGATCTGGTTGAAGGCCTTGGGGTTGAGCGCGATGCTCTGGCCGAGCGCCTCGATCGCCGCGGCCGTGTCGCCCATCGCGAGATAGACGTCCGCCATCTGGAGGTACGCCGCGTCGCGCATCGGGTCGAGTTCGAGCGAGGCGTTGATGCGGCTGAGGGCTTCCTCATAGTTGCCGGCCGCGATGAGGTCGGGAAGCCCGGACGCCGCGCCGCCGGCGAGCGTGGCATTGTAGATGCGGCGGAGCTCGGCGAGCGGATTCTGGGATTCGTCCACCCGGAGGTCGAGCGCGTGGTCGCCATAGTCGGCGATGGCGCGCTGCTCGAAGATCATGAGGCCGGCCGATTGCGTGCCACGCCGGTCGCCGCCGGCAGCCTCGGCCGCATCGAGGACGTTGAGGAGCACTTCGGCGAGCGGCAGGCCGTCAGCCGTCGATTGCAGGAACGCGACCGCCATGTCGTTGACGACCTCGGGGCCGGTCATGGTGTTGGCCTCGACGCAGAAATTGACGCCGCAGATGTGCCCTGCCCAGCCGGAGGTGCTCTCGCCGGTCCAGCCCGCCGAGCGGCCCTGGGTGTCGACGATCGCGAACTGGCGGTTCGCGGCGCCGCCGTCCATGGCGACCAGCATGTCGCGCGTCTCCTCGGGCGAGAAGCCGCGCTGGATCAGGAGGACGCCGATCTCGCCCATCATCGGGTTGGAGCTCGCCTGCGAGGCGATCGCGGCAACGCCCGCCATGCCCCAGCGGACGCGGGCGCCGACGGCAATGGTGTTGGACTGGACGGCGACGCCGAGCTCACCGGTATTGGGGTCGAACGCCACCACGGAGTAGGTGCCTGACGGCGGCTCGTACTTGTAGGCGCCGTCCTCCGCATGGGCGGCTAAAGACACCATCGTCGCGGCGGCCGCGACGGCAAGAAGTCGTCTAATGGACATGAGCATTCCTCTTTGGCGAAAGGCCCCGTGGCGGCGAGCGAGCGCAATCAGCCCCGCACGCAGTCGCGAGCCGCTCGAAAAACAGCGATGAACGATGGCTGCGCACGAACCGAAGGCTTGGGAGGTGCGGCCCGGAGCAGCCGAAGGAGGCTTGGCAACCGCCGTGCCAGTCGCCGAGGTTCAGCTGCAATCGGAATTTGACTGGCGATGCTGCAATGCGGGCTGCCGTTGCCGCAGGCAGATGGCGGAACCCGCGGCACGCTCATGCTCCGCGGCTCATCAGCCAAGCGTTTCTCCCATCGGGCGGAATTGCGCCCGACGGGAAAGACGCAATTGCTGCTAGGCGAGCGTTTCCAGCGCGGCGGCGAAGGCGAGCAACTGATCGCAGCTGATCCGCGCGCACGGCACCTGAAGTGAGGCCCAGACCCCCTCCGAAGCTTGCTCCTTCCAGTCGCAACCTTCCGCCTCCCCTCAAGGGGGACTGTTGCGTGGTTTGTTGGATGTGATTCCCTCTGCTTGGGCAGGCGAGGGATTCGCGGGATGGCGACGAAGAAGACGGGTCAGATCAGTTTGGCCGAGGCGCTTCTGGGCGGT
>JBFXAJ010000036.1:0-25074 GCA_050184415.1 Bauldia sp.
ATCGCGTGCTGCGAGTCACCAACACCGACGTCTATGAGAATATCGAGGGCGTGGCGGACCGTATCTTCGCCGAGCTGTCGCTGCCGCGGAAACAGCCCCGCCGGCGCCGGAACCCCCTCACCCGGCTCGACCCGCCTTGCGGCTCGATCCGACCTCTCCCCACCGGGGAGAGGTAGTCGCCCCCTCGCGGCGGAGTATGCTGCCGGCCGGAAAGCCATGCCGCTTCAGCCACCCTCGCGCGACTCGACGGTGGTCGTTGAAGTCGGAGGTCCAACAGGCTCCCACCTCTCCCCGGCGGGGAGAGGTCGCACGGACGCGCCAGCGTCGAGCCGGGTGAGGGGGTTCCGGCCTCAACGGCGGGCACCCTCCCCGCCGACCCTAATCCCGGATCAGGATCGGCGGGCTCATTCCGCGGCGGTGGATCACCAGCCCGCCTAGCAACACGATCGCCACGACCTGGTGCGCAAGCGCGAGCGAGATCGGGATGTTCGAGACTACCGCGGCGATGCCCAGCAGCACCTGGACCCCGACGAGCGCCACCAGCCGATAGGATGATAACGCCGCCCGGCTGCCGGGCATTTTGCGTGCAAGCCAGATCGCCTGCGCGACCACGAGCACCGCGATCAGATAGGCCAGGATGCGGTGGAAGAAGTGCACCGTCGTGCCCTCGTCCTCGAAGAGGAGCGTCGGCACCATCTGGCCCTGCATGGTCGGCCAGTCATTGGCGACGTGGCCGGCGTCAAGGCCTGCCACGAGGGCGCCAAGGAAGAGCTGCCCGAACAGCACCAGCACCATGAAGCTGCTGAAGGCCTTCACGCCGCCGCCGGGATAGGCCTCTCCTTTCCGGACCGGCCGAAGGCCGCGCGCCACCCAGAGCAGATAGGCGAAGATCAGCGACGCCAGGATGAGGTGGATGCCGAGCCGGTACTGGTCGACGGAGGTGTTGTCGGTCCCTTCGAACACGCCGCTCCACACCATCCACCAGCCGACGGCGCCCTGGAGGCCGCCGAGGACGAAGATGGTCACGAGCTGCGGCCAGAGCCGGCGCTCGATCCGCCCGGTGAAGAGGAAGAACAGGAACGGCACCGCGAAGACGACGCCGACGAGGCGCGCCAGCACGCGATGCGACCACTCCCACCAGAAGATGCCCTTGAACTCGTCGACGGTCATGTTCGGGAACACGACCTCGAATTGCGGAATCTCCCGGTACTTCGCGAACTCCTCCTCCCACTCAGCCGCGTTCATCGGCGGGATGACGCCATGGATCGGCTGCCATTCGGTGATCGAGAGCCCGGATTCAGTGAGCCGCGTCGCCCCGCCGACGAAGACGATGAGGAGCACCATCGCCGCCATGGCATAGAGCCAGATGCGGATCAGGCGGCGGTCCTTGTCGCGGTTGCGCGCAACCGCCGGGAGGTCAGTCGTCGATGCTGCTACGGTCATGGTGTCCCGCTTTCCGGGCGTCGGAATACGCCTGCTGCCCGCCGCTCGGCAACCATCGCGGATGCGACACAGTTTCGGGCTCTGCCGGAAGGTCGAACGGCGGTAGCCGGAGCCGCCTTTGCTCGCATCGCCGATCTGGGTTATTCCGGACGTACTGTCACGAAGGAGCTGACGATTTGGACATCCGGACGAGAAAGCTGATCGGCGCGGTCGGCCTCCTCCTCTTCGTCGGCGCCTATGCGCTGATCGTGGTCGCGCTCGCCTCCTCCCAGCTGATGAACCTCAGCATGGGGTGGCTCCTCGTCTTCTACGCCGCCTGCGGCCTCCTCTGGGTCCCCCCCGCCGCGCTCATCATCCGCTGGATGGAGAAGCCGAACCGCGAGGCGCGCCGGGCGGCCGCCCGCCCGGCCGGAACGCCCTCGCGCTGACCGCCACGATTACCTCGCATTAACCACGCCCGGGTCAGATGACCGTGCGGGCAACTGGTATCGCGTAGCCCGCAGTCTTCTCCCGGGCTCGCCGACGCCTCCCGGTCCATTTCGGGGACTTGCGTCGGGTCCCCGAACCGCTTAGCTAGCCCCCGGGTCTCGACCCGTCGGAGCGTGGCGCAGCCTGGTAGCGCACCTGAATGGGGTTCAGGGGGTCGGAGGTTCAAATCCTCTCGCTCCGACCAATTCCCCCTAGCGGACGTCCTTCCCTTTCGCCGAAGACTGCGCGACCCTGTGGCAGGGCGCCCTTCGGCTCACCGTGCCTGGTCGAGCAGCCGCTTGCACTCGAGGAGGTCGGACAGGGTCGCCTCGAGGCGCCGGACCTCGTCCGGCGCCAGCACCGCCGCCCCCAATGCGGCCGGCGGGGGCATCTCCGTGCCGCGACCCGCGATCCGCTGCGCGATCGCCGCGACGCCGTCATCCTCGTCCTCGGCCGGCCGAAGATGGAGGCCGGCGCGCGGCGTCGCCGGTTCGATCCCCGGCAGATCGTCCTGGTCGGGAATACCGTCGTCGGGCGATGGCTGCGGCAGCGGCTCGGCGAGCGTCCCCTGCCCGGCCTGGACCACGAAGCGGAGCCCGCGCTCGCGGAGGATCCGCTGCACGCCGCGGATGGTGTAGCCCTGGCCGTAGAGAAGATGGCGGATGCCGCGGAGGAGATCGACGTCCTGCGGGCGATAGTAGCGGCGGCCGCCGCCGCGCTTCAGCGGCTTGATCTGGGTGAAGCGGGTCTCCCAGAAGCGGAGCACATGCTGCGGGAGCTCGAGGTCCTCGGCGACCTCGCTGATGGTCCTGAACGCGTCGGGCGCCTTGTCCTCGCGGCGAGGTTCGGAGCCCGGATCGGCGTCGCTCATGGCACCCTTCGCTAGCCGGCCGCGCCGCTGCCGTCGCTCATGACCTTGTTGATCTTCTGCTTCAGCACGTTGCTCGCCTTGAAGACGAGCACCCGGCGCGGCGAGATCGGCACTTCCTCGCCGGTCTTGGGGTTGCGGCCGATCCGGCGGCCCTTCGGACGGACCATGAAGGTGCCGAAGGACGATAGCTTCACCGCTTCGCCGCGCACCACGCAGTCGGTGATCTGGTCGAGGACGGTCTCGACGAGCGCCGCGGATTCGGTTCTGGACAGGCCAACGCGCTTGTAGACGGCCTCGCAGAGATCGGCCCGCGTAATCGTCTTGCCGCTCATATGACCCCAGTCGCCGATACGTCGCCTTGCCCGGAGGCGAGACGCCTTCGCGAGGAGCGGAGCCTATTGGTTCCCGTTAGGGGGGTCAACAATGAGACGCCAGCGACCGGGCCGGATTCCGCCCTACCAGCGGAGCACCACCGCGCCCCAGGTGAACCCGCCGCCCATCGCCTCGAGGAGCACGATGTCGCCGCGCCGGATGCGGCCGTCGGCGACCGCCACAGCAAGCGCCAGCGGGATCGAGGCGGCCGACGTGTTGCCGTGGTCCTGGACGGTCCGCACGACCTTGTCGGTGGCGATGCCGAGCTTCTCGGCGGACGCATCGATGATCCGGACGTTGGCCTGGTGGGGCACGAACCAGTCGATGTCGTCAGCCGTGATTCCGGTTGCGGCAAACGAGTCCTCGATGACGTCGGTGATCTTGCCGACGGCGTGGCGGAAGACCTCCTTCCCCTCCATCCGGAGGTGCCCGACCGTACCGGTCGAGGACGGCCCGCCATCGACATAGAGCTTGTCGAGATAGCGGCCATCCGAGCGGAGTTTCGCGGCCAGCACGCCGGACCGGCCGTCGGTCGGGGCGCCCTCCTCACGGCCGAGCACGATCGCGCCCGCGCCGTCGCCGAAGAGAACGCAGGTGGTGCGGTCGGTCCAGTCGAGGATCCGCGACAGCGTCTCGGCGCCGATGACGAGCGCCCTGGTCGCAAGCCCCGCACGCAGCATCGAATCCGCGGTGGTCACGGCGTACACGAAGCCCGAGCAGACCGCCTGGAGGTCGAACGCGGCCCCCTTCATGATCCCGAGATTGGCCTGCACCTTCACGGCCGCCGCCGGGAAGGTGTTGTCGGGCGTCGTCGTCGCCATCACGATGAGGTCGATGTCGTCCGGCACGAGGCCGGCATTGGCCAGCGCGCGGCGCGCCGCCTCGGTGGCGAGGTCGGAGGTGAACTCCCCTTCGGCCGCGATGTGGCGGCGGCGGATGCCGGTGCGCTGGACGATCCACTCGTCCGAGGTGTCGACCATCCTGGCGAGGTCGTCATTGGTGAGCACCCGCTGGGGCAGGTAGCTTCCGACCCCCAGCACTACGCTGCGCGTCTCGTTCAAAGAGTGTCCTCGGCCTGTTCGGGCGCCGACAGGCGATCCGCGCCGTTGTTGGGATAGAGGTAGGCGTGGTCCTGCCGGATCTTGGCAAGGAGCCCGTTGCGGACCATCGCATGGCCGCGGCAGAGCGCGCTCGCGAAGCCGTCCGCCCCGGCGCCGCCATGGCTCTTGATGACGATGCCGTTGAGCCCGAGCATCACGCCGCCATTGCTGCGGTTGGGATCTAGTTTTTCGCGGAGCGTCGCGAAGGCGCCGCGGGCCAGCACGTAGCCGAGACGAGCCGGCAGGGTGCGGCCCATCTCCTGCCGGAGATACTCGGCGATCTGCCGTGCCGTCCCTTCAGCCGTCTTGAGCGCGATGTTGCCGGCAAACCCTTCGGTCACCGCGACGTCGACAAGGCCCTTGCCGAGCTCGTCGCCCTCGATGAAGCCGACATAGTCGAGATGCGGCAGGTCGGCCTCGCGGAGCATGCGGCTCGCCTCGCGGATGCCCTCGAGGCCCTTCTGCTCCTCGACGCCGATATTGAGGAGGCCGACCTTGGGCCGGTCCTTGTGGAACAGGGCCCGGGCCATCGCGCCGCCCATGATGGCGTAGTCGACGAGCTGCTGCGCGTCGGCGCCGATGGTGGCGCCGACATCGAGGACGACACTCTCGCCGGCCAGCGTCGGCCACAGCGCGGCGATCGCCGGCCGGTCCATGCCGGCCATGGTGCGGAGGCACAGCCGCGACATCGCCATCAGCGCGCCGGTGTTGCCGGCCGACACCGCGACGTCGGCCTCGCCCTTCTTCACCGCCTCGATCGCGAGCCACATGCCGGACTTCCAGCGGCCGCGGCGGAGCGCCTGGCTCGGCTTGTCCGACATGTGGACGGCGATGTCGCTATGGACGACGGTCGCGACATTGGCGACCGCAGGGAACGTGGCGAGCCGGTCTTCGATGGTGCGCTGATCGCCGAAGAAGCGGAACATCATGTCGGGCGCGCGTTCGAGCGCCAGCGCCGCGCCCGCGACCGTGACCGCGGGCCCATGGTCGCCGCCCATCGCGTCGACGGAGATGATCACAGAATCAGCCATGCAACTCCGGCCAGGGCGTCCGGTCGATCAATGGGGAAACGCCAGCCCGGCATTTGCCGCCGAGGCTTTCTTGGGCCGCCGTACGCTTACAGGCGCCGACCGGGCGGGTCCAGTCACGTCGAACCTTCCCCGCGCAACCGCCTGAGGACGGCGAACGGCGATTCCTCCCCGGGATCGTCGCCCTCGGCCGGCGGCTCGAACTCGACACCCGGCGCGCGTGGATAGGGATCGATGGCGAGCGCCATCTCCTCGAGCGCCACGGCGCCGAAATCGATGATCTCGGCGTAGGTGTCGGGCGGGTCTTCCGCCGTCGGATCAACGTCTTGCGTGGTGAGATCGGGCGTCGGCACGCCGCGGACGAAGCGGCGCCCGAAGGCCTCGTCGATCTGCTGCTCCACCGCGACCAGCGTCACCACGCAGGCCTGGACCACGGACGCTTTGACGCGCCCTTCGAGGAATACGGTGTCGCCGGCGCGGCGCGCCTCGATGGCGGCTTCGAGGCCGGGCAACTCAAGGAGGCCGAAATCGGCGGCGATCGCCGCGCGTTCCTCGGGCGAGGCGACAATGTCGATTCGCGTCCCCGTGGCGGGAATGGCTGCCGCCGCGATCGGCCGCGGCAGAAGGGGCCGCTCGCTCATGCCGGCGCGGTCACCCGGAACGCGGCGGGATCGGCAAACGGCAGGCGGGCCGCGAAGAGGTCGTCCCGCGTCGCGCCGCGAAGGGTCTCCACCGACGCAAAGGCATAGTCCGCGAGCGGAGCGAGCGACGGCCGGTCGCCCTCGGGAAAGAGATTGCGCGACAGCGCCTCGGCAAGGCCCGCGCGATCGTTTTCGGCCAGCGCCTTCCCGTAGACCGAGAGCCGGCCGTAGAAGCTCTTGCCCATCGCCTTCATGCGCTTCGGGACGCCAAGGTCACCCACGCCCATCTCGCGGAGCGAGCGGTCCATGTCGGCGACGAAGGTGTCGAACACTTCCTGCACCACGGCCTTGGCTTCGGCGTTGGCCGGCCCGAAGCGGTGGTAGAGCAGCACCTGGTGGAGGACGATCATCTCGAAGCGGCCGTCGACCGAATCGGGGACGCCATGGTCGCGATAGAGAGCGGGCTGACGCGCCTGCGCCACGATCGCAGTATAGATGGCAAGGGCCTGATCCCGCTCAGGCCGCGATCGCCTCAAGATCCGTTCAAACATGACCGCATGCTCCGCCGGACCGGTCCGGAAAGGGTCCGTTCACGGCCGGAACCCATAAGATTGCGTCGACGCCTAGCGCACGCTAGGGAGAATTCCAACAATTCGATCGGGAGTGACCCCCATGCAGAGCATCGTCCTTCGCCGCCGTCCGATCGCTCTCCTGGCGTCGGGGGCCTTGGCACTCGCACTCGCGGCCTGCGGCGGTGGCGGCGGGATCGGCGGTTTCGGCGAGGTCACCACCCACGGCTATGTGGTGTCCGAGGTGGCGCTCCAACAGGTGCCGGTCGGGTCGAGCCGCGATCAGGTGCTGATCGCCTTGGGCACGCCGTCCACGACCGCGACCTTCACCGGGGAGGTCTTCTACTACATCAGCCAGACGCGGCAGCGCGCGGCCCAGTTCACCAACGCCCGGATCGTCGACCAGCGCGTCCTCGCGGTCTACTTCGACGGCAACGACCGCGTCAGCCGCATCGCTGACTACGGGCTCCAGGACGGCCAGGTGTTCGACTTCGTCACCCGCACCACCCCGACCGGCGGCGAGGACCTCAACTTCATCCAGCAGATCTTCCGCGGCGTTTTCGGCGGGTAACGAACCGAGGGCGTCCGCTACTCCAATAAAGTCGTGGATGGCCGGGACAAGCCCGGCCATGACGAGGTGGCGAAGTCTGCGCCACCCAATGGCGCCGGCGCGAAGGCGGGGCGCCACCCGGCAAGCGCGGTGTTCGGAGCGGAAACACCCTTTCGATCGTTATGGCCAGGCTTGTTCCGGCCATCCCCGACTGGCAGCATCCGCTCATGCTGCGGTTTGGCTACCTCTATATCCTGATCAACAGGCCGAACGGCGTCCTCTATGTCGGCGTCACCAGCAGCCTCGCTAACCGCATCTACCAGCACCGCGAAGGGCTCGTTCCCGGCTTCACCAAGCGCTGCGGCCTTCGCATGCTTGTCCATGTCGAAGAGTATCAGCTCATCACCGATGCCATTCGGCGTGAGCGGGCGATCAAGCATTGGCCGCGGGCATGGAAGGTTCGCTTGATCCTCCAGCAGAATCCGACCTGGAGAGACCTCTACGAGGACCTTGTCTGGAGCTAGCCATGGATGATCGCAAGGGTGTTTTTTCGCTCCGAACACCGCGCTTGCCGGTGCCGCCCCGCCTTCGCATGGCGCCGTTAGGTGGCGTAGACCTCACCACCTCGTCATGGCCGGGCTTGTCCCGGCCATCCACGGCTTCCTTGCTGGCGCCGCCACACCACCCACCGCAAGCCCAACAAAAAAACCCCGCCGAAGCGGGGCTTTTCGCATCCGGACCGCCCTCCCCTATTGATGCGCGAGCACCGCGAGGAGGAGGAGCGCGACGATGTTGGTGATCTTGATCATCGGGTTCACGGCGGGGCCAGCGGTGTCCTTGTAGGGGTCGCCGACGGTATCGCCGGTCACGGCCGCCTTGTGGGCGTCGGAGCCCTTGCCGCCATGGTGGCCGTCCTCGATGTACTTCTTGGCGTTGTCCCAGGCGCCGCCGCCCGAGGTCATCGATAGGGCGACGAAGAGGCCGGTGATGATGACGCCGAGGAGCATGGCGCCGACCGCCGAGAAGCCAGCGACCTTCCCTTCCGCGCCGCCGCCGGCAATGAGGTAGATCGCGAAGTAGACGACGATCGGCGACAGCACCGGCAGGAGCGACGGCACGATCATCTCCCGGATCGCCGCCTTTGTGAGGATGTCGACGCCGCGGGCGTAGTTCGGGCGCTCGGTGCCCTGCATGATGCCGGGCTTGTCGCGGAACTGCTTGCGCACCTCCTCGACGATCGCGCCCGCTGCGCGGCCCACCGCCGTCATCGCGATGCCGCCGAACAGGAACGGCAGGAGGCCGCCGAACAGGAGGCCGACCACGACGTAGGGGTTGCTGAGCGAGAAATCGACCGTGCCGAGGCCGGCAAAATACGGGTATTCCGCTGCGCGCTCGGGCGAGGCGAAGAACTTCAGGTCCTCGGTATAGGCGGCGAACAACACCAGGGCGCCGAGACCCGCCGAGCCGATCGCGTAGCCCTTGGTGACGGCCTTGGTGGTGTTGCCGACGGCGTCGAGGGCGTCGGTGGTCTTGCGGACGTCGGCCGGAAGATCGGACATCTCGGCGATGCCGCCGGCATTGTCCGTAACCGGGCCGAAGGCGTCGAGCGCCACCACCATGCCGGCGAGCGAGAGCATCGTCGTCACGGCGATCGCGATGCCAAAGAGGCCGGCGAAGAGGTAGGTCGCAAGGATGCCGGCGATGATGATGATCGCCGGCAGCGCCGTCGCCTCGAGCGAGATCGCAAGGCCCTGGATGACGTTGGTGCCGTGGCCGGTGGTCGAGGCCTTGGCGATCGACTTCACCGGGCGGTAGCCGGTGCCGGTGTAGTACTCGGTGACCCAGATGATAAGGCCCGTGACGCCGAGGCCGACGAGGCCGCAGACGAAGAGATCGAGGCCGCTGAAGGCGGGACCGGTGCTCGGCACGAATTCGGTCGAGAAGCCGATCGTTGCCGCCGTCACGGCGGCCAGGGCTACGATCGACAGCAGCGCGGTCACGATGAAGCCGCGATAGAGCGCGCCCATGATCGAGTTGCTGCGGCCGAGCTTCACGAAGAACGTGCCGATGATCGAGGTGACGATGCAGGCGCCCGCGATGGCGAGCGGGAAGATCATCAGCTCCTCGGGGCCTGCGGGCGCGCCGGCGAAGAAGATCGAGGCGAGCACCATGGTGGCGACGACCGTCACCGCATAGGTCTCGAAGAGGTCGGCCGCCATGCCCGCACAGTCGCCGACATTGTCGCCGACATTGTCGGCGATGGTGGCGGGGTTGCGCGGATCGTCCTCCGGGATGCCGGCCTCGACCTTGCCGACGAGATCGCCGCCGACATCCGCACCCTTGGTGAAGATGCCGCCGCCGAGACGGGCGAAGATCGAGATCAGCGAGGCGCCGAAGCCGAGCGCGACGAGGCCGTCCACGACCTCGCGGCTGCCGGGCGCGTAGTCCATCGCGACGGTGAGGACCCAGTAGTAGACGGTGACCCCGAGAAGGGCGAGGCCGGCGACCAGCATGCCGGTGATGGCACCCGAGCGGAACGCGATCTCGAGGCCGGCCGCAAGGCTCCGGCTCGACGCCTGCGCGGTGCGGACATTGGCCCGCACCGAGACGTTCATGCCGATGAAGCCGGCGGCGGCGGAGAGGATCGCGCCGATCAGGAAGCCGATCGCCACCAGGAAGCCGAGCAGCCACGCGCCGAGCGCGAAGATCAAGATCCCGCCGATCGCGATCGTCGTGTCTCGCCGGGTGAGATCGGCGCGCGCGCCCTCCTGGATCGCCCCCGCGATTTCTTGCATCCGAGCATTGCCTGCGTCGGCCGCAAGCACGGATCGAGAAGCCCAGACGCCATACGCGACGGCGAGCAGACCGCTCACCACAATTGCATAGATCACCTAGTCCACCCTTTCGACATTGACCGGGCTCCCTCGCGGAACGCCACAGCGCCCACGCCCCGTTGATTGGACGATTTCTTGAGAAGCCCGCGCTGCGGCCCCCCGAACAGCAGCGGGACCGTATGGCCCTTCAGTAAGGCCAGTCAAGACGCTGAATCCCTTGGTTCTCAGCTTAGTTTTCGCTGTCGCCGCGACTGCAGCGTGAGCAGCAAAAGGGTAAGGAGCACTGTCCCAATAATCGGCACGACTATCAGGTTGACACCGTTCCAGCCGGAACCCGCGAGTATCCGCCCGGACAGGAAGGATGCGGCTGCGACGGTGCCGAACACCACGAGGTCGTTGAAGCCTTCGACGCGGCCCTTCTCGCTCGGCCGGTAGGTGTCGGTGAGCATCGCGGTGGAGCCGATGAAGCCGAAATTCCAGCCGAGCCCGAGGAGGATCAGCATCGCCCAGAAATGCAGGAGCTCGACGCCCGCGAGCGCCACGAGCGCGCTGGCGAGGATGAGGAGGAGGCCCGTGAAGGCGACCGCCTCCTTGCCGAACCGCGCGATTAGGCGGCCGGTGACGAAGCTCGGCGCGAACATGGCGATGATGTGCCACTGGATGCCGAGCACGGCCTCGGCCTCGGAATGGTGGTGGCCGACGATCGCGAGCGGCGCCGCGGTCATGGCGAAGGTCATCATCGCAAACGACGTCGTTGCGCAGAGGAGCGACACGATGAACCGCGGCTGGCGCGCTATCTCGGAGAATCGCCGTGCCGAGGCGTCGGCGCCCGGCCCGATCGCCGGCGGCACGGGGCGCAGCCGCGTGAGGACGAGAAGGCCGACGACCGTCAGCCCGGCCACCGCGAAGAACGACCCCGCGAACGGCACGGGGTCGAAGAGATCGCGGGTGGCGAGGATGATCGGCGGCCCGGCAAGCGCAGTGACCACGCCGCCGATCATGACGCGCGAGATCGCCACGCCGCGAAGGTTCGGCGGCGCCCCTTCGGCGGCGGCGAAGCGGTATTGCTGGATGAAGGCCGCGGCGACGCCAACGAGGCCGAGGGCCGCGACGAACGCGACGAACGATCCGCCAAGGACGGCGAAGCCCGCGGCCACGCACCCGGCGATCCCGAGCGTGTTGCCGGCGATGAAGCCGAGCCGGCGCCCGACCCGCTGCATGAGCAGCGCCGCCGGGAGCGCCCCGAGCGCGAGGCCGACGCTGTACCCCGCCGGCGGCAGCGTCGCGAGCGATTTGTCGGGGCCGAGAAGATAGGCGCCAGCGAGGGCGCCGAACGCGATCATGGCGACGCCTCCGGCACCGTTCAGCGCCTGCGCGACCAGCAGCACCCACGAATTCCACATGAGTCGCCCTCCGGTGTGATGCTACGTCCGATCGTCAGCGAGGCGGTAGAGCCAGCCTCGTCCCTCGCCCCGCGCAGCGGGGAGAGGGTGGCCCGAAGGGTCGGGTGAAGGGCCGCGGCCGTTCGGACGCTTGCGGCGCCACGGACTTCGCAAAGCCGACGGCCCCATCGTCGCCGCGAGGCCGAAGGCCTCTCACCCCAACCCTCTCCCCGCTAAACGGGGCGAGGGAGCTTCGCACCGGTGAGGTCGAGTTGGGGGGAGTCGGGACGCTAGCCGAAGTGGTCCCAGCCGGGCCGCGCGAAGCGCAGCGTGTCGCTGCTATGCCGGAATGTCGGCGTTGCCTCCCCCGCCAAGACCGTTCCGATCGCCGTCACCGAAATGCCCAACGCCGCCGCTTCCGCGATCGCCGCCTCCGCATCTCCGGATGCGGCGGTGAAGAGGATTTCGTAGTCCTCACCGCCGGTCAGGATCGTCTCGATCAGCGCCGGATCCGCGGCAAGCGTCCGCTCGGCGGCGGGCGAGAGCGGCACGCGCTCGGCGTCCACCTCCGCGGAGACGCCCGATGCGTCGCACAACGCGCCGAGGTCCGCGACCAGCCCGTCCGACACGTCGATCGCCGCCGTCGCGTAGCGGCGGAGCAGCGGCGCCAGCTCCGTCCGCGGGCGGGGATAGCGGAGCCGGCCGAGAAGATGCCGCGCGTCCTCGCCGTCGGCGTCGGTCGCACCGGCTTTCCGCAACCGCAACCCGAGGGCAGCGTCGCCGATCGTGCTGGTCACGACGACGGTGTCCCCGATCTCGGCCCCGTCGCGCGTCACGAGCGTGCCCGTCGGCACGCGGCCGAAGGCGGTGATGGTCACCGTCAGCCGCTCGCCGGAGCGACCCATGTCGCCGCCGATGAGGTCGACGCCGTAGAGGCCCTGGTCCTTGGCGAGGCCGGCCGCGAACCGGGCAACGAAAGTCTCGGTCCAATGGTCGGGAAGGCCGAGGGCCAGAAGATAGGCGAAGGGCTCGGCACCCTTCGCGGCGAGGTCCGACAGGTTCACCCGCAGGGCCTTGGCGGCGATCGCCTCGGGTGGATCGTCGGCGAGGAAGTCGAACCCTTCGACGATCGCATCGACCGTCACCGCGAGCTCGAAGCCGGAGTCGGGCGACAGGAGCGCGACGTCGTCCCTGAGGCCTAGGCCGGCACGCCCTGCCAGCGGGCGGAAATAGCGCTCGATCAGCTCGAACTCGCCCGGCCGCTTCTCGCCCTGCCCCACGGCTAGGCCGGCGGCGGCGGGCTGCCCGCGAACTCGGCGGGGCGGAAGTTCCGGGCCATGCGGTCGAGGACGCCGTTCACCATCTTCGGCTCGTCGCCGGAGAAGAAAGCCTTCGCCACGTCGACGAATTCCGTGATGACCACGCGCGCCGGCACGTCCTTCCGCGCCGACAGCTCCCACGCGGCGGCGCGGAGGACCGAGCGCAGCGTGACGTCGAGCCGGGTCAGCGGCCAGCGGTCGACCAGCGCCTCATGGATCTGAGGATCAAGGCTCCGCTGGTCAAGCACCACGCCGCGCACCAGATCGCGGAAGAAGGCGGGATCGGCCTCGCGATAAGTCACGCCCTCGAGCTCCTGGCCGCCGAGCCGGAAGGTCTCGAACTCGGCCAGCACCTCTTCGAGCGACGCGCCGCCGACGTCCATCTGGTACAGCGCCTGCACGCCGGCGAGCCGCGCAGCGCCGCGGGCATTGGCGGGACGCTGTGGGCGTTCCCCGGCGGCCGCGGGCTTCATCGGCCGAGCCCCATCTGGTGACGGAGCGCGATCATGGCGAGCGCCGCGCGCGCGGCGGCGCCGCCCTTGTCGAGGTTGTCGACTTTCGCGCGGGCCCAGGCCTGCGCTTCGTTCTCCACGGTGAGGATGCCGTTGCCCAGCGCAATCGCCTCTTTCGCGGAGATGTCGGCGATGACGCGGGCGGATTCGCCGGCGACGATGTCATAGTGGGTGGTCTCGCCGCGGATGACGCAGCCAAGCACGACGAAGCCGTCATAGGCCACCGGCCCGCGCAGCGCCATCGCGAGCGCGGCGGCGATCTCCAGCACGCCCGGCACCGCAATCCGCTCATGCACCGCCCCGGCCTCGTCCAGCACCAGGCGGACGCCGCGAAAAAGCTCGTCCGCGATGCCCTCATAGTAGCGCGCTTCGATGACGAGGACTTTCGTTCCCGGACGGGCGGGCGGAACCGGCGCGCGGCTTTGAGCGGTGGCGACCATGAAGACCCTTGTTGCGGCTGCTGGAGCGTGACTCGATTGGATCGATCACGCTCCAGCGGCCATTTTCATTGTTGGAGCATGATCTGAAAAACCGGCATCCACGTTTCGGATCATGCCCTAGCGGCCGGCTGCGAAAAGGCGCTCCGCATAGCGCGCGATCAGGTCGACCTCAAGGTTCACCTTGTCGCCGACCCGCCGTTCCGACCATGTGGTCACCGCCAATGTGTGCGGAATGAGGTGGCAGTCGAACGAGTTCTCCTCGACGCGGTTCACGGTGAGCGACGTCCCGTCGAGGCAGACCGAGCCTTTCGTCGCGATGAACCGCGCGAGCGCCGGCGGCGCGGCGAAGCGGAACGCGACCGTCTCGGGATGCTCGTCGCGGGCGATGATCTCCGCGAGGCCATCGACATGGCCGCTGACCATGTGCCCGCCAAGCTCGTCGCCGACCCGAAGCGACCGCTCCAGATTGACGCGGCTACCGGAGTCCCAGGTGCCGACCGTGGTCAGCGCCAGCGTCTCCGGGCCCGCCTCGAACGTCATCTCGAGCCGGCCATTCGCCTTCACCGCGACGACCGTTAGGCAGACGCCGGAGACCGCCACCGAAGCGCCGATCGCCGGCGGGGTCTCCGCAACGGTCGAGGCGATAACGAGCCGGGTCAGCTCCGGGTGGCGATCGACGGAAACGACGTCGCCGATCGCGGTGACAATGCCGGTGAACATGGAGGGAGCTTATCGCGGATGATGAGATGGCCGGCCGTGGGTTCGCGCCGGCGGTGTCATTGCGGCCGGGAATAGCACCGCGGAGGCGGCGCTTGAAGGCTTTGCGCACGATTGCCAGCCCGCCGGCATACGCATCGCTGGCCTCTTCGGGCCACCAAGCGCAGCTCCGAGGAGCCCACCTTCCCAACCACAAACTCCCGGCCTCCCCTTGGGGGAGGCGGAAGCTTGCGACTGCAAGGAGCAAGCTTCGGCGGGATCGCGGCCAGGCCGCCCGCTACGGAGCTGCGGAAGGGCCGCCACCCCCCACGGCTTTCGCTTCGGCTCCGCCTCGCGAAAGCCCGCTCCCCCTCAAGGGGGGAGCTCGGGAGCTTGCCGCATCGCGGGGGCCGACCTTGAGGTGCGAACGGCGGCGGCGACCATCGCCACTCCAGTAACAAGACCGCAACGCGGCCGGTGCGCGTCGACCTCGCCTACCCCGCCCTGAGATAGTGCCGCCATCGGTCCTCGCCGATGACGCCTTCGTCCATGAGCCGGAACCGCGGGCTGCGTTCGATCGCCGACAGCGCGTTGCCGTCCAGCGCCCGGACGCCCTCGGGGCCGACCACCACGGATGCGCGGTAGAGCCACACCTCGTCGGCGAGCTGGTTCACGATCAGCGAGGCCGCGATCCGCGAGCCACCTTCCACCAGCACCCGCGTCAGCCCACGCTCGCCGAGCCGCGCGAACGCCGCGGCAATGTCGATGCCGCCCGAGCCGAGCGGCACCGGGACGACCTCGACCCCGGCTTCCTCCAGCGCCGCCACCTTCTCCGGCTCGGTCTGCCCTTCGCCGACGAGGAGCCATAGCGGCGTCTCCCGGGCGCTGCGGACGAGATTGGTGTCGTGGCCGATGCTGGCTTTGGTGTCCACGATGATCCGGATCGGCGCGCCGGTCGGAGCGCCCGGCAGCCGCACCGTGAGCCGCGGATCGTCCACCCGCACGGTGCCGATGCCGACCAGCACCGCATCGGACTCGGATCTGATCGCCTGGACCCGGTCGAACGTTGCCGGCCCGGTGATGATCATGCGTTCGCCGCCGCGGGTGCCGATCATGCCGTCGGCCGAGACGGCGAGCTTGAGGACTACCCAGGGCCGCCCGCGGGTGACGCGGCTGACATGGCCGGCATGCGCGAGCTGAGCTTCGGCGGCAAGCACGCCGGTGGTTACCTCGATGCCCGCGGCTCTGAGGATCGCGTGCCCTTCACCGGCAACCCGGCGGTCGGGGTCGTCCATCGCCGTCACGACCCGCGCGACCCCCGCATTGACGAGGGCATGGGCGCAGGGCGGCGTGCGGCCGTGATGGGCGCACGGTTCGAGCGTCACATAGGCGGTAGCCCCACGGGCGAGTTCGCCGGCCTCGGCCAGCGCCTCGCTCTCGGCGTGCGGGCGGCCGCCGATGGCGGTCCAGCCCTCGCCGACGACGCGCGGAAAGCCGCCGTCATTGCGGACGATGATGGCGCCCACCGCGGGATTGGGAAACGTGCGGCCGAGATTGCGGCGGCCGAGGCGGAGCGCAGCCGCCATGAAGCGGCGATCGAGATCGGCGTCGACAGTCGGGGCAGGTTCGCCCGCGGCTGGCGCCCGCTCGCCGGATGGTGCAGGCTCAGCCATCCGCCTTCTGCGGCGACGGCTCGGCTTCCACCGGCCCGTCGCTCGACAGCTCGTCAAGAAGCGTCCCGAAGTCCTTGGCCTCGCGGAAGTTTCTGTACACGGAGGCGAAGCGGACATAGGCAACGTCGTCGAGCCGCTTCAGCCCCTCCATGATGAGAAGGCCGATCTGCTCCGACGCGACCTCGCCATCGCCCTGGCTCTCGAGCTGGCGGACGACGCCGTTGATCATGCGCTCGACACGGTCGGGCTCGACCTGGCGCTTCCGCAGCGCCACCTGCACCGATCGCGCCAGCTTGTCGCGGTCGAACGGAACCCGGCGGCCGCTCCGCTTCAGCACCGTCAGCTCGCGGAGCTGGATGCGCTCGAAGGTGGTGAACCGCCCGCCGCAGACGGCGCAGACCCGCCGCCGCCGGATGGAGGTGTTGTCCCCCGACGGCCGGGAGTCCTTCACCTGGGTATCGTCGCTGCCGCAATAGGGGCACCGCATCGGGGCCTCCAGTCAAAGTCGGATGTTTCCGACTTTGACCACCAAAGAAACCAAGCCGGAATGTCCGTCGTCAGGTTACCCGAGTCGGCTCGCTCCGCCTCAACCCAACACATGAAAAGCGTCAGGCGACGCCGTAGATCGGGAAGCGGTCGGTGAGGGTCTTTACCCGCGCCCGCACCTCGGCTTCGACGGCACCGTTCCCTTCTTCGCCATTGGCGACGAGCCCGTCGAGGGTCTGGCGGATCATGTCGCCGATCTCGGTGAACTCATCCACACCAAAGCCGCGGGTCGTGCCCGCCGGGCTGCCGAGCCGGACGCCGGACGTGATCATCGGCTTCTCGGGATCGAAGGGGACGCCGTTCTTGTTGCAGGTGATATGGGCACGGCCGAGCGTCGCCTCCGCGGCCTTGCCGGTCAGCTTCTTCGGCCGGAGGTCGACGAGGAGGAGATGCGAGTCGGTGCCGCCCGACACGACTTCGAGGCCGGCGCGGTACATCGCATCGGCCAGAGCCTTGGCATTGGCGACGACGTTCTTGGCGTAAACCTTGAACTCCGGCCGCAGCGCCTCGCCGAACGCCACCGCCTTGGCGGCCACGACATGCATCAGCGGACCGCCCTGGAGGCCGGGGAAGACCGCCGAATTGATCTTCTTCCCGATTTCCTCGTCATTCGAAAGGATCATGCCGCCGCGCGGCCCGCGGAGCGTCTTGTGGGTCGTGGTGGTCACGACATGGGCATAGGGCAGCGGGCTCGGATAGACGCCGCCGGCGACGAGCCCGGCGAAATGCGCCATGTCGACCATGAGATGGGCGCCGACCGAATCGGCGATCGCCCGGAACGCCTTGAAGTCGATGATCCGCGAATAGGCCGAGCCGCCGGCGACGATGATCCGCGGTCTGTGCTCCTTCGCCAGCGCCTCGACCTCGCCGAGATCGATCAGCCCGTCCTGGCGGCGCACGCCATACTGCACGGCGTTGAACCATTTTCCGGACATGTTCGGCGGGGCGCCGTGGGTGAGGTGGCCGCCTGCGGCGAGGCTCATGCCGAGGATGGTGTCGCCGGGCTTCGCCAGCGCCAGGAACACGGCCTGGTTGGCCTGGCTGCCCGAGCTCGGCTGGACGTTGACGAACGCCGCGTCGAACAGCCGCTTGGCGCGGTCGATCGCAAGGTTTTCCGCAATGTCGACGAACTGGCAGCCGCCATAATAGCGGCGGCCGGGATAGCCCTCGGCGTATTTGTTGGTGAGGACCGAGCCCTGGGCCTCGAGGACCGCCGAGGAGACGATGTTCTCGGACGCGATCAGCTCGATCTCGTCGTTCTGGCGATGGAGCTCGCCGGCGATCGCATCGGCGATTTCGGGGTCGCTGTCGCGGATCGTGCGGGTGAAGAAATCAGCAGTCGGATCAATGCCGACGACGCGATCCCTGACGTTCATCGCGAACAGACTCCCAATAGAAAGACGGCGGCCGCGCGGCCTTTCGGGCCGCGGCCGGGGCCGCCGGCGCTTAACATAGGAGCCCGATTCCGCCAAGGAAAGGCGGCCCGCGGGCGCAAGCGCCACAGCGCCCGGTGGTCGCGGAGGCCGCCTAGACGAACCTGACGTCGAGGATTTCGTAGGAATGCGCCCCGCCGGGCGCGGTGACTTCGACGGTGTCGCCCTTGCCCTTGCCGATCAGCGCGCGGGCGATGGGCGAGGAAATCGAGATCCGGCCGCGCTTCACGTCGGCCTCGGCGTCGCCGACGATCTGGTAGACCTTCTCTTCCTCGGTGTCCTCGTCGACGAGCTTCACCGTCGCGCCGAACATGACCGACGTGCCCGACAGCTTCGACACGTCGATCACCTCGGCGCGCGAGATCTGGTCCTCGAGCTCGGCGATGCGGCCCTCATTGTGGCTCTGCGCTTCCTTGGCGGCGTGGTACTCGGCGTTCTCCGAGAGGTCGCCATGCGAACGGGCCTCGGCGATCGCCTCGATGATGCGCGGGCGCTCCTCGGACGTGCGGCGCCGCAGCTCCGCGTCGAGCGCCGCATAACCGGCAACGGTCATCGGGACCTTGTCTACCATCGCGCCTGTTCCACCCCGCGCCCCGGTCGGGGCACGGCACAAATGACACAAGCCGCCCGCGGTTCCCGCGGCCAGCTGACGAACGTGCTCAAGCCGCAGCGAAGTAGGACTGCAGCGAACGCACTTCAAGATTGCCGAGGCGATAGGCCTCGATGCCCTGCGCCGCCGCCACGGCGCCCGCTACCGTCGTGTAGTAAGGCACCTTGTGCAGCAGCGCCGCCCGCCGGAGCGAACGGCTGTCGGCCAGGGCCTGCGCGCCTTCGGTGGTGTTGAAGACCAGCTGAACCTCGCCGTTCTGGATAGCATCGACGATGTTCGGGCGGCCTTCAAGAACCTTGTTGACCCGGCTCGCCGCCACGCCATTGGCCTCAAGGAAGGCGCGGGTGCCGGTCGTGGCGATGATGCTGAAGCCCTGCTTCTGAAGCCGCCGCAGCGGCTCGAGCACCCGCTCCTTGTCGCCGTCGCGGACCGACACGAACACTGTCCCGGAGGGCGGCACCGGGACACCCGCCCCAAGCTGGCTCTTGGCGAAGGCGATCGCGTAGTCATAGTCGAGCCCCATCACCTCGCCGGTCGACTTCATCTCCGGCCCGAGGACGGTGTCGACGCCGGGGAAGCGCGCGAACGGGAAGACCGCTTCCTTCACGGCGATGTGGCGGAACGGACGCTCGCGAAGGTTGAACGAGGCGAGCTTCTCGCCGGCCATAACCCGCGCCCCGATCTTCGCGATCGGGATTCCGATGGTCTTGGCGACGAAGGGCACGGTGCGCGACGCGCGGGGGTTGACCTCGAGCACGAAGAGCGCGCCGTCCTTCCAGGCGAACTGGACGTTCATCAGGCCGACGACGTCGAGGGCGCGGGCGAGCGCCTCGGTCTGGCGCCGCAGCTCGGCGATCAGGTCGTCGGGTAGGGAATGCGGCGGCAGCGAGCAGGCACTATCGCCCGAATGGATGCCGGCCTCCTCGATGTGCTCCATGATGCCCGCGACGAAGATGTCGGTGCCGTCGGAGAGGGCGTCGACGTCGATCTCGATCGCGTCGGTGAGATAGCGGTCGAAGAGGAGCGGATTCTTCGCCAGCACCGCGTCGATCTGTGCGGTGCGGTCGCCGGGGAAGCGCGCCTTGAGCTCGTGGGGGACGAGCTCGGGGAGCGTGGTCTGGAGGTAGGTCGCGAGCGCGTCGTCGTCGCGGATGATCTGCATTGCACGGCCGCCAAGCACGTAGGACGGGCGCACGACGAGCGGCATCCCGAGCGACGCCGCGACCGCCTGCCCCTCGGCAACCGAATGCGCGATGCCGTTTTCCGGCTGGCGGAGGCCGAGCTTGTGCAGGAGCTTCTGGAAGCGGTCGCGGTCCTCGGCGAGGTCGATCGCGTCCGGCGACGTGCCGAGGATCGGCACATTCGCCGCCTGGAGCGCCGCCGCGAGCTTCAGCGGGGTCTGCCCGCCGAGCTGCACGATCACGCCGCGGAGTTTGCCGCGCGACTGCTCGATCCGGACGATCTCGAGCACATCCTCGGCCGTCAGCGGCTCGAAATAGAGCCGGTCCGAGGTGTCGTAGTCCGTCGACACGGTCTCGGGATTGCAGTTGACCATGATCGATTCGTAGCCGGCGTCTGCGAGCGCGAAGGCCGCGTGGCAGCAGCAATAGTCGAACTCGATGCCCTGCCCGATCCGGTTCGGCCCGCCGCCGAGGATGATCACCTTCTCGCGCTCCGACGGCTCCGCCTCGTCGGCGAGGACGCCGGCGAACGGGGTCTCGTAGGTCGAGTACATGTAGGCCGTGGGCGACGCGAACTCGGCGGCGCAGGTGTCGATCCGTTTGTAGGCGGGATGGACCGCGAGCCGGCGCCGCAGCGCGGCAATTTCGATGTCGGAGGTCCCCGACAGCGCGGCGAGGCGGCCATCGGAGAAGCCCATCGCCTTCAGCTTCCGTAGCTGGCCGGCGCTGGCCGGCAGACCGTCGCGCCGCACCTTCGCCTCGACGTCGATGATCGCCTTGATCTGGTGGAGGAACCACGGATCGATCTTCGAGGTCTCGTGGATGTCCTCGACCGAATGGCCCAGCCGGAACGCCTGCGCGACATAGAGGATGCGGTCCGGCGTCGGGATCCCGATCGCGGCGCGCACCGCATTGCCGTCGTCGCCGCGGCCGAGGCCCGGGATCTCGACGTCGTCGAGGCCGGAGAGGCCGGTCTCGAGGCCGCGCAGCGCCTTCTGGAACGACTCGGCAAACGTCCGCCCGATCGCCATCACTTCGCCGACCGACTTCATCGAGGTCGTCAGCACCGGCTCGGTGCCGGGGAATTTCTCGAACGCGAAGCGCGGGATTTTTGTGACGACATAGTCGATCGTCGGCTCGAAGGACGCCGGCGTCGCGCCGCCGGTGATGTCGTTCTCGAGCTCGTCGAGCGTGTAGCCGACGGCGAGCTTCGCCGCGATCTTGGCGATCGGGAAGCCGGTCGCCTTCGATGCCAGCGCCGACGACCGCGACACGCGCGGGTTCATCTCGATGACGACGAGCCGCCCGTCCTTCGGATTGACGGCGAACTGGACGTTCGAGCCGCCGGTCTCGACCCCGATCTCGCGCAGCACCGCGATCGAGGCGTCGCGCATGATCTGGTATTCCTTGTCGGTCAGCGTCAGCGCCGGCGCGACGGTGATCGAATCGCCGGTGTGGACGCCCATCGGATCGACGTTCTCGATCGAGCAGATGATGATGCAATTGTCCGCGCGATCGCGGACCACCTCCATCTCGAACTCCTTCCAGCCGAGGACGGATTCCTCGATGAGGACTTCGTTGGTCGGCGACGCATCGAGACCGCGCTCGACGATCTCGAGGAATTCCTGACGATTGTAGGCGATGCCGCCGCCGGTGCCGCCGAGGGTGAAGGACGGGCGGATGATCGCCGGCAGGCCGACCACGGCGAGCCCGGCGAGCGCCTCGCCGATCGCCTGCTCCTGGTAGCGCTTGTGGCGCTCGCGCCGCCCCGCGGTCCACTCGCGCTCATAGGCGAGCGTCAGCCGCTGCTTCTCCTCGTCGGAAACGTCGAGCCCGGCGATCCGAGCGAGCTCCGCCTTCCGGCGCTGGCGGCTCTCCTCCTTCATCGCCGAGGCATTGGCGAGCACCGATTTCGGCGTCTGGAGGCCGATCTTGGCCATCGCGTCGCGGAACAGCTTCCGGTCCTCGGCCTTGTCGATCGCCTCGGCCTTGGCGCCGATCATCTCGACCCCGAGCTCGTCGAGGATGCCCATGCGGCGGAGCGACAGCGCCGTATTGAGCGCCGTCTGTCCGCCCATCGTCGGCAGCAGCGCGTCCGGCCGTTCCTTCCGGATCACCTCGGCCACGACCTCGGGCGTGATCGGCTCGATGTAGGTGGCGTCGGCGAGATCCGGATCGGTCATGATCGTCGCCGGATTGGAGTTCACCAGGATGACCCGGTAGCCCTCCTCCTTCAGCGCCTTGCAGGCCTGGGTGCCGGAATAGTCGAACTCGCAGGCCTGGCCGATGATGATCGGACCCGCGCCGATGATGAGGATCGATTTGATATCGGTTCTTTTCGGCATCGACAGGCTTGGACGTGGGCGAACGAAACCCCGGTGCGGCGTGCCGCCCGGGGCGAAAGCGTCCGGTTCATTCTGGCTAGCGGCGGCTTATAGGGTAAACCCCCGCCGCAGGGAACCCCGCACGCTAGGCGGCGGTGCGGCCGGACGTTGCAGCCGACTTCGAGCGGAAATCCAGCAGCGCATGGTGCCGGCCCCAGATCTTTTTGAGCGCGGTCGCGCCCGATCGGGTTGTTTCGCCGGCGAACTCCTTTGCAAGCGCAATGAGTTCTCGCGCCGTCAGCGACTTTTCGAGTTCGGCATGGACCACGGTGAACTGGGGGTCGCTGCCTAGGGCGCGTTCGAGGCGCCGTACGTAGTCCGCAACAACGTCCGCCCTCACAGACGGCTTGGGCTTGCTTGACGTCCGACGCTCGGCGGCCGCGGGAGCTACGAGCGCCGCAATTGTTAGATGCGGTCTTGCCCGTGCTAGGGCGGCGAGCGCCTTGAAGTCTGTCACCGCCGCAGCTTTGCCCGCGACCGCGAGAACAGCACCGAGCGGCTCGAGGATGCCCATGAGGCCGGCAAACGTCGGCGCCCCCCCCTCCCTATGGTCGGGCAGCGCCGCAAGGCGTTTCAGGGCCGCCGTAACAGTGGCAGCCGGGGTTCTCTCGAAATTCGCGGACAGCGCAGCGAGCGCGGCTGCCTCACGCCATCCGCCGGCCGAGGCGAGTGCGGCGGCATATGCGTCGATCGCTTTGGCGAAGTCCTTAGTCTTCATCCGTGAACCCTCCGGCCCGCCGGTGCCTGATCAGAAAGCGGTGGGACAAGCCCCATTCGTGCCGCAACTTCAATTGCCAAGCTCTCGATCGCCGCGCGGACCTTCTGCCTTTCCGACTGCGGCATCACAAGATAGGCGATTCCCTCGTCGGCATTGTTGACGATCTGGACCGTCATCGGAACGAATGTCTCGTGAGGCAATATGTCAATCTTCGCACGAATATCATTGAGCCTGTCCCGAAGCTGGCGCAAGGCACGCTGTCCAACATTGTGTTGGGCATTCCACTTCGTCCCGACAACGCCCGCGTAGGTCAGATGGGGACATATTCCCGCGCTCTTGAGCGTCTCGATCTGAAGGCACAATGAGCCCACCGCATCGGCCGAAGTACGATCGAGAATTGTCGGTATCAGGATGTGCGTGGCCGCACAAAACGCCTGCATCTCCGATGTAGTCAGCCGAGGCGGACAGTCGATGATAACGACGTCGTAAGCATCGCGGACGGCTTGCGAATGAAGCACCTCAGCCAGCGTATAGCGCACGTCGGCGGGAATCGACCGGCCGGAAAAAAGCTCGATCAAGCGCCGCCTTAGTGTCCGCTGTCGGCGGGGCTTGCACTTGAGAAGCCATTCCACGAGTAAGCGGTTGTCTGCCTGGGCGAGGTCGTAGTAGGCCGTGATGACACTTAGGCTTCCTTTGCCATCGTAGTTCTCGCCAAGTGCTACGGGTCGCGCCAGAGAAGGCACCAGATAGGGTGCGATGTCGTTGCTGACGATCTGCGTTGCGAGCGAGCTTTGCGACGCCGACGGCGCCCACTGCTCCGTCGGGAAGCTCATCGAAGATAGCGACCCTTGATAGTCAAGGTCGACGAGCAGAACCCGCTTCTCCCAGTCTTTGGCGTAGTACGCTCCGATGTTCGCAGCGACGGTGGTCTTTCCGACACCTCCCTTGAGGTTCGCAATTGCGAGCACCTTTCCACCAGCGAGAAGCTGTTTGAAGTTGGGCGGTTGATGAATCGGGCGCGTCAGCCAAACGCCAGGACCTTCCTGAGCCCCGTCTCTGGAGACGTTTCAGGCCACCGCGGCCAAAGCTCGATGTCGGCTTCGGAGGAAGCACCAAGCTCGATGCAGCCCCCGCCGCGCCAACTGTGCGATCGCAAGGATCGCCGCGCCGACAAGGCCAAGGACGATCGGCTGCCCTAGACGCTCGACGGCAAGTATCCAGGCGTCTTCCAGGAAATTCATCGGAAGCCCCCCTTTCCGATGCCTTCGTCAGCCTAACCAACTCTCGACTGTGTGGACAAGCGCAAACTACCGGCGCGCGAGGCGGTACCGTGACAGGACCGAAGTCCTTGCCGCTCCCCTCGCCCCGAAAACACCGTGCGGCGTCACAGTCGCGTCCCGATCACGCCGTATTTCAGCCTGTCTCAAATGGAACCATCGCAAGCAGAGGGAGTTCTGCCAAGACGGCGAACATCCGAAAGGAGCGGGCGGTGCAGATCCACGACTTTGAATCCATGTATATTTCCGGGCTTCAGGAAGCCCGGGCGATCGAAGAGCTGCTGATCGCGGCGCTTCCGACCTTGATCGACGCAGCGGACGACGCCGAGCTGCGCGACACCTTCCGCGCCCACCATCTCGAGACGCAGGTCCAGCTCGAGCGCATCAATGTGATCCTCGACTGCCACGGCGTGAAGGCGACCTCGACCACCGACGGCGCGATCGCGGCGCTGGTGGCAGATGCCCGCGACGTCGCCTCCACCATGGAGCGCGGCGCGCTGCGCGACACCATCCTGATCGGGCTCGCCCAGCGCATCGAGCATGAGGAGATCGCGATCTACGGCACCCTCGCCGCCTATGCGAAGCTCCTCGGCCGCCACGACGAGAAGCGCACCCTCGGCGCCATCCTCGAGGAGGAGCGCGCCGCCGACGAAGACCTCAGCGAGATCGCCGACGCGCTGGTCAACCCGCGCGCCGCGGCGATGATCATGGCGGTCGCCGCCGAGGCCGATCTCCGCGTCGTCGCGGCTTAACACCGGCTCCTCATCCCTCTCCGCTCCTACCTCCCCCTTGCGGGGAGGTCGAACGGGCGAAAGCCCGTTCGGGAGGGGGTCTGTGACTCGGAGCCTGTCGCTTTACCCCCCACGCGCTCCGCTAAGGCCTGCTTCCCAGGCCAAGCTCCGCGGTCTCCCCCGCAAGGGGACTGTTGCATGGTAGGCGCAGGCGGTGTTCCTCGATGGGAGGGGCAGATTCGGGGTCGGCCGGGCTGGCCCTCGGCCCGTCTTTGGGTCCGATTTGGGGTGTTCTC
>JBFXAJ010000037.1:0-23631 GCA_050184415.1 Bauldia sp.
AGTCCGTTCCGACACGCGTGAACACTCCTGGAATGGCATCGGCTCCCTCCGCCTCATGCCATGTGTTCACCATGTCTCCGAACATGCGTTCACCATCTCCCCGGTCTGTACACCCACGAGGGGGAGGTTCTGCGGAGGGCGTTGCGCGGCTGGGGCAACGACAGGATGCCAAGCACCAGCTAGTTCGGCGGTGGGTAGAGCACCGTTGCGCTCGGCGACCATCCCGACTGCGCCGCCGCGATCACCCCCATCCGCTTTGCGCGAAGCCGGTCCGCCGCGTCCCCGAGCCCGACCCGCTCGGCCGCTTCGATCGCGCGGTCGAACAGGAGGCCGCTCTCGTTGGTCGCGTGGACGGCGATCGCCGCATCGCCGGCGATCTCGAAATAGTTTGCCGCCTTCGCATCCTCGCCGGCGAGCAGGAAGTGCTGCGCCATGAGATGCGCGTGCTCCTCGACCCGGTCGGGGAAGATCTGCTCGAGCGCCTCGCCCACCCGACGATGGAACTCGCGGCGGCGGCGGTTGAGCATCGAGCCATAGGCTGCGTCGCGCGCGAGCTCATGGCGGAACATGTATTCGAGCTCCGGCCGCCGGCCGGCCTCGGTGACGAGCTCGACGCGCTCGAGCGAGCCGAGATGGCGGTCGATCGCCATCGCCTGGTCCGAGATCGCCTTGAGGATCTTGTAGTAGAATGAGCGGCCGATGACCGACGCGACCTGCAGCGTCGATTTCGTCTCGGCGTCGAGCCGGTCGATGCGCGACATAAGGAGCGCCTGGAGCGTGTCGGGGATCGCGATGTCCTCGATCCGCGTCGCCGCGTGCCAGCGGAGGCCGTCGGCGCTGCGGATGACGATGCCGTCATCGATCAGCGTCCGGACGATCTCCTCCACGAAATAGGGATTGCCGTCGGCTTTCCGGAGGATCAGCTGGCGCAGCTCGCGCGGCAGGTCGGCGATGTCGAGGAGCTCCGACACCAGCTCGTCCGTCGCCTCGCTGGACAGCGGCTTCAGCGTCACCTCGGCGTAGCGATGGGGAAAGTCCCGTTCCGCCTTCACCTTGAGCTGCCAGCCGGGCGATTGCCGCTCGGCCCTGAACGCATAGAGGAACAGGATCGGCACCTCGTCCACCAGCGGCATCAGATGGGCGAGGAGATCGACCGACGCCTTGTCGCCCCAATGGAGGTCGTCGACGAGGAGGACCGTCGGCCCGGTGGAGCAGCTCTCGCGGACGCCGCGATAGAGCACGTCGTAGATGTCCTGATTCACCTCTTCGGTGGTGTAGGTCTCGTTCGAATCATGGAGGACGCGCGCCGCCATGACCCGCTCCATGCCGACGGTGCACAGCGACACCTGGTCCTCGGTGCCGCCGCGGGTCCGGATGCCGTGCGCGATCTTCTCGTGGATCACCTCCGCAGTGTCGCCGATCTCGACCCCGAACATGTTGCGGGCGAGGGTGAGGAAGAGGGAGAACGGCCGCGACATGTCGTAGGGGATGCCGTTCATGACATCCCAGTCCTCGTCGACATTGCCGCGCTTGTTCCACTCGTCGCGGAGCTCCGACACCAGCCGGCTCTTGCCGACGCCGGCCTCGCCGATGATGCAGGCGATCTGGCCGCGGCCGTCCTGGACCTTGTGGATGACGTCGCGGAGCCGCTCGAACTCGGCGTCACGGCCGACCATGCGGGCGCGGACGCCGTCGAGGCCGCGGAGCCGGCCGGGGACCGCCTTGGCGCCGGTGACACGGAACGCCGGCACCGGCTCGCTCTTGCCCTTCAGCTCGATCGCGCCGAGCGCCTCGGTGTCGAAGAGGGGCGCGACGAGCCGGTGGGTCTCCTCGGAGATCTGGATCGTGCCCGGTGCCGCCGTCTGCTCCATCCGCGCGGCGACGTTGACCGCATCGCCCATCGCCGTGTGGTCGGTGGCGAGCGGCGAGCCGACATCCGCCACCACGACCGGGCCGGTGTTGATGCCGACGCGGACGTTGAAGTCGAGCTTGTATTTCTGGCGGACTTCGTCGCGATAGGGCTGCAGCGCGGCCATCATGTCGAGCGCGGCGCGGACCGCGCGGACCGGGTCGTCCTCATGCGCGTTCGGCACGCCGAAGAAGGCGACGATGGCGTCGCCGACCAGCTTGTTGACGATGCCTTCGTAGCGATAGATCGGGATCGTCAGCCGTTCCAGGGCGCCGTTGAGGATCTCGACCCAATCCTCCGGGTCGAGCTGCTCGGCCAGCGTCGTCGACCCGACGACGTCGCAGAACAGCGCGGTGATGGTGCGACGCTCGCCGACGCTCGCCGGACGGCTTTCAGGCATGTGAGGCTCGCAAACTTTCGATCAGCACAGCCATAGCATGGCCGCGTCCGGCCGCGTTCACAACACGCGAAGGTGGCGATGCGAGCGGCGCGTCCTATTCCGAGATGTCGGTGATGCGGTCGCGGCGATTGCGGCCGGTGCCGTAATGGAGGAGTGCGACTGCGGCGGCGAGGATCAGGACCGCGCCGGTCAGAACGATGATGCGGATATCGCTCAGCTCTTCGACCTGGATCAGCGTCCGCGTCACGACCGTGATCGCAATGAAGAGCAGGAACTCGACCGGCAGGCGGTTGGTCCGGAAATAGATGCCGACCATCGCGCCGAGCTCGAGATAGATGAACAGGAGGAGGATGTCGTGGAGGTTGGCGGATCCGTGCTCGATCATCACGAGATACTCGTTGACCGCCGCCCACACGATCGTCGCGCCGATCACGAAGAGGCCGAGAAGCTCGAACATGCGGACCAGGCGGTCGCCGATCACATTGGCCAGCAAGTCGAATCTCCGCGCCGCCCGCCGTGTCTTATCGACCGTCCCGTTGTGGTGGTGATCGGTGCCCGCCATCGAATGCCCCATCCGTGTATCGAGAGGGGTATACCGCGACCGGGCGAAGCCGACGAGAGGCCGGCAGGAGTCGACTCAACTGGTCGAAGTCGGAAACATCCGACTTCGACTAGCGCATCCGGTCGAGCGCGCCCTGGAGGATGTAGGCCGCGGCCATCTTGTCGACGAGCTCGGCGCGCCGCGCCCGGCTCCGGTCGGCCTCAATCAGCATCCGCTCGACCGCGGCCGTCGACAGGCGCTCATCCCAAAGCGCGAGCGGGAGGTCCGTCCGGCCCGACAGGTTCCGGGCAAAGGCGCGGGTCGCCTGCGCCCGCGGGCCTTCGCTGCCGTCGAGATTGATCGGAAAGCCGATCACGATGCCGGCGACCTGATGCTCGGCGACATGCCGAAGGAGGGCTTCGGCGTCGGCCGAGAATTTGGTGCGGGCGATGACGACCAGCGGCGAGGCGATCCGCCGGCCGGCATCCGACAGCGCGACGCCGATGGTCTTGGTGCCGACGTCGAGGCCGAGAAGGGCGCCCTGCGGCGGCAGGATCGCGGCAAAGGCGGGGATGTCCGTGAGGTCGCGCGGAGCGGCGGGGGCGTTCATGCCGCCGCGCTCACCGCTCAGCGGCGGTTCCGCGACGCCGAGATGCGGGCCGCCACGAAATAGGCCGCAACGCCGAGCGCAGCGCCGACGGCGATGCCGAGGATGGCATTATTGACGAGGTAGGAAAGGGCGATGCCGACGGCGATGCCGAGAGCGATGAAAATGCCGGGTGACATGGCCGGCACCATAGAAGGTTCGGGACGGCGCTCAAGCGCGACGCTTGCGCCAGTTGCGCGCAGCGCCTGTTGCGTCAGGGGCGGTACTGCTGGATGCGCGTGGTGCGGAGGCCCGCCAGGCCGTGATGGTCGATCGACTGCTGCCAGGACAGGAATTCCTCGACCGTGAGCGTGTAGCGGGTGCAGGCATCCTCGAGGCTGAGGAGCCCGCCACGAACGGCAGCCACCACTTCGGCCTTGCGGCGGATCACCCATCGCTTCGTATTGCGCGGCGGCAAGTCGGCAATCGTCAGCGGACTACCATCGGGTCCGATGACATACTTGACCCGCGGGCGGATCGCTTCGGTCATGCTACTCTCGCTACAACAGGCAGACCATCAATGCCCCGGACGATAGGCTTGGCCGCTTTAAGATTTGCCTAAGCGGCGTGCCCCCCAAAGCCTCTGGCAGTGTTAGCAAATCCTTGATTTCCGGCGATCGAAGCCATGTTCGACTCGGTGCCGCCGGGCGAACAACTGAGGAGTCGCAAGGGCTTACGCGTTCCCGTTATGGTCCCGTTAAGCGTGCTTCGATCGCGACGTGGCAATGGGCGCTTTGACGCGAGGGGATTTCGGGACCATATCGAGAGCGGTCCGGAATGCGAAAGCCATGCTGAATTCCCTCGATGTCGAGAAGCCGCCCGCGGAGACGCGGGTCGTGGTCGCCATGTCGGGCGGCGTCGATTCATCCGTCGTCGCCGGCCTCCTGACGCGCGAGGGCTATGACGTTGTCGGCGTCACGCTGCAGCTCTACGATCACGGCGCGGCGACCCACCGGAAGGGCGCCTGCTGCGCCGGGCAGGACATCCACGACGCCCGGCGCGTCGCGGAGATGCTGTCGATCCCGCACTACGTTCTCGACTATGAGGAGCGCTTCCGCACCGCGGTGATCGACCGCTTCGCCGACAGCTACATCGCCGGCAAGACGCCGGTGCCCTGCGTCGCCTGCAACCAGACCGTCAAGTTCGCGGACCTCCTCGGTACCGCGAAGGAGCTCGGCGCCGACATCCTCGCGACCGGCCACTACATCGCCTCGCGCGCGTTGCCGGGCGGGGGCAGGGCGCTCTACCGCCCGGCCGATCTCGACCGCGACCAGAGCTACTTCCTGTTCGGCACCACGCGCGAGCAGCTCGACATCCTCCGCTTTCCCCTCGGCGGCATGACCAAGCCGGCGGTTCGGCAGGCGGCTCGCGATTTCGGGCTTATCGTCGCCGAGAAGGCCGACAGCCAGGACATCTGCTTCGTCCCCAATGGCCGCTATTCCGACGTCATCGAGAAGCTCCGCCCCGGAGCCGCCGGGCCTGGCGAGATCGTCCATCTCGATGGCCGCGTGCTCGGCCACCATGAGGGCGTGATCCATTTCACAGTCGGCCAGCGCCGCGGCATCGGCGTTGCTGCGGCCGAGCCGCTCTACGTTATCCATCTCGACCCGGCGCGCCGGCGCGTCGTCGTCGGCCCCCGCTCGGCACTCGCCACCCAGCGGCTCACCCTTTCGGGCGTGAACTGGATCGGCGACGAACCGCTGGCCGAGATCGGACCCGGCGGCATCGAGGTGCTGGCGCGCGTCCGCTCGACCCGCCCTCCGCGGCCGGCGCACATCTCGATCGAGAACGGCACCGTCACGGTCGAGCTCGCCGACGGCGAGAACGGCGTCGCACCGGGCCAGGCCTGCGTCTTCTATGACGCTGCTGGCGACGGCGCGCGCGTGCTCGGCGGCGGCTTCATCGCCCGCGCCGAGCACAACCGCGACGCCGAGGCCGCGCTCGCCCGCCTTGGCGAGGTTCCGGCCGCAGTGGCGGCGGCTTGAGCCGGCGGCGCCTGATCGTGACGGGAGCCGGGAGCGGCCGGGGATGACGTCGTCGCAGGATCCCGCACCGCCCGCCGCGAGCCCGCTGACGGAAGAGGCGGTCCTGGCCGCCTATTCGCGCTGGGCGCCGATCTATGACGCGGTCTTCGCGATCCCGTTCTTCACCGGCCGCCGGGCGATCGCGCGGATCATCAACCGCATGGCGCCGAGCCGGGTGCTCGAGGCCGGTGTCGGCACCGGCATGGCCCTGCCGCTCTACGACCGCAAGCACCGCATCCGCGGCATCGACCTGTCGCCCGAGATGCTGGCGCGGGCGCGGACCCGCGTCGCGCGGAAGGGGCTGTCCCATGTCGAGGGGCTCGACGAGATGGACGCGTCGAACCTCAGCTTCGCCGACCAGAGCTTCGATGCGGTCATCGCGATGTATGTGATGACCGTGGTGCCGGACCCCGAGAAGGTGATGGCCGAGTTCGTCCGCGTGACGAAGCCTGGCGGCACGCTCCTCGTCATCGGCCATTTCGCGTCCACCGGCGGCCTCTACGCCTTCGTCGAGCGCCGGCTCGCCCGCTATGCCGCGAAGATCGGCTGGAACCCGGATTTTCCGGTGAGCCGGCTCGCCAACCGCCCGGATCTCCGCCTCAGGAGCCGCCGCAAGCTCGGCCCGCTCTGGCTCTTCACGCTGCTGGAATTCGAGCGCGTGTAGCGGCGAGGTTGTCCCCCATCGTCTCATGCGAAGGCCGAAGGAGACACGCGCCGCCTGCTTACGACCAAGCCGCGCCGAAGCTCCACCGTGACTACCGAGCTTCCCCCCGCGAAGCCGACTCCCCTCAAGAAGGAGGCTCCGCGAGGGCCGTATTGATGGCTGACAGAACGCCGCCTGCCGCGGCGACGAAGGCCTGCGCCATGCCCGGAATGGTCGACGGATCACCGTTCCAGTTGAGGGTGAAGCAGAACGTCACCGGGATCGACGCGCGAACCCACATCTCGCCGGGCACGCAAAGGGCGTTGAAGTTGTTCCATTCGATGCTGCCGCCCTTGCCATAGGCGGCGACATAGTGCGGCACGACGAGGGGCATCGCGTTCGCCATTGCGGAGACGCGGAGGAATTCGGTCAGCATCGCCGGCGTCGAGAAGAACTCGCCGGCCACGGCGCGCCGGTAGTAGCTCACGAGGTCCGCCGCGGAGCAGAGCATTGACTCCGCCGCGTCCGGGTCCATCGCGTTTCGGGCCGCGCCCGGCAGCACGTCGTCGGCGATGCCCCGCATCCCCTCCCAACCGATGTCGACGCCCGGCTCGGCGCCGGCAAGGTAGGAGAAGAGGACGCGGGTCGAGGTCGGGATCCGCGCCGTCGCAAGACCCGCCTCGGCGGCAAACGCACGGACGCGGTCGACGCCCACCGCGGCCATCGCGATGTCCGTCGCCGTGTTGTCCGAATGCGTGATCATCGCCTCGAGCACCGAACGGCCGGGCGTCGTGCCGGTCAGATTCAGGAAGACCGGGCTGGAAAGGGAGCGCACGCCGTCGTCCACCGCGAGCTGGTCGTCGAGATCGAGCCTCCCTTCCTCGACGTCCTTGAGGAATCGCGTGAGGATGAAGGTCTTGATCGCGCTGCCGACGAAGAGCGGCGCATCCGGCTGGTGCTCCGCGCGCCACGGATTGTCGCCGCCGACGTCGACGACGTAGCCCGTCATGCCGTCGAGCGCGGCGAACTCCGCGAGCGCCGCTTCTGCCGCGGTGAAATCGGGAGCGCCGGCCTGGGCCAAGGCGGGTCCGGCAAGGCCGACCGCCGCTCCACCCGCCGCCGCGCCAAAGAACCGTCGCCGATCGATCATCGGCCAGCCGCCTGTCCTGCCTGCCACGTCGCCCTCCCATGTCTGCGCGGGGAGGGTGGCAGATGCGGATGCGTGGGACAAACTGACGGGATTTAGGGCCGCTCGGCTCCGCAGGGACGAATCGTGGTGTTTTGGAGCGCGAGGGAACCGCGGGTTCAGGTTGGTCGCGGGCCTACCGTTACGGGGACGGGCTGGGGGATGGCATACCGCCGCTGTGCCGGAGCCTGAGTTTCCTTGACACCCTTTCAGGCCGTTTCTTATATGCGCCTGCCCTCGGGGCGGAGTAGCTCAGTGGTAGAGCAGGGGAATCATAATCCCTTGGTCGGGGGTTCAAATCCCTCCTCCGCTACCATCGGTTCCCCCGACGCGCGCAGCCCGTCGGATGACAGGCTTCTCTGCTCACCCCACCCGCAATCGCGTCTCCCGGTCCCGCGAAGATGCGTTGTCGCTGTCATATCGCCCGTTTGCAGTAGCCCATACGGGTTATACTTGAATGTTGTTGTATCGTCCCCTGCGCGGGTGAAGCGCGTTCAGGTGATGCGGCGCTTAAATCGACCTGCTGATCGTCGAACTCAAGCAATAGTGTCGATGCGACGGCCAGCGGGCGCCGCCAGCCGGCGATGCAGACGGAAGGCCCCGGTCGATCGAGGGAACTCGGTCGCCGGAGTCGACGCAACGGTTCGGGCGGGCGGACTGCCCTGATCAAACGGAAGCACAACCGCTTCGGGCCACCGTTGCGGCGTTGAGTAACCCATCCGCCGATGCGGATGGCACGGGACGGACTGCGTTTTCGACATCTCGGCGTTGCTGCAGTGGCAGTCGTCGAAATCGGGGAAATACTTCGTGGCGTCGTCTGCGCCGCACCGCGGATTCGTGCCCACGTCAGGCCGGTTCGACCGGAAAACACAAAGCAGACTGGGAGGAGAACTGATGAAAAGGACTAGCTGGACGCGATCCGCGTCCATTCTCGCCGTTGCGGTCGGAGCCGGCCTGGCCCTGCCTGCGTCGGCCAATGACGACGTGACGGCACTGCAGAACGACCCGGCGAACGTCGTGATGCCGTCGATCACCTACAATGGCTGGAACTACTCGACGCTCGACCAGATCAATCTGGACAACGTCGCCGACCTCCAGATCGCCTGGACCTGGCAGATCGGCATCCTCGACAGCCACGAGGCGTCACCGCTCGTCGTCGGCGACACGATGTACATCGTCTCGCCGAAGCCGAACTACGTCTATGCGCTGGACCTGACCCAGGACGGCGTCATCAAGTGGGAATTCCGCCCCGACATGAATGTCGAGGAGGCGACCCGTCAGGGCTGCTGCGGCGCCCAGACCCGCGGCCTCAACTATGCCGAAGGGAAGATCTTCTTCAACACGCTCGATGGCCAGGTGTTCGGTCTTGACGCGGCCACCGGCGAAGCGCTGTGGCGTACGGTCGGCGCCGATCTCGCCATCGGCGAGACCACGGTCGGCAACATGCTCGTGGTCGACAATCTTCTCATCGCCGGCAATGCCGGCGGCGAGCGCGGCGTCCGCGGCAAGGTGCAGGCGTTCGACATCAACTCGGGCAATCTGCAGTGGGTCATGTACAACATGGGCCCGGACAACGAAGTCGGCATCGGTCCGCGCTTCAACCCGTTCTACGACGACGACAAGCAGGGCTCGCTGGTCACGTGGTACGGCGACTCCTGGCGTCGCGGCGGCGGCACCGTGTGGGGCTACTTCACCTGGGACCCGGAGAGCAATCTCTTCTACTACTCTACCGGCAATTGCGGCCCGTGGAATCCGGACTACCGTCGTGAGTGGGGCGTGGTCACGCTCGACGAAGAGGGCGGCCTGGTCGACTACCGCAACAATTGGTGCGCCTCGCAGATGGCGCGTGACGCCACCACCGGCGAGCTGATCTGGGCCTACAACATCGACCCCGCCGAGCCGTGGGACCTCGATCACCCGCTGATCACCCCGCTGATCGATCTCGATATCGGGGGCACGGTGCGGCAGACCGCCGTCAAGGCCGCCCGCAACGGCATCTTCTACGTGTGGGACCGCAACACCGGCGAGCTCCTGATCCAGCCCTGGATGTTCGAGTACCAGGACATTCGTCCGGCCCCCTACGTCTCGATGACGACCGGGCGCGCCCTCTATGACATCGACCAATGGGCGTTCACCGACGTCGAGGATCGTCGCCGCTACACCGACGCCGATCCCGGCCGTCTCGCCGACGGGACGACGGTCACCGACTACACCGGCACCGAGATCAACTACTGCCCGGGCACCAACGCCCGCAACTGGCAGAACGACGCCTGGTCGCCCCGGACCGGCCTTCTCTACACGACGACGACGACCGACTGCGCGACCACCGTCGTCTTCGAAGGCGAGTACACGCCGGGCGAGGGCTACACCCTCCGCCGCACGGCCGGTCCCGCGGCACGCCGCACCTTCGGCGAGGAGCTGATCACCTATCAGACCACGCTCCAGGCCAACTCGCCGACGGAGAGCCAGACGGTGTGGAAGAACACCTACGAGTACAACAACCAGGTGCCGGTCATGGCGACCGCCACGGACCTCCTCTTCCTCGGGGGCCGCAACACCGGCGAGATGCTGGCGCTGAACGCGACCAATGGCGAGACGGTCTGGTCGTTCCGGACCGGCTCCTACTTCAACCAGTCGCCGATCACCTATATCGGCCCCGACGGGCGCCAGTATGTGGCGATCATCGCATCCTCGGCGGCCGCCAATACCGCCGTGGCGATCGACGCGGCGCCGGATGATGCCAACCGCTACCGCCGCTCGGGCTCGACGCTCTACGTCTTCGCGCTTCCCGATACGGTGGCGGGGGCACAGTAAGCCCGCAGGGAACAACTCCCTCGTTCCCCGGGCGATCCCTCGAATCGCCCTGCGGTAGGGAAAGGGGCGCGGCGCGGGCCGCGCCCCTTTCTGCGTCCGCGCCGCCTCCGACCCTCGCGCCCCTACTGGCGCCTCCTATTTGTGCGCCGCGATCACCTGACTGAGGGATGACGGAACTGACCCGTTTGGGGTCTGTATCGTACCTTCAGGTGAGCCGCTCCGCCTGATGCGCCGGTTGCTGACGCCGGCGGGAGGAGCGAGGTCCCCTGGCAGAGGCGGTCGGTTGTCGGCGGCATGACCGCATACCGGCCGGGTCGGGATCACCTGTCGCGGTGAGCCGGCCGAAAGAGGGTAACCGGCGCGAACATGGATCGGGCCGGCAGAGGATAAGCCAACCGCTTGCCGCGGCTGGCTGACGGGCAAGCCAGCAGCCGAAGCCGTCGTCGCTCGCCGCGCCGACGGCCGGAAGACTCAGCGACAGCCGGGCGGGCCACCGTCCCGGAACGGAAAGCCGTTGGCCATTGCCTGGCGGCCATCGCCGAACAAAAGGCGAGCCTACCGGGAGGAAATGGAATGAGAATGGGAAACTGGGGGCGCTCGGCGTCCCTCGTCGCGCTGGCGGCAGGCACGGGCCTTGCGGCACCGGCGTTCGCCAATGATGACGTCACGGCGCTGATGAACGATCCCGCCAATGTCGTGATGCCGTCCATCACCTACAGCGGCTGGAACTACTCGCTGCTGGATCAGATCACGCTCGACAATGTGGCGGATCTCCAGGTTGCCTGGACCTGGCAGGTCGGCATCATGGACTCCCATGAAGCCTCGCCGCTCGTCGTCGGCGACATGATGTACATCGTCTCGCCGAAGCCGAACTACGTCTACGCGCTCGACCTGACGCAGGACGGCGTCATCGTCTGGGAATTCCGCCCTGACATGAACGTCGAGGAAGCAACCCGTCAGGCGTGCTGTGGCGCCCAGACCCGCGGCCTCAACTACGCCGAAGGCAAGATCTTCTACAACACGCTCGACGGCCAGGTGTTCGGCCTCGACGCCGCCACGGGCGAAGCGCTGTGGCGGACTGTCGGCGCCGACCTCGCCATCGGCGAGACCACCGTCGGCAACATGCTGGTCATGAACGACCTTCTCGTGGCCGGCAATGCCGGCGGCGAGCGCGGCGTCCGCGGCAAGGTCCAGGCCTTCGACATCAACACCGGCAACCTCCAGTGGGTGATGTACAACATGGGCCCCGACAACGAGGTCGGCATCGGCCCGAGCTACACCCCGTTCTACGAGGACGACCGCGATTCGCTGTCGACCTGGTACGGCGATTCCTGGCGCCGCGGCGGCGGCACCGTCTGGGGCTATTTCACCTGGGATCCGGAGCTCAACGTCTTCTACTATTCGACAGGCAATTGCGGTCCGTGGAACCCCGACTATCGCCGTGAGTGGGGCGTCGTCACGCTCGACGAGAATGGCGGCCTGGTCGACTACAAGAACAACTGGTGCGCCTCGCAGATGGCGCGCAACGCGACCACGGGCGAATTGGTCTGGGCCTACAACATCACCCCGGCCGATCCGTGGGACCTCGACGAGCCGCTGATCACCCCGCTGATCGATCTCGAGATCGGCGGCCAGACCCGCGCGACCGCCGTCAAGGCGACCCGCGCCGGCTGGTTCTATGTCTGGGACCGTGCAACGGGCGAGATCCTGAACGACCCCTGGATGTTCGAGTACACCGACTATCGTGGTCCGGTGAATCTCGAGACCGGCCGCCCGCAATACTTCATCGACAAATGGGCTTTCACCGACGTCGAGGACCGCCGCCGCTACACCGACGCCGACCCCGGCCGCAACGCCGACGGTACCACGGTCGTCGACTATACCGGGACGGAGATCGTGTGGTGCCCCGGCACCAACGCCCGCAACTGGCAGCAGGACGCCTACTCGCCGCGGACGGGCCTCCTCTATGTCACCACGACCACCGACTGCGCCACCCAGGTCGTGTTCGAAGGCGACTACGTGCCGGGTGAGGGCTATACGCTCCGCCGCGGTGCCGGCCCCGCGCCGCGCCTCGGCATGGACGGCCAGCCGATCACCTACCAGAGCCGCCTCGTTGCGATGTCGCCCACCGAGAGCAACTCGCCGTGGAGCGTCGAGTATCCCTATCTCAACATGGTGCCGGTGTTCGCCACCGCCACCGACCTCCTGTTCCTGACCGACAACGCCACCGGTACCTTCACCGCCCGCAATGCCACCAATGGCGAGCTGGTATGGGACTTCCGGACCGGCTCGTCGATCTTCCAGAGCCCGATCTCGTACATCGGACCGGATGGCCGGCAGTACATCGCCGTCATCTCGAGCCAGCGCGAGACCAACACGGCCGTCGCCATCGACATGGCGCCGGACGCCGCCGCCCGGTACCGCCGGACCGGCTCGACCCTCTACGTGTTCGCGCTGCCGGAGACGGTCGCCGGCGCGATGTAGGCGATACATCCTCTCTCCGGAGGACGAAGGCGGGGCGCGGCGACGCGCTCCGCCTTTTTCGCTTTTGGCGCGACCTCGTTAGCGACCCGGGTCGCCATCCGGAAGACGCGCATCCCCCCGGCTCCGCCTGCGCCGAGTGCTCTAGGGCGGGATTCCGCGGTCTTCCGTCGTCGCCGCCGGCGCGGCTTGCGCAATGCGGTATCACCCGAATGGGGTAAATTTGACGCGCTGGTGCGACATACTGCCTTCACGTCGCTCGAAACCTGCGCTAGCGTTTCCTGAGGGCAGCCACGGTGCTGGCCTCCGATCGGCGCGCAACCCGATCAGGGGATATTCTGCGGGAAGACCGCCTGGGGCCATGCGCGGCCCTTCTGCGGTCATGTCAGCCCCCGCCGCCCTCGCATGGAGAAGGCGCTCATCCGCAGAAGCGCTCGAAAAAGCAGGGCCGTCGGCAAGCTTGCCGCGGGCGGTTTCGCTCGCGGTCAGGCTGACCCGCGGCATCAACAAGAACCATCAACGCAGACTGGGAGGAGTACCGATGACAAGGAAAACCTGGGTTGGCTCGGTGTCGACGCTCGCCATGGCGGCGGGCGTCGGGCTCGCCGCGCCCGCGTCGGCAAATGACGACGTCACGACCCTGATGGGAGACCCCGCCAACGTCGTGATGCCGTCGATCAACTACGCCGGCTGGAACTACTCGCTGCTCGATCAGATCACGCTCGACAACGTCGCCGACCTCCAGATCGCCTGGACATGGCAGATCGGCATCCTCGATTCGCACGAGGCGTCACCGCTCGTCGTCGGCGACACCATGTACATCGTCTCGCCGAAGCCGAACTACGTCTACGCGCTCGACCTCAACAACAACGGCGTCATCAAGTGGGAATTCCGCCCCGACATGAACGTCGAGGAGGCGACCCGGCAGGCGTGCTGCGGCGCCCAGACCCGCGGCCTCAACTACGCCGAGGGCAAGATCTTCATGAACACCCTCGACGGCCAGTTCTTCGCGCTCGATGCGGCCACCGGCGAGGCGCTCTGGCGCAGCGTGGGTGCCGATCTCTCGATCGGTGAGACCACCGTCGGCAACATGCTGGTCGCCGGCGACCTCCTCATCGGCGGCAATGCCGGCGGCGAGCGCGGCGTCCGCGGCAAGGTGCAGGCCTTCGACATCAACACCGGCAACCTGCAGTGGGTCATGTACAACATGGGCCCCAACAACGAGGTTGGCATCGGCCCGAGCTACACGCCGTTCTACGCCGACAACCGTGACTCGCTGTCGACCTGGTACGGCGACTCCTGGCGCCGCGGCGGCGGCACCGTGTGGGGGTACTTCACCTGGGATCCCGAGAACGACATCTTCCACTACTCGACCGGCAATTGCGGCCCGTGGAACCCCGACTATCGCCGCGAATGGGGCGTCGTGAATCTCGATGAGAATGGCGGCCTTGCGGACTACCAGAACAACTGGTGCGCCTCGCAGATCGCCCGCAATGCCACGACCGGCGAACTGGTCTGGGCCTACAACATCACCCCGGCCGATCCGTGGGACCTCGACGAGCCGCTCATCACGCCCCTCGTCGATCTCGAGATCAACGGCACGATGCGGCAGACCGCGATCAAGGCGTCGCGCTCGGGCTACTTCTATGTCTGGGATCGCGTCACCGGCGAGATCCTCAACGACCCGTGGATGTTCGAATATGCCGACTATCGTGGCGGGGTGAATCTCGAGACCGGCCGTCCGTCCTACGTCATTGAAAGGTGGCCGTTCACGACCCTGGAAGATCGCCGCCGCTATACGGAAGCCGATCCCGGCCGGAACGCTGACGGCACGACCGTTGCCGACTACACCGGCACGGAAGTGGTGTGGTGCCCGGGCACCAATGCCCGTAACTGGGAGAATGACGCCTGGTCGCCGCGCACGGGCCTCCTCTACACCTCGACCTCGACCGACTGCCGCACCATGGTGGTCTTCGAGGGCGACTACGTGCCCGGCGAGGGCTACACCCTCCAGCGCACGGCCGGTCCGGCGCCCCGCCTCGGCATGAACGGCGAGCCGATCACGCACCAGAGCACGCTGCAGGCGAACTCGCCGACCGAGAGCCGGACGGTGTGGAAGGTCCTCGACCAGTATGACAACCGCTCGGCGGTCATGGTCACGGCGACCGATCTCCTGTTCCAGGGCGGTGACGACGCCGGCCTGATGCGCGCGTACGACGCCACCAATGGCGACCTCGTCTGGGAGTTCCGGACCGGATCGCGCTTCAACCAGAGCCCAATCAGCTACCTCGGCCCGGATGGCAACCAGTACATCGCCATCATCGCGTCGTCGGCGGCCGCCAACACGGCGGTCAACCTCGACGACGCCCCGGACAACGCGAACCGCTACCGCCGGTCGGGCTCGACGCTCTATGTCTTCGGGCTGCCGGAGACCGTGGCCGGAGCGAACTAAGAAGGCTCTCCCGACCCTCCTGACGTTTCCACCTCGGGCGATACTTTCAATTCGCCCACCAAGAAGAAGGGCCGCGGCAGAAGCCGCGGCCCTTTTCGGTTCACGTCTCGTCAGGTGGTCCGGATCAGGCCACCGCGCGCTGCGAGCCGCCGCGGCGGAACGGCACCACTGGCGGCGGGAGGCGGCGTTCCTCTAGGAAAGTCGCGAGGCCGGCGAACGGGATCGGGCGCGAGATCATGAAGCCCTGGGCGACGTCACAGTGCATCCGGGCCAGCATCTCGAGCACGCCTTCGGTCTCGACGCCTTCGGCCACCACCCGCAGGCCCAGACTGTGGCCAAGCTCGATCGCCGACCGCACGAGCATGAAGTCGGTGTGGCTGCTGCCCATCGGCATCACGAAGGAACGGTCGATCTTGAGCTCGTCCGCCGGGATGGTCTTCAGGTAGGAGAGCGAGGAGAAACCGGCACCGTAGTCGTCGATCGAGATCCGGATGCCGGCGGCGCGGAAAGCCTCCAGCGTCTGCCGGGCAACGGTCGGATTGCCGATGATCGCCGTCTCGGTGACCTCGAAGATCAGCTTGCCGGCGACGCTCGATGCGAGGCGAAGCGCGGTCGCGGTGAAGTCGGCGTCGTCGATCAGGCGGCCGGAGACGTTGACCGCGACCGGGATGTCGTGACCCATCGCGGCAAGCCGGCGCTGGTCCTCGATGGCGCGCTGGAGCACCCACAGCGTCATGGCGGCGATGTGGCCCGTCTCCTCCGCCATCGGCACGAACATGTCCGGCGCAAGCTGGCCGCGCTCGGGATGAGCCCAGCGGATGAGCGCCTCGGCGCCGACGATCGCGCCGGATTCGAGGTGGTATTTTGGCTGGTAGGCGACCGACATCTGGCCATTGTCGAGCGCCTGCAGCATCTCGCTCATCAGCGACAGATTGCGGGCCGGATCGCCGTAGCGGGCGGCGTCGAACCAGGCGACATTCCGCCGGACGCCCTGCGCCTGGCCGATCGCGATCAGGGCGCGGTCGATCGTCGAGATCGCCACCGCGCCGTCCGCCGGAGCGCCGGACTCGTGGCCGGCAAGGCCGATCGTCACGCTGACGTCGATGGTCTGGTCGCCGACGACCACCGGCCGCTGCATCGCCTGCTGCAGCAGGCGCACGGTCGCCTTCGCGTCCTCCATCGAGCAGGCCGTCCACACCATGCCGACCACGCCGGCCGACAGGCGGGCCACGTCGGCGCCGAAGACCGTTTCCGCGACCCGCGCCGCGACGGCGCGCACGAGGTCGATCGAGAGCCGGTGGCCGACCGCGGCATGAACCTGTTCGAAGCGATCGATCGAGATCGCGGCGACGAAAACCTGGTCGGCGTCGAGCTTCGCCAGCTCGTCGACGTGGCGCTGGGCGGCGATGCTGTTCGGCAGCCCGGTCTCGAGGTCGCGCGTCGCCTCGACCGGCCCGGTGCGGGCGACCTGGCGCCGGCGCGCGGCGAACCACAGGGCGGTCGCGGCAACCACCGTGACCAGTTCGGCAAGCACGAGGAACAGCCCTTCGCCGAGGGCGCCCCCATTGGAGATGATGACGGTCGGCATGCCGGCATAGAGCACGGCCGGCGGGGCGATGGAGGCCGCGAGCGCCCACCGGGAATGCCGGCTCGTCAGCGTCCCGGCGAGAATCACAACCGTCCAGAGCAGCGCGGCGCCGAGGACGCCGGCAAGGCCGGTCATCGCCATCACGACGCCATACGCGGAAAACGCGACGGAGCTCGCAAAGACCAGTGCCAGGAAGGCGATGCTACGCGCGCGCGACAATCCGCTGGTCGCCGAGACGTTGCCGAAGGCGACCCGCTCGGCCGCCTGCAGTCCGGCAAAGGCCGCAACCCAGATGATGGCCGCGAGAAGCCCAGTCAGCATCTGGAAGACGATTCCGAACATCAGCGCCACGGCCACGCGCAGCTTCAGCTGCGCCCGTCGTGCAAGGACGACGGCCGTCAGCGAATTCCAGCGCTCGGTCATGCTCGGCATTACAATGGTCTCCTGGCCACAAACGTATCCGCGACGTTCGTCAAACCAGTGTTAAGTGTAGGGCGTCGCCCGGACGGGCGCTCCCGGCCTTTCGTACAGGTATATTCCCGAGGCCATACACGCGCAGCGTTTACCCCCGCGTTATCAGCCACCTGCAAATGCGGATTGCGACTTTCGGTTCCAGGCGCAAAGCATTGCAACACCTGGAGTTGCGACGAGAGCGGCCAGGCACGGCGGCGGCCAGGAGCGGGATAGGGCGCCAAAGCACGTCGAAAATGGACGTCGGCCCGATCTGTCCGGAACCGTACGAACCGACTGCCGCTGGCCGCAGATGAGCGAATCGCTTGCCGGCGGGTCGAGCGGGGCAGGGCGCCCCCCGGACCCTGCCCCGCGCACCTAGTCGAAGATGTCGAAGAGGCTGAAGCCGCGCCGGCGGCGACCACCGCGGCGGTCGTCGTCGTACCGGTCGTCATCATCGTCGTCATGGCGGCGGTAGCGCGGGTCGTAGCCCGGCTGCTGGCCATAGTCGGGCGGATAGGGCTGCTGCCCGAAACCGGGGCTACCGCCGGGGACCGGTGATTCGCCCATGGGAGCGGCAGGCATCGCTGCCTGGACCTCGGCGATGATCTTCTCGAGCTCGCCGCGATCGAGCCAGACGCCGCGGCACGTCGGACACATGTCGAACTCGACGCCCGACCGGCTGATCGATTGCATCGGCAGATTGTCGTTGGGGCACATCAGAAGCGGCATTCACCATTCCTCCTCGGCCGGCGTCGAACGCACCGGGCATCCCTGAAATGGGGGGCATCCGGAGGATTTCCAGCGCGGGCCGGCCAGTCGAAGCGTGCTCGAACCATGAACGAAGCCTGAAAGCGAGGGTCAAGGAAGGTTCAGGCGGCCGCCTCTAGAACCCCCGGCAACCGCGCAGTGGGTCGATGTCGACCCGACGGCTTGACCGGAATGCGCACGAACAAGGGTTCGACCAATGATCATCCGGAAACTTGCCGCGCTGGCCGCCCTCTCGATCGCAGCAGCAGCCGCGCTTCCCGCCTCCGCCCAGACGCCCTTTGACGGGGGCTGGGCCGTCCAGGTCTTCACCGAGGACGCCGACTGCCAGGTCACCGATGCGGTTCCGATCCGGATCGCCGACGGCAATGTCCGCTATGGCGGCTGGTTCGGCCCGTCGACCACCGGCGAGGTGAACACCGCAGGCGCGCTGCAGATCCGCATCAGCTATTTTGGCGACGTCGTGAATGTCGCCGGGCAACTCGCGGGCGAGACGGGCACCGGCTACTGGATCTCGCCGACGCTGGAGTGCAACGGCACATGGACTGCGGTGCGTACATGAACTCCGGCCGCGCGCCGATCTGGCCGGGCTTTCTCCACGCGGCCCTCACCGTCGCCGGCCTCGTCATCCTCGCGCTCTTCACGGCCGAGGGTGCCAAGGCCGACCCGGTGGTGGCCGGCGAGGAACACTGCGTCATCAATGTCCGGTCCGACGATGTCCTGAACATGCGCACCGCACCGTCGGCGACCGCACCGATCATTGCGCAGAAGGCCTATGGCCAGTGCGGGATCATCGTGACCGGGGCATGCCTCGGGAACTGGTGCCCGGTCGAGGACGGGCACAATCCCGGCTGGGTCCATCGCACCTATATCGCGATGGTGTCGCCGTCGCTCTATTGCGTGACCGGCGTGGCTCCCTGGGACGTCCTCAATCTCCGCGCCTTCCCCTCGGCGCGATCGCGAATCCTCACGACGCTGCCGCCGAACCAGTGCGACATCGCCTTCCTGCCTTACGCGACCAACGGGTGGCAGAAGATCCGCGTCGGCGGCTGGGAAGGCTGGGCGGCGCGCCGTTTCCTCAGCGGGCAATGACGGCCTAAGGCGCCGTCACCAGCGTCGCGGGGTCGACGTCCAGCAGCGTGATCCGGCTGTCCGGGAGCCGGAAGGCCCATCCGTCGACGCGGGTCGAGAGGGTCACCGCCTCCGCCACTGCGGCGCTGCCCGGCGGCGCGGACGCGGCGTAGATCACCCAGGTTTCACCGTCGGCCGGGACAAGCGTCACAGACAGCTCCAGTCCGCTCGTCATGGCGAAGCGGATGGTGCGCGCATCGGCCGGGACGGTCAGACCCTCGACCGGTCGAACAGCGTCGAACATCGTGCTGGCGATCCCCTGAGACAGGACGCGAAGCGCGCGGCTGTTCGCAATCGCGCCGGCCGGTGCGACGGCGGGATCGGCGAAGGCGAGCGTGAACTCGGTCGCATCGATCTTGTCCGCGGTAAGGATCGGTGTTTCGCCGCGGAGGATCTCCACCTGCGCGATCGCGCCGATGCGATAGTCGACCACCGGGTCGAACCATTCCGACGGGTAGACCGGCACGGTGGCCTGGCCCGCCGCGAGCCAGAGCTCTCCCGTGTCCAGGCGACGGATATAGACGCCGCCGCGCGCGCCTTCGGCTGCTTCTTCAGGCCGGCCTACGATGAGGTCGACGATGGTCTCGCCCGATGCGGTCGACACGGTGATCCGGCTTCCGCCGCCTTCGGCGCCCGGGTCCGCCACCCCGAACCCTGCGTAGGTGGCGGGATCGTTGGGCAGCAGGTTGAACTCGACCAGGAAGGAGAGGTCGAGGAAGAGATAGGAGAAGGCGTCGGTGCGCGCCGGGTAATCGAAGAAGTCGGCCGAAATCCAGTCATTGCCGGCGAGTGTGAACGTCATGTCGTAGCGGTCGGTGACGACCTGGACCGTCTGGACCTCGGTCAGCCGGTCCACGAGATCGGGGAGAAGCATCGCCGGTGCCGCGTCCGCCGCTGCCGCAGCCACCGCTGCCGGTTCCGCCACAGGCGGTGGCGCGGCGTCAGCGGCTGGCGCGACAATCGGCCGTACGGTGTCCGGCGCATCGGCGGGGACGCCGGGCGAACCGATGCCGATCGGGATGCCGAAGAGAAATGACAGGATGAGAAGGAGAAGGCTCAAGACGACCCCCTGAAGCGCCGAGCTCGGCGCGCGACCTTAGGGCCGGGGGTGTCGAAGGCCAAGGAGCGCCAATGGCGCTCCCTGAAAGAATCGGCGGTGTTGCCGCTAGACCGGCGGATGACGCTCGGGCGTCACGTCGATGACGTCCGTCGCGCCGGGCTCGGCCGGGCCTTCGCGCACGACCTCGACCTTGAAGCGGGCGACGATCGCCGCGAGCGCGCCGAGGGCAGCGAGCCACGGGGCGGCAATGAGGAGAAGACCGCCGCCGACGACGCCGGCGGTGACGGGAATCTCGAGGAACGGCGTCTCTCCCTCGGCTGAGCGGACGCGGATCCGGCGGACATTGCCCTCCGAGACGAGCTCCTTGATCCGCTCGAAGAGCTGGCCGCCGGCGAGCTCGATCTCTTCGGTCCAGGTGCGACGCGGACCTTGCGACTGGTCGTTCATGACGTGCCTCCTCCTCGGATCGCGGCGCCAGGGTTGCGCCGTCGCGCTGGATATGGGGACGCAGTTCCGGCGGTAAAGACCTCGGTTCCAAAAAGAGAAGGGCAGTCGGCGGTCGGTCGTCGGCAATCGTCCAGGCGGCGCGGCCCTGCTCGACTGCGCAATGTCAACAGCCGGCCGCCGTTTCGCTACCGCCGCGGCCCGGGCGAGCCGGCCGCGGCGCGCATCTTGCCGACATACTCCCAGACTTCGGCCGAGTAGGGCATCTGGACGTCCTTCGGCCAGTTGGCGCGGTCGGCGTAGAGCTTGTTCAGCCCGGCCTCGACGTCGGGATTGCCGAGCGTGAAGGCGGCGATGAGCGCATCCATCCGCTTCACCAGGGCCTTCCCCTGGTCCGAGCCGGGGTCCTTGCCGTCGCGGATCATGCCTTCGACCTCGGCGATGATCGCCGTCCAGGCGTTGGTGCCGACCTCGATCTCCTCCGGGGTCGCCGGGTGGTTCTTCAGCGCTTCCTGCGCCTTCTCATTGTAGTATTTGCTGACTGCGTCCTTCATTTCCTTGGTGTCCTTCTTGCCCCGCGGCGAGCCGATGAGGTCGATCAGGGCCTCGTCGTCCTCAGTGCCGCCGGAGCGGATTTTCATGAGGGTGCGGCGAAGCTTGCCGAGCGTCGAGGAGAGCTCGGCCTGGCGGGCCGACAGGAGCCGCTCCTGGACCTCCAGCGTGTGGGTCCAGTCGATCTTCGCCCCGCCGATCATCCTGCGGATCTCGGTGAGGCTGAAGCCGAGCGTCTGGAGGAGGCGGATCGTGTGGATCCGCTCCACGGTCTCGCGGTCGTATTCCCGGTAGCCATTGTCGAGGCTCCGAGGCGGCCGGATGAGCTCCTTCTCCTCATAGATCCGGAGCGCCCGCCGGGTGACCCCGGCCTGGCGCATGAGCTCGCTGGTACGCATTCGCGTTCCCCGTGAAACATTGCGGCCGCCTACGCGGTCGCCGGATTGGCCTGCTTCATGACCTCGTCGAAGCTGAGGTCGGTCTTGACCGGGCCCCTGGTGAAGGTGAGCCGGAAGCCGTCGGGGTCCGCGACCGTGAAGTCGCGGGCGTTCCACGGCCGGTTGCCGGGCTCGGTGACGATCGTCGCCCCATGCGCCCGCGCCCGCTCGAACAACGCATCGACCCCGTCAAGGCCGCCTTCGAAGACGGTGAAGGTGAGGCCGAAGCCGAGGCCCTTCGGGCCCGCCGGCGGACCAAAGGCGGGGCGCAGCAGCACGTCCGCCCACTTGACCCAGCGGAGATGGACCAGCATCGGCATGCCGGAGGGGTTCGGCATGGTGAAGATGTCAGTGAAGCCGAGCGCGTCCTGGTAGAAGCGGGAGGAGGCGGCGGTATCCGCCACCTCGAGCCCCGCGAAGGACGGCATCGGGTAGATGTCCCTGATGTCGCTCATTGTCGTCGTTCCCTGGTGCATCCGGTCATCCGGCTGCGATGGAGCGGCGGTGTGAGGGTGGCCCCAGGGGCCAGGTCAAGCGGGATTTCTATCGTTCGGTGGAATATTTCGTAAGGCTGCCGGACGAAACGCGGAATGCGCGCCCCCGCGGCATCGCGCCATGCCTTGAAAGCCTTGGAAAACCTTGGTTTCCCTTGCTTGTTACCGGGTGAGTGCCTACATTTCGGGCTGATCCTTCGACCTCCACGGACGTTCCCGAAAATTGGCTGATCTGACACCTCCACGCCGGCCCGACGAGCCGGGCGACGGGCGGCCCGAGATCGCGGGCATCTCGATCACCGAGGAGATGAAGCGCTCCTATCTTGATTACGCGATGAGCGTGATCGTGGCGCGCGCGCTGCCCGATGCGCGGGACGGCCTGAAGCCGGTCCATCGCCGCATCCTCCATTCGATGAACGAAAGCGGCTATTTCCCGGACCGGCCGTACCGGAAATCGGCGCGCGTCACCGGCGACACGATGGGTAAATACCATCCGCACGGGAACCTTGCGATCTACGACGCGCTGGCGCGCATGGCGCAGGACTTCTCGCTGCGACTGCCGCTGATCGACGGCCAGGGCAATTTCGGCTCGGTCGACGGCGACCCGCCGGCGGCGGAGCGCTACACTGAGGTCCGCCTCGCCAAGGCGGCGATGGCGCTCCTCGACGACATCGACAACAACACCGTCGACTTCCAGGACAATTACGACGCCTCCGAGCGCGAGCCGGTCGTCCTGCCGGCGAAATTCCCGAACCTCCTCGTCAACGGCGCGGGCGGCATCGCCGTCGGCATGGCGACGAACATCCCGCCGCACAATCTCGGCGAGGTGGTGGACGCTGCGATCGCGCTGATCGACGATCCGCTGATCACGCTCGACCGCCTGATGGAGATCGTGCCCGGCCCCGACTTCCCGACCGGCGGCGTCATCCTCGGACGGGCCGGCGTCCGCTCGGCCTATTCCACGGGGCGCGGGTCGATCGTCGTGCGCGGCAAGGTTACGACGGAGACGATCCGGAAGGAGCGCGAGGCGCTGATCGTCAGCGACATTCCCTATCAGGTGAACAAGACGACGATGATCGAGAAGATCGCCGAGCTTGTCCGCGAGAAGCGCATTGAGGGGATCGCCGACATCCGCGACGAATCCGACCGCGACGGCATGCGCATCGTGATCGAGCTCAAGCGCGAGGCGGTGCCGGACGTCGTCCTCAACCAGCTCTACCGGTTCTCGCCGTTGCAAAGCAATTTCGGTGCGAACCTCGTCGCCCTCAATGGCGGCCGGCCGCTGACGATGACGCTCAAGGAGATGCTTGAAGCGTTCGTCGCCTTCCGCGAGGAGGTCGTCGGACGGCGGATAAAATTCCTGCTGCAGAAGGCGCGCGACCGCGCCCATGTCCTTGTCGGCCTTGCCATCGCGGTCGCGAATATCGACGAAGTGATCCGCCTCATACGCGCCGCGCCCGATCCGGCGACGGCGCGCGACGAGCTGATGAGCCGTGACTGGGAAGCCAAGGACATGGCCCCGCTCGTCGCTCTGGTGGATGATCCGCGTCTTCGCCTGAGCGCCGACGGCACCATCCGCCTCTCCGAAACCCAGGCCCGGGCGATCCTCGT
>JBFXAJ010000038.1:0-20644 GCA_050184415.1 Bauldia sp.
GTCGCACGACCGCCCAGAAGCGCCTCGGCCAAACTGATCTGACCCGTCTTCTTCGTCGCCATCCCGCGAATCCCTCGCCTGCCCAAGCAGAGGGAATCACATCCAACAAACCACGCAACAGTCCCCCGCAAGGGGGGAGAAAGAAGGGGCCGCCCTACCCGCGCTTCAGCAGGCTCTTGAGATCAAAGCTCTCGTCGCCGGCTTCGGCCGGTGTCGGGAGGTTCTTGCCGGCTTCGAGGACGCGGCGGCCGAGCATGTGGTCGCCGGGCTTGTTGACCGAATCGATGTTGACGAGCCGGTCGCCCTCGAACTGGAAGATCGAGAACGCCCCGCTATTGGGGTCGCCGCGGACCACGCGCTGCGTCGCGCGATCCGCGAGGCCGACCATCTGCAGCTTCACGTCGCCCTGGTCGGACCAGAACCACGGCACGGCGTGATACGGCGCGCCCTTCCCCGTGATGGTCTTCGCGACCGCCTTGCCCTGGTCGACCGCGTTCTGGACCGACTCGAGCCGCATGCGCTTCCCGACCGATTTCTCGACGAACGACGCGCAGTCGCCGATCGCGAACACGCCCGGCATCGACGTGACGAGGTCGTCGCCGACCACGATGCCGTTGTCGCAGACGATTCCGATCTCGGAGGCGAGTTCGACATTGGGGACGACGCCGATGCCGATGACGACGAGGTCGGCGTCGATCACCGTCCCGTCGCCCGCCCCGACACCCGAGACCTCGCCATTGCTGCCGAGGATCGCCTTGGCGGGCGCGTTGAGAAGGACCGTCGTGCCCCAGCCGCGATGGAGATCGAGGAAGTGGTTCGAGATCTCCGGGGCAACCGCGCGTCCCATCAGGCGGTCTGCGGCCTCGACCACCGTCACCGTGCGCCCCAGCGCGCGCGCCGTCCCGGCCAGCTCGAGGCCGATGAAGCCGCCGCCGATGACCACCACCGACTCGGCGCTCTTGAAGCGCTCGTGCATGGCCCGCACGTCGGCGGCATCGCGGAGGTAGAAGACGCCGCGAAGGTCTGTGCCGGGAATCCGCGGTACGCGCGGACGCGCGCCCATGGCGAGGATCAGATGGTCGAACGGGACCGACGACCCGTCGCTCAACCGCACGGTTTTAGCGGCCGGGTCGATCGCCTCGACCGTCGTCGAGAGCCGGAGGTCGACGCCGTGCTGGGTGTAGAACGCCTCCGGCCGCAGCTCCTGCAGCCCGCGCTCCGGCTCCTTGAGATAGGTCTTCGACAGCGGCGGCCGCTGATAGGGGATGTCCGCTTCCGCGGTGATGAGCGTCACCGGCTCGGCATAGCCTTCCGCCCTCAGGCTCGCGGCGGCCTGCGATCCGCCATGTCCGCCGCCGATGATGACCGTGCCGTTCGCCAAAGCCGCGCCTCCAAGACTGCCGGCTTTGCCTCAAGGCTCCCGCCGCCCTCGGCCCTTGCTAAAGGCGATGCCGGAGGGAGGCAAGAACCACTCTAAGCCGGCGTCGGAGGCGGCTCGGCCGCCGGAACGAACACCGAGATCGCTCCGCGGAGCACGCCAAAGCGCGCCGGCGTCGAGGTCAGGAGGTCGCCGTCGACGTCGACCGGCCGCGGCCGGCGGGTGCGCACCGTGAGCTGCGTGGTCCTGAATCCCCGCACCCCCTTCCGGCCGTGATAGGTGCCCGCGATCAGCGACGGCACCAGCGTCGCGAGATTGGCGAGGCCCTCGCGCTCGATGCTGCAGACGTCGAGGAAACCGTCGTCCGGCTCGGCATCGGCGGCAATCGCCATGCCGCCGCCGAAGTACCGGCCGTTGCCGATCGAGAGTTGCAGCGTCTTCACCTTGTGGCGCTTCCCGTCATGGATCAGCTCGGCCGTGAAGGATCGGGCCCGCGATGCGAGCTGGGCCGCCTTCACGGCGTAGGCGAGCGCGCCGAAGCGCTGCTTGGCCTTGCCGTCGACTGCCTCCGCGATCCGCACTGAAAGGCCGATGCTGGCGACGTTGAAGAAATGGCGGTCGTTCGCGGTGCCGACGTCGATCGCCCGGACGTTTCCCGCCGCGATCGTCGCCACCGCGTCCGGCAATTCGGTCGGAACGCCCAGGGTGCGCGCGAGGTCGTTGGCGGTCCCCATCGGGATGATGCCGAGCGGCAGGCCGGTCTCGATCAACCCCGCCGCGGCCGCGTTCATGCTGCCGTCGCCGCCCGCCACCACGACTGCGTCGATCGCGTCGCGGTGTTCGCGGACCAGCGCTTGCATCTCGTCGCGATGGCCGCAGCGACCCTCGGCAACGTCGATGCCGGCCGCTTGCAGAAGGTCCAGCGCCGCCGAGCCGCCCGCGCCGCGGCGCGCCTCCTTGTTGGCGATGAACAGGACCCGGCGCGGCGGCCGCGGCAGCTCGGAGGGCGGGGTCAGAACCACCCTCGTTTCTTCAGGATGAGGAAGGGCACCACGGCCGAGGCGACCATCACCAGGATCGCGAGCGGATAGCCGAACGTCCAATCGAGCTCGGGCATGTAGGTGAAGTTCATTCCGTAGAGCGTGCCGATCAGCGTGGGCGGCAGGAGAACCGTCGCCACCGCAGTGAAAATGCGGATGACCTCGTTTTGTTGCACCGAGATCAGGCCAAGCGTCGCCTCGAGGAGGAAGGTCGCGCGGGTCGACAGGAAGCTGAGATGGTCAGTCAGCGAGCGGACGTCGCGGGCCATCAGCTTTAGGGTGCCCGGATCGATCTTGGGCTTCTCCGGCTTGTCCTTCTTCTTCCCGTTGGCGGGCTGCGGCGGAGGAAGAGGCGGCTCCGGAGGGGGCGCGGCATTGATGGGCGTCTCGCCGAGACGGGGCGGCAGGAGGCCGAAGGCCGAAATGAACTGCAGCATCCGTTCGATGGAGGCGAGGCTCTCGCGCGTCTTGGAGACGATGTCGTTCTGGTAGCCGACATCCTTGAGGAAACCTTCGAGCTGCCGTTCCCGGCGCTTGCCGCCCGCCGCCTTGGGCCGGGCGCCGCGGGCGAAGATCTCCTTGTTGAGGCGGTCGATCTCTACGCCGGTCTTCTCGACGATGTCGGCGACGCGGTCGATCACGGCCTCGACCAGCGTAACGAAGACGCCTGCGGGGTCGCGGCACGCATCGCCGATCTTGGGGAGCCGGGCGAGGAACTGGCGGAGCGCCGCGAACTCGGCGTAGCGCACCGTCGCCAGGCGATGGCGGCTGAAGACGAAGGTCAGCGGCGTCAGGAACGGCTCGCCGGCGTCATAGCCGGCAACGATCGAGATCGTCAGATATTGCCCGCTGTCCTCGTTGTAGAAGCGGCTTGAGAACTCGATCTCGCTCGCCTCCTCCTGGGTGGGGATCGAGACCCCGAGGAAGGCCTCCGCCGCCTTGTCCTCCTCGGACGTCGGCGTGAGAAGGTCGATCCAGCCGATCCGCTGGTCGTCCGGCAGGTGTGGATTCTCGACCTTCCGCGGCCCGCTCGGCGACATCGCATAAGCGTTCAGCATCCGAACCTCCGACTCATCCGGCTACCGCCGCATTGGTCCGGCTCTTCTAGCCCAAATCGGCCCGATCCGGGGCGCTTCCGGGTCTTGCCAGCCAACGGAAAGCCTGAAACGATCCTTCTCTAACCGCGCCCGCCTCCCGGCTGCCCGGTTCGAGGCGAGAGCGCCCGAAAAGCAGGGAGGAAGGAGCATGGGCGATGACAATGGCAGAGTAGCCGGGCCGCGGCTCATAGCGCTGGTCGGCCCGTTCGCGAGCGGCAAGACGTCCCTTCTGGAGGCGATCCTTGCCCGCACCGGCACGATCGCGCGGCACGGGACCGCGGCCGACGGCAACATGGTCGGCGACGCCACGCCCGAAGCGCGCGCCCACCAGATGAGCGTCGAGGCGAACATCGCCGAGACCGAGTTCATGGGCGACCGCCTCACCTTCATCGACTGCCCCGGCTCGGTCGAATTCGCATTCGAAGCATCGGCGGTGGTCCCGGCGGCCGATCTCGCGATCGTGGTCGCCGAGTCCGACCCCAAGAAGGTGCCTGCGCTCCAGGTGATCCTGAAGGCGCTCGAGGATCGCGGCGTCCCCCGCCTGATCTTTCTCAACAAGCTCGACAAGGATGGCGGATCGGTCCGCGACGTCCTCAGGACGCTTCAGTCGGCCAGCGCGGCGCCCCTCGTCCTTCGCCATATCCCGGTACGGGAGAACGGCATCGTCACCGGTTTCATCGACCTCGCCCTCGAACGCGCCTTCATCTACCGCGAGCACGCCCCGAGCGAGGTGATCGCCATTCCCGATGCCGAGCTGCCGCGGAAGGCGGACGCCCGCTACGCGATGCTGGAGGCCCTCGCCGACTATGACGACGCGCTGATGGAGCAATTGCTGGAAGACATCCAGCCCTCGCGCGAGACGGTGTTCAAGGACCTCGTCGGCGAGCTTCGCAAGGGCGAGGTCGTGCCGGTCCTCATCGGGTCCGCCGAGCATGGCCACGGCGTCGGCCGCCTCCTCAAGGCGATCCGCCATGAGGCGCCCGGGATCGACGCGACGCGCGCGCGGCTCGGGATCGACGCCGCGTCGGGCGGCGGCGCGATCGCCCAGGTCCTGAAGACGATCCACACCTCGCATGCCGGGAAGATCTCGGTCGTCCGCGTGCTCTCCGGGACTATCGCCGACGCGGCCGAGCTGGTCGGCCCCAGTGGCGCAGCCGGCCGCGTGTCCGGCATCTTCCGGATCATGGGCCAGCAGATCACCAAGCGCGACGCCGCCACCGCGGGCGAGACCGTCGGCCTCGGCAAGCTCGACAGGGCGCCGACCGGAACGACGATCGGGACCGGCAAGACGGCGCCGGCGCAGCTCGTCGATCTCGTACCGCCGGACCCGGTGCTCGGCTTCGCGGTCTCTTCGGTCGAGCGCAAGGACGACGTGAAGGTCTCGGCATCGCTCGGCAAGGCGGCCGAGGAAGACCCGTCGCTGCGCGTCCTGCAGAACAGCGAGACCGGCGAGACCGTGCTCCAGGGCCAGGGCGAGATGCATCTTCGCGTGGCGCTGGAGCGGCTCGCGAGCCGCTACGGGATCAGGGTCAACAGCCGCCACGCCGCCGTGCCCTATCGGGAGACGATCCGCGGCTCCACGTCCGTCCGCGGCCGCCACAAGAAGCAGTCCGGAGGCCACGGGCAGTTCGGCGACGTCGCAATCGAGATCAAGCCGCTGCCGCGCGGCGCGGGCTTCGAGTTCACCGACCGCATCACCGGCGGCGTGGTGCCGCGCCAGTATATCTCGGCCGTTGGCGAAGGGGTTGAGGATTTCCTGCGGCGGGGACCGCTCGGCTTCAAGGTCGTCGACGTCGGCGTCTGCCTGGTCGACGGCTCGTATCACGCGGTCGATTCGTCCGACCAGGCCTTCAAGATGGCGGCGCAGATCGCGATGCGCGAGGGCCTTGTCCAGTGTCAGCCGGTGCTGCTGGAGCCGATCCTCCACGTCCAGCTCGCGGTCCCGTCGGACGCCACCGCCCGCGCCAACGCGATCGTATCGCAGCGCCGCGGCCAGCTCATGGGCTTCGATGCGCGGCCGGGCTGGCCGGGATGGGATGTCGTGGAGGCACTGATCCCGGAAGCGGAGATCCGCGACCTCATCGTCGACCTCCGCTCGGCGACGTCCGGCGTCGGAACGTTCACGTCGCATTTCGACCATCTGGCCGAGCTGTCGGGACGGCTCGCGGACGAGGCGATCGCGCGCTCCGGAGCGCGGGCGGCTTAGGGGCTGGTGTCAAGAAAAAGCCGGGCCAATCGGAGCCCGGCAGGTGGGGCGCGCTCGGACGCCGCGTGAACTCAACCGGCGGTCGCAGCCCTACAGGGAGGAGGGCATTCGCACACGGAGCTCGCAGGCAACATTAAGCTTGTAGAATGATTCGCTGCCCGGGGATCAACCTTGCCGCGTTGCGCAGCAGAGTTATCCCCGGAAGACCCGTAGCCGGCGTCAATGGCAGGCCTACGCGCGTCCCGAGGCGACTGGCATTAAGTGCCGCCGATCCCGCTCGCGGCACGATGTGACGAAAGCCGGGCATCGCATCCGATGCGAAAGAGTCCGGAAACGGCGGCGGCGGAGATTGCCCGGCGCGAGCGCGCCGCGGCTTCAGAAGATGCTCCCGGCAATCAGTGGGTGCGGAGCCATTCGCGGGCCGCGCGCTGGGCGTCGGCGATCTCGGCCGCGGACATCTCGAGCGCCACCTCCTGCCGGTAGTGCGCCGCGTCGGCATAGCCGCGGGCCGCCGCAAGGTTGAACCATTTGTGTGCGGCCACCAGATCGGGCGTCCCGTCGCGGCCGGTCGCGCTCGCGATGCCGAGCTGGAACAGGGTCTCCTCGAACGCAGCGCCCGGCGCCATCGTGTCGCTGCCGCTGAAATCGAAACGAGCCATATGAGTCGCTCCCATTGCCCTCGCGCGGCGGACCCGAAAGCCCAGGCCCCGGCGCGTTCATGAGGCGATCCTCGGACTTCGCACATGAATGCAACCTTAAAATTCGCGGCGATTGCGAATTGATTCGAAGAGTGTGGCAGGGCCGAATACGGCGCTCATAACCACCTGATAACGCTTGCGAATTGCCGTCGTTCCCGCTTCGTGCAACAAGGCGGCAAACGTAGCGACGACCCTCCCCTCCCCGCCTTGATCCCCAACGCCGACCGGCGACAGACCATCCGACATGGCCAAAGACGACCTTTTCACCGACGACGCCGCCGAAGCCGCGCCACTCCGTTCCGCGGCTGTCAAAGGCACCGCGCGGAGCCGCTCCAAGGGCGATCCCGAGGACAGCTATAATGCGAGCAGCATCGAGGTCCTCGAAGGCCTCGAGCCGGTGCGCCGCCGGCCCGGCATGTATGTCGGCGGCACCGACGAGAACGCGATGCACCACCTCTTCGCCGAGGTGATCGACAATGCGATGGACGAGGCGGTCGCCGGCCATGCGACCTTCATCGAGGTCGAGGTCGACGCCGACGGCTCGGCCAGCGTCAACGACAATGGCCGCGGCATGCCGGTCGACCGCCACCCGAAGTTCAAGGACAAATCGGCCCTCGAAGTCATCATGTCGATGCTGCATTCGGGCGGGAAGTTCGGCTCGGATGCCTATGAGACGTCGGGCGGCCTTCACGGCGTCGGCGTCTCGGTCGTGAACGCGCTTTCCGAATTCGTCGAAGTCGAGGTGGTGCGCAACAAGCGGCTCTATCGCCAGCGCTACGCGCGCGGCCATGCGCTCGGCCCGCTCGAAGAGGTCGGCGAGGTCCGCAATCGCCGCGGCACCAAGGTGACGTTCCGGCCCGACCCGCAGATCTTCGGCGCCGGCGCCCACCTCCGGCCGGAGCGCCTGTTCGCCGCGTCGCGGTCCAAGGCCTACCTCTTCAGCGGCGTCGAGATCCGCTGGAAATGCGCGCCGGAACTGGCTGCGGCCGCGAAGGTGCCGGAAGCGGCGACCTTCCATTTCCCCGGCGGCCTCAAGGAGTATTTGGCCGCGGAGATCGACGGCTCCGAGACCGTCACCGCGATCTTTGCCGGCAAAACAAAGAACACCGGCCACGGCTCGGCCGAATGGGCGGTCGCCTGGCACGATGGGGACGGCTTCATCCGCTCTTACTGCAACACAATCCCGACCCGCGACGGCGGCACCCACGAGGCGGGGCTGAGAGCCGCTCTCCTCCGCGGCCTGAAAGGCCACGCGGTCCGCGTCGGCAAGAAGCAGGCGCAGATCATCACCGCCGAGGACATCGCCGGATCCTGCGCCGCCATGCTGTCGGTCTTCATCCGCGAGCCCGAATTCGTCGGGCAGACCAAGGATCGCCTCGCTTCGACCGAAGCGACCCGCGTGGTCGAGAACGCGATCCGCGACCCGTTCGACCATTGGCTCGCGGGATCGCCCGCGGAAGCCAACAAGCTCCTCGACTGGGTGATCGGCCGCGCCGAGGACCGCCTCCGCCGCAAGCAGGAGCGCGAAGTCAACCGCAAGACTGCGGTCCGGAAACTCCGCCTGCCGGGAAAACTCGCCGACTGCTCGCAGAACGCCGCCGGTGGCTCCGAGCTCTTCATCGTCGAGGGCGATTCGGCCGGCGGCTCGGCCAAGCAGGCCCGCGACCGGGCGACGCAGGCGGTGCTGCCGCTGCGCGGAAAGATCCTCAACGTCGCCAATGCCGGCCGCGAGAAGGCCGCCGCCAACCAGCAGCTCGCCGACCTCATCCTCGCGCTCGGCGTCGGCACGCGGAGCGCCTTCCGGATCGACGATCTCCGCTACGACAAGATCATCGTGATGACCGACGCCGACGTCGACGGCGCCCACATCGCCTCGCTGCTGATAACCTTCTTCTACCAGGAGATGCCGGAGCTGATCCGCGAGGGGCACCTCTTCCTCGCAATGCCGCCGCTCTACCGGATGACCCATGGCGCAACGACCGTCTATGCCCGCGACGACGCCCATCGGGAGGAGCTGATGGCCAGCGTTTTCAAGGGGAAGACCAAGGTCGAGGTCGGCCGCTTCAAGGGCCTCGGCGAGATGCTGCCGGCGCAGCTCCGCGACACCACCATGAGCCCGAAGACCCGGAATCTCCTCCGCGTCGCCATCGCCGAACCCGACGCCACCAGGGTCACCGTCGACCGCCTGATGGGCAATAAGCCGGAGGAGCGCTTCGCCTTCATCCAGGAGCGCGCCGAGTTCGCGCGCGACCTCGACATCTGACCCCCGTCGCACGGGCGTCACATGTCCGCGCGACCATCCAAGATGATCCTCCGGCGCCGGTCTGGAAGATGCGTCCGTTTTACCTTTCGGCCGGAAACCGCGGACATCTCAACTTCGTGGCGTTGACTCTGCACTTTTTGCGCCTATTTTCCGCGTGACTGAAGCTGACTTAGGCGGCGCAGCTCCCCTCATCATGTCGTGCCGGTGGCCTAGCCCGGCAGCGCCTATGCCGATCTCTCGGATATGACCTTCGAAACTCTTGGCCTCTCCCCCAAAGTCTTGGCTGCGGTCGAGGCGACGGGCTACACGACGCCGACGCCGATCCAGGCGCAGGCGATCCCGCACATCCTCGCGCGCCGTGACGTGCTGGGCATCGCCCAGACCGGCACCGGCAAGACCGCGTCCTTCGTGCTCCCGATGCTGACACGGCTCGAAAAGGGCCGCGCCCGGGCCCGCATGCCGCGGACGCTGATCCTCGAGCCGACGCGCGAACTCGCCGCGCAGGTCGAGGACAATTTCAAACGCTACGGCAAGGACCAGAAGGTCACCGTCGCCCTCATCATCGGCGGCGTCTCCTTCGACGAGCAGGAGAAGAAGCTCGATCGCGGCGTCGACGTCCTGATCGCGACGCCCGGCCGCCTCCTCGACCATTTCGAGCGCGGCAAGCTCCTCCTCACCGGCGTCGAGCTGCTTGTGATCGACGAGGCCGACCGGATGCTCGACATGGGCTTCATCCCCGACATCGAGCGCATCACGAAACTCCTGCCCTTCACCCGGCAGACACTCCTCTTCTCGGCGACCATGCCGCCCGAGATCCAGCGCCTCGCCGACCAGTTCATGTCGAACCCGGAGCGCGTCGAGGTCTCGAAGCCCGCGTCGGTCACCAAGACGGTGAAGCAGGTCTGGGTCGCCACCGACCGCGAAGCAGCGGCCAAGCGCGCGACGCTGCGCGAGCTGATCCGCACCGAGAAGGAGCTCACCAACGCGATCATCTTCTGCAACCGCAAGCGCGACGTCGCCGTCCTCGCGCGGTCGCTGCAGAAGCACGGTTTCGACGCCGACGCACTCCATGGCGACATGGAGCAGCGCGACCGGCTGAAGGTCCTCGACCGCTTCAGGAAGCAGGAGCTGAAGCTCCTCGTCGCCAGCGACGTCGCTGCCCGCGGCCTCGACATCCCTGCCGTCAGCCACGTCTTCAATTTCGACGTGCCGAGCCACGCCGAGGACTACGTGCACCGCATCGGCCGCACCGGCCGCGCCGGCCGCTCCGGCACCGCGATGACCCTCGCGACTTCGCTCGACAACAAATACGTCATCGCGATCGAGAAGCTGACCGGCGAGAAGGCCGAGAAGATCACCGTCGGCGGCGTCGTGCCGACGGCCGATAACGACAGCTCCGAGGCCCCGCGGGAGCGCGGCCGTCGTGGCGACCGCCGTCGCGGCGGCGACAAGCCGGCCGGTGAGGCCCGCGCACCGCGCCCGGAGCGTTCCGAAGAGCGCGCCGAGGCCCGGCCCGAGCAGGGCGAGGCCAAGCCGGCGCACGCCGATCGCCCGCAGGGCGCGGCGCGCGGGGACCGCAGCGAGCGGCAGAACCGCGACCGCCGCCGCGAGGGCGACGACCGCCACTCCCATGGCGGCGAGCCTCGCCGCGAGGCCGACCAGCCCCGCGGCCCGCGCCAGGACAATCGCCCCCCCCGCCAGGACCAGCCGCGCGACCAGGGCCGCAACGACCAGCGCCCCCGCCGCGACGACCGCCGGCGCGACCGCGACCCCGACGACCGCCCGGTCGTCGGCATGGGCGACCACGTCCCGCAGTTCATGCTGCGCCCGACCAGGCTGCCGTCGTCGTCTTAGGCGCCAGGCCGAAGAGGCAGCGCGAGCGGCGTTGGAGTAGCGCCGAGCCCTACCCCCCATCGTCACCCCGGCGAAGGCCGGGGCCCATTGTTGTCAAAGGGGCACTGCGCCTGCATCCTCCAGACCAAGGGGGAATATCGATGGCGTTCACGGGGCAGCCGGCGGTCTACATCATGTCGAGCCGATACAACGGCACGCTCTACATCGGCGTGACGTCGAACCTTCCCCAGCGCGCGTATCAGCACCGCGAAGGCCTCGTTCCGGGCTTCACGAAGAAGCACGGCCTGACGCGGCTGGTCTATTTCGAGGCTCACGCCACAATGGAAAGCGCCATCCTGCGCGAAAAGCAGCTCAAGCAGTGGCAGCGGGCGTGGAAGTGCAAGCTCATCAACGAGATGAACCCGACCTGGCGCGACCTCTACGATGAGCTGATCTTCGGCTGAGTCCCGTCGGTCATGACAAGAATGGGCCCCGGCCTTCGCCAGGGTGACGAGGTTGAGATGCAGGGACCAACCCAGCAGCCGGACGGGGCGGCCACGCAGCAAATTCCAACGTCGCGGCCGAGCAGAGCCCGCCCAATCGTCACACTGGCAGAGGCTGCGGCCGCCTATCAGGGCAGTGCCTTCGAGAGCCGCGAACCATGGTTGGCGACACGGACCGCCGCCCCCCGCTAACCCCGCCCCACCGCCCCGGCATCCGCCGGCTTGAGCTGCACCGACTCTCCGCAGCCGCAGGCCGACACTTCGTTCGGATTGTCGAACACGAAGCCCGCGGAGAGCTTCGTCACGCGGTGGTCCATCGTGCTGCCGAGGAGGAACAGCATCGCCTTGGGATCGATGAAGATCGTCGCGCCCTTCTCGGAGACGACGTCGTCGGCAGGGTTCGGGGTCTCGACAGGATCGAGCGTGTAGGCCATGCCGGCGCAGCCGGAGTTCTTCACGCCGACGCGGACGCCGGCGAGCGGCGGGGTGGCGCTTTCCATGATCGCACGCACTTTTTCCGCCGCCGCATCGGTCAACGACATCACCTTGAACTTCGCGCGCATCGTCATCGGTCAACTCCGGTGGCGCGCCACGTTCGGCGACGTGGCGGCCGCAGGTTCAATCAGTACCAGTTGAGGGCCACCTTGGCCTCGTCCGACATCCGCTCCACCGTCCACGGCGGCTCGAACACCATCTTCACGTCCACATTGCCGACGCCGGGAACGGCACCGACGGCATTCTCGACCCATCCCGGCATCTCGCCAGCGACCGGGCAGCCCGGCGCCGTCAGCGTCATGTCGATCGACACGTTGCGGTCGTCGTCGATGTCGATCCGGTAGACGAGGCCGAGCTCGTAGATGTCGGCCGGGATCTCCGGGTCGTACACCGTCTTCAGCGCCGCGATGATCTCGCCCGACAGGCGGTCGATCTCGTCCTGCGACAGCGCGGATTCGGGCGCGCCATCGAGCGCGGCTTCCACCGCCTCCAGCGCCTTGTCCGCAATCGTCCGGTCGTCCATGTCCATCATCATACCAGATTCAGTGCCAGGCCTCGATCACCTCTAGGTGGCGATTCCAGGGGCCGGGTTCCAGATCGCCCCCCGCTCTTCCTTCGCCCCGCAGAGCGGGGAGAAGAGCCTGCCCCCGGGCTTGACCCGGGGGTGGCGCGCAGCGCCGGATGAGAGGCAGGCCGTAAGCTCCGAGTTTGCCGAGAAGTCACGTCCCCCTCACCCTTCGGCTCTAGCCTCGCCTGCGGCTCGGACAAGAGCCGAAGCCGTCTCCCCGCAGGTGGGCGAGGGAAGCTTACGCGAACAGCCGCCGCGCCTTGTCGAGGCCGGCGACCAGCCGGTCCACCTCCTCCACCGTGTTGTACAACCCGAACGACGCCCGGCAGGTCGCGGTCGTGCCGAAGCGCTGCAGCAGCGGCTGCGCGCAATGGGTGCCGGCGCGGATGGCGATGCCCTCGCGGTCGAGGATCATCGACACGTCGTGCGGATGAATGCCGTCGAGGTTGAAGGCGACGATGGCGCCCTTTCCTCTCGCCTCGCCGTAGAAGCGGAGGCCGTTGATCCCGCGCAGCCGCTCATGGGCGTAGTCGCGGAGCGTCTCTTCGTGGGCAGCGATGTTCTCGCGGCCGAGCGCCATCATGTAGCGGAGCGCGGCGCCGAGGCCGATGGCCTCGACGATCGGCGGCGTCCCGGCCTCGAAGCGGTGCGGCGGGTCGAGATAGGTCACGGCATCCTGCGTGACGTCGCGGATCATCTCGCCGCCGCCCTGATAGGGCCGCAGCGCCTTCAGCGCGTCGTAGCGGCCGTAGAGGACGCCGATCGCCGTCGGCCCGTAGGTCTTGTGGCCGGTGAAGGCATAGAAGTCGCATCCGAGGTTGCGGACGTCGACCGACAGGTGCACTGCCGCCTGGCTGCCGTCGACGACCACCGGGATGCGGCGCTCATGCGCGAGGCGGACGATCTCCTTGATCGGAGTCACCGTGCCCAGCACGTTCGACATGTGGGTGACGGCGACGATTTTTGTCCGCTCCGTCAACGCCGCCTCGAACGCCTCGAGGTCGAACGCGCCGTCATCGGCGACGTCGACCCATTTCAGCACCGCGCCCTTTCGCTCGCGGTGGAAGTGCCAGGGCACGATATTGGAGTGGTGCTCCATCACCGTGAGGACGATCTCGTCGCCCTCCTGGAGATCCGCGCCGAGCGAAGACGCGACGAGGTTCAGCGCCTCGGTCGAGGACCGGGTGAAGATGATCTCGTCGGTCGTTGCCGCATTGAGGAACTGGCGCACGACTTCGCGGGCATCCTCGAAGGCCTCAGTCGACGCGTTAGCGAGGAAGTGGAGCCCGCGATGGACGTTGGCATAATCCTCGCCGATCGCCTGCACGATGCGGTCGATCACGATTTTTGGCTTCTGCGCCGACGCACCGCTGTCGAGATAGGTCAGCGTCTTGCCGTTGACGGTGCGGCCGAGGATCGGGAAGTCGCGCCGGACCGCCTCGACGTCATAGCCCGTCCGCACCGCGACCGTCATGAGATGCCCCGTCCGCCGAGCCAGGCGGCAACGATCGGCTCGATCGCCGCAGTCACCCCCTCGTCGCCCATCGCCTCGACTGCTGCGGCGAGGAACGACTGCAGCAGCATCGCCTCAGCCTCGGGCCGCGGGATGCCGCGCGACAGGAGGTAGAACAGCATCGTCTCGTCGAACTGGCCGGTGGTGGCGCCATGGCCGCACTGGACGTCGTCGGCGTAGATCTCGAGCTCGGGCTTGGCGGCGAACTCCGCGGTGTCGGAGAGGAGGAGGCTGTTGGTCAGCATCTTCCCGTCGGTCTTCTGCGCCCCCGGCTGCACCACGATCCGGCCCTGGAAGGCGCCCATCGCTTCGCCATCGGCGACGTTCTTGTAGAGGACGCGGCTCGTCGCATGCGCCGCGGCATGCTCGATGACCAACGCAATGTCGCCATGCGCCTTGCCGCGCAGCATGTTCGCGCCGTGGGCGCCAAAGCGCGCGCCCTCGCCCTCGATCATGACGAAGCCCTGGAGGCGCGAGATCCTCGCGCCGGTGACAACGGCGAGATGGTCGAACTCCGCCCCCGCCGCGGCACGGGCGGAGAACGTCATGATATCCTCGCTCTCCGCGCCGCCGGCCTGGACGTCCACCATCTTCACCCGCGCCCCTTCGGCCGCAGCGATGCCGACGAGATGGTTCCCGTGATGGGCGCCGGCGCCGGCGCGTGTGACGTACAGCGTGAGCTTTGCATTGGCGCCGATGCGGACGGCGCTGCGCGTCGCTGCAGCCGTCTCAGGTGTGGCCGCGAGATGGACGATCTCGATCGGCTTCGAGATCGTGCGATCGGGCGGCACGAGGACGACCACGCCATCACTGGCGAGTGCCGTGTTGAGCGCGATCATCGCGTCGTCGCCCGAGCCGTGCGGCGCGTCGAGAATGCCCAGCACATGCGAGTTGTCGAAGCCGAGGAATTCCGTCAGCGTCGCGACCTCGACGCCTTCGGCCAAGAGGGCCGCACGGTCCGAAAGCGCCTCCTGGAAGAAGCCGTCGGCGATCACGAGCCGATAGCGGTCGACGGCCTTGAGGACGTCATTCGCCCCGAGCGCGGCCGCTGCCGCCTCGGCCGAGGGCTGCGGCGCAACCGGCAGCGCCTTCCGCATCAGGGCGCGGAGGTCGGTGTACTTCCAGGCCTCGACCCGGCGATGCGGCAGGCCGGCCTTCTCGAAGCTCGCGATCGCCGTGTCGCGGCGGAGAGTGGCGGCCGCCGGTCCGGGCAGCCCGTCGCGCAGCGCGCGGTACTGCTCGGCGAGCTGCTGCTCGGCCTCGGTCTTCAGGATGCGCGGTTCGGCGGACATCGCCTAGGCCGCGTCCGCGCCGTAGTCGGCGTAGCCGCGCTCCTCGAGCTCGAGCGCCAGCTCCTTGCCGCCCGAACGCACGATCCGCCCCTCGGTCATGACGTGCACGAAGTCGGGCACGATGTGGTTGAGGAGGCGCTGATAGTGGGTGATGACTAGCATCGACCGTTCAGGATTGCGGAGCGCGTTGACGCCGTCCGACACGATGCGGAGCGCGTCGATGTCGAGGCCGGAATCGGTCTCGTCGAGGATCGCGAGACGCGGCTCCAGCAGCGTCATCTGCAGGATCTCGTTCCGCTTCTTCTCGCCGCCCGAGAACCCGGTGTTGATCGGCCGCCGCAGCATGTCCGGCGTCATCGACAGCCGGTCGCTCGCCTCGCGGACCCGGCGCATGAAGTCGGGCGTCGACAGCTCGGCCTCGCCGCGGGCCTTCCGCTGTGCATTGAGCGCGGCCTTGAGGAAGGTCATGCCGGAGACGCCGGGAATCTCGACCGGATACTGGAAGGCGAGGAACACGCCCTTCGACGCCCGCTCGTCCGGTTCGAGGGCGAGGAGGTCCTCGCCAAGGAACGTCACGGTGCCTTGGGTGACCTCATAGCCATCCTTACCGGCGAGGATGTGTGCCAGCGTGGACTTCCCCGAGCCGTTCGGTCCCATGATGGCGTGGACTTGGCCGGCGCCGATCGACAGGTCGAGGCCGCGCAGGATCTCGCGTCCGTCCTCTTCGACCCGCGCGTGGAGGTTCTTGATCTCGAGCATCTCTCTCAACCTGTTCGTCGGTCGCTGTCGAAGCGCTAGCGGCTTTGGACGCGCCCGGTCCTGTAGTCTTCGACCGTGTGGTTGCGGTCGAGCTTCTGCTGCGCGGCGATGATGAAGCCGCCGCCGCCAAGCCCGGCGATGACCGCGAAGGTCGCGGCGCCGAGGATGAATTCGCCCGCGATCGCCATCACGGCGAACACCACCGCGCCCGCGGCCATCGCCGCGACGAAGGCGAGAGCAACCAGCCGGCCCTCGCGTGTGACGGGGCCGACCGCGTTCCGCGGATCGCCGATGGGATAGCGCCGGGCGAACCAATAGTCGCTCATCCGACGCTGCCCTCCAGGCTGACGCCGATCAGCTTCTGCGCCTCGACGGCGAATTCCATCGGCAGTTGCTGGATGACTTCCCGGACGAAGCCGTTGACGATGAGAGCGATCGCCTCCTCCTCCGGAATGCCGCGCTGGCGGGTATAGAAGAGCTGGTCCTCGCCGATCTTCGACGTCGTCGCCTCGTGCTCGTACTGCACGCGGGCATTCCGCGCCTCGATATAGGGGATAGTATGCGCGCCGCATTTGTCGCCGATCAGGAGCGAGTCGCAGACCGTGTGGTTTCTTACGCCGGTCGCCTTCCGGTGCGCGGAGACGAGGCCGCGATAGGTGTTCGACGACTGGCCGGCCGCGATGCCCTTCGAGATGATGCGGCTCCGCGTGTTCTTGCCGAGATGGGTCATCTTGGTCCCGGAATCGACCTGCTGGTGGCCGTTCGAGACCGCGATCGAGAAGAACTCGCCGACCGACTCGTCGCCGCGGAGGATGCAGCTCGGGTACTTCCAGGTGATCGCCGAGCCGGTCTCGACCTGCGTCCACGAGATCTTCGACCGTGCGCCGCGGCAGTCGCCGCGCTTGGTGACGAAATTGTAGACGCCGCCCTTCCCCTCCTTGTTGCCGGGGTACCAGTTCTGGACGGTCGAATATTTGATCTCGGCGTCGTCGAGGGCGACGAGCTCGACGACGGCGGCGTGGAGCTGGTTCTCGTCGCGCATCGGCGCGGTGCAGCCTTCGAGATAGGACACGTAGGCGCCCTTCTCGGCCACGATCAGCGTCCGCTCGAACTGGCCGGTATTTCGCTCGTTGATGCGGAAATAGGTCGAGAGCTCCATCGGGCAGCGCACCCCTTCGGGCACGTAGACGAAGGAGCCGTCGGAGAAGACCGCGGAGTTGAGCGTCGCGTAGAAATTGTCGGTCACCGGCACGACCGAGCCGAGGTACTTCCGGACGATCTCGGGATATTCGCGGATCGCCTCCGACATCGACATGAAGAGGACGCCGGCCTTCTTGAGCTCCTCCTTGAAGGTGGTGACGACCGAGACGCTGTCGAACACCGCGTCGACCGCGACCTTCGGCCGTTCGACGCCGAGCAGCGCCTCGCGCTCGCGGAGCGGGATGCCGAGCTTCTCGTACATCGCGAGGAGATCGGGATCGACCTCGTCGAGGCTCTTCGGCCCGGCCGTGCTCTTCGGCGCCGAGTAGTAATAGATGTCCTGGAAGTCGATCTTCGGATAGTGGACGCGGGCCCAGGTCGGCTCCTTGAGCGTGACCCAGCGGCGATAGGCGCTGAGGCGCCATTCCAGCATCCAGTCCGGCTCGTTCTTCTTGGCCGAAATGAAGCGGACGATGTCCTCGCTCAGGCCCTTCGGCGCCTTCTCGGATTCGATGTCGGTGACGAAGCCGTACTTGTAGCGGTCGACATCGATTTCTCGGACCGTGTCAACGGTCTCGCGAACTGCAGGCATCCGTTACTCCATCCACAGCGGTTTCAAGGACCGCGGGTGAGTGCTGTCGTCTAGGCCGCCCGGTGGTCGCCGGCGGCGAATATCCGGGCAGTCACGCGCTTCCACGCGCTCTGGAACATATCTAGGTCGTTTTCATCCGTTTCCCAACCGAAACTCAAGCGGATGGCACTCCGGGCAAGCTCGGGCGCCACACCCATTGCGGCGAGGACATGGCTCGGGCCGACTTTTCCCGAAGAGCACGCCGCGCCTGAGGAAATCGCGATTCCCTCAAGATCGAGACCGATCACCAGCGTTTCGGCCGATACTCCGCGCAGCGCGAGGCACACCGTCTGCGGCAATCGGTCCGCGCCCTCGGAGAGGATCGCAACCCTCGGATCGGCGGCGACGAACGCTTCGACGCGGCCGCGGAAGGCCCGCCAGCGCACCGGCGCGGTCGCGAGGTCCTCCGCGGCCTCGGCGGCTGCCGCGCCGAAGCCGACGATGGCCGCGACGTTCTCCGTGCCGGCCCGCGCGCCCCGCTCCTGCCGGCCACCCAGGATCAGCGGCGCCGGTGCGGTGCCTTCTTCGCGGGCGACGATCGCCCCGGCTCCCTGCGGCCCGCCGATCTTGTGCGAGGAGAAGGTGAGGAAGTCCGCGCCGATCGCGTTGATGTCGACCGCCACGCGGCCGACAGCCTGCGCGGCGTCGCAATGGAACGCCGCGCCGTGCTCGTGAGCGAGCGCCGCGATCCGTGCCACCGGCTGCAGCGTGCCGGTCTCGTTGTTGGCGGCCATCACCGAGACAAGCACCGTCTCCTGCACGGCGGCCGCGCGGCGAAGCTTCGCTGCGAGCTCCGCGAGGTCGATCCGGCCCTCGCCATCGACCGCGATGGTCTCGACACGATCGGCCGGAAACCTGCCGCCCGCCAGCACCGACGGGTGCTCTGTCGCGCCGACCAGCAGCCGGTCGAACCACACCGCGCGCCCGCCGATGGTCGCGGTCGGCGACAGCACAGTCGCGTTGGCCTCGGACCCGCCGCTGACGAAGCTGACGCGCTTCGGATCAGCCCCGACCAACGCCGCCACCGCCGACCGCGCGGCCTCGATCCGCCTCCTCGAGCCACGCCCCTCGGCGTGGACGGAGGACGCGTTGCCCGTCTCGCTGAGCGCGTCGATCATCGCCGCGCGCGCGGTCGCCCGGAGCGGGGCTCCGGCGTTGTAGTCGAGATAGACGCGCTTTGCGGTCACCGCTGCGACCCTTCCTCCAAATGCTTGAAACTAGGACCCCTTGTCGTGATATGTGGGGCTCGCTGAGCGCCAAAGCCCACCAGCCACGAGAGTCCAGCTGCAAGGCCCCCGTCCCGCGGGGTGCCAGTCCAAACGCCGGGATGCCTTGGCTCGTGGCCGGCGCGCCCGCTTCGCATAGGAGCCAAGCCTTAATGCCTGAGGTCGTCTTCACCGGCCCCGCCGGCCGCCTGGAGGGCCGGTACCAGCCGGCCAAGTCCCGGAACGCGCCGATCGCGATCGTGCTTCATCCCCACCCGCAATTCGGCGGGACGATGAACAACCAGATCACCTATCAGCTGTTCTACATGTTCGCAAAGCGCGGCTTCGCGGTGCTGCGGTTCAACTTCCGGGGCGTCGGGCGGAGCCAGGGCGCGTTCGACCACGGCACGGGCGAACTGTCGGATGCCGCAGCCGCGCTCGACTGGGCGCAGACCGTCCACCCCGAGGCCGCGGGCTGCTGGGTCGCCGGCTTCTCCTTCGGCGCCTGGATCGGCATGCAGCTCCTGATGCGCCGGCCCGAGATCGCCGGCTTCATGTCGATCGCCCCGCCGGCGAACCTCCACGACTTCTCGTTCCTCGCCCCCTGCCCGTCCTCCGGGATCATCATTCATGGCGACCAGGACAAGGTCGTCCCCCAGAAGGACGTCCAGGCCCTCGTCGACAAGCTGAAGACCCAGAAGGGCATCAAGATCGACCATACGATCGTGAAGGGCGCGAACCACTTCTTCGAGGACAAGGTCGACTACCTGATCGACCTCTGCGGCAACTATCTCGACCAGCGCATCGAGGCCGACGCCGAAGCGGCGACGGGGTAGGAACGGTCGTCTCAGACGCAGCACTGGACGAAACGCCCAACCCGTCCACGAACTCCTCCCCGGCCCCCGAGCCGGGGCCTATTGGCCGCGCCGCGACGCAGAGGCCGGGGCTGCCCCCGGGTCTCCAACTGCCGCATCGCCAATGGACCCCGGGTCAAGCCCGGGGAGGTGATTGTGGTGGGGCTTTCCTGCCCCGCACCTGCGCCGGGGAGTTGGTCGGCCGCGGTTCCGGACCTGAGCGACACAGGTTGAAATCGGTCCCCGCAACCAATGGGCCCCCCGGCCCCTCTACCCCGGCTGGTTTGCCCCGCCTTCCGGCGGCTCCGGGGAGTGCTCGATTGCAGCCACCCCGGTTGTTTCCGCCGCGCCCGCGCGCCGCTGTCCCAGCACCCGCCGCACCGTCGCCAGCAGCCCCCGCTCCTTCCCGAACCGCAGCGTCTCGACCACCGGCATCGTCGGCTCGACGCCGAGCCCGACCTCGCGGACGGCATGATCCGCGTCCACGGAGCGGACGATGAGGTCGAAGCGGCCGAGGCCGACGCGGTCGCCGGGCTCCACGTTGCCGTGGAGGCGGCGGCGCAGGAAATCGCGAAGGGTCAGGTCGGCGTCGGCCGGATCGATCGGCGTGTCATAGGCGGCAGCGACGTCGCCGAGCCGCGCGCCCGGGTCGAGCAGGAACTCGCCATAGAGCTGCGGATCGAACGCGCTTTCGGCAGGCCCCGCGAAGAGCTGATCGAGGAGTTGCACGTAGTTGGTCGCGGTGACGATGTAGACCTGGTCGCCGGGCTGCACGCGACCCGCTGCATGCGGCCGCAGCGAACGGCCGTCGCGGAGGATCAGCGACGGGCGCGCCCAGCGCGGAATCCGCTCGCCCTTCGCGACCCGACTTTCGGGGTGGACCCGGTAGGCCACGATCTCGTGGTCGCCGCCGCCGGGCAGCTCGAGCTCCGTCCGCTGCAGCGGCCCGAGCTGCGGCGGCACGATCAGTTTCAGCCAGCGCGCGACCGGGCTGATCGACCAGCCCTGGATCAGCAGCGACACCATCACGACGATGAAGGCGACGTTGAAGAACAGATGCCCCTCGGGCATCCCGGCGATCATCGGCACGATGCCGAGGAGGATGGACA
>JBFXAJ010000039.1:0-19038 GCA_050184415.1 Bauldia sp.
CTCCGTCCCCACACGCTGAGAACACCCCAAATCGGACCCAAAGACGGGCCGAGGGCCAGCCCGGCCGACCCCGAATCTGCCCCTCCCATCGAGGAACACCGCCTGCGCCTACCATGCAACAGTCCCCCTTGAGGGGAGGCGGAAGCTTGCGACTGCAAGAAGCAAGCTTCGGTGGGGGTCTGTGACTCTCCGCTTGCTCGGCACCGGCGGATAGGCCGCGACCCCCCACGGTTTCGCCTCGGCTTCGCCTCGCGAAACCCGCTGCCCCTCAAGGGGGGAGCTCGGGCCGTGCCTGGTCGACGCGGCGGCAGGACGCCGGCCGACGTTAGATCTCCCGTGCCGCGGGCTCGGGAATGATCATCGCCAGGATGCTCCGGGCCACCTCGCGCTCGGCCATGATCACCGTGTCGGCGCCGTGGAGCTTCAGGTGCTCCACTTCGGCGTCGGAGTGGGCGCGGGCGATGATCGAGAGGCCGGAGTTCGCGGCGCGGCCGGCGCGGACGATGTGGCCGGCCTCGAAGGCGTTCGGGATCGCGACGATGAGCTGGTGGGCGTGGGCGAGGTTGGCCGCCTTGATAATGTCGGCGGCGGCGGCGTTGCCGACGATCACGGGAATTTCGTCGGCATGGAGCTGGCGCACGATCGCCTCGTCGTCCTCGATGACGAGGAATGGGACCAGCGCTGCCCGAAGACCTGCGCCCACGGTCGCGCCGACGCGGCCATAGCCGACCAGCACCGTGTGCTCGGTCATCTGCGTCGGACGGAGGCGCATCGCCGCCTCGGCGGCCTCCTTCTCCTCGGGCGTTGGCGGATGCGGGACGTCGGGTGACGGGACCGGGCCGTGGCGCGCCGCCTGACGCCGCTCCAGCGGTCCCCTGAGCCGGTCGGCCAGGGCAAAAATCACCGGGTTGAGGAGGATCGAGAGAATCGCGCCGGCGAGGATGAGGTCGCGGCCCTCCTCGGGCAGGAAGCCCAAGCCCACGCCGAGCTCGGCGAGGATGAAGGAGAACTCGCCGATCTGCGCGAGGCTTGCCGAGATCGTGAGAGCGGTGCCGACCGGATAGCGGAACAGGCGGACGATGACGAACGCCGCCAGCGCCTTGCCGAAGATGATGATGAGGAGCGTCGCGATCACCGGCAGCGGATGCTCGGCCAGCGTCGCGGGGTCGAACAGCATGCCGACCGAGACGAAGAACAGGACGGCAAAGGCGTCGCGGAGCGGCAGGGACTCCTCGGCCGCGCGGTGGCTGAGCGCGGACTCCGCGAGGATCATGCCGGCGAAGAAGGCGCCGAGCGCCAGCGACACGCCGAAGAGCTCGGCCGCGCCGAGCGCGACGCCGAGCGCGATCGCCAGCACCGCGAGGCGGAACAGCTCGCGCGAGCCGGTGTGGGCGATGTAGTGCAGCGCCCACGGGATGACCCGCCGGCCGACGATCAGCATGAAGGCGACGAAGGCGGCGACTTTCAGCGCGGTGACGAGAAGGACGCCGGCGACGCCCCACGAAGCGAGGCCGAGGAGGTTGAGGATGGGGTCGTCGGTGACCGCGACATCCCCATTCACCGCTGAGCCAAAGGCGGGGATGAGCACGATCGCAAGGACCATCGCGAGGTCCTCGACGATCAGCCAGCCGACGGCGATCTTGCCTTTCTCGGTGTCGAGCGTCCGCCGTTCCTGCAGCGCGCGAAGCAGCACCACGGTGCTCGCGACCGACAGCGACAGCCCGAAGACGAGGCTCCCCTCGAACGACCAGCCGAGCCAGAGTCCCATGCCGGCACCGTGCACCGTCGCGATCGCGATCTGGAATACCGCACCGGGAAGGGCGATGCGGCGCACCGCCATCATGTCCTTGAGCGAGAAGTGGAGGCCGACGCCGAACATCAGGAGGATGACGCCGAGCTCGGCGAGCTGCTGCGCGAGCGCCATGTCGCCGACGAAGCCCGGCGTGTGCGGGCCGACGAGGACGCCGGCGATGAGGTAGCCGACCAGCGGCGGCGCTTTCAGACGATGTGCAATGGTGCCAAGCACGAAGGCGAGCCCGAGCCCGATCACGATGGTGAAAACGAGGGGCATGTCGTGCGGCATGTCCGGGCGACCTCCAGGGCTGTGGCATTATAGGAAGGACCGGCGGCAAGCCTTCGGCCCGACCGCAGTTTTCGGCATGCAGCCGACGAGCGCAAACAAAAATCGTGCCGATGCCCCGATGTGTGCTGCGGCACTTCCGCATTTGCCTGCGAAAGCCTATGTCTCCGCCTCGAACGGCAATCCGCCACAAATTCGAGAGATCACGCGCAACGGACCGGCGGCGCGTGGTTTAATCCTTCGGTCACCATAGAAGAGCACGGTCGGACGCGGCCTTCGTACCGCGTGCCGCGCCATCAACCCCAAGCAACGGACAGTCCAAGGGTTCGTCGATGAGCGAGTTTCACCGGGTCAGGCGGCTTCCGCCTTATGTTTTCGAGCAGGTCAACCGCTTGAAGGCGAGCGCCCGGGCCGCCGGCGCCGACATCATCGACCTCGGCATGGGCAACCCCGACCAGCCGACGCCGCAGCACATCGTCGAAAAGCTGGTCGAGACCGCGCGCCGCCCCGACACCCACGGCTATTCCGCCTCGCGCGGCATCAAGGGGCTGCGGAAAGCGCAGGCCGCCTATTACGAGCGCCGCTTCAATGTCACGCTCAATCCCGACACGCAGGTCGTCGCCACCCTCGGCTCGAAGGAAGGCTTCGCCAACCTCGCCCAGGCGATCACGGCCCCCGGCGACGTCGTCCTTTGCCCCAATCCGAGCTACCCGATCCATGCCTTCGGCTTCCTGATGGCAGGCGGCGCGGTGCGCTATCTGCCGTCGACGCCGAACGAGGACTATTTCCGCGCCCTCGAGAAGGCGGTCGCGCATTCGATCCCGAAGCCGATCGCGGTCGTGGTCTGCTACCCGTCCAACCCGACGGCTGAGGTCTGCGATCTCGATTTCTACCGCGAGCTCGTCTCCTTCGCGCGCCGCAACGAGCTGATCGTCCTCTCGGACATCGCCTATTCCGAGATCTATTTCGACGACAACCCGCCGCCTTCGGTGCTCCAGGTGCCGGGCGCCTTCGAGGTCGCGGTCGAGTTCACCTCGATGTCGAAGACGTTCTCGATGGCCGGCTGGCGCATCGGCTTCGCGGTCGGCAATGAGCGCCTGATCGCGGCCCTCGCGCGGGTGAAATCCTACCTCGACTATGGCGCGTTCACGCCGATCCAGGTCGCCGCCACCGCCGCGCTCAACGGGCCGCAGGAGTGCATCGCGGAGACGCGCGAGGTCTACAAGAAGCGGCGCGACGCGCTGGTCGATTCCTTGGGGAGAGCCGGCTGGGAGATCCCGCCGCCGCCGGCGTCGATGTTCGCCTGGGCGCAGATCCCCGAGCCCTATCGCCGGCTCGGCTCGGTCGAGTTCGCGAAGCTCCTCATCGAGAAAGCCGACGTCGCTGTCGCCCCGGGCATCGGCTTCGGCGAGTATGGCGACGAGTTCGTCCGCATCGCCATGGTGGAGAACGAGCAGCGCATCCGCCAGGCCGGCCGCAACATCCGCCGCTTTCTTGAAACCGCGGACAAGACATTGCACAACGTCGTCCCGATGGCGGGCGCCCGGCGCTAGCAGTCGACGCCGAAAGCGTCCGGGGCTCGACCGCCTGGGGTCAGGCGGTGGAGCCGGGTGTCTCGGGGTTCGATCGCTCACATGCGGGCACCACGAAGTCGGTCCTGTCGACTTCGGCCAGCCGGGAGATCGGAGGCCAGTCGAGGCCGGATTCATCCGGCTCCGACCACTGGGGTGCATATGTCATGACACAGGCGTTGCGATTGGGCGTTGCCGGCCTTGGGACGGTCGGCGCGTCGCTGCTGCGGCTGGTCGACACCCACCACAATGAGCTCGCGGGCCGCTTCGGCCGTCCGCTGACGGTCAGCGGCGTCTCGGCCCGAGACCGCGGTCGCGACCGTGGCGTCGCCCTCGACCGCTTCCGCTGGTTCGACGATCCGGTGGCGCTCGCGCGCGATCCTGACGTTGACGTGTTCGTCGAGCTGATCGGCGGGGCCGGCGGCGTCGCCGAGACCGCGGTGCGAACCGCGATCGATGCCGGCAAGCATGTGGTCACCGCGAACAAGGCGATGCTCGCCGCGAGCGGCCAGTCGCTCGCCGAGGCGGCGGAAGCGAAGGGCGTCGCGCTGAATTTCGAGGCTGCCGCGGCGGGCGCGATTCCCGTGGTGAAGACCTTGCGGGAGTCGCTGGCCGGGAACGCCGTCGACCGCGTCTATGGCATCCTCAATGGCACCTGCAACTATATCCTGACGCGGATGGAGGAGGAGGAGCTCGACTTCGCGACCTGCCTCAGCGAGGCGCAGCGGCTCGGCTATGCCGAGGCCGATCCGACCTTCGACATCGAAGGCTATGACACGGCCCATAAGCTCGCGATCCTGACCTCGATCGCGTTCGGAACGAAGATCGACGCGGATTCGATCTATGTCGAAGGCATCTCCTCGATCACGCCGGCCGATCTCGAGGCGGCAGACGAGCTGGGCTACCGGCTGAAACTCCTCGGCGTGGCGTCACGGACCGACACCGGCATCGAGCAGCGGGTGCATCCGGCGATGGTGCCGAAATCATCGGTGATCGCGAACATCAACGGCGTCACCAATGCGGTCGCGATCGAGGCCGACTTCGCGAAGCGCCTCGTCCTCTCAGGTCCGGGCGCCGGCGGCGACGCGACGGCGTCCGCGGTCATGAGCGACATCGCCGACATCGCCCGCGGCGACCGCGTCCCGCCCTTCGGCCGCCCCGCCGCGCAACTCGAGCCGCACCGGCGTGCGGCGATGCGCGCCCATGCCGGCGGCTACTATCTCCGCCTCTCGGTCTACGACCGGCCTGGCGCCTTCGCCTCGATCGCGCAGCGGATGGCTGCGCACAACATCTCGCTGGAGTCCATCGTCCAGCGCCGGCGAGAGCCGGCCACGACCGCGCCCGAGCACCTCCGCCCCAACGCGCCGCAGCCGGTGTTCCTCATCACCTACGAGACCACCGAGGACGCGATCCGCCAGGCGTTGGACGAGATCTATCGCGACGGCCACATCGCGGCAAAGCCGCAGCTGATCCGCATCGAGCCGCTGGGGTAGTGCCTGCTCCGCGGCGGAGCTCGCTGCGAGGAACATACGGGCCAGCCACCACGGCACGGCCCGAGCTCCCCCCTTGAGGGGGAGCGGGCTTTCGCGAGGCGAAGCCGACGCGAAACCGTGGGGGGTCTGGGCCCATCGGCGGTGACGGAGCGGGCGGTGAGTCCGCGGCCCCCCTCCGAAGCTTGCTCCTTTGCAGTCGCAAGCTTCCGCCTCCCCTCAAGGGGGAGGCTCGGGAGTCTGTGGCGGGGCTGCGAAAAACCGCACTTCGATGGTGAGCTTTCAGCCCCAGGCGACCCCCCCGAGAGCCCCAGTGTTCCCAGTCGAATCGCGTAGACTCCGCGCACTTTTGCGACGGCCATATCCCATCATGCGTGCCTCCGATCTCGAAGAAGCCCTTGCCCGGCATGCCGCGGCGCCGATGCGGAGTTTCCTCGGCGTCGACCGCTCGGTGACCGGGCGGCGCTGGGTGGAGCGGCTCGACCCGCGGGGGATGGCGGCGGCGCTCGACATGGCGCAGCGGCACGACCTGCCCGAGCTGCTCGCGCGGGTGCTGGCGGGGCGCGGGGTCGCGGCCGCCGATGCGCCGGAGTTCCTCGATCCGACGCTGCGGCGGCTGATGCCCGATCCGAGCACGCTGACCGACATGGACGTCGCGGCGTCGCGGATCGCCGATGCGATCCGGGCCGGGGAGCATGTCGCGATTTTCGGCGATTATGATGTGGACGGAGCGACTTCGGCCGCGCTCCTCGCGCGGTTTCTCCGCGGGCAGGGCGTCACGGCCACGATCTACATCCCGGACCGGCTGTTCGAGGGATACGGCCCCAACCGCGAGGCTATCGAGAAGCTCGCCGAGGGCGGGGCGAGGCTCATTGTCACCGTCGATTGCGGCTCGACCAGCCCGGAGGCGCTGCGGCGGGCGGTCGAGCTCGGCGTCGACGTCGTCGTGATCGACCACCATCTCGTCGGCGCCGAGCTGCCGCCGGCAGTCGCGGTCGTCAATCCGAACCGCGACGACGACCTGTCGGGCCTCGGCAATCTCGCGGCGGTCGGGCTCGTCTTCATGACGGTCGTGGCGGTGAACCGCGAGCTCCGCCGGCGCGGGCACTATGGCGCCGCGCCAGGCCCTGATCTCCTGCAGTGGCTCGACCTCGTCGCGCTCGGCACGGTCTGCGACGTCGTCGGGCTGAGCGGCCTCAACCGCGCCTTCGTCGTGAAGGGTCTCGTCGCGATGCGGCGGCAGGGCAATGCCGGGCTTGCGGCGCTGGCCCGGAGCGCCCGGCTCGGCGGGCCGTCCGCGGTCTATCACCTCTCCTATATGCTCGGGCCGCGGATCAATGCCGGCGGCCGCATCGGCAACGCGGCGCTCGGGGCGACGCTGCTCGCGACCGACGACATCGAGGATGCCGAGCGGATTGCGATGGAGCTGGAGCGGCTCAATGCCGAGCGGCAGGCGATGGAGCAGGTCATGCTCGCCGAGGCGATGGCCGCCGCGGAGCCGGTGTTCGCCGGCGGCAACGAGCCGGTCGTGCTCGTCACCCACAATGCCGGCTGGCACCAGGGCGTCGTCGGCCTCATCGCGGCGCGGCTCAAGGAGCGCTTCCACCGCCCGGCCTTCGCGATCGCCACCACGCCGGCCGGCCTCGGCGTCGGCTCAGGACGCTCGGTGCCCGGGATCGACATCGGCCATGCCGTGAAGGCGGCGGTCGCGGAAGGGATTCTCGTCAAGGGCGGCGGCCATGCGATGGCGGCGGGGGTGACGCTCGAAGTCGGGCGGCTCCGGGCGTTCGAGGAGTTCATGAATGGGCGGCTCGCCACCGACGCGGCCGAGGCGCTGGGGTCGGAACGGACGCTGGTCGTCGATGCCGTGACCCGATCGGAGGGGGCCGACATAGCGCTGTTCGAGCTTCTCGAACGCGCCGGTCCCTACGGCGCGGGCCACCCGGAGCCGACGCTGGTGCTGCCGAACCATCAGGTCGCCTATTCCGAGGTCGTAGGCTCCGGCCATGTTCGGGTCGGGCTGGCCTCGGGCGGTGGCGCCGCGCTCAAAGGGATGGCCTTCCGGGCGGCCGAAACGCCGCTCGGCCGCCGGCTTCTCGCCCGCGACGGCGTCGGCCTCCATATCGCCGGAACCCTGTCGGCCGATCACTGGCAGGGGCAGGCGCGGGCCTCGTTCCGCATCGTGGACGCGGCGGACGTCGCCGCCTGACCTGCGGTTCCCGCGGCGTATTCAAGGAGGCCGGGGCGCAAGGGAGCAATGCGGAATCCGCATTGGTGAAGTCTCGCTTGTTCCCCCGGACAGGCGTAAGGGGTTACGCTTCGCCGCGATGGGTTTTGCCGCGGCGTCATCCCTTTCACCCAGATCAGTCGATCTCAGGGGGTTACCTCCCATGTCAGACCTAGCATCCTCCGGCCGGGGGGCGTCCGCTGGCGTGTCGACGGCGTCTCTGCACAAGGGCGCCATCCTGCTGGTGCTCGGCATCAGCCAGCTCATGATCATCCTCGACGCGACGATCGTGAACGTCGCGCTGAACCACATTGCGATCGAGCTCAACATCCTCAACGCGGACGGCTCGATCAATTTCGCCGACATCCAGTGGATCGTGACGGGCTATGCCCTCACCTTCGGCGGCGTCCTTCTCCTCGGCGGCAAGCTTGCCGACCGCTTCGGCCGGAAGCGCATTTTCATGGCCGGCGTGCTCCTGTTCGGCTTCGCCTCGCTGCTCGGCGGCTTCGCCAACAGTCTCGGCGTCCTTATCGCCGCGCGTGCCCTCCAGGGTGTCGGCGGCGCGCTGCTCGCTCCGGCCGCGCTGTCAATGCTGACGGTCGTCTTCGAAGAGGGCAAGGAACGCGACCGCGCGTTCGGCGTCTGGGCCGCGATCTCGGCCGGCGGCGCCGCCATCGGCCTCATCTTGGGCGGCATCCTCACCCAGTATCTCGACTGGCGCTGGGTGTTCTTCGTGAACGTCCCGATCGCGATCTTCGCGGTGTGGGGCGCGCTCCGCTACGTCCCCGAAAGCAAGGACGAGAACGCACGCGGCTTCGACGTCATCGGCGCCCTCCTCATCACCGCGGGGCTTGCGCTCCTGGTCTACGGTCTTGCCTACGTCAATGACGACACGGTCTCGACCGGCATGAAGGTCGGCACCATCGCCGGCGCCCTCGTCCTGATCGGCGGCTTCTTCCTGTGGCAGGCCCGCGTGGGCACGCCGCTCCTGCCGCTCGGCCTCTTCAAGTTCCGCAACCTCACCGGCGCCAACATCGGCGGCCTCTTCGTGGGCGCGGGCCTGTTCTCGTCGTTCCTCTACCTCGTCTTCTGGATGCAGCAGATCAACGGCTACAGCCCGGTGACGAGCGGCTTCGCCTTCCTCCCGTTCACGGTCGGCATCATCATCGGCGCGGGCTTCTCATCGGTGATGATGAGCCGGATCGGCCCGCGGCCGCTGGTGACGATCGGACCGTTCATCGCCGGTGCGGGCATGCTGCTCCTCGGCCTCTTGCTCGAGCCTGATTCGAGCTACTGGGGCGTGGTCTTCCCGACCCAGCTCGTGATCTCGATCGGCATGGGCATCACCTTCCCGGCGCTGGTGTCCGGCGCCGTGTCGGGCATCCCGCAGGAGAACTCCGGCATTGCGTCCGCGCTCCTCAACGCGGCCCAGCAGGTTGGCGGTGCCGTCGGCGTCGCGCTCCTGACGGCCATCTCGACCGGCCGGACCAACGCCCTCATGGCAGACGTCCTCGCCAACCCGCCAACCATCGATCCCGCGATCGCGGCCGCAGCCGCGAACGATCCGGCGGCAGCCGCCGCGATACAGGCGGCCTTGCTGGCCGCCGCGGCCGGGCCGATCGTCGAAGGCTGGGCCCTCGCGCTCACCGTCGGCGGTGTGCTTATCATCCTTGCCGGCATCATCATGGGCACGATCGTCCGCAACACGCGCGGCGCGGCTCCCTCCGGCGCGGTCATGCACTAGCGCCTCGCGCGGAGGCTGAAGAAAGAAAGGGCCGCCTCGGGCGGCCCTTTTTTGTTGCGCCAATGGCTGCCGCTATTCCGGCAGGCCCGCCGTGATCCACGCCGCGATGAGCGCGATCGTGTCGGCGGAGAGCGGCGGGTTGCCGCCGCGCGGCATCTGCGGCGGGATCTCGCCGGTGATGCGCTTCATCAAGAGGCTGTCGGCCGGGTTGCCGGCGATCAGCACGGGGCCGTTGTTGCTGCCGGCGACGGCGGTTGCGTAGCTGCTGAGATTGAGGCCGGCCCGGCCGCCCTGGCCGTGGCATCCGGTGCAGTTGGCGGCGAAGATCGGTCCGATCTGCGCCCAGGTCGGCGCGGGCTGCGCGATCGCAGTTCCCGCCGCTACGGCAGTTAGCCCGGCAAGGGCAGCCGCCGGGATCCAGCGCGATAAGCTCATGCACACCTCCGAGGATCGGCCGAGCCGGTGGCAACGAGCGCCCGCCGCCCTCAGCCGCAGTGAACCTAGCATCACCGCCAACTGGCCGATGACGGACACGGCGATGTGATTCAGAGGACGGCCGCCTTGTCCGTCGATGCCATCGTGACGCCAAATCGGACACTGACTAATCTCATCCACCGATGTGCGCGCAGGTGACCGTGCGAAAGGCGATTGCCGCAGGATTGACGTTCGTTCTGCTCGCGGCCGGCGTGGCCGTCGCGGGACCGCTCGAGGATGGCCGCGCTGCCTATGCGCGCGGCGACTTCGCGGAAGCGGCCCTCCAGTACCGGCTCGCGGCCGGGGAGGGCATCGCCGAGGCGCAGCACTATCTCGGGGTCATGTACCAGGCGGGCCGGGGCGTGGTTCAGGACTACGCCGAGGCGCACCGGTGGTACGGCCTTGCGGTCGCGCAGGGCTACGCGCCGGCGCAGAACAATCTCGGGCTCCTCTACGAACTCGGTCGCGGCGTGCCCGTCGACTATCTCGAAGCCCGGCGGCTCTATGTCCTCGCCGCCGACCAGGGCTACGCGCCGGCGCAGAACAGCCTCGGCTGGATCTATGACGAGGGCCTCGGCGTCGAGGAGGACAACGAAGAGGCGGTGCGCTGGTACACGCTCGCCGCCGAGCAGGGACTGGCCGACGCGCAGAACAACCTCGCGGCGATGTATGCCTACGGCCAGGGCGTGACGCGAAGCTTCACCGAGGCGGCGCGGTGGCAGAAGATGGCCGCCGACCAGGGCTATGCCATCGCCCAGTACAATCTCGGCATGATGTACACGACCGGTCGCGGCGTGCCGCGCGACATCGTCCTCGCCTATCTCTACTTCGCGCTCGCCGCCGCCCAGGGCGACACCGACGCCCTCATCCGCCGCGATTCGACAGCACGGCTGATGACGGAGACGCAGCTCGCGGAAGGCGCGCGGCTCGTGCGCGAATGGCCGTCGGGGTAGGGCTCAGCCAGCCCGGAAACTGTCTTCGAGCATCTCGACCATCGGATCGTAGAACGCGCGGTTCGCGACCGGATACTCGAAGCTGAAGCCTTGGATCGTATCGCCGACCAGGAAGAGCTTCTGGTAGTAGACGCGGTCGCCACGATAGCCGGACAGCACCAGCCAGCCACGCCCTTCGGGGCTGTAGGTGACGGCCTCGTAGCCGAGGCCGGCCGTCACGAATGCCCGGAGCTCCGCGACGGTGTCGATGCCTTGGCCGCGGAGGGCCGAGATCTCGAGCGTCGCTTCCGGCCCCTGCATGATGAGCCCGGTCGCTGTCGGGGTGGCGGACTGGAACAGGTAGGCCGGGTAGTAGAGCTCGGTGCCGAAATTCGGGTCGACATAGTATTGCCAGCCCTCCTGCGGCATCGCCGGCGCGGGGGCGAGGGCGGACATAACGGCCATCGCGCCAACGAAGCTCACCCAGCCCGGCGAACGCCGGTCATGGTGCGGCCGCACCCAGGCGGCGTGGCCGGCGTTGGCAAATGAGGAGGTGTCGAACCGATACATCTGATTCACTCTTCGTGCCCGTTCCGTGACAACAAGGTTCGCGCCCGGCTTCCGGTTCCCGAAGGAGGCTCCACGACGGGATGAACGGCCACGGCCGATGTCTCTGCCAACCCGTCGTGATGCCCGGCTTCACGCCGGGCATCCACGTCTGGCCGCGATGGAGGCGTGGATGGCCGGGACGAGCCCGGCCATGACGAACGATGGGAGTGCCGTGTTGCGCGAGGGTGGCCGGCGATGCCGCCGGCCACACCTGTTGCATGCACCCATCAATCCTTGAACGGATCGAACTCGCCGGACCCCGCCATCACGACGGCGAACGGACGAAGCGTGTGGAGCACGCGGACCGAGCCGGCATGGTGCGCGAGCACTTCGGGCAGACGCCGGTAGGCCATCGGCGACTCGTCGAGGTCGGCGCCGTGGAGGGTGACGCCGCGGCCGCGGAGCCACTCGTCCATCTCGCTGCGCGAGAAGCGGCGGATCGCCTCGCGGCGGCCGAAGCGGCGGCCGGCGCCGTGGACCGTCGAGTAGAGTGACGCCTTCGCATCCTCGCTGTCCACGCCCTCGAGGATCACCGCGTCGTCGCCCATCGAGCCGCCGACGAAGCCACGCTGCCCCGGGAACGCCGGGGTTGCGCCCTTGCGGACGACCCAGAGGTCGCGGCCATGGTGCGTCTCCCGCCACGCATAATTGTGGTGGTTGTGCACCATGTCCGTCACCGTCCCCCCGATGATCCGGCGGACGCGCTCCACGACCCACTCGCGGCCGGCATAGGAATACCGGCCGGCGAGCTCCATCGCCGCGATGTAGCGGCGGCCGAGCTCGCTGTCCTCGTCTACGATCGCGGGAGGCACGTACATGCCGTCCTGCCCGCCCGCTGCCTTGAGGTAGCGCGTGGCGCTGGTGTGGCCGAGGCCGCGGCTGCCGAAATGGACGCCGATCCAGACGAAGCCGTCCTCGTCGCGCATCAGGTCGACATAGTGGTTGCCCGAGCCGACCGTGCCGAGCTGCGCGGCTGCCTTCTGGCGATAGGCCTGCATGTCGGACGCGTGCCAGGCGTCGCCATCGTCGAGCAGTTCGTGCTCGACGCGCTCCTCGTTGGCGCGGCCGACGCCGAAGGAGATGACGCGCGCGATGTCCGAGACGATCGGCCCGACGCGGTCCTTCACCGCCTCGAAGGGCGTGTCGAGCCGTACCGCCATGTTCCCGCAGCCGATGTCGAAGCCGACGCCGGAGATCGAGATCTGCTTCTCATAGGCGATGACCCCGCCGACCGGCTGGGCGTAGCCGAGATGGCCATCCGCGCAGATGACGCCGGCAACGACATTGCCGACCGCCATGCAGTTGCGCATCTGGCCGATCGTTCCCGCCTCGTGGTCGCCGAACACCTTCAGCGGCGCGTTCTGAAACGCTGCTCGCTGAGGCCCCGCGATCGAAGCGGCGACCGCGTCGGTCTTCGCCTTGGTCTCCTCGGCGCGGGCAGCGTCGCGGAAGGTGCACCACAGCGGCATCGAGCGCTGGCCCGGCCGCTCGACGCGCGCTTCGGGGTCGAGACCGGCGGCAATCGCCAGCTCGCGGGCACGGGCCTCGTAGCGATCAGGCTTGCGCATGGGAACCTCCATCGGTGGCCGCACCTCAGGCGGCGGCGTCGTTCCTGGAACGGGTGACAGTGAGAGCGTATCCGCCGGCGCAGGTCGCCGGTGGCTTCGCAGCGGATTGAAGAAAAGAAGGATGGCGGCGCGACAGGGCCGGCCGAAAACGATCGGTCAGCCCAGCCGCGGCCAGGGGTTGCGGCCCCGCCTCGACGGAGGGGTCGTCCTCGCGGGTTGCCTGGTCCCGCCTCCGGCCGCGCCTTCAGCGGGCGGACGGGCGGCGAGCGCGAGGCCATCGGGGAACCATTCGGCGACGGGACCCACATCCATCCGGCTGTCCCAGAGCGAAGACAGCCGGATGGAATCCTGGTTACGCGACGAACCGGTGGAGATGGGCATTACCGGTAGTCCCACCACCCGCGGTTCTGGCCCTGGGGCGGCAGGCCGATGTCGCGCCGCAGCCGGTCCGGAAGATCGGCTGCGTCGGTGGTGCTGGTGGTGCGCTGCCGGAGCCGGACGGCTGCGGCAACGGCGATGATGAGGACGCCTCCGAGGCCGAGAGGTCCGAGGAGGGAAGACGAGGGCCGCTCCGAAGCAACGGATTCCGACCCGGAAAGCCGAGCAATAGACATCTGTTTTCCGCCGCGGTCTTAGCGCGCACGGTCCCAGTTGAAGGTTTCGGAGCAGACACCTATGGTGGCCGACGGAGCTGTAGCGTCCGTAAGCCTTTAGGCGTCCGCAATGGCGTTTGAGTTGGAGGGAATGTCCGCTGCCGACGAGGTCGGCGAAACTACCGCACTATACGCGGCGCCAGCTCATTCGAAGGTGGCTATACATCCCCACTCGATTGAAGGGATTGGCGCATCTGTTCATGCAGGCCCTCCTTTCCTTCGAGGGGTTTATTCGGACGCCGGGCCTATACCGCCGTTCTCTACGATACGGAAGAGGGTCGCAGAAAAAAATCCGATGCCGGCGTCGTCTGTGGCCATTCGGCCACGACGGCGCGCTCAGAATCCAAAGAGGGGGCAGGCAGGGAGGTGTCGAGCGACGACTGAACGCGTAGCGGGATGATGGTCCGATTCTTGCGATCGGAGGTCTAGGGGACCGCTCGGCGGCCGGAGTCAGGCACTGGCGCCAAGCCATTGGCCGATCGACGGAAAGGTCCATCGACAAAAGGTGCCCGGGAGGGAATTCCGGGTTGGGCTAGGACTCTGGGACAAGGAGACTCCGAAAGATGAAATTCGTACCGCTGGTAAAGCTCGCGGCGGCTGGGGCGATAGCCCTCAGCTTCTCGCTGGCTGCCGAAGCGCAGACGCTTCGGACCTTCAATGGGGGCGAGCCCGGCTCGCTCGACCCGCACCGCGTCACGGGCGACTGGGAGAATCGCATCGTCGGCGATTACCTCGAAGGCCTGATGACGGAGGACATCAACGCCGTGCCGATTCTCGGCCAGGCGGAGTCCTTCACCATCTCCGAGGACGGCCGCGTTTACACCTTCGTCATCCGCGCCGATGCGATGTGGAGCGACGGCACGCCGGTCACCGCGCAGGATTTCGACTACGCCTTCCGCCGCCTGTTCGATCCGGCCGAGGCCGCCGAATACGCCTATCTCCAGTTTCCGATCCTGAACGCGGAAGCGATCAACGCCGGCGAGATGCCGATGGATCAGCTCGGCGTCCGCGTGGTCGACGACCGCACCATCGAATTCACGCTGACCGAACCGACGCCGTTCTTCCTCGACGCGCTGACCCACTACACCTCCTATCCGCTGCCGCGGCACGTCGTCGAAGAGTTCGGCGACGACTGGATCCAGCCCGGCAACATCGTCGGCAACGGTCCGTACAACATCGTGGAGTGGATCCCGAACAGCTACATCCGCTCGGTCCGCAGCGACACCTATTACGACCGCGACAACGTCCAGATCGCCGAGGTCTACTACTACGCGCTCGACGACATCACGGCCGCGCTGCAGCGCTACCGCGCCGGCGAGTTCGATATCATGACGGACTTCCCGACCGACCAGTATCAGCTTCTTCAGGAGCAGTATCCGGGTCAGGCCCAAGTCGTTCCGTTCCTCGGCATCTACTATTATGTCATCAACCAGACCATTCCGGCGCTCCAGGACGTGAATGTCCGCCAGGCGCTCTCGATGGCGATCAACCGCGACATCATCGGTCCGAACATCCTCGGGACCGGCGAACTCCCCGCCTATGGCTGGGTCCCGCCCGGAACCGCGAACTATCCCTACGAAGGCTACATGCCGGACTGGGCTGCGCTGCCCTATGAGGAGCGTGTCGCCCAGGCGACCGCCCTGATGGAAGCAGCCGGGTACACCGCCCGGAACCCGCTCAACATCCAGCTCCGCTACAACACCAACGACAACCACCAGCGGATCGCGGTGGCGATCGCTGCCATGTGGGAGCCGCTGCATGTGAATGTGGAGCTCTTCAACGCCGAGGTCGCCGTCCACTACGACGCTCTCCAGGCCGGTGACTACAACGGCATCGGCCGCGCCGGCTGGCTGATGGACTACAATGACGCCATCAACACCCTCGACCTCCTGCGGTCGACGACGCCGCTGAACTACGGCCGCTTCAACAACGCCGAGTTCGACGAGCTCCTGCGCCGCAGCGCGACGATTACCGATCTCGCCGAGCGCGGCGAGGTCCTCCGGCAGGCCGAGATCATCGCAATGTCGAACTATGCGGCACTGCCGATCTACTACTACGTGTCGAAGAACGTGGTGTCCCCGCGGGTGTCCGGCTTCGAGGGCAACGCGAAGGACATCCACCGCACGCGGTGGCTGACCCTGGCCGACTAAGACGATCGTCGGGGCCGCCGTTCCAACGAACGGCGGCCCTGCCGCTTCGGGCAAGCGACAGGGAATCTCGCTATGCTGCGTTACGCGTTGCGCCGCATCCTTTCGGCGCTTCCGATCGCCTTCGTCGCCATCACGCTGTGCTTCATCATCATGCGGCTGGCGCCCGGCGGTCCCTTCGATGGCGAGCGGCCGCTGCCGCCTCAGATCCAGGCGAATATCGACGCCTATTACAATCTCGATAAGCCCCTCATCGAGCAGTACTTCATCTATGTCGGTGGCGTTCTGCGCGGGGATCTCGGGCCGTCGATGTCGTCCCAGGCCTTTACCGTCAGCGAACTCCTCGGCTTCGGCCTGCCGTTCACGCTGATGCTGGGCTTCTCGGCCTTCGTAATCGCGACGATCATCGGTCTCGTGGCGGGCACGCTCGCGGCGGTGAACCAGAACCGCTGGCCGGATTATGTGCTCATCCTCTTCGTCACTATCGGGATCATCGTTCCGAATTTCCTCGTTGGCGCAGTGCTCCAGCTTGTCTTCGGCGTCTATCTCGACTGGTTTCCCGCCGGCGGCTGGCAGCCCGGGCACCTCAGCTATCTCGTGATGCCGATCACCGTGCTGGCATGGCCGCACGCTGCCCGGATCGCGCGGCTGATGCGCGGCTCGATGATCGAGGTGCTGGGGACCAACTACATCCGGACGGCGCGGTCCAAGGGCATCGGCCAGCGCCTGATCCTGGCGCGCCACGCCATCAAGCCGGCGCTGATCCCGGTGGTGTCCTATCTCGGCCCGGGCCTGTCGTTCCTGCTGACCGGATCGCTGGTGGTCGAGAACATCTTCGGGCTGCCCGGCATCGGCCGGTACTTCATCGAGGCCGCGCTCGCCCGCGACTACGGCCTCGTCCTCGGGACGACGATCTTCTACGTGATCCTGATCCTGATCCTGAACCTCATCGTCGACCTCGTATATGCGTGGCTCGACCCCAAGGTGAAGTACCGCTGATGGCCGACATCACCGGCAAGGACGTCGTCCTCACCCGCTACGCCGAGCAGCTCGAGAAGGCCGAGCACAGCAAGGGTCAGTCACTAACCCGCGACGCGCTCCGGCGCCTTCGTGCCAACAAGGCGGCAGTGGTGTCGATCTTCGTCGTCATCGCGCTGATCCTGATCGCCTTCATCGGACCGCTGCTGGTGCCGTGGACCGTGCGGGAGGTCGACTGGACAGCATTCCGCAGCCCGCCGGACTGGGCGAAGGGCCACTATCTCGGCACCGACCAGAACGGTCGCGACCTCCTCGCCCGGCTTCTCCAGGGCACCCAGATGTCGCTGATGGTCGCCGCCGTCGCCACCATCGTCTCGGTTTCGATCGGCGTCGTCTATGGCGCGGTCGCCGGCTATCTCGGTGGCCGGGTCGACGCGCTGATGATGCGTTTCGTCGACGTGATGTATGCGCTGCCCTACATCCTTTTCGTCATCATCCTCGTCGTCATCTTCGGCCGCTCGCCGGTGCTCCTCTTCGTCGGCATCGGTGCGCTCGAATGGCTGACGATGGCGCGCATCGTCCGCGGCCAGACCCTCAGCCTGAAGGAGAAGGAGTTCGTCGAGGCCGCCCGCGCCGGCGGCACCCGCTCGCGGTCCATCATCTTCCGCCACATCGTCCCGAACCTCACCGGCCCGGTCGTGATCTACGCCACGCTGACGGTGCCGGAGATCATCCTCGTCGAGAGCTTCCTCTCCTATCTCGGCCTCGGGGTGCAGGAGCCGCTGACCTCGCTCGGGACGCTGATCTCGCAGGGCGCCGGCGTCTTCGAGGTGATGCCCTGGCTCCTGATCCCCCCGGCGGTGGTCCTCGTGACGCTGCTCCTGTCGCTCACCTTCATCGGCGACGGGCTCAGGGACGCCCTCGACCCCAAGGATCGCTGACCATGGCCCCGGTCCTCGAGGTCCAGAACCTCAACGTCACCTTCGCCCTCCACCAGCGCGAGATCCATGCCGTCAGCGACCTCGATCTGACGCTCGGGCAGGGCGAGACGCTGGCGGTGGTCGGCGAGAGCGGCTCCGGCAAGACCCAGGCGTTCCTCGCCATGATGGGGCTCGTCGCCAAGAACGGCCGGGCTTCGGGCTCGGCGCTGTTCCAGGGTGTCGACCTCCTCAAGCTCGCGCCGAAGCAGCTCGACGCCTATCGCGGCCGCGACATCGCGATGATCTTCCAGGATCCGATGACGTCGCTGAACCCGTCGCTGAAGATCAGGAAGCAGCTCTCCGAGGTCCTGGTGAAGCATCGCGGCTATTCCCGCGAGCGGGCGCTCCGGCGCACGATCGAGATGCTGGAGCGGGTTGGGATTCCCGAGCCGGCACGACGCGCCAACGCCTATCCGCACGAGCTGTCCGGCGGCATGCGCCAGCGCGTGATGATCGCCATGGCGCTCCTCTGCGAGCCGAAGATCCTGATCGCGGACGAGCCGACCACAGCGCTCGACGTGACGGTGCAGGCGCAGATGCTGGAGCTGTTCCGCGAGCTGACGGACGATTTCGGCACCGCGCTCGTCCTCATCACGCACGACCTCGGCGTCGTCGCTGGCATCGCCGACCGGATGATGGTGATGTATGCGGGGCGGGCGGTCGAGGTCGGCGCGGTGGATGATCTCTTCTACGATCCGCGCCACCCCTACACCTACGGCCTCCTCCACTCGACGCCGCATATCGAACGCCCGGGCGAGCGGCTCGAGCCGATCAAGGGCGTGCCGCCGAGCCTCGAGCGGCTGCCGCATGGCTGTGCCTTCAACCCGCGCTGCCCGTTCCGCATGGAGGTGTGCGTGAAGGAGCGGCCGCTCCTCATCCCGCGGGTCCGCCAGCGGCTGTCGGCCTGCTTCTACGAGGGCGAGCTGACCCGCGCGAACGAACGCGAGACGGTGGCGTGATGGCGACGACGGCGCTCGCGGTCCGGAACCTTCGGAAAACCTTCCCGATCCGCGGCGGGCTGTTCCAGCCCTCCTTCACCATCACCGCGGTCGACGACGTGTCCTTCGACGTCATGCAGGGCGAGACGATCGGCATCGTCGGCGAAAGCGGCTGCGGCAAGTCCACCCTCGGCCGCTGCATCCTCCAGCTCATGAAGCCCGATTCCGGCAGCGTCACCTTCTTCGGCGAGGAGCTGACCGCGCTGCCGCGCGAGGAGATGCGGACGCGGCGCCAGCGCATCCAGGCGATCTTCCAGGACCCGCTCGCCTCGCTCAATCCGCGCATGACGGTCGGCGACATCATCACCGATCCGCTGCGCTCGTTCTTCCCGAAAATGTCGAAGTTCGAGCGGCGCGCGGAGGCGCTCCGGGTGATGGACGCGGTCGGCCTCCTGCCGGAGATGATGAACCGCTATCCGCACGAATTCTCCGGCGGGCAGGCGCAGCGCATCGGGATCGCCCGCGCGCTCGTCACCGAGCCGAAGCTGATCGTCTGCGACGAGCCGGTCTCGGCGCTCGACGTGTCGATCCAGGCGCAGATCCTCAACCTCCTCGACGACCTCAAGTAGGAGCTCGGCCTGACGCTG
>JBFXAJ010000040.1:0-17632 GCA_050184415.1 Bauldia sp.
CACTACAGGACCCACATCATCGCAACCTTCGACCTCAACGATCCCCCACAACCTGTTCACCATCTCCCCGAACAGGTGTTCACCTTGTCTCCGGTCTGAACAGTGGGGAGGCGGAAGGTTGCGACTGCAAGGAGCAAGCTTCGGAGGGGGGACGGCGGTTGCGACCGGACGGCGCGCCCATTGATGGTCCCAGCCCCCCACCCGAACGGGCTTCGCCCGTTCGACCTCCCCACCAGGGGGAGGTTCAAGCGGAGTCCGTCGCTCCGCCGGGGGGTAACGGGGAGCGCCCGTCGATACTCGGTCGGGAGGCGAGCACCGGCGCGCGGCTAGCCCCGCCCGACGAACGGCATCTTGGTCGCCATCAGCGTCGTGAAGAGGACGTTCGCCCCGAGCGGCAGGCCGGCCATGTAGAGTACGGCGTCCGCCACCGCCTTGAGGTCGATCGACGGCTCCGGCGCCTCGCCGCGGGCTTTCTTGGCCTCGCCGATTGTCACGATGAGGTCGGTCGCGGCGTTGCCGATGTCGATCTGGCCGCAGGCGATGTCATGCTCGCGGCCGTCGAGGGCGAGCGATTTCGTCAGGCCGGTCAGCGCGTGCTTGGTCGCGGTATAGGCGACCGCGTTCGGCCGCGGGACATGCGCCGAGACCGAGCCGTTGTTGATGATGCGGCCGCCCTTTGGCGACTGCATCTTCATCATCCGGAACGACCCTTGCGCGATCAGGAAGGCGCCGGTGAGGTTCACCGCCACCGCGTCCGCCCATTCCTGATACGGGATGTCCTCGATCGGTAGCGACCGCGGGAAGAAGCCGGCATTGTTGAAGGCGAGGTCGAGGCGGCCGGCCCGCTCGGCGATGCCGGCGAAGAGGGCATCGACCGCCTTCGGATCGCTGACGTCGGCGGGAAGGACGATGGCCTTGCCGCTATTGGTCGAGAGCGCAGCGGTGGCGGCGAGCGCATCGGCGCGGCGGCCGGTCAGCACGACCCGCCAGCCGGCGTCGAGAAGCGCGACCGCGACGGCACGGCCGATGCCGCTGCTCGCCCCGGTCACCAGTGCCACCCTGTCAGCGCTCATCGTCGGTCCCGCGTTTCCTGGCAGCCATTGAACACATCGGACGCCGGGCGCAAAGGGATGGCATCGCCACGCCCCCGGACCCTCCGATGAACGTCTCCCTGCCGGCCCGCCCGCACATCGTCTTCCTCGACCGCGATACGCTGTCCGCCGAGACGGGGCTGCGCGCGCCGGCCTTCGCGCATGAGCTGACGACGTATGACCGCACGGCGCCCGAGGATGTCGCCGAGCGCATCGCGGACGCGCAGATCGTGATCACCAACAAGGCGCCGATCGGTGCGGCCGCCATGGACCGCGCCCGGCGGCTCCGGCTGATCGCGATCGCCGCGACGGGCACCAACATCGTCGACCTCAACGCGGCGGCCGAGCGCGGGATCACGGTGTGCAATATCCGCGGCTACGCGGTGCGGTCCGTGCCGGAGCACACCTTTGCGCTGATCCTGGCGCTGCGGCGGAGCCTGGTGCCGTATCGGCAGTCGGTGCTCGACGGCCGCTGGATCGACGCCGCGCAGTTCTGCTTCTTCGACCATCCAATCGCCGACCTTGCCGGCTCGACCCTCGGCGTCTTCGGCGGCGGCGCGATCGGGGCGGCGGTGGCGCGGATCGGGTCCGCCTTCGGGATGACGGTGTTGCGGGCGGAGCGGAAGGGTGCCGCAGTGACCCGTCCCGGATACACCGCCTTTGAGGACGTCCTTCGCCGGAGCGATGTGGTGACCCTTCACCTGCCTCTGGCGCCGGAAACGCGGAATATGATCGGCGCCGCGGAATTCGCCGCGATGGAACGACGCCCGATCCTGATCAACACCGCCCGCGGCGGTCTCGTCGACGAGGAGGCGCTCGTTGCCGCTCTCGATGGGGGGCAGATTGCGGGAGCGGGGTTCGACGTGGCCACGGTGGAGCCGCCGCCGATGGACCACCCGATGATGCGGCTCGCCTCCCGACCCAACGTCATTTTGACGCCGCACGTCGCCTGGGCCAGCCGCGAGGCGATCCAGACCCTCGCGGACCAGCTCATCGACAATATCGAAGCCTTCGTCCGCGGCCAGCCACGGAACGTGGTGCTGCCTTAGCGCGCTGAAGGCGGCATCGGCGTTCCCCCTACCTTCCGCTTGCTGGGAGGTTGAAGAAAGGGGGCTCACGAGCCGTGTTCGGGCGGCTCCTTGGGGTTCGGGGGTCCCGTGGCGCGCATCAGCAGGACGAAACCCGCGGCGCCGACATGGAAGGCGGCGTGAGCGACCATCGCCGTCTCGAGATTCCAGGCCCAGAACAGCCAGCCGAAGGCGATGCCGGCGATGGTGTTGAGGGCGAGCGTGCGGACGACGAAGCCGCGCGTCGGTCTTCCCATCGCGAAGGCTGCCGGCAGGTGCCCGGCGGCGAAGACGAGCGCTGACAACAGCACGGCGACGATGACCGCGATCGTGCCGGGGTCGCCCGGCGTTCCGAATAACGATACGAGGATCCAGAGGAAGAGGCCCATGATGCCCCAGCGCATCATGACCTCCTCGGTGATCCCGCCATAGAACACGCCGGCGACGAGGCTGCCCGGCTGCCACTCCGCGACCGCATCCGGGCCGTCCCGCTCGGGGGACCAGAGCGGGCGCGTGAGCCGATCGGCGCCGAAGAGGAGGAAGCCGCCCGCGATCCCGAAGAACAGGGCGGGCAGGAATCCCGCGAATGCGCCTTCGGCGATCGGCGCGCCGGCCGCCCAGTCGGCGATGATCGATTTGCTGCCGGCGCCCGCGGCGACGCCGCTGCCGACCGCGGCGAAGACGACCGCGAGAGTCGCCGGCTGGATGCCGAGCACGACCCGCTTGAGGACGGGGTTCGCGACCGGGATCGCTTTCAGGACCGGCCCGCCGGTCGCCGCCGCGAGGGCGACGACGCCGATCAGCGCCGCCGCCGACAGCGCCAGCGTGGCGGGCCAGAACACGAAGGCGGGGAGTCGCTAGGTCGGCTGCTTGGCGGCGAGGCCGCGCTCGGCGAGCATGTCCTGCAGTTCGCCGGCCTGGAACATCTCGCGGACGATGTCGCAGCCGCCGATGAACTCGCCCTTCACGTAGAGCTGGGGGATCGTCGGCCAACTCGAATAGTCCTTGATGCCCTGGCGGATGTCATCGTCGGCCAGCACATCGACGCTCGAGTAGGAGGCGCCGAGATAGTCGAGGATCCGCACGACCTGGGCGGAGAAGCCGCACATCGGCTGCGCCGGCGTGCCCTTCATGAAGAGCACCATGTCGTGCGACTTGACCTCGTTGTCGATCCACGTCTGAACGTCGTTCATGTCGATCCTTCCGCAGAGAGGTGCGCGTCAGATCCAGCGCCGGACGCGGCTTTTGTAATCCAGATAGTCTCGTCCGAAGCGGTTTTCCAGAAGCGCCTCTTCCTTGAGCACCACCTTGAAGTGGACGAACACGACGCCGACGAGGACGAGGATCAGCGCGTAGACATTGTCGAGGAAGAACGCGATGCCGAGGAAGAACAGGAAGAAGGCGACATAGCCAGGGTTGCGCGAGAAGCGGAACGGCCCGTCGGTCGCCAGCGACAGTGGCATCTTCTGGACGTCGTAGTCCGAACGGATGCGTTTGAAGCTCGCGACCACGAACGGCATGATCAGGGGCAGCGGCAGGACCAGCGCGATCGCGATACCGAACCGAACCGCGGTCGGAAGCCCGAACCCGAGCGGATAGAGCCAGCCCAGCAATACCGCGGTGAGAATGCCCGCCATGAACACGAAGGGCGGGGCGGCTGTGATGCCGGTCTCGCTCGCCATCGGGTCGAGGCGGATCTCGCTCATTCCGGCACCGAGGTCTGCAGGGCGAGGGCGTGGAGCGTGCCGCCCATCTTTCCGCGGAGGGCCGCGTAGACCATCTGGTGCTGCTGCACGCGATTCTTGCCGCGGAAGGCCTCGGAGACCACCTCCGCCGCGTAGTGGTCGCCGTCACCGGCGAGGTCGCGCAGCGTCACCTTCGCGTCCGGCAGCGCTTCCTTGATGAGGGCTTCGATGTCGCTTGCTGTCATGGCCATGGGTCGGCTCCGATCCAGGCTCCGCCGCTGGCGTCAGTCGCTGCGGGACATGAAGTTCGGGAACCAATTCTCGTAGCCTTGCCGCAGCTTTTCAAGCGCGACCGAGAACAGTCCCGTGCAGGCGACGTCGATGCCTCCGACCGTACCGATCGACGCGACGGGAATGCCGGCTGCCGCGGCCTTTTCCGAGATTGCCGCGACCGCGAGCGGGGCGCAGGTGACGACGTAGCGGGCCTGGTCCTCGCCAAAGAGAAAGGCGAGGCGATCCGTGCCGTCGGCCAGCCTGTGGAGATCGGCGCCGCGCCCGCCGGCGAGCGCCATCTCCGTCACTGCGACGGCGAGGCCACCGTCCGAAATGTCGTGAACAGCAGAGACTTGGCGCGATGAGATGAGGCCGCGCACGAAGTCGCCGACTGCTTTCTCGTGAGCAAGATCGACCGGAGGGGGCGCGCCCTCGTCGCGGCCGAGGATTTCCGCCAGGTAAGCCGATCGGCCGAGATGGCCGCCATCGCCGCCGACGAGAAGGATCGCGTCGCCGTCGGCCTTGAAGGCGATCGTCGCCATCGCCGCGACTTCCTCGAACAGGCCGACGCCGCCGATGGTGGGGGTCGGCGGGATCGAGGCGCCGTCGGTCTCGTTGTAGAGCGACACGTTGCCGGAAACGACCGGGTAGTCGAGGGCCCGGCACGCCTCGCCGATGCCGAGGATTGCGGCCGCGAACTGGCCCATCACGTGCGGCCGCTCGGGATTGCCGAAATTGAGATTGTCGGTGACGGCGAGCGGCGTAGCGCCAGTAGCGGTCAGGTTGCGCCACGTCTCGGCGACCGCCTGCTTGCCGCCCTCGAAGGGATCGGCCTCGCAATAGCGCGGCGTGACGTCGACCGTGAAGGCGAGCCCGCGCTTGCCGTCCGGCAGGCGGACGACGGCGGCGTCGCCGCCGGGGCGCTGGATCGTGTTGCCCTGCACGAGATGGTCGTACTGCTCCCAGACCCAGCGCCGCGACGCCATGTTCGGCGACGACATGAGCTGCAGCAGCGCATGCGCAAAGCTGTCGGGCTCCGGCACCGACGCGCGGTCCAGCGGCGCCGGCCGCCCGGGCACGGTCCGCGGCCGGTCATACTCGGGCGCCTGGTCACCGAGCTCCTTGATCGGGAGATTCGCGACCTCGTTGCCGCCATGGATGATGCGGAAACGGAGATCGTCGGTCGTCTCGCCCACGATCGCGAAGTCGAGCCCCCATTTCCGGAAGATGCCTTCGGCCTCCTGCTCCTTCTCGGGGTGGAGCACCATCAGCATGCGCTCCTGGCTCTCGGAGAGCATCATCTCGTAGGCCGACATGTGAGCCTCGCGCGTCGGCACGCGGTCGAGGTCGAGACGGATGCCGAGATCGCCCTTGGCGCCCATCTCGACGGCCGACGAGGTGAGGCCGGCGGCGCCCATGTCCTGGATCGCGACGACCGCGCCCGACGCCATCAATTCGAGGCAGGCTTCCAGCAGCAGCTTCTCGGAGAAGGGGTCGCCAACCTGGACCGTCGGACGCTTCTCCTCGGCGTCGGCGCCGCCGAAGGAGGCCGACGCCATCGTCGCGCCGTGGATGCCGTCGCGGCCCGTCTTGGAGCCGAGATAGACCACCGGCCGGCCGACACCTTCGGCCTGCGAAGTAAAGATCGCGTCGGTGTTCGCGAGGCCCGCCGCGAAGGCGTTGACCAGGATGTTGCCGTTGTAGCGCTTGTCGAACAGCACCATGCCGGCCACGGTCGGCACGCCGAAGGAATTACCGTAGCCGCCGACGCCGGCGACCACGCCGGACACGAGGTGCCGGGTCTTCGGATGCTCGGGCGCGCCGAAGAACAGCGCGTTCATCGCCGCGATCGGCCGCGCGCCCATCGTGAACACGTCGCGGAGGATGCCGCCCACGCCCGTCGCCGCGCCCTGGTAGGGCTCGATGTAGGACGGGTGGTTGTGCGACTCCATCTTGAAGATGATGGCCTCGCCGTTCCCGATATCGACCGCGCCGGCATTCTCGCCCGGGCCGTAGATCACCCGCGGCCCCTTCGTCGGCAGCGTCCGCAGCCAGCGCTTCGAGCTCTTGTAGGAGCAGTGCTCGTTCCACATCGCCGAGAAGATCCCGAGCTCGGTGATGGTCGGCTCGCGGCCGATCAGTCGAAGGATGCGCTCGTATTCGTCCGGCTTGAGGCCGTGCTCGGCGACGAGAGCCGGCGTGATGGCGACAGGGGCGTTCATGCGGCCACCATGGCAACGAGGCTCTCGAACAGCTTCCGCCCGCCAGTGCCGCCCTGGATCGGCTCCACCGCGTTCTCGGGGTGCGGCATCAGGCCGAGGACGTTGCGCTTCGGGCCGAGAACGCCGGCGATGTTGTCGAGCGAGCCGTTGACGTTGGCGTCGGCCGTGGCGTTGCCGGCACCGTCGACATAGCGAAAGGCGACCCGGTCCTCCTCTTCGAGGAGCGCGAGGGTCGCGGCGTCGACGCGGTAGTTGCCCTCGCCATGGGCGACCGGGGTCGAGAACACCTCGCCGCGCTCATAGGCCGACGTGAACGGACTCCGCTCGGTCTCGACGCGGAGGTTCACGTTCTTACAGGTGAAGCGGAGCGAGGCGTTGCGGACGAGGACGCCGGGAAGGAGGCCGGCCTCGCACAGGATCTGGAAGCCGTTGCAGACGCCGAGCACCCGGGTGCCTCGCGACGCGGCGTCGGCGACCGCGCGCATCACCGGAGACCGCGCGGCAATGGCGCCCGTGCGTAGATAGTCGCCATAGGAGAAGCCGCCGGGCAGCACGATCAGGTCGAGGCGGGGCAGGGTGGTCTCGGCGTGCCAGATCGTGGCCGGCTTCTCGCCGGAGATCAGCTCCAGCGCGTGGAGCATGTCGTGGTCGCGGTTGGAGCCGGGAAAGACGATGACGGCGGATTTCACGGCGCTTGTTCCGGGCGGATCGTGTCGATGAGGTCGAGGAGGGCGGCTTCGCCGACGATCGGCCCGAAATAGCATCCGGCGCCGCCGTCGGTCGCGAGGATATATCGTGTCTCCCCATGGATTCCGCATGCGACGTACTGCGGCGGCGACATCGCGCGGCACATGGAGTCGATCCGCGAAATCTGAAACTTCAGGCCCGCGGGATTGACCACCAGCGTCACCTCTGGCTGCGGCGCTCCGCTCCAGCCGGCGGCCACGGGCTCGCAGGCTTCGCCAGGCGCGATCGGCTGCGCCTCCATCGCGAGCTCCGCGCCCCAGTCGCAGGTTGGCGGCAGGCAGGCCAGGGTCGGCGTCTCGACGACGTGCTCCGGCTCGGCCCAGCGATCGGCCGGATAGGCGAAAACGAGATCGCCGAGCGGGAATTCGCGGGTGGCGGCGGCCGGGGCCGACAGCCCGCTGAGAAGCCCGAGGACCACTCCGCCGCCAAAGGCCGGGAAGGGCTCGCCGGGCCGGACTCGCGTCCGGAACTCGGTGCGCACGCCCTCGCGGTTCACGCAGGCGAAAACCGCCGCGCGGTTGTCGATGTCGTAGCCGCGGCTCGCCGACGCCAGGAATACGGCGAGGTCGCCGACCACATGCATGTTCGCGCCGATCTGGGTCGCCTCCGGGAAGGCGACGGCGGCGGCGTCGTGGGCGATCGCGGTCTCGCAGAATGGTTCGCCCGTGACGGTGCGAACATCGATGACCGCGCCACGGCAGCTCTCGTGCCGGCAGGTCAAGGTCACGCCGTCGGGCGTCGTCGCCACCTCCCAGCCATCCGCCGCGTAGGCGAGGACGAGCTGCCCGAGGTCGGCGACAGCCTCACCCGCCGGCTGCGCCGATGCCGGTGCCGTCGCGGCAATTGCGACGGCGGCGCCGAGGACGGCGGCGATCAGACGGACAATGCGAACGGCCATGCTCCACTCCCTTGCTGGTGCTGTTACCCGTTCGGCCAATACTGCGCCAGAACAGCGGCACCGGGCCGCTGTTCCCAGGCCTTGCCTGTCAAGGGCCGCGTCGCTAGACGCGTGGGGCATTTTCCGCGCTGCGTGCGCGAGGAGCGGCGATCCGCAATATTGGGAGGCTTTCGTTTGGCGAAGAAGAAGAACGCGTTCTACGCCCAGTCGGGTGGCGTGACGGCCGTCATCAACGCATCCGCCGCCGGCGTGATCGAGACGGCCCGGGCGAACAAGGATGTGATCGGCAAGGTCTATGCCGGGAGGAACGGCATCCTCGGCGCGCTCAGCGAAGACCTCATCGACACGTCGAAGGAGTCGGCCAAGGCGATCGCCTCGCTCCGCTATACGCCGTCGGGCGCGTTCGGCTCGTGCCGCTACAAGCTCAAGAATTTCGACGTCGACAAGCGCGAATATGAGCGGCTGATCGAGGTCTTCGCCGCCCACGACATCGGCTACTTCTTCTACAATGGCGGCGGCGACTCCGCGGACACCTGCAACAAGGTCTCGCAGATCTCGGCGAAGCTCGGCTACCCGATCACCGCCGTCCACGTCCCGAAGACCGTCGACAACGACCTCCCGATCACCGACACCTGCCCGGGCTTCGGCTCGGTCGCGAAGTACATCGCGATCTCGACGCGGGAGGCGAGCTTCGACGTCGCGTCGATGGCCAAGACGTCCACGAAGGTCTTCATCCTCGAGGTGATGGGCCGCCACGCCGGCTGGATCGCCGCGGCCGGAGGCCTCGCGAGTGACGCCGACACCGAGATCCCGGTCGTCATCCTGTTCCCCGAAGTCACCTTCGACCGCGAAAAATTCCTCGCCAAGGTCGATGAGAACGTGAAGAAGTTCGGCTACTGCTCGGTGGTCGTCTCGGAAGGCGTGAAGAGTGCCGACGGCAAGTTCCTCGCCGATCAGGGCCTTCGGGATGCGTTCGGCCATGCCCAGCTCGGCGGCGTCGCCCCGGTGGTCGCGTCGATCGTCAAGGAGGGCCTGAACCTCAAGTATCACTGGGCGGTCGCCGACTATCTCCAGCGCGCCGCCCGCCACATCGCGTCCAAGACGGACGTCGACCAGGCCTACGCGGTCGGCCAGGCTGCCGTGCAGTATGCCGTGCAGGGCCACAATGCGGTGATGCCGGCGATCGAGCGCACCTCGGACAAGCCGTACCGCTGGAAGATCAAGATGGCGCCGCTCGCGAAGGTCGCGAATGTCGAGAAGATGATGCCGAAGAACTTCATCACGAAGGACGGCTTCGGCATCACCGACAAGTGCCGCGCCTACCTCACGCCGCTGATCCAGGGCGAGGACTACCCGCCCTACAAGAACGGCATGCCGCAATATGTGCGGCTGAAGAACGTCGCGGTCGAGAAGAAGCTGACCACGACCTTCGACATCACCGGCAAGGAATAGAAAAAGGGGCCTTCGGGCCCCTTCCTTTATTCGGCCGGCGTCGGCTCGATCAGCTCCAGCCGCCGGTCGATGCGATCGAGGCGGCCGTCATGGCCGTCCAGCTTGAGATAGATGTTGTGGATGTCCTGCTGGCTCGCCACGACGTGGCCGCGGATGGACACCAGCTCGTTTTTCACCTCGTCGACCTTGCGGTTGACGACGGCCAAACGGTCCTGGAGGCGCTCCACGACGTCGTAGATCAGCTCGTTCGTGATCTCCGTCATCGGGACAGATCATAGCCGCTCGTCCCGAGCCGCGCGAGCGCGCGCCCGTTACCGGCAGGCGACAAGCCCGATCGGCTCGAACGGCGCGCCCTCGATCAGGAGCGCTTGGGCCGACTGAGCGTAGGACATGCGGAGCGTGTACGGCGCGGGCGGCGCTTCCGCCGTGCACTGCGCGGCGACCGAATAGCCGGTCGCGGTCTGCGTCACCGCATCGAAGGTGCAGGCGACTTCGCCGGGCGTCACGAGCTCGGTGGTGGTGATCACCCACGGGTCGTCGCAGCCGGCGGCATCCGCCGCCCATTCGCCGACGAAGAAGGGCTGGCCCGCCGGCGGCTCCGGCGGCGGCGTGTCGAGGTCCGCCGACGTGCACGAGGCCAGGAGTCCGGCGCCGAGGATGAGAAGGGCAGGGCGAAGCAGCGTCATGTCAAACCTCTGGCTCGCGCGGCGCGAAGGCGCCAAACGCCGTGCCAACGTCTCGATGGGGAAACGGTTGCCGGGCCTAGCCGACGACCTCGATGCGATACGTCTCGATGACCGTGTTGGCGAGCAATTTGTCGGACATCGATCGGAGCGCCGCCTCGGCTGCGGCCCTGTCCGAAGCCTCCATGTCGATCTCGAACACCTTGCCCTGGCGCACTTCATTGACGCCGCCAAAGCCCAGCGAGGACAGCGCGCCCTCGATGGCCTTGCCCTGCGGGTCGAGGACGCCGTTCTTCAGCGTGACGAAGACGCGCGCCTTCACGAAAGCGGCCTCGGCTTCGCGTCGCCCGCATTGGCGCCGGCGTCATTGTTGTTCTGAACCAGCACCGGGCCGGACGCGCGCGGGCGCTCCTGTTCGATGAGAATGCCGAGCCGGCGGGCGACCTCCTGATAGGCCTCGACGAGGCCGCCCATGTCGCGCCGGAAGCGGTCCTTGTCGAGCTTGTCCTTGGTCTGGATGTCCCACAGCCGGCAGGAATCGGGCGAGATCTCGTCGGCGACCACGACGCGCATGGTGTCGCCTTCCCAGAGCCGGCCGCATTCGATCTTGAAGTCGACCAGCTGGATGCCGACGCCGAGGAAGAGGCCGGACAGGAAGTCGTTGACCCGGATGGCGAGCGCCATGATGTCGTCGATTTCCTGCGGACTCGCCCAGCCGAATGCGGTGATGTGCTCCTCGGTGACCATCGGGTCCTCAAGGGCGTCGTTCTTGTAATAGAACTCGATGATCGACCGCGGGAGGACGGTGCCTTCCTCCATGCCGAGGCGCTTGGCGAGCGAGCCGGCGGCGATATTGCGGATCACGACTTCGAGCGGAATTATCTCAACTTCGCGAATGAGTTGCTCGCGCATGTTCAGCCGACGGATGAAATGCGTCGGAATCCCAATGCGGTTGAGGTGCGTAAAGATGTGCTCGGAGATGCGATTGTTGAGGACGCCCTTGCCGTCCACGACATCGTGTTTCTTCTTGTTGAACGCGGTGGCGTCGTCCTTGAAGAACTGGATCAGGGTGCCAGGCTCGGGACCCTCGTAAAGGATCTTCGCCTTGCCTTCATAAATTCGCCGGCGGCGATTCATGGGCAGATACCGGTGTTTGAGGAAAAATCCATTGTCGCCTGCCGGGCTGTCCGGCCGTGTTCGCGTGGCGCCACAGGCGGCGACTCGCGCGGCGCCGAAAAAGCCTGTCCGCGCGGGCGGACGGTACTCGATCGGCCTAGCCAGCACAATGACGGGACCGCGGCCCGGTCGCCGCATTGATTTGGGTTCCCGGCCCCTATATTTCAAACCGCCCGGCTTCGGCGGGGTTCCTTCAGCGCAACCAGAACGAGTGCAACCGGCGCCCATGACCACCTTCGACAAGCGGAAAGACGCCTTCGAGAGCAAGTTCGCCCGCGACGCGGAGCTGCGGTTCAAGGCCGAGGCGCGGCGGAACAAGCTGCTCGGCCTCTGGGTTGCGGCCGAGCTCGGCAAGGCCGGCGAGGACGCGGAGGCCTACGCGAAGGAAGTCGTCCGCTCCGACTTCGAGGAAGCCGGCGATGAGGACGTATTCCGGAAGATCCGTGCCGACCTCGATGCCGCCGGGAAAGCCATCACCGACGGCGCCATCCGCGACAAGATGCACGACCTGATGGCGACGGCGATCGACCAGATCGAGAAGGGGTAAGCACCCGGTCGTTCCGAGGGCGCCAGGCAACGCCCTCTCGGGGTACGACGGGCATCCATCTCTCCCCGCCGGGGAGAGGTAAGGAAGCGCCCACCAACAGAGTCGCTACGACGGCCACTCCACGGCGCCGGCCATCTTTCCGAGCCAGCGTTCCCACGCCGCGCGAAGCGCTTCGGCGTCTTCGGCGCTCAGCGGCTCGCCGTCCCAGCGATCGGCGAAGGCGACCTCGGTCCGGCCGCCGTCGAGCGCGCGGAGCCGGATCTCCAGCGTCTCGTTCTTGTAGGGCGACTCCGTCGCCGGGCCATCGACGACGTCCTTCGGACCGCCGCGGAAGGTCATGACGATCCGGCGGTCGGTGTCGAGGACGCGGTACGTGCCCGTGTTCACGAATTCCGCGCCGTTGGTCGTCGTCTCGATGCGGTAGGCGCCGCCGACCCGGACATCAGCGGCCAGCCTGTCGCCCATCCAGCCCATCGATGAGAGGTCGGTCCACGCGCGGTAGACTTCCGAGGGCGATGCCTTGACGATGCGGCTGACCTCCACCGAGTGGACGCCCGACGCGTCGGCGGCGATGCCGAAGACGCGGCGGAAGATCGTGTCGACATGCTTGGTGTGGTAGCCGAGGTCGAACAGCGCATCGATCTCCGCCGCCGGGAGGAGCGCGGTCACCTCGGCGTCGGCCTTGAGGAAGGCCGCGAAATCGCCCTCGCCGCGCCAGGTCCGCATCGCGCTCCGCTGGACCATCGTATAGGCGCCTTCGCGCGACGCGCCCTTCTCGATGAGGGCGAGGAGAACGCGCTGCGAATGAACCAGACCGCCGAGGAGGTCGAGGTTCCGCTGCATGTTCTCAGGATAGACGATCAGCTTCTCGATGATCCCGGCCAGGCGCGCGAGCGCGAAGTCGAGCGTGACGGTGGCGTCCGGACCGATCATCCGCTCGACCGAGGAGTGGGAGATGTCGCGCTCGTGCCAGAGCGCGACGTTCTCCATCGCCGGCAGAGCCATGCCGCGGACGAGGCGGGCGAGGCCGGTGACGTTCTCCGACAGCACCGGGTTGCGCTTGTGCGGCATCGCCGACGAGCCCTTCTGGCCCGGCGAGAAGTATTCTTCCGCTTCGAGGACCTCGGTGCGCTGCAGATGGCGGATCTCGACCGCGAGGCGCTCCACGGAGGAGGCGATCACGCCGAGCGTCGCGAAATACATCGCGTGGCGGTCGCGCGGGATCACTTGCGTCGACACCGGCTCGGGCCGAAGGCCGAGCCGATGCGCGACCATGTCCTCCACGCGCGGATCGACATTGGCGAAGGTGCCGACGGCGCCGGAGAGGGCGCAGGTCGCAACCTCCTCGCGGGCGTCGTGCAGCCGGCGCCGGGCGCGGGCGAACTCGGCATAGGCCTGGGCGAGCTTCACGCCGAAGGTCGTGGGCTCGGCATGGATGCCGTGGCTGCGGCCCACGGTGACGGTGTTCTTGTGCTCGAAGGCGCGCGTCTTCAGCGCCGCGAGAAGACGGTCGATGTCCGCCAGCATGATGTCGGCGGCGCGGACGAGCTGGATGTTGAAGCAGGTGTCGAGGATGTCCGACGACGTCAGGCCCTGATGGACGAACCGCGCCTCAGGCCCGACCAGCTCCGGCAGATGGGTGAGAAACGCGATGACGTCATGCTTCACCTCGCGCTCGATGGTGTCGATGCGGTCGACGTCGAAGGTCGCGGCGTCGCCCTTCTCGCGCACCACCTTCGCCGCCTCGGCGGGGACATAGCCGAGCTCGGCCATCGCCTCCAAGGCTGCGAGCTCGATGTCGAACCAGATGCGGAACTTCTGATCCTGGGACCAGATCGCGGCCATTTCCGGCCGGGTGTAGCGCGGGATCACGGGCAAAAACCTTCGCTGAGAGGCCTGCGGTCTAACAGCCGCGGCGCCGGGCAGCAACGCGGCGGAGATGCCGCGACGCCTATTGCGGGATCGTGGTCGCAACCCCGAGGAAGCGGCGGTCGGGGCCTTCGAATCCGACCTGATACAGGTTGAGGATCACGATGAGGACATCGTCGCCCTCGCGCTCGAAGAGGACCACGTCGGAGAAGCTGTAGCCGATCGGGCAGGCGCGGCTCGACGGGATCCGCGTGTCGCGGTGCAACTCCCGGGCGGTCCCGTCGGGCGCGGACAAAGCGAGGGCATAGCCGACATAGGTGTAGCCGAGGTCGGGCGGGCAGCTTGCGGCAGCCGGGAGCGGGACGTCGGCGAGGGCCAGCGTGAAGAACTGGCCCGGCGGGGGCTGCCACGCCGTTGCGAAGAACGACTGGACGTGCGGGTCGGGGGCGATCTCATTGAAGGGATTCGTCACGAGGAGGCGTCCTTCCACGCCGATGCCGAGACTGGTGAGCATCGGTGTTGCCGCCGCGAGCGCCTGCGCGCGGGCGGCTTCGAGCGTGTCGTTCTCGCCTTCGAGGCGGATGGAGAACGGCGATCCCGTGACCCAGCTGTCGGTCGCGGTCTCGATCACGAAGATGGTGGCGTAGGGGAAGCCGGAACCATCCTGGACGCCATATTGTTCGAAGGCGAAATAGGCGCCGTCGGGCGAGAAACCGAGGATGGTGCGGTCGGCGCTGTCGGCAGCAAATGCTGGCGATGCGAGACCAAGGACGCTGAGGAAAGCGAGGATTGCCCGGCGCATTTCGACCCCCGACGTAACGTCGCCCAGCCCACGCTACCGCGAATCCGTGCCCGTGCGAGCGAGAAAGATCGCAGCCGCAAAGATCACCGGAATGCCGACGGGGAGCATGAGCGGCAGGCCGAGGGCGATGAAGTAGAAGCCCGAGCCGGCGTAGGCGGTGACGAATGCCTCGAGCCAGCCGGGGCTGAGCGGCTCTCCCCACCAGCCGGAATAGTACCACACATAATGGATGAAATAGGCGATGTGCTGAGCCGCTGAGGTCAGCAGCATCAGCGCCAGGACCGCGAAGGCGAGCCGGGCTCGAGGCTCCAGCCGCGAGCCGATGCGCCGCACCAGAGCGCCCGCAACGATGCCGGCGACGAACGAGCCGGCGGTGAACAGGCCAAGGGCGAGGGCAAGATCGCCCTCGATGCCGCGGCGGACGATCAGCGCCCCGAGGACGCCGGCCACGCCGATGGCTGCGCTATAGGAGAGCGCGAATCCCAGCGTCGGCCGAAAGGAGCGGCGCCCCAGGCGCCCCGATGTTCCGCTAGCGGGGGAGGGTTGCGGCAACGGCGAGGAACCGCCGGTTCGGGCCTTCGAAGCCGACCTGCCAGAGGTTCAGCATCACCATGAGCACCGGCACGTCGCGGCCGTTGTCGAACAGGATCACGTCCGAGATGCCGTAGCCGATCGGGCAATTGCGGCTGCCGGGAATCTGTTCGTCGCGATGAAGGTCGCGGGAAGCGCCAGCCGGGTCGGTCAGCGTGAGGGCGTAGCCGACATAGGTGTCGCCGAAGTCGGGGCAGTCGGCGGCGGCAAGCGGCTGCTCGGTCACCTCCAGCCGGAAGTGGGTATCCTGGAGCGGGGTGAAGAGCGTGGTGTAGAAGTCCTGGACGTGCGGATTGGGGACGATCTCGGTCAGCGGATTGCTGACGAGCGCCGCGCCGGGGAGGAAGATCGCGAGCGAATTGAGCGTGTTCGCAGCAAGTCCGAGCGCCTGGTTGCGGGCGTCGGCCAGCAAGGCCCCTTCGCTGTCGAGGCGCACCGAGTAGGGCGAACCCTCGAGCCAGGTGTCGGTGGCGGTCTCGACGATATAGATCGCGGAGTAGGGAAATCCCGAGCCGTCCTGGATCCCGTATTCCTCGAAGGCGAAATAGGCGCCATCGGCGGAGAAGCCGATGATCGACAGCGCGGCGTAGTCGCCGGCGCGGGCCGGCAGGGCGAACGCCACCATCGCAAGAAGGGCAAGCAGCAACTGGCGCATGTCTTGATCCCTCCTTTGCGTGCGCGGCCGGCGTCCGTCGATGGCCGCTACGCGGCGATCGACGTCGCGGCCGTGCGGATCGCCGCGATGTTCGACCGGTAGGCGTCCTCGGTGCCGCCCTTGAACACGGCCGCGCCGGCCACGAGCACGTCGGCGCCGGCGGCGATGAGCGCGGGCGCGGTCTCGGGGGTCACGCCGCCGTCGACCTCGATGAGGACGTTGGGGCCGACCATCTGACGGATGCTGCGGACCTTGTCGACCGCGGACGGAATGAAGGCCTGGCCGCCGAAGCCGGGGTTGACGCTCATGACGAGGACGAGGTCGACGATGTCCTTGACGTAGGCGATGGCGCTCTCATGGGTCGACGGGTTGAGCGTGACGCCGGCCTTCTTGCCCATGGCGCGGATCGCCTGGAGCGAGCGGTGGAGATGCGGCCCGGATTCGACGTGCACGGTGATGATATCCGACCCGGCGTCGGCGAATGCCTGGAGGTACGGGTCGACCGGTGTGATCATGAGGTGGACGTCGAGGACGCCCTTCACATGCGGCCGGATCGCCTTCACCACCGGCGGGCCGAAGGTGAGGTTCGGGACGTAGTGGCCGTCCATGACGTCGGCGTGGATCCAGTCGGCGCCTGCGTTCTGAACGGCACGAATCTCCTCGGCGAGCTTGGAGAAGTCCGACGACAGGATCGACGGCGCAATCAGGACGGAACGCGACATTCTTTGCCTCGCGAGTGGGAGCCAGCGGCGCGGGTAGCACGCGGCTGCATCATGCGCAATTCGGCGGCTTGGTCGCGGGCCGTGCCGGGCAGCCTATGGCTGGTACGGCGTGTGGATTCCATCCTCCCAGACCTGCACGATCCAGCCCGCGACGTCCGCCTCGCCGATGTCGTTGAACGCGATGGTGCCCAATGCGGTCGTGAACACGCCGGCCTCGATCGCGGCGGCGACATCCTCATAGTCGAGATTCTCCGCGGCCTGGACGGCGTCGGCCCACACCTCGACCGCGGCAAAGCCGGTGAGGGCGGCATTGCCAGCGATTGCGCCAGCCGCCGCCAGCGCGGCGACCGGCACTGCGGCGGCCGGAGCGGCGGCGTAGTCGGGAGGAAACGTGAAGATGACGCCGTCGGCATTGTCGCCGGCGCCGGCCAGAAATGCCGGATCGGCGGCGACGTCACCGGTGACGAAGGGCGCATCGATCCCGGCGGCGACGAGATCATTGCGGAGCGCGGCCATCTCGGCCGGGTCGCCGGCCGCGAAGACCACGCCGACGCCGGCCGCGCGGAGCCGGTCGGCCAGCGCGGCGGGATCAAGCTCGGAGCGGAAATAGCTCTGGCTCACGATTGCGGTCAGGCCGCGCGCGGCGAGGCCGTCGCGGACGCCGGTCGCGAGGCTGCGGCCATAGGAGGTGCGGTCGTCGATGATGGCGATCGTCGCGGTCGGGAATGTGGCGGCGAGGAACTCCGTCACGACGCCGGCCTCGGCATCCGACCGCGCGTGAAGGCGGAAGGTGCCGGTGCCGCGGGCCTCCTCGGTGTAGGCCGGGTCGGGCGCGCCCGGCGCGATCTGGATGATCCTTTCCCCGACATAGACCGGCGCGGCCGCGATCGCCGGTGCCGAGCAGAGATGGCCGACGACCATCACCACGCCCGCGCCGGCAAGCCGGTTCGCGACGGCCAACGCGCGTTCCTCGGCGCAGCCATCGTCGATCGCCTCGACGGCGACGTTCATGCCGCGGACGCCGCCGGCATCGTTCAACTGCGCGGCGGCCGCGCGGACGCCTGCTTCGATCTCGGCGCCGAGCGGGGCGAGCGGGCCGCTGAGCGGAACCGCGACGCCGATCGTGACCGTCTCCTGCGCGTGTGTCGGGTT
>JBFXAJ010000041.1:0-15430 GCA_050184415.1 Bauldia sp.
CAGCGTTGAAGCTCGATTGCATGCTGTCGGCGGCACGAGAGGCGGCGCGGCGCAGCGGCGACGTCGCGGCAGTGCCGGCGGCCCGCGCAACACCACCCAGTCCCGACGCCACACCTTGGAGACCGGAATGGCCGGCCGCGCCGAGGCTGTAGGCGGTGGCAGCACCACCGGCGAGCGCTGCGCCGCCCCGCGCGGCGGCGGCCGTGCCGGACAGGGCGGCGGCCCCGCCTCGCGCGGCGAACCCGCCGGCTGCGCCGGCCGCGATCACTGTGCCGCCCGCCGCGAGCCCGGCGCCGACGGCGGAGCCGGCGCCGAGTTGCGGGCCGCCCGAGACGAGGCCGTTGGCGATCCCGGGTCCGAAGATGCCGAGTCCGAGGAGCGACAGCGCCGCGAGGACGATCGCCATCGCCTCGTCGATCGTCGGTGTCGTGCCCTCGAAGCCCGCTGTGAACTCGGAGAAGAGTGTGGAGCCGATGCCGATGATGACGGCGAGGACCAGCACCTTGATGCCCGACGAGACGACGTTGCCCAGCACCCGCTCGGCCATGAAGGCGCTCTTGCCGAACAGGCCGAAGGGGATGAGCACGAAGCCGGCGAGCGTCGTCAGCTTGAACTCGATCAGTGTGACGAAGAGCTGGATGGCGAGGATGAAGAAAGCGAGCAGCACCAGCGCCCAGGCGAGGAACATGCAGGCGATCTGGATGAAGTTCTCGAAGAACGACCAGTAGCCCATCAGGTCGGAGATGGAGTCGAGCAGGGGTCGCCCGGCATCGAGGCCGGTCTGCGCAACCTTGCCCGGACGCAGCAGATCCGCCGTCGAGAAGCCGGTGCCCGAGGCTTTCAGGCCGAGGCCGGCGAAGCTCTCGAAGACGATGCGGGCGAGATTGTTCCAGTTGCCGATGATGTAGGCGAAGACGCCGACGAACAGGGTCTTCTTGATGAGGCGCGCCATGATGTCGTCGTCGGCGCCCCAGCTCCAGAACAGCGCGGCGAGCGTCACGTCGATGACGATCAGCGTGGTCGCGATGAAGGCGACCTCGCCGGAAAGCAGCCCGAAGCCGCTATCGATGTAGCGGGTGAAGACCTCCAGGAAATGGTCGATGACGCCGGTGCCGCCCATGTTGCTATTGCTCTTCTTCAGGCACGGGCGCGCTTTCCTTGCGGAGCGGATCGCCTGCGGGGTCCTCAATGGATGGGTCGGGCGTGGCCAGTGGATCGGGAACACGCTCCGCCGGCCGCGCGCCGGAGGTGAGGAACCGCTCGCGGCTCTCCGCCCAGGCGCGCAGGCAGGCCGGGTCGCGAGGCCCGGCCTCGCCGAGACCCTGGCAGCGGATCAGCTCGGTGCGAAGCGGATCGGCGGGCGTTACCCCCACAGACTCGCTGGCCCGGCTCGACGGCTCATCCTCCTTCCGGGTCATCTCGATCGCGGTCGCGGTGACGGCGAGCGCGACGAACACCACGGCGCCGATCCGGGCCAGCAGCTTCCCGTCCATGCTGCCGCCCTCAATTGCCGCTGTAGAACATCTTGGCGTTGCCGGGCTGGTAGCCCGACCCGGGCGTCAGGAAGCGCCGACGCTGCTCGCGGCCCTGTTCGGCAGCGGCCGCCCGCTCGGCCTGCGACAGCGCTTCGGCGCGGCCGTTGGCGGCGACGACGGCGGTGAGATCGGCGAGCTGCTGCGCTTGGAGGGCGAGAAGCTGGTTGCCGGCTTGCGTCGCTTGCAGGGCGCCCGTGGCGCCCTGGCTCTGGCCGATGAGCGCGGACATTTCCGCGCGGTTGGTGTCGATGTTGCCGACGACTGTCGCCTGCACGCGCATCGCGTCCTGCAGGCCACCGACCGTGTTCTGCCAGCGCGTGCGTGCGTCTGCGACGAGCTGCTGATCGGACGCCGAGAGCGAGGCATTGCCGTAGGTCGTCTGGAAGGCGCGATCGATCTGCTGGACGTCGAAGGCGATGTTCTGCGCCTGAGCGAGGAGTTGCTGGGTCCGTTGCACCGACTGCTGGAGCCGCTGAAGCGACGAGTAGGGCAGGCTTGCAAGATTGCGCGCCTGATTGATCAGCATCTGCGCTTCGTTCTGGAGCGAGGTGATCTGATTGGTGATCTGCTCGAGCGCGCGCGCGGCCTGCAGCACGTTCTGGGCATAGTTGGTGGGGTCGTAGACGATGATCGCGTGCGCCGGCGTGACGAACACGGGCGAGACGGACGCGGTGAGCGAAAGGAACGCAGCGGCGATGGCCGCGCGCGAGCGTCGGTATTTCATGGCAGGGTCTCCAGGTTGGTGAGGTCGGGAATGAGGTCGGCGGCCCAGTCGACGCCGCGATGGCGCAGCCAGGCACCAAGGAATCCGTCGCGGCCGTGCTCGGCGACGATGCGGTCGATCGCGGCCTGGTCGGTTTTCGAGGACGCTGCGCAGAGCGCGAGCGCCACATCCGAGAGACCGAGCTCGAAGAGCCGGTTGCCGCGCCGCGACTGGCAGTAGTAGTCGCGCTTGGGCATTGCGCGGGCGAGGATTTCGATCTGGCGGTCGTTGAGGCCGAAGCGGCGGTAGATCGCGGTGATCTGCGGCTCGATCGCGCGTTCGTTGGGAAGCAGTAGCCGGGTCTGGCAGCTCTCGATGATCGCCGGTGCGATTGCCGAGCCGTCGATGTCGGAGAGCGATTGCGTGGCGAAAACGACCGACGCGTTCTTCTTGCGCAGCGTCTTCAGCCATTCGCGGAGCTGGCCGGCGAATCCCTCGTCATCGAGGGCCAGCCAGCCTTCGTCCACGATCAGCAGCGTCGGGCTGCCGTCGAGGCGATCCTCTATGCGATGGAAGAGGTAGGCGAGCACGGCCGCTGCCGCGCCCGTGCCGATCAGCCCTTCGGTCTCGAACGCCTGCACCGCGGCGGACCCGAGATGTTCCGATTCAGCGTCGAGCAGCCGGCCGTAGGCACCACCGACGCAATAGGGCCTGAGCGCCTGCTTGAGATCGTTGGACTGAAGGAGGACGGCAAGGCCGGTGATGGTGCGCTCGGGGACCGGGGCGGTGGCGAGCGAGGTCAGCGCCGTCCAGACATGCTCCTTCACCTCGGGCGTGATGGCGACGCCCTCGCGGACAAGGATCGCGACGATCCAGTCAGCCGCCCAGGCGCGTTCGGGAACGTCGTGGATGCCACTGAGCGGCTGCAGCGACACGTTATGGTCCGCGCCGTCCGTCGACCCGCCGCCGAGATCGTGCCAGTCGCCGCCACAGGCGAGCGCCGCGGCGCGGATCGAACCGCCGAAATCGAAGGCGAAGACCTGGGACTTCGGATAGCGCCGAAACTGGAGGGCCATCAGCGCCAGCAGCACGGACTTGCCTGCGCCGGTCGGACCGACGACGAGCGTGTGGCCGACGTCGCCGACATGAAGGGAAAACCGGAACGGGGTGCTTCCCTCGGTCTTGCCGTAGAGCAAGGGGGGCGACCCGAAGTGCTCATCCCGTTCCGGCCCCGCCCACACCGCCGAAAGCGGGATCATGTGGGCGAGATTGAGCGTGGAGATCGGCGGTTGCCGGACATTGGCGTAGACATGGCCGGGGAGCGAACCCAGCCAGGCATCGACCGCGTTGATCGTCTCCGGCATGGCGGTGAAATCGCGGCCCTGAACGACCTTTTCGACGAGGCGAAGCTTCTCGGCCGCAATGCGTGGATCGGCGTCCCAGACCGTGATGGTCGCGGTGACATAGGCCTGGCCGGCGTAGTCGGCGCCCAGTTCCTGCAGGGCAAGATCGGCGTCGGCCGCCTTGTTCGCCGCGTCGGTGTCGACCAGCACGGAGGCTTCGTTGGTCATCACCTCTTTGAGGATCGCGGCGATCGACTTGCGCTTGGCGAACCATTGGCGCCTTATCTTCGTCAGCAGCCTGGTCGCGTCGGTCTTGTCGAGCAGGATCGCGCGTGTCGACCAGCGATAGGCGAAGGCGAGCCGGTTGAGTTCATCGAGCAGACCCGGCGTCGTCGCACTCGGAAAGCCGACGATGGTGAGGATGCGCAGATGCTGGTCACCGAGGCGCGGCTCAAGGCCGCCCGTGAGCGGCTGATCGGCCAGCAGCGCGTCGAGATACATCGGCGTCTCGGGAACGCGCACGCGATGACGCTTGGCCGAGACCGTGGAATGGAGATAGGTCAGCGTCTCGGCATCATCGAGCCAGCCGCATTCCGGCATGAAGCTCTCGACGAGCTGGAGGACGCGGTTGGTGCGATCGATGAAGCCGCGCAGCGCTTCATGCGGGTCGACGCGCTTGTCGGACTTGCCCTCATAGAGCCAGCTTTCTGCGCGCGCAGCGTCTTCGGCGGGCGGCAGATACGTGAAGGTCAGGAAGTAGCTCGACTCGAAGTGCGAAGCCTCTTCCTCGAATTCAGCCTTGCGCTCGGCATCGACGAGGGCGGACGCAGCTTCGGGAAAGAGGCTCGACGGATAGGCCGCAACGCCATGCCGCTGCGCCTCGACGAAGATCGCCCAGCCGGAGCCCAGGCGGCGGAAGGCGTTGTTGAGGCGGCCGGCGACCGCGACCAGTTCGGCCGGTACGGCGGAGTCGAGATCGGGACCGCGAAAACGGGCGGTGCGCTGGAAGCTCCCATCCTTGTTGAGGACGACGCCTTCGCCGGCGAGCGCGGCCCAGGGCAGGAAGTCCGCGAGGCGGGTCGAGGTCCGGCGATATTCGGCGAGGCTCATCATGGGGCGTCTCCTCAGACCGAAAGGTGGCCGGGGATGCGCAGATGGCGGCGCACCACATCGACGAATTGCGGATCGCGCCTGGCCGCCCAGACGGCGGCGAGGTGTCCGATGGCCCAGAGACCGAGGCCGACCAGCCAGAGTCGCAAGCCGAGCCCCAGCGCGGCGGCCAGCGTTCCGTTGAGGATGGCGATCGAACGCGGAGCGCCGCCGAGCAGGATGTGCTCGGTCAGCGCCCGGTGGACCGGTACGGTGAAGCCCGGAACCTCGCCGGCGCTGTCGGCCACGCCCGTCATCAGACGAGCGCTCCGCCGCCGAAGGAGAAGAAGGACAGGAAGAAGCTCGACGCGGCGAAGGCGATCGACAGGCCGAAGACGATCTGGATCAGCCTTCGGAATCCGCCCGAGGTATCGCCAAAGGCGAGCGTGAGGCCGGTGACGATGATGATGATCACCGCGATGATCTTGGCCACGGGGCCTTCGATCGATTCGAGGATCGACTGAAGGGGCGCTTCCCATGGCATGGACGAGCCGGAGGCATGGGCCGCGGGCGCGAGCGCCAGGCTGAGAAAGGCGGCGGTTGCCGCCGCCGAGATGTGGCGGCTGAGGCGCGGGCGATGACGCATCATGAGGGGTCTCCTGTCAGGGGGTGTGTTGCGGGGGTGATCCGGTAATCGCCCTCGGCCGTGAGGCCCTCGACGCGGGCGAGCTCGGCAAGGCGACGGGTTGAGCCGCGGCCGCTCAGCACTGCGACAAGATCGACGGTCTCGGCGATCAGCGCCCGCGGAACGGTGACGACGGCTTCCTGGATGAGCTGCTCGAGGCGGCGCAGCGCGCCGAGCGCTGTGCCGGCGTGGATCGTGCCGATGCCTCCGGGATGTCCGGTGCCCCAGGCCTTCAAGAGGTCGAGCGCCTCCGCGCCACGTACCTCGCCAATAGGAATCCGGTCGGGACGCAGACGAAGCGAGGAGCGGACGAGCTCGGAGAGGGTAGCGACGCCGTCCTTGGTGCGCATCGCCACCAGGTTGGGGGCAGCGCATTGCAGCTCGCGGGTGTCCTCGATCAGAACAACGCGGTCTTCAGTCTTGGCCACTTCGGCCAGCAGCGCATTGGTGAGCGTCGTCTTGCCCGTCGAGGTGCCGCCGGCGACAAGGATGTTGCGCCGCTCGGCCACGGCCTGGCGCAGGATCGCGGCCTGGTCGGCCGACATGATCGCGGTTGCGACATAGTCCTCCAGCGTGAAGACGGCGACGGCCGGCTTGCGGATCGCGAAGGCGGGCGCCGCCACGACTGGCGGAAGGAGGCCCTCGAACCGCTCACCCGTCCCGGGCAGCTCGGCCGAGACGCGCGGCCTACCGGCGTGGACCTCGGCGCCGACATGGTGCGCGACGAGCCGCACGATGCGTTCGCCATCGGCCGGCGACAGCCGCTCCCCGGTGTCGGCGAGGCCTTCGGACAGCCGATCGATCCAGAGCCGGCCATCGGGGTTGAGCATCACCTCGACGATCGCGGGGTTTTCCAGGAATCGGGCGATCGCCGGCCCAAGGGCCGTGCGCAACATGCGTGCCCCGCGCTGGATAGCTTCCGATTGCTGGTGAGTGGCCGCCACGTCGTCCCCGTTCTCTGGCGGGCCTTCGCGACGCGCGGCCCTGGATCGGGGATGAGTAGAAGAGGCAGAAATTTGGCCACCGCAACAAGGCCGTGGGCGTAGTAGCGATGTAGCGTAGAAAGACAGGGAAACGGCGAGAGCGCTTGCCGCAACAGGTGAGCACGTCGGCTCCGTTCACGATCGAAAGTGAAGGCCCGCGGGTCGCCGATTCCAGCGACATCAGTTCCGAAAGCCTATAGCGGTCTATTCAGTTGCTGTCCGGGAGGAAGCCCAAGGTCCGCGCCTGGGCGAGTGCCCGTTTGTTGCTCGCCGGGATCCACCAGAGCCTCTCCGCCGGCGACCAGCGAGCGCCGAGTTTCTTGGCCTCCTCCTTGCGCGAGAAGGGGACCGAAAGAAGGACGCGCTCTTCCACCTTCTGCTCTTCGCGAGGTGCCTTGTGGCGTCTTCGGTCAAGGGATTGAAGAGTGGCAATGATGGCGGGATCGTCGAGCGATCGCAAGTTGGCATGCTCTGCCCATGAAGGCGCAGGAATTCTCCGCCAGGTCTTGTAAGTGCCGGGGACCGATACTTGCGCCAGGTTCTCCCTCAACTCTCCGGCCAAGCTATAGACGTCCATCAAAACGGAAGGGTTGCCGAAATACGGAGCAGGCTTCGTCATCGCGCCGACACCGACAACGCGCGCGCAGGTCGCTCCCCACGTTGTTCGACGGATCCAGAAGCCGGGACCTCCATTCGTGACACACATCTCAAAGATGTTTTGATCGCTGCCATCTCGCCAGTCGTCGCTGCCCATGTCCTCAAGTCTTCGCCATGCCTTTGATGTAGAGTTCTTTCCATTCTATAAGAAAATCGAAGCGCGGGCTCTATTGCTCACACGCAGTCCGTCGGCGAAGAGGATGGCGCCGCCGAACCACTTGCCGGCGGCTGCAACGGCGGCTGGTGCGACGGTTTCAGTTCACTAACGGTCCTCTTCGTGCGCTTCGGTTGGAGGCGCCGACGTGCCGCCGGCAACATCGTCCGGTATCTCCTTGAGGAAGCTCTGACCTTTCTGGAGTCGGCGGCCGAGCGTTTCGATGAAGCCTTCATAGCGCTCGCGCCCCTTGATCTGCGCAGCTCCCTGTCCGTCGTTCGGCAACGGCGGCGTGACGGTGAGCCAGAAGCGGACGAACAGCGCGAGCGTTTCCGCCGTGACGCCGAGGTCGCGTTCGAGCCGCTGGACCTGGCGCGAAAGGCGGTCGAGGCGGCGCGTGAACGCCGCCTCGCGCTTGTCCGCGCCATCGGGTGACAGGAAGGAGGCGACCGCGGCCTCGACGATCGCCGAGCGCGAGAGCTTCTTGCGGTCGGCGAGGTCGGCGATCTGGCGCAGCATCTCCGGCGGGAAATAGACATTCATCCGGTCGCGCATGGCCGCCTCACATATCGATGCCGTCATTGGGATCGAGCGCGACCTGCCGGGCGACGCCGCGCATCTGCTGGCGCAGGATCTGCCGCTGGCGCGCCGCGTCTTCCGGCGCGTCGTCGAGAACGATGGCGAACTCCTCCGCCGGCTTCTGCTCGGTGGTCTCCTTGGCGATGGCGACGTGATCGGGAAGCTCGGGCTCACGCCGCAAGCCGCTATTGGCGGCGTCCTCGGCCTTCTCGATCTCGGCGAGCAGCACGGCGTCGGGCCGCTGCGGCTTCAGGTCGGACCAGCCATCCTTGCGCGTCGACCGGCCGCATTTCGCCGGATCGGGCGATGGGAGGACACGCTCGGTGAAACGGCGATCCTCGTAGTAGCGCGCCTTCTTTGCCCGGATCGGATGCACGCCGGCGGCCATGACGATTTCGTCGGTCGGCGGAAGCTGCATCACTTCGCCAGGGGTGAGCAGGGGCCGGGCGGTTTCCGAGCGCGACACCATCAGGTGGCCGAGCCAGGGGCTGAGCCGGTGGCCGGCATAGTTGCGCATCGCCTTCATCTCGGTGGCGGTGCCGAGCGCGTCGCTCACCCGTTTCGCGGTCCTCTCATCGTTGGTCGCGAAGCTCACGCGGACATGGCAATTGTCGAGGATGGAGTTGTTCGGACCATAGGCCTTCTCGATCTGGTTCAACGACTGCGCGATCAGGAACGATTTGAGGCCATAGCCCGCCATGAAGGCGAGCGCGCTCTCGAAGAAGTCGAGCCTTCCGAGCGCCGGGAACTCATCGAGCATCATCAGCACGCGATGGCGCCGGTCCTTCGCATGCAGGTCCTCGGTCAGGCGCCGGCCGATTTGGTTGAGCACGAGGCGGATCAGCGGCTTCGTCCGCGAGATGTCGGATGGCGGCACCACGAGGTAGAGCGTCGCCGGCTTTGGATCCGCGATCAGGTCGGCAATCCGCCAGTCGCAGCGGCGCGTTACCTCGGCGACGACGGGATCGCGGTACAAGCCCAGGAACGACATGGCCGTGGACAGAACGCCGGAGCGCTCGTTGTCGCTCTTGTTGAGCAGCTCGCGGGCCGTCGAAGCGACGACGGGATGCGGGCCAGCCTTGCCGAGGTGCGGCGTCGTCATCATCGCCTTCAACGTCGACTCGATCGGCCGACGCGGGTCGGACAGGAAGGCGGCGACGCCGGCGAGGGTCTTGTCTTCCTCTGCATAGAGGACATGCAGGATCGCGCCGACGAGGAGCGAATGGCTGGTCTTTTCCCAGTGGTTGCGCTTGTCGAGCGAGCCTTCGGGGTCAACGAGCACGTCCGCGACGTTCTGCACATCGCGCACCTCCCATTCGCCGCGCCGCACCTCGAGGAGCGGATTGTAGGCGGCCGATTTGGGGTTGGTGGGATCGAAGAGCAGCACCCGGCCGTGCTTCGCGCGAAAGCCGGCGGTGAGTTGCCAGTTCTCCCCCTTGATGTCGTGGACGATGGCGGAGCCCGGCCAGGTCAGGAGCGAGGGCACGACGAGGCCGACGCCTTTGCCCGATCTGGTCGGCGCGAAGCAGAGGATGTGCTCGGGTCCGTCATGGCGAAGATAGGCATCGCCGAGCATGCCGAGGACGACGCCATCCGGTCCGAGCAGGCCCGCGGCCTTCACCTCCCGCAGCTCCGCCCAGCGGGCGGAGCCGTAGGTCTCGACGTTCTTCGCCTCGCGAGCGCGCCACACCGACATGAGGATCGCGACAGCGATGGAGATGAAGCCGCCCGAGGCCGCGATATAGGCGCCCTCCACGAAGATCGGCGGCGCATAGGCGTCGTAGAAGTACCACCACCAGAAGAAGGCCGGCGGATAGTAGATTGGCCAGCCCGCCAGCTCGAACCAGGGTTGTCCCAGTTGAGGCTGGAAGCCGAGCCGCCAGGCCGTCCACTGCGTCGCCGCCCAGGTCGTGAACAGCACGATCAGGAAGACGGTGGTGATCTGGCCCCAGAGGATTTTCGTCGCGGACATGGGCGGCGCTCCTTTCTTGCTTGTCGGTTACAGGCCGAGCCCCCGTTTGCGGCCGAGACTCCATTCGATGCCGCCGCCGTCCTTTGCGACACCGGCGATATGCTGGCCGAGCTTGCGCTCGATCTCGCGAGACCAGGGCACGAGCTGGAAGCCGAGCCCGTTGTCGATCATCGCGAAGCGGCCGGAAGAGAGCGTCAGCCGCTGGCGATAGACTCCCGCGACATGCTCGCCGGCGGCGGCCTTCATGTGCGCGAGGCCGGTTTCCGCCGAGAGCTTCGCGCCTGCGGCGTCGAGCTCGCGCCGGCGCAGGGTGTTCAGGAGATCGCGCTGCAGGATGATGCGCTGCCCCTGGCGTCTGGCGAGGCCTTCGTCGGCGAGATGCTCGGCTCGTGCCTGCATGGCGTCGCGCACCTCGCGCCCGAAGCCGCCCATGGAGAGCGGCATGGGCTCGCGCTCGATGATACGATGATCGAGCCAAGTGGCGCCCGGCGCCGTGATCTGCCGGTTGAGATCGAGATCGGATCGGTTGGCGAGCACCAGGGTCGGCCGCCGCTCGTCCGGCCCGCCGAAGCGCCGCACCTCGACGATGCCGCCGATCGGCGGCGCATGCTGGAACGCGTCGATTCCCCGAAAGCGGACATGATGGGCGCGGCCGTCGGTGCCGTCGATCACCGCATAGGCTTCGCCGGTCAGCTCGTCGTGCAAGCCGCGGTCGACCAGCCGGCCAATGATCGGTGCCTGGGCCGCGCCTCCCTCTATCACATAGTCGGCGACGCCGCGCTCCTGGCCGCGTTCGGCGAAGGCGCGATGCATGGTCTTGATGATGTCGCCCCGCATGCCGAGGTCGCGCAGATGCCGTTCGGCGTCGAGCCCCACCATCCACTCGCCTGAGCTGGCAGCTGTCGCGAGGCCCATTTTCTCCAGATGCTGGAGCCGGCCGATCATCAGGCGGCGTGTGTGAGGATCGGAGGCGCCGGGTTGCTCGGGCCGCAGGTCGATGTAGCCTGTCTCGTCGGCGGCGATGCGGATCTCGACGTCGAGGCGCGTCCAGCGCTCCGCCGTGATCTCCCGTTCCAGCGCATGGCGGATCTCGTGCTCGGGCTTCGGGCCGAGCTCGATGGAGACGAGATCCTCGGCGCGCGAGCGCAGGCCGCGGCTGATATAGTCGCGCGATATGACGAGGTCGGCCCCTTGCTCGTCGACACCGCGCACGAGCAGATGGACGTGCGGGTTGTCGGTGTTCCAGTGATCGACGGCGACCCAATCGAGCCTGGTGCCGAGATCGGCTTCCATTTGGCTCGCGAGGTCGCGGGTGAAGGCGCGAAGGTCGGTCATGTCCCCGGCGTCCTCGGGCGAGATGATGAAGCGAAAGTGATGCCGGTCGCCCTTGGCTCGCGCCGCGAAGCCCGCGTCGTCGGCGCGGTCGCTGCCGGCGTCGAACATCACCGCCTTCTCGCCATCGCGTGTGACGCCGTCGCGCTTGAGATAGGAGAGATGGGCGGCAAGCGGCGCTGAGCGGAACGCTCTGCCTTGATGGCGGGCTATCCGGGCTTTCACCACGACGCGGCGCGAAGGGCTGAACAGGCGCGCCCGGCTGAAGCTGATGCGTCCGCGTCCGAAGGTCGAGCGCCCATAGCTGGACGCTCTGCGGCCCGGCGCGCCATGAGCGGAAACATGGCCGGCGCGTTTGGCGGCGCGCAGGACCTGATTGATGAAGCGCTTTGGCTTCGGCGCACGCGTGGAGCGGATGCGGCCGGGCCGGATGCGGAAGTCGCCGTCGCCCTCGCTCATGGCCGGGCTCCAGCGGGCGTTCGGGCGCACAGTGCCGAAAACATCCCTGAAATTGTTGGCGAAAGTCCAAGGCGCGGCACTGCACCCGACCGACCGGCACGCGAAAAGCCATGCGAAAGCAATGGCTTGCGCCAGCGTAGCGAGCCGCTTTTATCTCGCCGTCGGTTGGTCGTGCTGACCTCTCTCCGGCCGCTTCCTGCTTCTCCTTCCCGGGAGCCCGCCAGAGCGCGCCAGAATGCGAACGCGGTCATCGCGGGCCTCCGCCGTTCGATCGCGCGACGAAGAGGCCGCCGGTCGTCTGCTCGGCAGCACCGTCAGAGTCCTTAGGGGTTGCAGCGCGATCGCCACTGGATTGACGCTCGTTCAGCGCCGGATCGGCAGCGCCGCCGCTGTAAGAGTGCGCAACGAACAGTGGTGCGCGCGTCCATTCGAGCGGATTGGCAGCGGCTACGACGGCACCTTGGGCAAGCGGTTCGCTGCCGACCAGCGGCGCGAGGGCGGCGACATAGGCGACGGTTTCGGCGGGTAGCGGACGGCCGGACGCGACATAATCGTCGTAGCGGCCGGGTCCCGCATTGTAGGCCGCGAGGAAGCCGGGCGCGCCGTAACGGTCGTGCATCTCGCGCAGATAGGCCGCACCCGCCAGGATGTTGTCGCGTGGGTCGTAGGGGTCGACGCCAAGGCCGTAGCGCGCACGCAATTCGGCCCAGGTGTCGGGCATGATCTGCATCAGGCCCATCGCGCCTTTGGGAGAGACCGCGCGAACGCGGCCGCGGCTTTCGACACGCATCACGGCCCAGATCCAGCGTTCGGGAATGCCGAAGCGCCGCGCCGCCTCGGCGACGAATCCGGCATAGGGCGAGACATCGCTCGAAGCCTCGGGCGGTCCCGCCTGCGCGGGCGGAACCAATGGCGTCGCTCCGGCGCAGAAGAGGCCGGAAAGGAGAAGAAGGGTCAGATGTCGGGCGGTGAGTGACCGCCCGGCGGCGAACTGGCGGCGCGGCGCGGACATCGGTCAGTCCCGCTCGCCACGCTTGGGCGGGCGGTTCCAGTGCAGTCCCCAGGCGGACTTGTCTTCGGCCGATTGGAAGAGGTTGGCGCGGACCGGCTGTCCGAAGGTCGGATCGTCGATTTGCAGCGAGACATAGTCGCCGGCCTTCTCGCCAGTGCGCTTCCAGCCCGCACCGATCTCGGGTCCATCGGCGTCGCTGCCGAGATGAATGCGGTAGTCGGGCGCGTTCTCGGCGTCGGAATGCTCCGCCGGCACGAGCACCAGCTCGGCATCGAGGCCAAGCGTGCGAACACGTCCGACATAGCCATTTCTGGTGCGCGTGAAGTGACCGATCAGGGACATGACAATCTCCATGGCTGCGCGGTGGGGTTGGTCATGGGCGCACCGTCACCGCGTCGGCGCGCGCCAGACGAAGCGGCCATCGCCGTCCTCGTCGGTGTAGAGAGGGGTGGCTCGGCCGATGACCGAGGCGGCGGGAAGCGGCCCGAAATAGCGGCCGTCGAGGCTGTCGCGGACCTGCCAGTTCATGAGGAACAGCTCGGTTGGCGCGACGGCGCGGCAGCCCTGCCAGACTGGTAGGGGTCGGCCCAGGCGATCGCGTTCGAGCGCTTCGCCGATAGCGATCCCATCGACGGTGACGCTGGCGCCAGATCGGCAGACGCGCTGTCCGGGAAGCGCGGCGACACGCTTCATCAGCGGCACGCCACGCGGTAGATAGCCGCGAACCGACAGGAAGGTCGCAAGGGGTTCGGGCGCGTCGACCGCGACGAGGTCCGTGACCTCGAGCGGTGTCGAAGCGCCGATGGTGTAGAGCCCGACGGGCGCGCTGGCCGAGGCGTTCCAGACGAGTCGGGGCGCGATGTGGACCAGCCACAGCGCGCCGATCAGCAGCATTCCGACAGATGTCGTCATGACATAGCCGAAGCGCGTCACGGCTCGGCCCTCCGCCGCAGGAGCCAGGCGCGGTGCTGTTCGCGGGTGTAGGCCCGCGGCGTATCGCCGGCGGTCAAGCGGTTATGGACATGACGCCAGTAGTCGGGCGCCGCGTCGGCGGGATCGATGCCAAGCGCTTCGATGGCGTCGATCAGGATCAGCACCCGCTCGACGGTCGGCCAGCCGCCCAGCTTCAGCAGGATGTCGCCGCCCGGACGCACGAAGGGCAGCGTCTGATAGGGCTCGCACGCGGCCACCGCGCGCACGATGTCGATGCGCGAGACAACAGTGCCATAGTCGTTGGAAGCCCAGCGGACGAAGGCGAAGACTGTGCCGGCCGGAAAGGAGAGGATGCGGCGCCGGCGATCGAGAATCCGCTCCTGGACCTCGGGGCCGAAGCGAATCCAATGCTCGATCTGTTTCTCGCGCCAGATCAGCTCGACATGCGTGAGGCTCGCCGGTCCTGTCGGTGGTTGAACGGGCTGCGCGCGAGATGTTGACGATCGGGTCATCGCGCGTCTCCGTCAGCGGCGGGAAACTCGCGCGCGAGAAGGTCGCGCAGCATGTCGGCGACGGTCTGCCCGCGCTGGAACGCGACGACCTTGATGCGGCCGCGAAGTTCGGGCGTGACGTCGATCGTCAGGCGGGCGGTGTAGGCAGAAGCATTGGGCTCGCGGTCGCGTCGCCCATCGGCCGCCTTGACCCAGCTCTCGGGATCGCCTGGGCGCATAGCGAAGCTGCGCTTGCTCATGGCGCGAGCCTCCGCACCTCGGCCGCGAGCGCGGCGATTTCAGCCGAGGCCGGGCTGTCGGCAGTTGCCTCGGAGACGAGCCGGCCGGATTGGGCGGCGTCTGCAAAGGCGACACGCTGGCCGATCGTGGCGGCGAGCACGGGCGGATCGTGATCGACGAGCGTCTGGGCTGTTTCGCGCGCGATGATGGTCCGCGCGCCGCAGCGGTTCAGAACGAACCGCGCGACGAGCTGCGGACGATAAAGGCGCGCTTCCCGAAGCAGCGCCAGCATTTCGGCCGAAGCCCATCCATCGAACGGCGACGGCTGGACGGGGATGAGCACGAGGTCGGCGGCGAGCAGGGCCGAACGCATGAGGCCGGCGACGCGCGGAGGTCCGTCGATGACGACGTGATCGGCATCGCGGGCGAGCTCCGGCGCTTCGCGATGCAGCGTGTCGCGTGCCAGGCCGACGACACCGAAGAGGCGCGGCAAGCCTTCGCGGGCGCGCTGCTGCGACCAATCGAGGGCCGAACCTTGCGGGTCCGCATCTATGAGGATGACGCGCTTTCCATGGCCAGCCCATTCGCCGGCGAGATGCAGCGCGAGCGTCGTCTTGCCGACACCGCCTTTCTGGTTGAGCAGCGCGACGATCATGGCGCGCTCCTCGGCGCTCGCGGACAGTTATCCGCAGGCGTGCAAAAGCGCGTGTCCGTTAGAAAGATTCCGAAGGAATCTGGGTTAGAGAAGTTACGGGGCCTGCAAGCTACTGATTCAGCTTGGCGATTCGACGATTCCGGTCCCCGATAGCACGAAGGTCCGGTCCCCGATGGCACGATAGTGCCGGTCCCTGATAGCACGAGGCGATTCACAGCTTATCCCCAGGGCGTGGCGTTGCGCGGCGACGTCGGCGCGGTGTTCCGAAGGACGCGGGATCGATCGGCGTGAAGCAGAGGACTTCCGGGCCGCCCACGCATGGCTCGATGGTCAGGCGATAGCCGGGGAGCGGTTGGCGGCGGACGATGTCGCGCAGGTCGTAGGCGAAATGCTTGAGCGGTGAGAGGCTGCCGGACTTGGCGTGGAGATGCGCGAAGTCGAAGCTCCAGCCGAACTCCTGCCGTCCGCCATGCTTGCGCACCAGACGATAGAGCCAGCGCTCGAGCCCGCCGGTGAGTTCGAAGTAGGCCCGGTCGATGGTGAGCACGAGCGCGTCGTCGAGAACGGCGGCGTAGAACCAGTCGGGCAGGATCAGTTCGAGGCCGAGC
>JBFXAJ010000042.1:0-14933 GCA_050184415.1 Bauldia sp.
GCGATCGCAGCCCAAAGCGCAACGCCGGCCGCTCCCTCGCCCCGCTTGCGGGGAGAGGGCTCCGGCCCTTGGCGAGGCGGAGCCGAGCTTAGGGCTGGAGGGTGAGGGGGAACGCCGCCTGAGCCGAGGGTGTGGCTGCCCCTCACCCCGGCCCACACCCCGCAAGCGGGGCGAGGGAGCTTCGGGCGGCGGACGGAGGTGCAGCATCCGATGTCGACCGCCGTTGGACGGGAACGCCGCTCACCAACGCCCGCCGTCCCGGCCTCCGAGCCGGGACCCATTGGCCGGTCGGCAGATGCGGCACGAGCGGACTGATTCCGATGTTCCCCACCTGCCGGACCGCCAATGGGCCCCAGGTCAAGCCCGGGGAGGTGTCTCGGGATGGGGCTTTCGGAACTCCGAGCCCGAGGGGCTTCGGAGGGGATGGCGCCGCGGACACGGGGGCCGGCGTCGGTGAGGTGCTTCGGAGCGAGAGTCGGCATCGTGGGCGATGGTAGCGAATTCGCCGCTGCCATGCGCCCAGACAAGAGGTCATCGTCCGGCGACGCGCCGCTCTTCCATGACTTCTGCCCGCGCTCTGCCGTCCGCCCCGCCCCGGAGGAGGACGAGCCGCGGACGCGCGGCGGCGTCCTCGCCGGTGTGCGGCGCGGCTTCGGCCGGAGCGACGACCCTCTCGGGACGTCGCGCCAGCGCTGCGACCAGGATCAGTCCGCGCTCGATGCTGAACATGTCGCTCTCCAACCCCACCCGCGGGCCGCGCCACCAACTGGCGGACCTCGCCGACCGCCTCACCCCAACGGAGCCGCGCCCTGGACCGTCGCTTCTCCGATCCTGTGCTCTTGCCGTTCCGTACGGTGTACGGTACACCATATGCATCCGACACCGCTTCCGCAAGCGGCATCTCCATTCACCCGCATCAGCGACAGGACGCCGGCCATGACGACCGACAGCGCTACACTCTACGGCTCCATCGAGATCCGCGGCGCGCGCGAAAACAACCTCAAGGAAGTGTCCCTCGATATCCCCAAGCGGAAGATCACCGTGTTCACCGGCGTCTCCGGCTCCGGGAAGTCGTCCCTGGTGTTCGACACCATCGGCGCGGAGGCGCAGCGCGCCCTCAACGACACCTTCACCGCCTTCCAGCGGACCTTCCTGCCGAAATACGGCCAGGCCCATGTCGATTCGATAAGAAACCTCTCGGCGCCGATCATCATCAACCAGAACCGGATCGGCGGGAACGCGCGCTCGACAGTCGGCACCATCACCGACATCTACACGCTGCTCCGGCTCCTCTTCTCACGGGTCGGCGAGCCGTCGGCCGGCTATTCCAACGCCTATTCCTTCAACGACCCGTCGGGCATGTGCATGGTCTGCGACGGCATCGGCGTGAAGCGCGAGGTCGATGCGAGCAAGCTGGTCGACTTCGACAAATCGATCAACGAAGGGCCGTTCCGCCATCGCGACTGGAAGGTCGACACCTGGCAGTGGAAGATGTTCGCCCTCTCCGGCCTCTTCGACAATGACAAGAAGCTCCGCGACTACACGTCGGAGGAACGCGAGCTGTTCCTCAACGGCACCGACGGCCGGAAGGTGAAGTTTGGCGCGGGCGCCGAAGCCATCAACATGAAGTATGAGGGCATCGTCGCGAAGTTCGAGCGCCTCTACCTCAAGCGCGACACCGCCGAGCTCGCGGAATCGACCCGGGCCGAGGCCGAGCCGTACATCACCGCCGTCATCTGTCCGGCCTGCCACGGCGCGCGCCTGAACGAGAAGGCGCTGGCCTCGAAGATCGGCGACTACAACATCGCCGACATGTCGGCCATGGAGGCGCGCGATCTCATCGTCGTCCTCCGCGCCATCAAGGGCGAGGTCGGCGAATCCCTTGCTGAGAAGCTGATCGAGCGCCTGGAAGACCTCGACAATATCGGCCTCGGCTATCTCAGCCTCAACCGCGAAACGGCCTCGCTCTCGGGCGGCGAGTCGCAGCGGATCAAGATGGTCCGCCATCTCGATTCGGTGCTGACCGACGTCCTCTATGTCCTCGACGAGCCGTCGATCGGCCTCCATCCGCGCGACGTCGACCGCCTCAACGGCATGCTCCGGAAGCTGCGCGACAAGGGCAACACGGTGCTCGTGGTCGAGCACGATCCGGACGTGATCGCGATCGCCGATCATGTGGTCGACGTCGGGCCGCGGGCGGGCGTCCATGGCGGGAGGATCGTGTTCGAGGGCACGGTCGACGGGCTGCGGAAGGCCGACACCCTGACCGGCCGCTTCATGAGCCACGCGCTGCCGCTCAAGGACAAGGTGCGGACGGCGACCGGCGCCCTCCCCCTCCGCAACGCCACCCGCAACAACCTCAAGAATGTCAGCGTCGACATCCCGACCGGGATCCTGACGGTCGTCACCGGGGTCGCCGGATCGGGCAAGAGTTCTCTCATTTCGGAGGAGTTCCTTGAGGCGTATCCAGACGCGGTCGTCATCGACCAGGGCGCGATCGGCGCGTCGTCGCGCTCGACCCCGTCGACCTATACCGGGGTGATGGACGCGATCCGCGAGCTGTTCGCCAAGGCCAACAAGACGCAGCCCGCGCTGTTCTCGTTCAACTCGAAGGGCGCCTGCCCGACCTGCAAGGGCCTCGGCAAGACCTACACCGACCTCGCCTTTCTCGACCCGATCGTGACCACCTGCGAGACCTGCAACGGCAAGCGCTTCAAGGACAACGTCCTCAAGATGACCGTGCGCGGGAAATCGATCGCTGACGTCCTCGACATGCCGGTGCTCGAGGCCAAGACCTTCTTCACGGAGCGCGACATCCTTCCGGCGCTCGTCGCCCTCGACGATGTCGGCCTCGGCTATGTCACGCTCGGCCAGTCGGTCTCGACGCTGTCGGGCGGCGAGCGCCAACGCCTCAAGCTTGCGACCGAGCTCGGCAACCGCTCCAGGGTTTATGTCCTCGACGAGCCGACCACCGGCCTCCACATGAGCGACACCGAACGGCTCATCGGCCTCTTCGAACGCCTCGTCGACAATGGCGGCACGGTCATCGTCATCGAGCACAGTCTCGACGTCATCGCCCGCGCCGACTGGATCATCGACATGGGCCCCGGCGCCGGCCACGATGGCGGCCGGATCATCTTCGAGGGCACGCCGGCGGAGCTGATCAAGGCGAAGGATTCGCTGACGGGGCAGTTCCTAGCGGCACGAGCGGGGTAGCGGGAACGCCACCGGCCGCAGGTAGGGCCAATCGCGCGACGGAGATTGGCGCGACGCCGATGCGGCAATGAGGAAGGGGCGACCGAATGACCAGCATCACGATCCGCCGACTCGGACCTGACGACGCCACCTTTCTCGACCGCATCGCGGCGGAAGTGTTCGACGAGCCGGTCCGCCCTGGTCGCGTCGCCGCCTATCTCCGCGAGCCCAATCACATGATGGTCGTCGCGATCGACGGCGACCTCGTCGTCGGCCAGTGCGCCGGCGTCGTGCATCGCCATCCCGACAAGATGACCGAGCTCTACATCGACGAGGTCGGCGTCGCCCCGACCCACCATCGCCGCGGCATCGCGCGGCGGATGATGGAGGAGCTGTTCGCGTGGGGACGCGAGCAGGGCTGCGAGGAGGCGTGGGTCGGGACGGAGGTGGACAACGCCCCGGCGCGGTCGCTCTACCGAGGCTTCGGGCCCAAGGAAGAGGACACCTTCGTGATGTACGTCATCGACGTTCCCGGCGCCTGAAGGGGCGCACCGTCATCGATCCGTCATCACAGCGTCATGGAACTATCGTCGCTCCGCCCGTAAGCGGTTCCGGCCATCGCTTTGGGGCCCGGCCGATGTCCGCCAGCAACACCGTCTACAACGTCCTTTTCCTCTGCACGGCCAACGCCGACCGCTCGATCCTCGCCGAGGCGATCCTTCGCCGCGAAGGCGGCGGACGGTTCCGCGCGTTCTCGGCCGGGAGCCATCCGGCGACGGCGATTCAGCCCTTCGCGGTCGACCTTCTGAAGACCCTCGGCTACGACACCAGCGAGCTCCGCACCAAGAGCTGGGACGAGTTCATCGAGACCGGCGTCCCGGCGATGGATTTCGTCTTCACCGTCTGCGACGACGTCGCCAATGAGAGCTGCCCGGACTGGCCGGGCCAGCCGAAGACGGCGCATTGGGGCATCCCCAATCCGGCCCGCGCCCTCGGCAATGAGGCGGAGCGGCATCTCGCCTATGCCGACGCCTACCGCATGCTGAACCGGCGCATCTCGCTGTTCCTCAGCCTGCCGCTGGCGACGCTCGACCACATGGCGCTGCGCTACCACCTTGCCGAGATCGGCGCCCTGCCGCGAGTATAGGCCGCGGCCGGATCGGTTCGGCAAACGACCGGTCCGACCACGCTGCTGGCCGGTCGCGTCTGCCGCCGTTAAGCGCGTGCTCCGACTGCCTATTGCAGGCGCTGGGGCCGTGGCACGGGGCAGTTCATCTGCCCGGTCCACGGGTCAAGCGTGCAGGTCGGCCAGATGACGCATTCGAGCTTGCCGGTCCATGGGTTGAGCAGACAGTTCGGCGGGATGCCGGACTGGTTGCCTAGCGGGCCGACGGCGCGCATGTCGGCCAGGGCCGACGTCGAGAAGGCAGCAGCCGCCACGAGCGCGACCGCAAGGCCAAGGCGTTTCATGGAAACCTCCCGGTGTGATCGTCCCTCCTTGGGACGCGGGATCATCCGAGCTTCGGTCTGAAGGCGGCCTGAGCCGTGTCTTCAGCCGGCATTCACCGGCCTGACCCCCGGGACGTTCTCCTTTGCCGCCGACCCGCTATTCTTCGCTCGCGTGCGGTTCGAAGGGACAACGGAAATGGCAAAGGCTTCGACCCGAAAGCTGAAGGTCTTCCAGACCCGGATCGGCTTCCACGATCTCCTGATTGCGACTGGAAGCCGGGCCGCCGCGCTCCGCGCCTTCGGGACCAAGCAGGATCTATTCGCGCAGGGTCTCGCCAGCCAGATCGAGGATCCCGAGCTGGTGGCGGCGGCGAGCGCCCATCCCGATACGGTGCTCCGCCGCCCCGCGGGCTCTGACATTCCGTTCGGCATCGGCTCAGCGAAACCCCGCCTGGACGACATCGACCCGGAGGGCGCCACGAAGGAGGAGGCAGCAACGGTGAAGCCGGCGGGCGGCCGGAAGGCGTCGCCCCCTCCTCCGCCGCCCCCGAGCCGCCGGAAACTCGATCGCGCCGAGGCAGCGCTGGCCGAACTGGAACAGGAACAGGAAGAGGCGGATGCGGACCTGCAGCGCCAGATCGACGCGATCGAGGCCGAGGAAGACCGCCTGAGAGCGCGCCGCCGCGCCCTCAACGCCGAGCGCGATGCGAAGAACAGGATGTGGCGAACGCGGATTTCGGATGCCACCGACGAGGTGACGCGCGAGCGCCGCGCCTATCGCGAGGCCGGTGGGAAGGACTGAGACGCGGGTCGCCGATGTGGCGTGCGCGCGGCGCTGGAACCGGCTACGCCGCGAGCCTGTCCCCGTCGTGACGCATCGCATCGAGCGCCTCGACGATGATCCCCGCACCGGCATCCGGGCGCGCCGCGGCAAGCGTCAGCGTCCGCCGCCAGGCGCGGGCGCCGGGCTGGCCGTGGAAGAGGCCTAGCATGTGGCGCGTGGTTCGGTTGACCGGCACGCCTTCCGCGAACCGGGCCTCGATATAGGGCATCATCGACAGCGCCACCGCCACCGGGTCGGCGGCGGGCGTGGTCGCGCCGAAGAAGACCCGATCCACCGCGCCGAGAATCGCGGGCCGCTCATAGGCGGCGCGGCCGAGCATGACGCCGTCGACGGCCGGAAGCATCGCAGCGGCCATCGCGAGATCGACGATGCCGCCATTGATGCCGACGAAGACGTCGGGCAGCCGTGCCTTGAGGCGGCGCACCCGGTCATGATCAAGCGGCGGGATGGTTCGGTTCTCCTTCGGGCTCAGGCCGCGGAGCCACGCCTTCCGGGCATGGACCCAGATTCCGTCGGCCCCCGCCGCCAGCACCGCATCCGCGAGATCGTCGAGCGCGGTCTCGATGTCCTGGTCGTCGACGCCGAGGCGGCACTTCACGGTCACGGGAATCCCCACAGCGGCCTTCATGGCCGCCACGGAGGCGCCGACGAGGGCCGGCTGGAGCATCAGGCAGGCGCCGAAGGTGCCGGACTTCACGCGGTCCGACGGGCAGCCGACATTGAGGTTGATCTCGGCATAACCGTACGCCTCCCCGAGCCGCGCCGCCTCCGCGAGCCGCGCCGGATCCGAGCCGCCGAACTGCAAGGCGACCGGATGCTCGGCTGGATCGAACCGGAGGAGATGCTCGCGGTCACCGCGGAGGACGGCTTCGGCCGTGATCATCTCCGTATAGAGGAGGGCACGCGAGGTGAGCCGGCGATGGAAGAACCGGCAGTGCCGGTCCGTCCAGTCCATCATCGGCGCGACGGCAAATCGGGAACGCTGATACGGCACTTTCTTCTTCGTAAAGTCGGCCAGGAACGTACCCGCGGCTACCGCAATCTTGCGGGAGGCTCAAGACCTACGGATTCAGCCGAGGCTTGCGGAGAGGCCCCAAACCTTGGAATTCTATTGGTGATCAGCTTGACTTGGCTTTCGGCTTCCCTCGAAGCCGACAGGATGAAGAGGGGGTGGAACATGAGACGCAGGCTGCTTGGATCTGCGGCGACCGCCGCGATCATCATTGGCACGGGCATCGCGGCGTTCGCCCAGCCCGTCGTTCTCGTGGACATGACCGGCCGCACAATCGAGCTTGCCGCGCCCGCGGAACGGATCGTCACCTTTCCGGTGCCGGCGGCGGCATCGGTCATCGTGCTCGACGGCGGGATCGACCGCCTCGCCGGCATCCACCCCGAATCGAAGCTCGCGATCGAGGAGGGCATGCTCGGCACGTTCTTCCCCGAAGCCCGCGCCATCCCGAGCGCGATCCTTGCTGACGGCGCCACGCGGGGCACGGTTCCGGACATCGCCGCCGTGCAGGCACTTACGCCGGACCTCGTCATCCAGTGGCAGCATGCCAACCCCGGCGCCAGCATGCTGATCGACGCGGGCGTCCCCACGGCCCTCCTCGTGTTCGGCACCGAGGAGAACTTCCGCGACAATCTCACGACCATTGCCAACGCGATCGGCGCCGCAGAGCGGCTCGACCTGCTCCTGGCGTGGCGCGACGAGACCTCGGCCGCCATCGAGACGGGCCTCGCGACGATCCCCGCCGAGGAGCGCCCGACTGTCGGCTACTTCTATTACGCCGAGACGCAGCTCGAGACCGAAGGCCGCAACACCTATTTCGACTGGCAGATCCGCCATCTCGGCGCCGTCAACGCCGCAGAGCCGATCGAGGGCTTCGGACCGGTCGACGACGCGACCGTCGCCGGATGGAATCCCGACATCGTCCTCCTCGGCAATTTCGAGCCCGCGCTCCATACCAACCGGATCTACGACGACCCGGATTTCGCCAACACGACGGCCGCCGTTGACCGCCGCGTCTACATGATGCCGATCGGCGGCTATCGCTGGGGCCCGGGCAGCGTCGAGTCGCCGCTCGCCTGGATGTTCCTCGCCAATCTCTTCTACCCGGAGCATTTCGATTTCGACCTCCGGGCGGAGATCCTCGAATGGTATCCCGTGCTCTACGGCCACACGCCGACCGACGAGCAGATCGACGCCATTCTCGAGGCCGAGATCAACGGCGCCAGCGCCAATTTCGAGCGGTTCCTGGCGCGGTAGCGCGCTGGCGGCCGGGACTGGCGGGCTGGCTCCGGCTCCCCGCTCGCCCTACCGGGGATCGCTGCGACAGGCTTGAATGCCGCGCCGCCCGTGCGCATCTTGGTCTCCGGGGGGCGGAAAGCCGCGAGAAGACCTCCATCACGGGAAACGTCCCGGATCGGTCGGCCGCGGCTGGGGTTGGTAGGGGTTGCTCGACAGGATCAATGCCGTCCTCGCGCAGTTCGGGGCCGCGATAAGACACGCGATCCGCCGCATCGCGGCGTGGATCGTCTTTCCCTTCGTCTGGCTGTGGCGGTTCTTCTGGCGCCAGCGGCCGCTGGTGAAGATCATCGTGGCCGTGATCCTGGCGCCTTGGATCATCGGCTATCTCCACTTCATCTGGCACGCCGCGTTCATCCGCGGCTACGACGTGGACTATGTCGAAGCGCTGGATATCGACGAGCGGCAGCGTGCGCCGGGCGTGCAGATCACCGCCGCGACGGCAACGACAGCACGAGCCTGCGCGCCGTCCTACATCGCCGAAGTGTCCGCCGACCTCATCGAGTTCAATGTCGAGCGGAACCTCTGGATGTCGAGCAACCCGTTCTACAAGATGGGTTTCTTCTTCCTGATCGACTGGGACCGGACGAAGTTCTTCGACAACAAGGCGTCCTTCCAGCGCGGCGTCCACCAGGCGCTGCAGCGAACGCTCGCCGAACTGACCGACACGCTCGGCCGCGTGCGCGGCACCGCCGAGGCCGACCCCGATCTGTCGGTCGCCCGCGGCAACCTCCAGTTCGACCAGTACACCTGGGTGTTCAACCCGTTCAGCCCGCGCCCCTTCGGACCGACCACGCGATCGTCGGTGTTCTATGCCGGGGCCGAGGACGCACTGCGGAATTTCCAGGCGCGGCTGACGCGGTGCGAGGCTTCATTCGACACCCGCGCGGACAACCTTCTCCTGTTCCTCGATCGTGTCGCGGCCGATATCGGCTCGACCTCGGCCTTGCTGCTCGAACGCGCCGACAGCCATGACAGTGGCTGGTTCGATACGCGGGCCGATGACTATTTCATGTACGCCAAGGGCCAGATGTACGCCTATTACGGCATCCTCGCCGCGGTTCGGGCGGATTTCCGGGAGGTCATCGAGAGCCGGGAGATCGCGACGATCTGGGATGCGATGATGGAACAGATCCGGCGCGTGATCGATCTGAGCCCGCCGATCATCTCGAACGGGCGCGAGGACGGCCTCATCATGCCGAGCCACCTCACGGCGATCGGCTTCTATATCCTGCGCGCACGGTCGAACCTGGTCGAGATCCGCAACGTCCTCGACCGATAGGGGGGCGCGGCCGCTTTTCGCCCTCGCGCTGGTGGGCACCGTTGCCTGGTTCGGCCTCATTGGCGCGCAGGAATCGGCCCAGACTTGGCGTGCGGCCGGCAAGGGCCTAAGACCAATTCAGCCCCGAAAACCGCCGAAAAGTACACTGCGATGAAAACCGACAACGCCGCGACACGGCTTGAAGACTATCGCGCCTCCGACTTCGCGATCGAGACCGTGGAGCTCGATTTCCGGCTGACGCCGAAGGACACGCGGGTGTCGTCGAAGCTGCGGATGCGGCGCACCGGCGGCGCCGGTCCCCTCGTCCTCGACGGTGACGAACTCCGACTGCGGTTGGCAGCGATCGATGGCCGTCCGCTCGATCCTTCCGAATACGCCGCCGCCGCGGACCGCTTCGAGCTGCACCGGCCGCCGGCCGGCGTGTTCACGCTGGAGCTGGTCACCGAGGTCGATCCGACCGCCAACACGCAGTTGATGGGCCTCTATCGCTCCAGCGGAGCCTACTGCACGCAGTGCGAAGCCGAGGGCTTCCGCCGGATCACCTATTTCCTCGACCGTCCGGACGTCCTTGCCGTCTACACGACACGCATCGAGGCGCCGCTCATGGAAGCGCCGATCCTTCTGTCGAACGGCAATCCGGTTGCGTCAGGGCCGGTTGCCGGCACCGACCGCCATTTCGCTGTGTGGCACGACCCGCATCCGAAGCCGTCCTATCTCTTCGCCCTGGTCGCCGGCGACCTCGGCGCGATCCGCGACACGTTCACCACCGCCTCAGGCCGCCGCGTGGACCTTGCGATCTATTGCGAGCACGGCAAGGAGAGCCGGTGCCTCCATGCGATGGACTCGCTGAAGCGGTCGATGCGGTGGGACGAGGAAGTGTTCGGCCTCGAATACGACCTCGACGTGTTCAACGTCGTCGCCATCTCCGACTTCAACATGGGGGCGATGGAGAACAAGGGGCTGAACGTCTTCAACGACCGCTTCGTCCTCGCCGATTCCGATACCGCCACCGACGACGACTACGCCAACATCGAAGGCGTCATCGCCCACGAGTACTTCCACAACTGGACCGGCAACCGCATCACCTGCCGCGACTGGTTCCAGCTCTGCCTGAAGGAAGGGCTGACGGTCTACCGGGACCAGGAATTCTCGTCCGACATGCAGTCGCGTCCGGTGAAGCGCATCGACGACGTCCGGACGCTCAAGGCGCGGCAATTTCCCGAGGATGGCGGGCCGCTCGCCCATCCGGTCCGGCCAGAAATCTATCACGAGATCAACAACTTCTACACCGCGACGGTCTACGAGAAGGGCGCGGAGCTGGTACGCATGCTGCACACCCTCCTTGGTGCCGACGGCTTCCGGCAGGGCATGGACCGCTATGTCCGCGAGAATGACGGGAAGGCGGCGACGGTCGAGGATTTCCTCGTCGCCTTCGAGCGCTCCAGCGGCGTCGACCTCACGCATTTCAAGCTCTGGTACTCGCAGGCCGGGACGCCCGAGGTGCTGGCGCGCGGCCAGTACGATGCGGCAGGCAAGCGCTATGTGCTGAACCTCACCCAGTCGACGCCGCCGACGCCGGGACAGCAGACCAAGCGCCCGCTGCAGATCCCGATCCGCTTCGGACTCATCGGGGCCAACGGCCAGGACGTTGCCTATGAGGACGTCTCGGGCGCCAGGGTCGAAGGCGACGTCATCGAGCTGACCGACTCGAGCCAGACGATCGTCTTCACCGGCGTTCCCAGCCGGCCGGTCCCGTCGCTGCTGCGCGGCTTCTCGGCGCCGGTGCGGCTGTCGATCGATCTCTCGCCCGAGGAGCTCATGTTCCTCGTCCGCACCGACGGGGATTCCTTCAACCGCTGGCAATCCGCGCAGACCCTCGCAATGCGGGCGCTCCTCGAATCCGTCGCCGCGATCCGGGCGGGGCTCCCCGTGCCGCAGCATGCCGAGCTGATCGCGGCGCTCGGCGAGGTCGCCGAGAACGGCGCGCTCGACCCGGCGCTGCGGGCGCAGATCCTGACGCTGCCGTCGGAGACCGAGATCGCCCGCGAGATCGGCCGCGACGTCGACCCCGACGCGATCCTCGCCGCACGCGACGGTCTTCGTGCGGGCATCGGCCAGGCACTCGGCTCGCGCCTCGCGCGGGTGCGGGACGACCTCGACGTGTCCGGTCCGTACCGCCCCGACGCCGTCGGCCAGGGCCGCCGCGGCCTCCGCAATGTCATGCTCGCGCTCCTCGTCGCCGGCGGCGAACAGTCGGCGATCACGACTGCTGCCGAGCAGTTCGAGAACGCCGACAACATGACCGACCGCATGGCCGCCCTCGGCGTCCTCAACCGGACGCGGACGCCCGAGCGCGCCGCCGCGATGGCCGCCTTCCACGCGCGCTACCGGAACGACGCGCTGGTGCTCGACAAATGGCTGGGGCTCGAGGCCACGGTCCCGTTCCCGGAGGCGATCGACCGCGTCCGCGCGATCCTCGCCGATCCCGCCTTCCCGGTGACCAATCCGAACCGGACCCGGGCCCTCGTCGGCACCTTTGCCGCCGCGAACCAGACCCAGTTCAACCGGCCGGACGGCGCCGGCTACGACATCGTCGCTGACGTCATTCTCGGCCTCGACCGGATGAACCCACAAACCGCGGCGCGAATCCTCGTCAGCTTCCGCTCGTGGCGGGCGCTCGAGGACAAGCGCCGGGCGGCCGCCGAGAGGGCGCTGCAGCGGATCGCCGGCACGGCGAGCCTCTCGCGCGACGTCACCGACATCGTTACCCGCACGCTGGCATAGGCCACGCTGCGACCGAGCACCCGACTCCCACCTCTCCCCGGTGGGGAGAGGTCGCACCGACGCTCCAGCGTCGGGGCGGGTGAGGGGGTTCCGACCTCGAGGCATGAGCCCCCTCACCCGGCTCGACCCGCTGCGCGGCTCGATCCGACCTCTCCCCACCGGGGAGAGGTGAAGGGGGCCTTAATCGCCGCGAAGGTCTCACCATGAAATCCCGCGCGGTCTTATCCCGCCGTTAACCCTTTTCCATCTGGACAGGCCGAGTCCCCTTGATTCAAATGAGACTGATTCGGGGTCAGGCACCTCGAGGTCATTAGACAGAATCGAGGGGGCCACATGGGGCCGGCACACGATGTGTCCGCGTCCGGTCGTTGGCTTGCGCCCATCCTGGCGAGGCTCTCGGGCGGCCAGAGGCAGCTCAAGGGGCACGCCCGGCTCAACGCGCGTCCGGAATACCAGCGAATGCTGGCCGCGGAGCCCCTGCTCAAGCGGCTGATCCCGGTCCTCATCATCATCTTCCTCGCGATCGTCGCCGCGACCCGCTACGTCCAGCTCGTCGACCTCCGCGAGGAACGCGACGCCTTCGCGCGCGACGAGATCGGCCTCGTCGCCGAGGTGCTTTCGACGGCGATCGCCAATGCCGAGCTGCCGACAGACGACGCGGCGCGCGTCGCCGCCGTTGGCGCCGTGGTCGCCAACGCCCTCCCCGCGACGCTTCTCTCCGAGGTCCGGCGCGTCTTCGTCACCGACGCCGATGGCGCGGTGATCGCGACCTCGCCGAACGATGGCGCCGGCGTCGGCGCGGCGCTGGTCAACCTGTTCGAGGAGGCGCCGCCGCTGCTGCAGCTCGGCGTCGATGCCGGGGTGATCGCGCTCCGCGACAGCGCGGGCGAGGAAGCCTTCGCGGCCGCGCGCCGGCTCGAGGCGCCGCTCGGCGCGGTCGTCGTCATGGCGCCGACCGCTCCGCTCCGCGCCGAATGGCGGAACGAGGTCTCGATCAACGTCTCGATCTTCGTCGGGACGAGCGTGATCCTCCTCGTCATCCTCTACGGCTATTTCGCGCAGGCGACCCGCGCCAGCGAGGCGGACAAGATGTATGCCGCGACCCAGGACCGCCTCGACATGGCGCTGATGCGCGGACGCTGCGGCCTCTGGGACTGGGATCTCGGCTCGGGCCGGATGTTCTGGTCGAAGTCGATGTTCGAGATCCTCGGCATGGAGCAGCGCGACGAGCTGATCGGCTTCGGCGAGGTCAATGGCCGTGTCCATCCCGAGGACGGCGACCTTCTTTCGCTGGCCGAGTATCTCTACGAGACTGGCGCGACGAGCGTCGACCGCATGTTCCGCATGCGCCACCAGGACGGCCGCTGGGTGTGGCTAAGAGCCCGGGCCGAGCTGTCCGGCCAGGACGGCGAGCCGCATCTCATCGGCATAGCCGTCGACACGACGGAGCTCATTCGCCAGGCCGAGCGCAACAAGACCGCCGACATCCGGCTAAGGGACGCGATCGAAACCATCTCGGAGGCATTCGTGCTGTGGGATGCCGACAATCGCCTGGTGATGTGCAACTCGAAATACCAGCAGCTCTATGGCCTCAAGGACGAGGCCGTGCAGCGGCACATGAGCTACGACGAGGTGATGGCCGCGGGGCGGAAGCCGATCGTCCGCGCCCAGTATCCCACCGACGGCGCGGTGGTCGACGCCGGCTCGCAGAGCTTCGAGGCCCTCCTCGATGACGGGCGCTGGCTGCAGGTCAACGAGCGCCCGACCAAGGATGGCGGCTTCGTCTCTGTCGGCACCGACATCACCCAGATCAAGCGCCACGAGGAGCGCCTGATCGAAAGTGAGAAGCGCCTGACGGCGACGGTTGCCGACCTCCGCCAGTCGCGGCAATGGCTGGAGCACCAGGCGCAGCAGATGGTCGAGCTCGCGGACAAGCTGGCCGAGGAGAAGGAGCGCGCGCTCGAAGGCAGCCGCGCGAAGTCGGCGTTCCTCGCCAACATCAGCCACGAGCTCCGGACGCCGCTCAACGCGATCATCGGCTTCTCCGAGATCATGCAGTCCGGAATGTTCGGCGCGCTCGGCTCGCCGAAATATGCCGAGTACAGCCGCGACATCCACGCCAGTGGTACCTACCTCCTCGGCGTCATCAACGACGTCCTCGACATGTCGCGGATCGAGGCCGGCCGCGTCCAGCTCGAGGTCGAGCCGCTCGCGCTCGGCGAACTCGTCGACGAGGCGGTCCGTGTCCTCAAGGCGCAGTCCGACGGCCAGAACCTGACTGTGAAGGCCGAGGTGGCGCCGGGCCTCACGCTCGACGGCGACCGCCGCTCGCTCAAGCAGATCCTCCTCAACCTCCTCTCCAACGCGGTGAAGTTCACGCCGGAAGGCGGCTGCATATCGATCCGCGCGCGCAACTCGAACAAACGGACCGTCTCGATCTCGATCGAGGACAGCGGCATCGGCATCCCGCGCGACGCCCTCGCCAAGCTCGGCACGCCCTTCGAGCAGGTCCAGAACCAGTTCACCAAGACCCACAAGGGCTCCGGCCTCGGCCTCGCCATCACCCGCTCCCTCGTGGAGCTCCACGGCGGCAGCCTCAGGATCAAGTCGCGCGAGGGCCGCGGGACGATCGTATCGGTCCGGCTGCCGGTGAGGCAGGCGAGGGAGGCGGAGCCGGCTACGGGGGCGTGAGCGGCATCCGGTCCGCCTCCACCCGAAGCACGAGCAACCCGAACCGCCGCAGTAGAGTCGGCCGCGGAACGCCTGGCCCCGCCCTCGCGCCAGACTCCCGAGCCTCCCCCTTGAGGGGAGGCGGAAGCTTGCGACCGCAAGGAGCAAGCTTCGGTGGGGGTCGCGGCCGATCCGCCCGCGCCGAGATCGCAGAGAGTCCCGGACCCAGCCACGGTTTTGCTTCGGCTTCGCCTCGCAAAAGCCCGCTCCCCCTCAAGGGCAGGGCTATCGCATATGGGCGAAGAGGGAGAGGAGGAAGGCATCGTCCCATCCGGCGCGTTTGATTTTGCGTCGGATGGAAGCCTTTTCGGGGTGATCATTGAGGATGTTGAGGGCGAGCTTGC
>JBFXAJ010000043.1:0-13219 GCA_050184415.1 Bauldia sp.
CTTTTCCTGCTTTCCTGCTCATTTTCATGAACCTCCATTCGGGAGGCCGCGCCGATCGCGGCCCCGTCACGGGGTCCGCTTGGGCGGAGCAGGATGGCGGGCCGCGCACCCGGAAGGGCCGCAGCGAAGCGGAGGACGGCAGGGCCGTTGCGCGGACTGCCTGGCTCCGCCAGGACCGCGGGTTGGACGGGGCCGCGAGCGGCGGCGCGAAAGACAAGAGCGCCGCAGGTGCGCCGCCGTGGTGCTATCGAGAAGAGGAAGGGTCAGCGGGCTGACGCGCCGCCATGGGGATCGACCTAAGAAAGATTTGCGAGAGTCCTCGTTCCGTGTACGTTCTTGGTCCTTATAGCGAACGGCACGCCACGCATGACGACGAGCATCAGTTGGGACGATATCGTTGCAGTCTATTCCAGCCAGCCGTGGTGGGTGTGGCTGGTGGGGGCGGCTGCTGCCTGGCTCGGGACAAGATTGCTGATCGGCGCGATCCGGGCGCGTCGCGAGCGACCGCGCCCCTCCGACGATTCATTCCGGCAATGCGGGGTGGAAATCGACTACCGGACCGGCACGATAACGTTGCCGCGTGGCGATATCTTTCCGGTCTCGCGCGTTCGCGGGCTGCGCTGGGAGGATTACGCGAGGTCGGGCACCTATCACGCGATCGTCGAGGTGGACGACATGATGAGGCCGATTCACCCCGTCGCGTTCTCGACACCAGCGGGACCGGAGGCGTTTGTTTCGCGCCTGCGGACGGCCATCGAAAAGGCAGGCGGACCGCGGTTAGCCCTGACCGCGAGCGAGAAGATGGAGATCGTCGAGCGGGACCTCAGTGATCCGGTCATGGCCGCGGTCGCGACACGCGTAAGCTCGCTGGGCCAGCGTGTCTCGTATGCAAAGGCAGACTGAGCGAAGAGCGGCTTGCCGGCGTCAACACCGTTCCGCAGCGGTTGCCGAAACGTTGGAACGGCATCCTTCGGGCGTCGAGGGGCGGCACCGGCATGCCGCCCGCTGCTAGGCGGAGAAGGGCCGGTTCAGTGAACGGACCGGCCGCCGCTGTAGGGATCGTATTCGAAGAGGATTTCGACGTCGGCGTCGTCGAGCTCGTCGGCGGGCAGGATCCCGAATTCGTCGTCGACCTGGAAGAGAACCACGGGAGCCATGAGGGTGCGGGCGAGGTGCCAGGCGGCCTTCTGGGCGAGGGTGAGATCGTGGGACATCTGAGGGCTCCATCTTGGAGCGGGCCAGTTCCCGCTCGATGGCTCCGTCAGTGTGCGAGGGCGGGCGCGATCACCGCGCAGGCGTCAGCCAAGCGGCCGCAGCTTGCTAGCGGACCCCTTGCGGGTTGATCGTGGAAGATCCGCGCTCGCACCAGGAAAGCCATCACGAGAGAGCGGGATTGGACCGCGGTCGGGAGGACCTGGCTTCGATCCTCTCGCCACCTAACGGACGACAAGCCGGCGATCTACGCGGCCGGAAGAAGATGGCGACGCGGGCCGGTGATCAGTGGCCACGGGAAACCCACACACGGAAATGAGTGAAGATACACATGCGGAATTCCTTGAGCGTGGCACGCTGGGTGCCTTTCGTCGTCATCAGCATCGCGAGCGTGTGGGCTTCGGCTCAAACGAGCGAGGGCTATCGCGACCCGATCTTCGACTGGGACCTCAGTTGGCCCGCCATCGGCAATGCGCTCACCAAGATGCCGCACATCGGTTCGATGTTCATGATCTTCCTCTTCGCTGCGCTGGCGGTCGGTGTGGGGCGGCTCTGGCTGGCAGCGTTGCTGACCTTCGCGGTGGGCATCGCATGGGAAGTGGTGCAGATGCCGACGATCGGGAACAATCCCAGGCTCGCGGATCTCGCTCCCGACCTGGTTGGTATCGGTATTGGCTGGGTGGTCGTGGCGCTTGGGGCGATGTTCTGGCGACGCTTCCGACCGGCTGACTCCAGACGAAATGCAGGCAGGAAGTGATCGTTGGATGGCAGTCGCGGCGTTGCGGCGGTGGGCGGGGCAGGAGCCCCGCCCGGCGGTCTCAGCCGAGGGCCGCCATCTGCAGCTCGGCCGCCTTGCGATCGACGGTCTGGCCGGGATTCTCGACGGCGCGCTCGAAGGGTTTCCAAGCTTCGCCGACGACGTGCTCGTAGGCAGCCACGGCGCCCTCGGCGGCCATGCGCAGCGCGTGGGCCTGGAGTGCCATGTCGGCAGCGAATTCACGCTTGCGCTGTGCCGCACTATCAAACCCGACCGGACCACCGACATCTTCGTCCCGGTCGTCGCAGGCCGATTTGGCGGTCGCGTCGCGAGCTTCGCTGACAGCCCGGCTGTAGAACTGGCCGGCACCGTAGGCGGAACCGACATAGGCCCCGACGATGCGCTGCAGGTGAATCTGCATGGCCCGTTCGCCAAGTCCCTCATCGAGCGCCGCGGCGGTGTCGACGATGAGCTTTTCGTGCAGGTCACGGATGCCGTCGCTGTCGAGGACCGGCAGGCCGAAGCTCTCGGAGATGAGGGAGCACTGTCCGGAGTCGGGGCAGGCGAGCCGAACCATCTGCAGCGTGGTGCCCTTGCGGAGCGGGACCACCCGGGCGCCGGAGCGGAAGTTGGCAGCTTTCTTGGTCATGGCATGTCCTTTCTTTGGTTCCCGAAGCTCGAACCGGCTCCGTGCCGGCCCTCCATCGGGCGCGGACCGACAAGAACCGGCGGAATGACGGGCGCTTCAGAGGTCCGGGCGGACCGAGGCGAGCAGGGGCAGGTTTGCGGCCAAGCAGGGCTTTCTTCAGCCCTGGCGCGGGACGCGGACCTGCCGTGCCGAGACCGGTTCGTTCCGGCCGCCACGCGGCGCGGCACGCGACCTTGAAGCGAACGGCCGCCGGTTCAGGACCGCCTGAAGCGCGAGGGAGGACCGGCACGGCCTCGATCTCGACATGGGAAGGGAAGGGCACGTGATGATGACCATCTGCCAATTCATCGAACGGAACGCTGGCCCGCCACCACTGTGACCACCACGATGGTCGCTCGGCTGCCCGCGCGGCAGATTGCATCATCAGCGATGCCGCCATCCCGGCCGACTGGCGGCATTGCTAGACCCGTACGCTTCTCTCGGCGCTGACGTGGCGCTCGACGAAGCTGGCAATCGCCTGCTCCTGCCGTGCCAGCGTGCGCGACAGGGCGTCGATCTCGGGCTGCCGTTCCGCCGTCAGTGCGGCAAGCTGGGCGCGATAGCTCGCGAGGAACGCGCTCGCGTCGGGCGCCCTGCCGCGACGATAGTGGCTGCGCCGGGGGAGGAGGCCGGGGATCAGTGCGGTCATGCGCCGCGTGATCTGCCGGTCGACAAGATCCAGTTGCCGCTGGGTTTGCCGGTACGCCTCCTCCATGCGGGAGAGCTCGCGCCGCAGCTCGGGTGCAAGGGTCATGGCGACCCCCTGCCCTGCCAGCCGACGAAGCTGGACGGGCCAGCATAGACGGCAGGCCGATCGGGGTCGATGACGAAGCCGAACCGGCCGACGTCGTATTCGGCGGACGGGACGAGGAACCGGCGCTCCTCGGTGCCAACATCGCGCTTGCCGCCGAGCGTCGCGACACACTCGACCAAGCCGGTCTGCTGCGCCGACGTGATCGCTGAAACGACGATCCAATCGCTGGCATGCGCCGCGTCGAAGGCCCGCTTATCCTTGGTGCGGGATTCTCCCGATGCGAGGATCGTGCCGGAGATCGTCTCCCAGGCATCGGGCCAGGAGTCCTTGATGGTCCGCTCGGCGTGGCGACGCTCGAGCGCGGTGAAGAGGTGCGGAAACGCAATAGCGACGATTGCCCAGCACTCGTCCTGTTCATACCATCCGCCCGTCGCGCGCAGCATGGAATGGACCTTGCGGTTCCTATCGGCCGAAAGCTTGAAGCCGCCGTGGCCGGCGGTCGAATGCGCGGTGACGCCCTCGGCATAGACAGTGCCGCCCTGCGAAGGCCCCCAGGGCGTGTGTGCGCCACCGGGAATGTCGCGGCGGCCGAGCCGGCGTCGCTCTTCAAAGTGCCGCGCCTGCTCCAGCACCTTTGACCGAAAGGCGGTCTCGTCGGCGAGGTCACCACCATGACCATAGAAGTCGGAGCGAGTCCATTCCGTCATCGGCCGGCCGATGCGCCAGCCGGTGGCGAGAAAGTGGGTGCCGTGCCGTCCGGGCACCATGGCATAGGCGTGCTCGGCGACAAGCGCGACGAGGAGGCCGTCGGCACTCCGGCCGAACGAAGCCGCGGACAGGTCCGGGGCTTGTGACGGGGTCAAAGTCTGGGCCGGGCTCATGCGGCGGCCCTCCCCTCGACAGCGTGGGCAGCGGCCTCGTCGGCCGAGACCTCCTCGAGCACGGCATTGGGATAGCCGTGCTCGCTAAGCCATTGCTCCGCCGCTGCGCGATGCGGCGCGAGATGCACAAGCTCGGCATGGTCGCCGGCGCGGTCGAAGACGCGCACCGAACCAACGGCCGGTCGCTCGACGATAGCGAAGCTCAGGCTGGAAGTGAGCGAGAAGGTCCGGTGCATGCGGATGGCGATGACGCCGCCGGCGCCATAGTCCGCCTCGTGCAGCGTGAAGCTCGCATGCGGGTCGACAACGCCGGTGCCAAGCGCGCCCTGCTTGCGGATCAGACGCCCCTGACTGTTGTTGGACTTCCAGGCGTCGAGCTTTCGGTGGTGCCGCTCCGGCGGCCGCGATGTTCCGTCGGACCAGGCGACGATCGCGCCTATCGGCGCGTGTTCCAAAATGATGTTCGCGGACATGCTGTCCTCCATTCTTGGTGACGCTGAAAACGAAACCGCCGCCGGGCGAGACCGGCGGCGGCAGAGGCGATCGAAAGGGAGGCGCGGTTACTCCGCGGCGTCGCGGTAGCCTTCCGAGAGCTCGTCGTCGACGAAGTCGTGGGCCGGCTCCACCGGGACATCGCCATCGAGTTCGTCCTGCTCGGCCGGCGTGTCGTCGTCCTCGTCGTCGTCCTGGACGGCGTTCTTGCCGAGCCATTCAGCGAGGCCGACCGCGTCCGGGATGAACAGTGCCGCCGGATGGACGAAATGGCTCTCCTTGAAGTGCTCGACGAGCGCCGCCCGCGTGTCCTTCACCCGCGCCCGCGGCAGCACCGGCGTATCGATGCACGAGCCTTCGAGCGCCGGACGCGACAGGCAGGAGAGGAAGTCCTCCGTGCCCATGTTGGCGAGAAAGCTGTCGGCCCCGACCGCCGCACCGGCAACGAGCGCTACGACGCCCGACTTGCTCATGCCCTCGCGACAGGAGAGCACGTCGATCAGCACGCCCCGCGCCGCGATCCGCAGCGTGTCGGTGTCGACAGCGAACTTGCCCTCGGCATCGAACAGGCCCGCCGCATGACGGCCGAAGCGACTGCCGAAGCGGTAGTCGCCACCGGCGCCGGAATCGACCCGCACGTTCTGGCCGGCGAAGGCGAGAACGAGCAGCGCGAGCAGCGTGTCGTCCTCAATGGGCGCACGCGACAGCGCCTCGTGCAGCGCATCGGTGCGCAGGTCACCGATCATCTCGATACCCTTGCGGGTGACATCGGGACGGGACTTCGGCATGATGATCGCCTCGTCGTCGCCAGCGTCCGCCGCCTTGCCCTTCTTTTTGGCCTCGGGCATGCGGAAGTGGACCGTCTTCACCTTGCCCTCGCGATCGAGATACATCGCGGTGTGGTCCGACTTCTTCGGCGTGCCATAGACGCGCTCGGCCTTGGGCGGGAGCTTCACCTCGCCGTAGTTACTGACCTCGGCGATGACGCCCTTCTTGGGAAGGTGCTGCGTCATCCACTCCTGCTGCGCGCCGAGGAAGGCTTCGGCGTCGGTGGTGTAGCGGCTGTCCTGGTCGGCGGGCGCGAACAGGTCCTCGACCCAGGCGATGCCGTAGGCCTGGGCGAGCTCGTCGCCGAAGCTGGCGTCTCGCGCATACATGCGAGTCTTGGTGAGGGCGTTGGCGACACTCCACCACGAGACCTGCGGGTCGCCCTTGCTGGGCTTGTTGGCCTTCCACACTTCCTTCTGCTCGTCGAGCGAGGCGGCCGCGATGGTGCGGAGCTGCTGCTCGTTGGGCATGTCGCCCTTGGCCATGGCGTCGAGCATCGCCGGCAGCACGTTGGCGAGGAGGCGCAACTTCTTGATCTGTCGCACCGACTGCGCGAGCGCGATCGCGATCGACTCTTCGGTCCAGTTCAACGCGACGAGACGCTCGATGGCGCGCCACAGATCGACCGGGTTGAGCTGCTCGTGCGTGATCGAGGTCGCCAGCGAACGCATTGCGCCGCCGTCGTCGGCACGGGGCACGACCAGGACTGCGATCTCTTCGAGACCGGCGATGATCGCCTGCCTGGCGCGGCGATGACCCTGATCGATGACGAAGCCGTTGCCACCATCGGCTTCGGCGAAGACGATCAGCGGTTCGACAACGCCGATGGCCTTGATCGTCGCCAGCAACAGGGCGTCGGCCTGCGGGCTGGACTTGGAGCGGCGCGCCTTGTCGGGATTGTCCTTGAGCGAGCGCGGATCGACAAACTTCAGTTCCATGGGAATGCTCCTTGGAGGGGTTATGGACGCGGCCCATCGCCGGTCCTTTTCCGTCTTCTTTCCGAAGACCCCCTCCGGCCCGCGGAGCGGGCGGGCCGGTGCAATTGCGGCCGAGCATCCCTGCCCGGCTGGACAAGCGGGGCTTCTTCAGCCCTGCGCAGGATGACGGGCCGGGATTGCGACGGGCGCGATTGAGCGCCAGCGTCGGCGGACCACCCGATCTGCGAGCAATCCCCTCTGCTTTTCCATTCTCCCGCTTCCTTCTGGAACACGCCTCCACTCTGCCGGCACAGGTCGCCCGGAACATTCCCGCGGGTTATGCCGCCTGCCCCTCGGCGGGGCGGATGCCGTCAATGTCCCGCGACAGCGACTCCTCGATTTCGGAGAGCTGGCGGCGCTTGTCGTCGAACTCATCCGAAAAGGCGAAAACCCCACCCTCGCGCGAGCGGTAGGCGGCAAGCCGCCGCTCGGCCTCAGCGAGACGGTGCCGAGCGCACTCCTGCTCTTCGTTGAGGTTGGCGAGCACGTGCTCGAGCTTGGCGATCGCGCCGAGCGGCGTGGTGGTGACCGGCAGCTCGATCTCGGTCTCGGCGCCAGTGCGCAGGAGCATGGTAGCGTAGCGATAGCCATCCTTGCCGAAGCGCTCGCCGGAATAGTCGAGTTCGAAGCCGCCGATCGCGGCGATGACGGAGTGGCCCGCCTGCTGAAGCTGCACCAGCGTCAGGATTTCCGTGAGCAGCGCCCGGCCGGCGAGCTTGCGCTCGACGAAGGTCTGCTTGCCGACCTGCATGCAGAACGCGTCACCGGTGGTGGGAACCAGACGCACGAGGTCCTCGCCGATCTCGCCGATGCGGCGCGTCGAGTATTCGATCTCACGCTCGGAATCGCGGATTTGCCGGCGGATGGCGAACTGATCGTCCTGGTGCGCGGCACGCAGCCGCTCGAGGCGCGCGATGTCGGCTTCGAGTCCGGCCTTCTGCATGAGGCGCGGATCGCCCGATGCAATCGCCTTGGCCATGGCGAACTGATTGGCCTGGCCCTCGCCGAGATCCTCGAGGCGACGCACCGAAGTGTCGCCTGAGAGGGCAGCGGCGATGAAACGGGCCTTGCGCTCATTGTTTTGCCACATCTGGGCGTCCATCGAGCCTTCGGTCGCGTAGGCGAAGATGTCGACGACGTCATGCTGGTTGCCCTGGCGCAGAATGCGCCCCTCGCGCTGTTCGATCTGCGAGGGCAACCACGGCACGTCGAGATGATGCAGGGCCTTGAGCCGGAGCTGCGCATTGACGCCGGTGCCCATCGTTTCCGACGAGCCGATAAGGAAGCGGACTTTTCCGGCGCGCACGTCGCCGAAGAGGCGCTGCTTGGCCTCCGACTTCTTGAAATCCTGCATGAAGGCGATTTCCGACGCCGGCACGCCCATGGCGATCAGCTGGTCGCGGATCCAGCGATAGGCCGAGAAGCCCCGGCTTCTTTCCACCGAGATGGTGCCAAGATCGGAGAAGATCATCTGCGCGGCGCCGGGAAGCTCGAACGGCTTGCCATCCTGCCGGACATACTCGCTCGCCGCCGTCTCCTCCCAGATGCGGAAGGCGTTGCGGACGAGATCGTTGAGCTTGTTGCCCGGCTCATTGTCATTGTCGGGATCGACGAGGCGCAGGTCGATGGCAGCATGCCGGCCGTCGGTGATGACCGAAAGAAGGATGTCGTCGCCGGGCTGGGGCGGCCCCTCGCGTTGCTCGATCGCCTTGATGCGCTGATCGAGGAGGACCTGGTAGCGCTTGAAGGCGGCAGAAGGCTTGGACGTCCTGATCTGCCGCGTGCCGGTCGAAAGTGCCGGCACCTTCACATAGGCACGCAGATCCTCAGGCATCACCACATCCGCGAAGGAGCGGAACATGGCGATAAGCTCGGGCACGTTGACGAAGGTGGCGAAGCGCGTCACCGGCTTGTATTTGCCGTTGGGCTGCAGCTCGAGCTCGGTGGTGACGTCGCCGAAGGTCGAGGCCCAGGCGTCGAACTCGTGCAGGCCGCGCTCGGCGAGCGCCGCATAGCCGAGATAGCGCTGCACCGAGAACATCTCGCCCAGCGTGTTGGTGATCGGCGTGCCGGATGCCAGCACGAGCGCCCGACCCGGATTCTTCGTCTCCACGAACCGCGACTTTACATAGAGGTCCCAGGCCCGCTGCGACCCGGTGGGGTCGATGCCTTTGAGCGTCGACATGTTGGTCGCGAAGCTCAGCTTTCGGAACTCCTGCGCCTCATCGACGATGATCTGGTCGACGCCGATTTCGGAGATGGTGAGGAGATCGTCCTTGCGGGTGGCGAGCGCCTCCAGCCGCTCCTTGAGACCTTCCTTCAGTCGTTCGAGGCGCTTGCGCGAGACGCGGTCTCCGCTCTCGACCTTGGTGAGCAGGACCTCGTAGAGTTCGAGCTCGTCCTGGATCAGCTGCTGCTCGAAGGCCGAGGGCACGCCGATGAAGCGGAATGCGGAATGCGTGATGATGATCGCGTCCCAGGTCGCGGTCGCCGCGCGGCTGAGGAAGCGGTGGCGCTTGTCCTTGGTGAAATTCGTCTCGTCGGCGACAAGGATTCGGGCGGTCGGATAGAGCGCCAGGAACTCTCGCGCGGCCTGCGCCAGGCAATGGCCGGGAACGACGAGCATCGCCTTGGCGATCAGGCCGAGCCGGCGCTGCTCCATGACGGCGGCCACCATGGTCATGGTCTTGCCGGCGCCGACGGCGTGAGCGAGGTAGGTGGCGCCTGCCGAGATGATGCGCCAGATGCCGCGTTTCTGGTGCCCATAAAGAGAAAAGGCGCCAGAGGCGCCCGGTAGTTGGAGGTGATCGCCGTTGAACTTGCGCGGGGCGATGTTGTTGAAGCGGTCGTTGTAGACCCGGGCCAGGCGGTCTGTGCGATCGGGATCGGACCAGATCCAAGTCTGGAACGCCGTCTTGATCTTGGTCAGCTTCTCCTTGGCCGCCTCGGTATCGACGACATTGAGCACGCGCCGCTCGCTGTCGCCTTCCTTGATGGCGTCGAATATCTGCGGCACGCGGCTGTTGAGTGCGTCGGCGATCAGCTCACCGGCATGCCGGCGTTCGGTGCCCCATTCCGATGTGCCGGCCGCCATGTAGCCGAGCTGCCGGGCTTCGACGGTCCACGACGCCAGCTCCGGCATGTGATGGATGCGGATCTCGGCGCCCATGGTCTCCTTGACGAAGGCGACGACGTCGGCCGCGGGAATCCACGGCGCGCCGAGACGGGCGGTGATGTCGGATGGGCCGAGATCGGAAGGCTGGACCGCGACAAGGGCCCTGACATTGCGCTCGAAGGCCGGGTCGAGTGCGGCGGCGGCTTCGGCGGCCTTGAGCTTGTCGCGGACCTGGCCGGAGAGATAGGCGTCATCGGTCTGCCATGACCCGCTCTCCGGATCGCGGAAGATGGCGTCGCCGAGATCGGCGATGACGATCTCAGGATCGACATGCAGCAGTTCGGCGATGTGATCGATATCGACATGGCCGCGCTCGTTCAACACGACCGCGAGGGCATCTGCCGGCGAATTGATGATCGGCGCAGAAGGCGGTGCGATGACGCGCTCGGTGAAGATCGGGCCAGGCCGCGCCGTGTCGGTCTCGAGGTCGTAGTCCTCGATCGAGGCCACCAGCCAGCAGTCAGGGTCATCGAGGAACGGCTGCAGGTTCGGGCGGCGATGCGTCTCGCGGACCTCGCCGGTTTCGGGATCCTCACTGGTTGAGACTACCGTGGTGTTGATCGGCCCGAAGGCGCGCACGAAGTTCGACCAGGCGATGCGCAGCTTGACCTGCGCCGGCTTCCAGGGTCGGTCGAGCTCCTGCGCTTTCAGCACCTCGCGCACCGCGTCGCGGATAGGGATCAGCTTGCGGATGATGTGAGCGTGCTTTTCTGGCACGCCGCCGGTGCTGCGGCCCTTGCGCACGGTAATGGTGACGGGCGCGCCATCAACGATCTGCGTCAGCGCAGTGTTGGACGCGATGAAGTAGCTGCCCTCACGGATACCCTTTTGGTCAGCATCCCGATCAGCATCGACACCTGCGGCGGCGGCGTCGGGATCGATCGCCTCGGGTTCGCCGTCATAGATGGCCTCCGGAAGACGGGAGATCGTATCCGACAGCGCCTCGGCGAGATCGACGTCCGGACGCGGCAGGCAGGTATAGGCTTCGCCGAATGGTCCCGACGTCGCGGCGTGGGTTCCAAGCACGAAATCCGGATGCCGGGCAAACCAGCGATTGACGCGGATCGCACCGTCGTCGCCATCGGCGTGGCGGACCTCGTCGGTGTCGAGCCAGGAGAGGTCGCCCTCGGCCTCCTCGTGCCGACGCTTGCGGAAGAAGAGAATGTCGACGACGACGTCGGTGCCGGCGTCGGCCCGAAAACTGCCTTCGGGAAGCCGGATGGCGGCGACGAGATCGGCGGTCCTCGCGATGTGCTCGCGCGCCGAACAACCTGCCTTGTCCAAGGTGCCCGAACTGGTGACGAAGGCGGCGAGGCCACCGGGCATCAGCAGGTCGATCGAGCGGGCGATGAAGTAGTCGTGGAGGCGCAGACCCATCGACCGATAGGCGCGATCGGAGCGGACGGTGCGATCGGAAAAGGGCGGATTGCCGATGACGAGATCGAAGCTCGCCGGCAGATCGGCGCGCGCGAAGTCGGCATTGAGGATGCGGGCGCGAGGCTGCAGCAGGCGGGCGATGCGCGCGGTTACCGGATCGATCTCGACGCCGGTGACGTGCACCTGGTCGCGCAGCTCCGCCGGTATCAACGCGGGAAACAAACCCGTGCCGATGCCGGGTTCGAGCACCCTGCCCCCACGCCAGCCGAGACGCTGCAGCCCTGCCCACATCGCGCGCACGATGAACTCCGGAGTGAAGTGCGCGTATTGGGTACAGCGGGCGAGCGAGGCGTAGTCGGCGCCCGACACCGCCTCCTCGAGTTCGGTGCCCATCTCGTCCCAGCCGGCGCGAAAGCCATCTTCGCCCGGGCGGCGGAACACGGCGTTGGCGAGCTCGGAAGCGCCGAAGCCGGTGAAGCGGATCAGCCGCGCCTGTTCGTCGCGCGTCGCGGGCCGATCGGCGCTCTCGATCTCGGCCGCAAGCCGGATGGCATCGAGATTGTCGCGGGCCCGGCTCTTCCACCCCCGGGCAAGATCGCGATCGGTGTCGAGGACGAAGTTGTCGCCACCCTGCCCGGCCTTGGCGGCGCGGGATGCTGACTGGACGGGCTGGGATGCCGGCTGTGATTTCGGCGCGGCATGCGACGAAGACGAAGCCTGCGCGGCCTCGGTTTCGCCGGCTCCGAAGTCGCTGCCGAAGGCGGTGACGCCGAGACCGAGGCCGGACGAGAGCGTTGTAGTATTGAATAGATCGAGGGTGAAGGGATCGTCGTTGGACATGGGGGAACTCCTTGTTCAGGGCGCACGCGATCCCCCCCGGCCGAGCGGGTCGGCCAGGCGATCGCCATCGCGGGGTTTGGGGAAGATCAGCGGGTGATCAGCGAGAGCGCGATTTCGGTCTCGGTGAGCACTATGTTGAGATGTGTCGCCCGCAGGTTGCGGTCGAACAGTGGCAGCAGCCGTTCGGCCTCGATGAACTCGATGCCGTCATCGGCGCCGAAGTGCCGGCGCTTGTAGTCCCACCAGTCGAAATCGCCCTTCGGGTGGCACTGCTCGGCATAGATGACCAGAGCGCGTGTCCCTTCGGCGAGCTTGCCGTTGGACATGATGTAGACGCCTTCGTCGCCGACGAGCCAGATGCCGGGCTTCTCGCCCTCGCCGGGCCTTGTACCGTAATAGGGATTGCGGAAGCCGCCATTGGCCGCGGCATCGGCGATGCCGCGCTCGACGAGCTTGCGCACGGCTACGATCGGAAAGGTGAACATGGCCGCCTCCCCTCACGCTGCAGCGCGGATGGGCAGGTGCCGGAGATGCACCGGCAGCTTTGCGGCGATCTCGTCATCGCTCAGGTCGTCCAGCAGCTTCAACTCGGTCGTGCCCAGGCCATAGACGAGGATGGTACGCTTGCCGCGATGCTCGGCCAGAAACCGCTCGCCGGCATAGCCACGATATTCGTCATGGGTGGCGCTCCAGACATGCTCAAGGCGTTCGCCCCGCGTCATGGCCTTCACCGGCCAGGATTCGCGTTCGACGATGGCGTCGCGCATCTCGACCGGCGAGCGCGACTGGGCCAGGTCGCAATAGGCGTGGAAGTAGCGCGTCCGGCCGTCGACGCGCAGCGTGTAGAAGACGCTGGTGACGCTCTCGGTGAGGAACTCGCGCATGGCGAACATCTCGCCGCGCATCCAGAGCGGCGGCAGCAGGTCGAGCATGTAGTCGTGCTCGGCCCGGGCGATCTCGAACCACTCGCCGGCGAACAGCGCGCTGTCGTCTTGCTCCCAGCGATTGGGCCGCTGGGCGTGGCGGTCGAAGAGGCGGAACATCTGCCGCCGATGGGCGACGCCGAAGTAGATCTTGCGGATGGAAGACTGGGTCATGGGGAGGCTCCTGGCCATGTCGCGGGCCGGAGCGCGGTTCATCCCCTATGGATCACCATCCTCTTCAGCCCTTCCGGACCCCTCCCCGCGGCCGCCTCTCCGTCCGGGCGGGTCAAGGGCCGGCGCAGCCGGGCGAAGCTT
>JBFXAJ010000044.1:0-11280 GCA_050184415.1 Bauldia sp.
CAACGTCGCCGCGAGTAGGGTGTTCTGCCGCCGCGCGGCGGGGCGTGACGCCGGGAGGGCGCGGCAGTCTCCCACCTCTCCCCGGCGGGGAGAGGTCGCACCGGCGCGCCAGCGCCGGGGCGGGTGAGGGGGTTCCCGCCTCGAGGTCGGCTCCCCCTCACCCGGCTCGACCCGCTTCGCGCGTCGAGCCCACCTCTCCCCGCCGGGGAGAGGTGAAGGGGAGCCGGCTGGGGCATTGCCGCCCTGCGGAGACGGCTGCACAGCGTTGCTCATGCGTCGACGACCCAGGTGTCCTTGGTGCCGCCTCCTTGGCTTGAATTCACCACCAGCGATCCGTTCTTGAGGGCGACGCGGGTGAGGCCGCCGGGGACGATGCGGACGCCGTTCGAGCCGGACAGGACAAAGGGCCGGAGGTCGACGTGGCGCGGGGCGACGCCGTTGTCGACGAAGGTCGGCGCGGTCGAGAGCGCAAGGGTCGGCTGGGCGATGAAGTCGTCGGGGCGGCGCTTCAGCTTCTCGGTGAACTCCGCCCGCATCGCCGCCGTCGACGCGGGTCCGATCAGCATGCCGTAGCCGCCCGAGCCGGACACCTCCTTCACCACGAGCTCGTCGAGCCGGTCGAGGACGAAGGCGAGCGCCTCCCTCTCGCGGCAGCGATAGGTCGGCACGTTGTGGAGGAGCGGCTCCTCGCCGAGATAGAACTGAATGACCTCCGGCATGTAGGTGTAGACCGCCTTGTCGTCGGCGATGCCGGTGCCGATCGCATTGGCGAGGGTGATGGTGCCGGCGCGCACCGCGGACACGAGACCCGGCACGCCGAGCGTCGAATCCGGGCGGAAGGTGAGGGGGTCGAGGAAGTCGTCGTCGAGGCGGCGATAGAGGACGTCGACGCGCTGCGGCCCCTCGGTCGTGCGCATGAACACCTTGTCGTCGACCACCATAAGGTCGCGCCCCTCGACCAGCTCGACGCCGAGGCGGTCGGCCAGGAACGAGTGCTCGTAATAGGCGCTGTTGAAGGGGCCGGGGGTCAGGAGCGCCACCGTCGGCTCCGAGGGCGCGGAGGCCGGGGCGACCGACTTCAGGGTGGCGAGGAGGTCGTCGACATAGCTGTCGACCGGCGAGACGCGGCTGTCGGCGAAGAGGTCGGGGAGGAGGCGCATCATCACCTCCCGGTTCTCCAGCATGTAGGAGACGCCGGACGGCGTCCGGACGTTGTCCTCGAGGACGTAGAAATGGTCCTCGTCGGTGCGGACGATGTCGATGCCCGCGATCATCACCCGGATGTCGTGCGGCACCTTGATGCCGACCATCTCGGGCCGGAAATACGGGTTGCGGTGGATGAGGTCGGCGGGGACGATGCCGGCCTTCAGGATCTCCGACTTCCCGTAGAGGTCGGCGAGGAACATGTTGATCGCCGTCACGCGCTGGACCAGGCCGCGCGACAGGCGATCCCACTCCGTGCGGCGGAGGATGCGCGGGATGATATCGAACGGGATGATCCGCTCCTCGGCCTCGGCGTCGCCATAGACCGCGAAGGTGATGCCGGTCCTCCGGAACAGGAGCTCCGCCTCGGCCCGCCTGACCTCGAGGACTTCCTTCGGTGTATCGGCCAGCCAGCGCTGGAGGCTTTCATAGCCCGGCCGGCAGACGCCGTCGGCTATCGTCATCTCGTCGAAGGCGCTCGGCATCCCGTCCTTTGCTCATAACCGCGGCAGCGATCCTAACTTCCAAGCAGGATGGGTGCCAACCGCGCCGCGGACATCAAATCCCGGGTTTGTGTCTTGCCCGGTCTTGTGCCTTCGATCCAATCCGGGTGTTCGGCTGCCCGGTGATCATGGGGATGGGCGTGAGCGATGTCCGCGCGGCAGACCTTCGCGACGCCGATTTCTCGGCGCTCATGGCCGTTGCGCAGTCAGGCGACCAGACCGCCTATCGCCGCGTACTCCAGGAGAGCGTGTCCCCCATCAGGCACGTCGCCCGCCGCGCCGGCGTGCCGGCCGATGCGCTGGATGACGTAGTCCAGGAGGTCCTGTTCGGCATCCACCAGATGCTCGCGACCTTCGACCCCTCGCGCTCGTATCTGGCCTGGCTCTCGGCGATCGCGAAGCGGCGATCGATCGACTATCTCAGAAGGCAGGGCCGCCGCGCGATCCGGGAGGTCCATGACGACCTCGCCTATGAGAATCACCCGGACGGCGCCGACATGGCCGCGGAAACCGAACTTCACAGCGAGGAGCGCCGCCTCGGCGAACTGGTGGCGACGCTGCCCGACGGCCAGCGCCAGGCCGTCCAGGTGCTCGCGATCGCGGGCAACAGCCTCGAAGAGGGCGCGGCGGCCACCGGCCGGACCAAGGGAGCGCTCAAGGTGAATTTCCATCGGGCGATCCAGACGCTGCGGTCGCGGCTGTCGGGGGAGGCGAACGATGCCAGACGCTAGGATCGCCGGGACCATCGACCAGCTCGCCGGCCGGCTCCGGCCGGTTCGCCGGCTGCGCCCGCCGCTCCTTCGCGGCGCGCTGTGGCTCTGCGCCTTCCTCGTCGTCGCCGTGGCCGCCTATCTCGTCCTCAAGGGCAATCTCGGCCTCCTCGACGGCCGCGCCTACGTCCTGCCCGCCCTGATCGCCTCGGTCGCGACCGCGGCGCTGGCCGCCCTGGCTGCGTTCCAGCTCAGCCTGCCGGACCGCAGCGACGCGTGGGCGCTCCTCCCACTCCCGACGCTGCTGCTGTGGGTGCTGTTCTCCGGCCTTGGCTGCCTGGCGGAGCTCGGCGACGGCACGGCGTGGGGCTCGACCTGGAACGAGGTGCGCGAATGCCTCCTCGTGATCGTCGGCACCAGCATTCCCCTTGCGGTGCTCCTCATCGCAATGCTCCGCCGCGCGCGTCCCGACCGCGCGATCCGCGTTGCCGTCATCGGCGGTCTCGCCTGTGCGGCGGCGGCGGGATCGATCCTGATCCTCGTCCACCCGCACAATTCGAGCGTCCTCGACCTCCTCGTCCACGCCGGCTGCGTGGCGGCGATCGTCGGCTTCAACGCCCTCGTCGGCGGCCGCATCCTCCGCCGGACACGACTTCGCGATCAGGTGTAACCGCGCCGGGGGCTCCGTCGAATTCGGGAACAGACGGCACGAAGCCGTCCCCTTCGACAGGAGACCCCCCAATGACCATTCGTTCGCTCTAGCTTGCCGCTTCCGTGGCCGCCATCGCCGCCGCGATCGCCGTTCCCGCCGCCGCCCAGATGGCGGCACAGCCGCCGGCGATGGCCGCGGCCGCCGGAGCCGAAACCACGCGCCTCATCCAGGTCACGATCGAGAACCTGACGACGGGGCAGGGCTTTTCGCCGTCCTTCGTCGCCAGCCATGCCGCGGATGCCCCGCCGTTGTTCGAACTGGGTACCGCCGCCACCGAGCCGCTCTGGAGCGTCGCGGAGGGCGGCAATATCGGGCCGTTCAGCTCGATGGCCGCGGGCGCGCTCGCGGACGGCAACATCGGCGACGCCGTGATCGCGGTTCACACGCCGCCTGGCGCGACGCGCACCTTCTACATCACCGTCAGCGAGGCTGACCCGCTGCTCTCGGGCGTCTGGATGCTCGGCATGACCAATGACGGCTTCAGCGGCTTCGTCGGCGTCGATGCGTATGCCCTGACCGGGCCGCTGACCCTCGACCTCATGGGCTACGACGCCGGCTCCGAAAAGAACAACGAGGCCCGCGGCTATCTCGGCGCCCTCGGCGAGGGGAACATGCGCGACGAGGAGAATGGCGTGGTGACCGTCCACACCGGAATCCGTGGCGACGTCGATGCGCCGATCGCCTGGAATTTCGACCCGAACCTCGTGGCGCGCGTCACGTTCACGCCTGTCGGACCGTAGCCGCGCTCACCGAGGCGACGGGGCCGGGCCATGCCCGGCCCCGTTCTGCTATCTTCAGGCCGCTCGGGACCGAGGCATTGTCGGTGATCTCCATGCGCCGCGCGAGCCGGAAGGAGAGGGCAGCCTATGACCAAGCGTAAGACAGTGGTTCCCCCGATCGCCGATCAGGAAGAGGCCGACATTCAACGCGAGATTGCGGCGAATCCAGACCACCCTGAAGCAACCGACGACGAACTCGCGACAGCACGTCCGTTCGCGGAGATGTTCCCGGTCCTTGCAGCCCGGATCAACAAGGGCGGCCGGCAGCGGGCGACGAATCCGCGCCAGGGGTTACGCTACGGCTAGAGCCAGACGTCCTCGACAAGTTCAAGCGGACCGGCCGCGGCTGGCAGACGCGGATCAACGAAGCGCTCAAGAAGGCGAAGGTCTGAGACACCAGACCGCACGCGTTGGGCGCGGCCGGGCGTGCGGGTCGGCGCAGGCCGCACCTGCGTCCCGGGCATGGCTCGCGCCCGAATGAAGCATTGCCCACACCGGCACAGAACGACTATCCAGACCCGATTTGATGGGGGCTCCGCCTCCGTCACCTCGCCGTTTGCCCGTTTCCCGGCCGAGCGCCCAGACCGAGAGCCCAATCGACGTGAACCGTATCAAGCGCCTCCTCGTTGCCAACCGCTCCGAAATCGCCATCCGCGTCTTCCGCGCCGCTACGGAGCTAGGCATCGAGACCGTCGCCATCTTCGCGGAGGAGGACAAGCTGTCCCTCCACCGCTTCAAGGCGGATGAGGCGTACCGCGTCGGCTACGGCAAAGGGCCGATCGAGGCCTATCTCGACATCGACGAGATCATGCGCGTGGCGCGCGAGGCGAAGGTCGACGCGATCCATCCGGGGTACGGCCTCCTCTCAGAGAGCCCCGAATTCGCCGAAGCCTGCGCCAAGAACGGCATCATCTTCATCGGCCCGACGCCGGACACGATGCGACAGCTCGGCAACAAGGTCGCCGCGCGCAACCTCGCGATCTCGGTAGGGGTGCCGGTGGTCCCGGCATCGGAGCCGCTGCCCGACGATCCGGCGAAGGCGCTGGCGATCGCGGAGCAGATCGGCCTCCCGGTCATGCTCAAGGCGTCCTGGGGCGGCGGCGGCCGCGGCATGCGGCGTATCATGGAGCAAGGCGAGATCGCCGAATCCGTGAAGGCCGCCAAGCGCGAGGCGAAGGCCGCCTTCGGCAAGGACGAGGTCTATTTCGAGAAGCTCGTCACGCGCGCTCGCCATGTCGAGGTCCAGATCCTCGGGGACACCGCCGGCAACCTCGTTCACCTCTTCGAGCGCGACTGCTCGGTCCAGCGCCGCAACCAGAAGGTCATCGAGCGCGCCCCGGCCGCGTACCTTCCGGGCGACGTCCGCGACGCGATGTGCGAGGCGGCGCTCCGGATCGGCCGGGCGACGGACTATGTCGGCGCCGGCACGGTCGAGTTCCTCGTCGATGCCGACAGCAACGCCTTCTACTTCATCGAGGTGAACCCGCGCATCCAGGTCGAGCACACGGTGACGGAAGTCGTCACCGGCCTCGACATCGTGAAGGCGCAGATCAGGATCGCCGATGGCGGCCGCATCGGCCATCTCGACGAGACCGGCATCCCGACCCAGGACAAGATCGTGCTGGACGGCCACGCCATCCAGTGCCGCATCACGACCGAGAATCCCGAGAACAATTTCATCCCGGACTATGGCCGCATCGCCGCCTACAGAGGCGCCTTCGGCTTCGGCATCCGTGCCGATGGCGGCACCGCCTATTCCGGCGCGGTGGTCACGCGCTTCTACGATCCGCTCCTCGAGAAGGTGACGGCATGGGCGCCGACGCCCGAGGAGACGATCGCCCGCATGGCGCGGGCCCTCCGCGAGTACCGGATCCGCGGCGTCGCCACGAACCTCCCGTTCCTCGAGGCGGTGCTCGCGCATCCGCGTTTCCGTGCCAATGAGATCACCACCCGGTTCATCGACGAGACGCCGGAGCTGTTCCAGTATCCGCAGAAGCGCGACCGCACCTCGAAGCTGATCAACTACATCGCGGACGTCACGGTGAACGGCCACCCGGATACGCGCGGCCGCGCCATGCCGGCGCCGGGGACGCGCGAGCCGCTGCCGCCGATCTTCTATGACACGCCGAAGGACGGCACCAAGCAGCTCCTCGATCGGCTCGGCGCGAAGGGCTTCGCCGACTGGATGCGCGAGCAGAAGCGCGCGCTCGTGACCGACACGACGATGCGCGACGCCCACCAGTCGCTGATCGCGACCCGCATGCGGAGCCACGACATCGTCAACGTCGCGCGCGCCTATGCGACCGGCATGTCCGGGCTCCTTTCGCTCGAGGCGTGGGGCGGAGCGACGTTCGACGTCGCGATGCGCTTCCTCACTGAGGACCCCTGGGAGCGCCTCGCGGCGCTTCGCGAGCGCGTGCCGAACATCCTCCTCCAGATGCTGCTCCGCGGCGCCAACGGCGTCGGCTACACCAACTACGCCGACAACGTCGTCCAGTACTTCATCAAGCAGGCCGCCGACGGCGGGGTCGATCTCTTCCGCATCTTCGACTGCCTGAACTGGGTCGAGAACATGCGCGTCGCGATCGATGCGGTGGTCGACAGCGGCAAGCTCGCGGAAGGCGCGATCTGCTACACCGGCGACCTCTTCGATCCCGACCGCCAGAAATACTCGCTGAAGTACTACGTGAACCTCGCGCGCGAACTCGAGCGCGCGGGCGTCCACATCCTCGGCATCAAGGACATGGCGGGCCTCCTCCGGCCGCGCGCGGCTCGGGCGCTCGTGAAGGCGCTGAAGGACGAGATCGGCCTTCCGGTCCACCTCCACACCCACGACACCTCCGGCATTTCCGCGGCGACGATCCTCGCGGCGGTCGATTCCGGCGTCGACGCCTTCGACGCGGCGATGGACTCGATGTCCGGCACCGTCTCGCAGGCGACGCTCGGCTCGCTGGTCGCCGCGCTCGACGGCACCGACCGCGCCACCGGCCTCGATCCCGAGGCGATCCGCCAGATCAGCTTCTACTGGGAGGCGGCGCGGGCGCAGTACGCCGGCTTCGAGAGCGACCTCAAGTCGGGTGCCTCCGAGGTCTATCTCCACGAGATGCCCGGCGGGCAGTACACGAACCTCAGAGAGCAGGCCCGCTCGCTCGGCCTTCAGAGCCGCTGGCACGAGATCGCGCGTGCCTACAGAGACGCGAACGACCTCTTCGGCGACATCGTGAAGGTGACGCCGTCGTCCAAGGTCGTCGGCGACATGGCGCTGATGATGGTCTCGCAGGACCTGACGCCGGCCGACGTCGTCGATCCGAACCGCGACATCGCGTTTCCGCAGTCGGTGGTCGAGATGCTGCGCGGGGATCTCGGCCAGCCCCCCGGCGGTTGGCCGGAGGCGCTGCAGAGGAAGGCGCTGAAGGGCGAGACGCCGATCACGGTCCGCCCGGGATCGCTGCTGCCGCCGGCGGACCTCGATGCGCTTCGCGCCGATGCCAGGAAGGCAGCGGACCGCGAGGTCACGGACCAGGAGTTCGCGTCCTACCTCATGTATCCGAAGGTCTTCTCCGACTTCGCCGGGGTGTCGCAGACCTACGGTCCGGTCTCCCAGTTGCCGACGCCGATCTATTTCTACGGCATGAAGGTCGGCGACGAGATCTCGGTCGACCTCGAGCGCGGCAAGACGATGATTGTCCGCCTCCTCGTGATCGGCGAGGTCGACGAAGAGGGCCAGGTCCGCGTCTTCTTCGAGGTCAACGGCCAGCAGCGCATCGTCAAGGTGCCGAACCGGGCCGTCGCCGGCAGCGTCGCGCTGCGTCGCAAGGCGACCGAGGAGCCGGGGCAGGTCGCGGCGCCGATGCCCGGCGTCGTCGCCACGGTCGCGGTGAAGCCGGGCCAGCAGGTGAAGGCGGGCGACGTCCTCTTCACCATCGAGGCGATGAAGATGGAAACCTCGCAGCACGCGTCGATCGACGGTACGGTGGAGGAAGTCATTGTCCATCCTGGCGGCGCGGTCGAGGCGAAGGACCTCGTCATCGTGCTGAAGCCGCAGGGAGCGTAGCGGGTAACGGAATGGCGCGCTGGCCCTTTAGCCGGAAGGAGCCGGACTACGAGCCGAAGAGCCGGGAAGCGCTGCCGCTGCCGCCGCTCGGCCAGCGGCTGACCCGGACCGGGTCGGCGATCCCGGAAGGGCTCGACCAGGCGATGGTCCGCGCCGTGGTCGAGGACTTCTACTACAAGGCGCGGCGCGACCCCGTCGTCGGCCCGGTCTTCAACCGGGTCATCGAGGAGGAGGAGTGGCCGCACCACCTCGACAAGATCACCGCCTTCTGGTCGTCGATGCTGCTCGGGACCGGCACCTATCAGGGCCGGCCGATGCCGAAGCACATCAATATCGGCGAACTCGCCGACCCGCATTTCGCGCGCTGGCTGGCCCTGTTCCGCGAGACGGTGGAGACGCTCTGCCCGCCGCATGTCGCGGCGATCTTCGTCGAGCGCGCCGAACGCATCGGCAACAATTTCCGCTACGGGATCACGACCGCCGAGGGCCGCGACCCGCGCGACCTCGTCTACATGCGCGCCGGCCTGCCGCCGAAGGACGAGCCGGGTTGATGCCCTCCGTCTTCGTCGATCCCCAAAAGGTCCACGAATTCCGGGATGGCGACAGCTTCTATCGCTGGCTGTCGAAGCACCACGACACTGAGACCGAGGTCTGGATCAAGGTCCACAAGAAGGGATCGGGTCTGCCGTCGATCACGCCGAAGGAGGCGATCGACGCCGTGCTGTGCTGGGGCTGGATCGACGCGATCCGGAAGTCGCTGGACGAGACGAGCTTTCTCCAGCGCTACACGCGCCGCGGCAGGAGGAGCACCTGGAGCAAGATCAACGTCGACAACGTCGCCCGGCTGATCGCCGAAGGGCGCATGACGGAGCACGGCCTCGCCGAAGTGGAGCTGGCCAAGGCCGACGGCCGCTGGGATCGCGCCTATGGCATCAAGGGCGCGGAAATCCCGGAGGATCTGCAGCGCGCCATCGAGGCGGAGCCCGCCGCGCGGGAGATGCTCGGCAAGCTCAGCGGGCAAAACCGCTTTGCGCTGATCTTCCGCGTCCTCAACATGAAGACGGAGGAGGGACGTAAGCGGAAGATCGCAGCGTTCGTCGAGATGCTGAAGCGCGGCGAGACCATCTACCCGCAGAGCCGGAAGTAGCGCCGCTCGCGGGGATCGAACCATTGCCTCGCAACGGGCGTTTGGAGGTGAGCCGCCGCTTCGGCCAATCCGCAATCCCGGGAGTCAGCGATGACCCAACCTGTCCTCAGAGGCATGGCGACCGTGAGTTACTGGGCCGATGACGTGACCGCCGCGCGCGACTGGTACACGGACTTGCTTGGGATCGAGGCGTACTTCCAGCGGCCGGATGCCGACAACCCGGCCTATGTCGAGTTCCGCATCGGCGACCAGGAAGCCGAGCTCGGCATCATCAGCCGCGCGTTCGCTCCGGAGGGCACCCAACCCGGCCCGGGCGGGGCGGTGCTCTATTGGCATGTGGACGACGTCGCGGCCGTCCACGAAAAGCTGCTCGCGGCCGGCGCAACGCCGCACGAGCCGATCACAAAACGCGAGGCCGGATTCATCACCGCGTCGGTGCTCGACCCATTCGGCAACATCCTCGGCATCATGCGGAACCCGCACTATGTCGAGATGCTCGGTCGGTAGCGCCGTCAGCGCATCTGCTCGAGCATCGTCTAGGCTTGTCCAGGCGATCCGGCCGGGTCGGCGCCGCTCCGGGCCGCGAATCCTGGCATCGCGAGGTGGCGGTATAGGGCGTTGACCTCGGCGGGGGATGGCTTCGCGCCGCGATCGAGCCACCACACCAGGACCGCCATGAACGCGCCGACGGCGAACTGTACGACAAGCTCTTGCGGTGCGTCCCCGTCACGTGGCGTCCGTTCGAACTCCTCGCGGAGGAGTCCGGTGGCGAGGTCGCGCATGCCGCTGAGCATCATGGAACCGCCGCGAGTCCCGGCCATCGCCCGATAGTGGTCCACATAGTCATGCGCGTGGGCGAAGAGCGCCAGGCTGAAGCTCAGCGGCTCGCCGCTCACGTCGTTGCTCGGAGCAGGAGCCTGCGGCCGCCGGCTGAGCTGGCGCCAAAGGCGCTCGAGGCCGCTCCGCTTCAGATCGTCCTTGCCGGAGAAGTGCGTATAGAAGGTCGAGCGGCCGACATTGGCGGCCTTGCAGATCTCCTCAACGGTGATCGCTTCGTAATCCTTGGTGCGGAGTAGCGAGAGGAGGGCGTGCTGAAGGAGGCGGCGCGTCCGTGCAATCCTCCGGTCGATCGGCTGATCCGTCAAAGGTCCTCCCGGACGCGAGGCCCGTCGCTTGATCCGTTGTTCGCCATCATGTCCGCCTTCTGACATGGCGTGAAGAAAAATGGGAAAGGCCGCCCCCCTCAGATCAGCTTCAGGGCCTTGAAGCTGGCGTGTCCGTTGCGGCCGACGATGATGTGGTCGTGGACCACGATGCCGAGCGGCCGGCCGACGTCGACGATGGTCTTCGTCATGGCGATGTCAGCCTGCGACGGCGTCGGGTCGCCGGACGGGTGGTTGTGCGCGAGGATCAGCGCCGTTGCCGACAGCTCGAGGGCGCGCTTCACCACTTCGCGGGGATAGACCGGCGTGTGGTCGACGGTGCCGACCCCCTGCCGCTCGTCGGCGATGAGGGCGTTCTTCTTGTCGAGGAAGAGGATGCGGAACTGCTCGCGCTCCTCGTGCGCCATCGCCGCGCGGCAATAGTCGATCACCGACTGCCAGGACGAGAGGAGCGGGCGGTCGCGGACCGCATCGCGCGCGGCCCGCTGGGCGGCGGCCTGGACCACCTTGAGGTGGAGCGCGACGCCGGCGCCGACGCCCGTCACGTCAAGGAGAAGATGCTCGGGCGCACCGAGGACGCCCGCGAAGGAGCCGAAGCGGTCGAGGAGGGCCTTGGCCAGCGGCTTGGTGTCCCGCCGCGGCACCGCGGGGAACAGCAGGAGCTCGAGGAGCTCGTAGTCGCAGAGCGCCTCGCCGCCGGCCTCGCGGAAGCGTTCCTTCAGGCGTTCGCGATGGCCGTGGAAATGCGGCTTGGCGTCCTGCTCGGCGTCGCCGCTCATGCCTTGAACGGCGCGATCGGCCGGTGGAGCCCGGACGGCGAGCGGGTGAAGATCTCGACGCCGGTCTCGGTGACGCCGACCGAATGCTCGAACTGCGCCGACAGCGAGCGGTCGCGGGTGACGGCGGTCCAGCCATCGGCGAGCACCCTCACCTGCGGGCGGCCGAGATTAATCATCGGCTCGACCGTGAAGATCATGCCCGGCTTGAGGACGACGCCGTCGCCGCGGCT
>JBFXAJ010000045.1:0-10458 GCA_050184415.1 Bauldia sp.
AAGCCGATCCCGGACTTCCTGGGGAGCGGAGGAGGATTGGGGGCCATGTGTGGTCGCGCCGGCCGGCGGGTGCCGACCGGCGCTGTCTGACTACGGTGCCGGCGGCGCCGGAGCCGGGGCCGGCTCAGGGGCCGGAGCCGGCACGACCGGCATCGGAACGGGCGCGGGGGCCGGATCGGCGGGGCCGGGCACAGGTTCGACCGGTGCCGGCGGATTGGCCGGCGTTGCCACGATCGGTGCGGGCGGCGGCGCGTTCGGATCCGGCGGGAAGTTCGGGTTCTGCTCCGTCCCCGTCAGGAGACCGATGGCGAACTGCAACTGGGTGTCGTCCGCCGGGTCACGCGGGATGTAGGGGATCGACGCGCGCTGTTCGGTGACCCCTTCCTCGACGCCGAGATGGCCCGGGAGAGCCGCCTCGCCCAGCGGGGGCAGGTTGGCAATCTGCGCCTGCAGTTCCGGCGGCAGGACCTGCTCGACGATGATGTCGGGCTCGATACCGACGGCCTGGATCGAGCGGCCGGACGGCGTGTAGTAGCGCGCCGTCGTCAGGCGGAGGGCGCCGTCGCCGGGCGCGAGCGGCAGGATCGTCTGCACCGAGCCCTTGCCGAAGGAGATGGTGCCGAGGATCGTTGCGCGGCGATGATCCTGGAGGGCACCGGCGACAATCTCGGAGGCCGAGGCCGAGCCGCCATTGACCAGCACGATCAGCGGAAGGCCGTTCGTGAAATCGCCCTCGCGGGCGTTGTAGCGGCGGGTGTCCTGCGTATTGCGGCCGCGCGTCGAGACGACTTCGCCCTGGTTGAGGAACAGATCCGTCACGGCGATCGACTGGTCGAGGAGTCCGCCGGGATTGTTGCGGATGTCAAGGATGACGCCGCTGATGCGGTCGGGCCCGATCTCGGCCGTCATCTGCTCGATCGCGCCCTGGATATCCTGCGCGGCGCCGTCGCTGAAGGTGATGAGCCGGACATAGGCGACGGTGTCGAAGATCTCGGTGCGGATCAGCTGCGCCTCGATGATGTCGCGCACGATCTCGATGTCGAAGGGCTCGGCGACGCCCTCGCGGCCGAAGGTGATGACGATCGGCGTGCCGGGATCGCCGCGCATCATGTCGACCGCCTCATTGAGGGTCAGTCCGTCCGTCGGCGTGCCGTCGAGGGCGAGGATCGTGTCGCCGGCGAGGACGCCCGCGCGGTCGGCCGGGGTGTCGGCGATCGGGGAGACGACCTTGATGATGCCGTCCTCCATCGTGACTTCGATGCCCAACCCGCCGAACTCGCCGCGGGTCTGGTACTGCATCTCCTGGAAGGCATCGGCCGGCATGTATTCGGTGTGCGGGTCGAGCGCGCCGATCATGCCGTTGATCGCGGCCTGGATCAGGGTCGCTTCGTCGACCTGGTCGACATAGTCCGCGCGGATCCTTTCGAAGATCTCGCCGAACATGTTGAGCTGCCGATAGGTTTCGGATTGCTGGGCCGTTGCCGGCCCAACCGAGAACAGCGCCTGTTGCGCCACTCCAAAGGTTGCCGCCCCAAAGATCACCGCACCAGCGATGAGGAAAGTCAGCCTACGAGACATCCGCCTACCTTCTTGTCAGTACGGGTCTGCCCACCACGGGCCGGGGTCTATGGCGTCGCCGCCTCTTCGGAATTCAACATAAAGCACCGGAGGGTCCGTGCCCATGGCACCGGCGCCTGCCATTTGGGTGGCAGGCATTGCGCCGACCGGCTCTCCTGCGAGAACGAACTGGCCGAGCTGGACTTCGATCCGGTCAAGGCCGGCAAGGACAATAAGGTATTCCTCGCCGGCGTTGATAATCAACACATTGCCATAGCTCCGGAACGGGCCGGAAAATTCCACCCAGCCATCGGCGGGGGCCGAAACCCGGGCGCCGGCCCTGGTTTCGATCGAAACGCCAGCCGTCCTCCCACCAAAACCGTCCGGAGCGCCGAACCCGGCGACCACGCTACCCGCGACCGGGCGCGGCAGGCGCCCTCGCGCCGATGCGAAGGGGATTGCGGGGGCTATGCGGTCGGCCGGCCCGAGCAGGATCGGCGGCCCCGGATCGACCAGCGCGAGCGGCGCCACGGGCTCCGCGGCCGGCGCAGGCGGTTCGATCGCCGCTATCAACTCTTCGAGAGTCCCGGCCTGTGCCGCGAGGCCGGCGCCGCGGGCCTGCTCGGTCGCGAGCGTCTCGGTCGCCGCGGCAATCGCTTCCTGCCGCTCCGCGATCAGAAGCTCGAGCCGCCGGCTCTCCTCCGCGAGGGCCTGGGCATTGACCAGGAGCTGCGCGCGCTCGAGCTCCCGCTCGGCGCGGAGCGCGACGAGGGTGTCGATGTCGGCGGCAAGCGCCGTGGCTTCGTCCCTGAGCTCGGGCACCACGGCACCGAGGAGGATCGCGCTCCGCACCGCCGCGAGCGCATCGCCCGGCTGGACGATGATCGCGGGCGGCGGCTCGCGTCCCATCCGCTGCAGCACGCCGAGCACTTCCGCGAGGACCTCGCGGCGCTCGCCCAAAGTCGCGCGGAGCCGTCCCTCCTCGGCGATGATGTCCTGCATCTGGCGCTCGGTGTCGGCCGTCTCCTGCTCGAGGTCCTGGACCCTGGTGTTCGTCTCGATCAGCTCCCGGTTCAGTCGCGCCCGATCGCCCTCGACGTCGGCGATCTCCGCCTCGATCTCGCGCTGGCGCTGTTCGGTGACCTCGATCTGGGCGTTGATCGCCTCGAGCTCCGCGCGCCACGCCGCCTCGTTCGCGGCATCGTTCTGCGCCCATGCGGCCGGCGCGAAGGCGCCGACGAGCGCGCCGAAGATGATGAGACGATGCCAGCGCACCCGCGGGACGACATGCCTTTCGGCTCCTCCGGCGACGGGCGGGGAGCGGAGGTGGGAAAAGCGGCTCAGCACTAAGCGCCCGAATACGGCGAGCGCTTGACCGCGCTTGACCGCCACCCCGAGGGCGCGCTTGAATGATCGTTCAAGTCGGCTGCGGATCGGGGGACATGGACGAAGCGATATCTGCGGAAATGGCACCGTTCGTCCGTTTCGCGGGACGGACATGGAGCGGCCGCGGGCCGGACGGGGCGGTCGCGGATGTCTCACGCTAGGAGTTCATTCTCGGCGGGCGCGTGCTTCAGGTGACGCATCGCCTGGTCGGGGATCCGTATGGCGGGCGGTCCATCGTCTTCTTCGACAGGAAGGCCGGCGAATACGCGGCCCACTACTTCACGACGGCCGGCTTCTACACCATCGGAATCATCCGCCCGACCGAGGACGGTTTCACCTCCGAGGAGGAGGTGCGCGGCAGTTCCGGAGTCACGAAGGTCCGTGGCTCGGTCATCCTCGACGGCGGCCGGATGGTGTCGCAGTCGTCGTACTTCCGCGATGGCGCATGGGTGAATGGGCACGCCTTCACCTATGAGGAAAGCCCCGGGGCCGAGGTCGGCTATTGATCAGCCGCCGCGGTGGTAAGGGTGTCCGGCCAGAATCGTGAACGCACGGTAAATCTGCTCGAGGACCATCACCCGCACGAGCTGGTGCGGCCATGTCATGGCTCCGAGCGCCAGCTTGAGCCGAGCGGTCGAGACGAGGTCGGGGTCGAGGCCGTCGGCCCCGCCGATCAGGAAGACGATGTCGGCATGGCCTTCGTCCCGCCAAGCGCCGAGCCGGGTTGCGAAATCCTCGCTGCGGATCGCCGAGCCGCGCTCGTCAAGGGCCACCAGGATCGCGCCGGCCGGCACGGCGGCAAGCAGCGCAGCGCTTTCCTCGCGCTTGCGATCAAGGTCCCGGGCGGCCCGGCTTTCGGCGGTTTCGCGCAGCGCCAGCGTGAAACCGAGCTGGCCGCCCGCCTTGCCGGCGCGGTCGAGATAGCGGTCGGCGAGGACCCGCTCGCCGTCAGCCTTCAGTCGGCCGACGGCGGCCACGAGGAGGCGCGTCAACGCTCCGTCCCGGCTGGCTCAGGCCAGCGGCGGTCCGGCGATGGCGTCGGCCTGCCACATCTTCTCGAGCTTGTAGAAGTCGCGAACCTCGGGCCGGAAGATGTGGACGATGACGTCACCGGCGTCGACCAGGACCCAGTCGCAATGCGGCTGCCCTTCGACCTTCGGGGTCGAATGGCCCGCATCCTTCAGGTCCGCGACGATGCGGTCGGCGATCGCGCTGACGTGGCGGTGCGACCGCCCGGAAGCCACGACCATGTGGTCCGCCATCGGCGTCTTGCCGGTGATGTCGATTGATATGACGTCCTCCGCCTTGGCTTCTTCAAGGCTCGTAAGGACTTGCTTGAGGGCTTCAGGAGGTCGGACAGTCCGCGTTCCCGAAGCGCGGGCAAGCGGGCGTTCCGCTCTGCCAGGCTGCAGTGCCGATGTCAGCGGGGTGGATCCTCTTCCTCACCGTCGATGCGGCCACGACGCGACCGCGCCGGTCCTCGACCAGCATCCATGAAGATAGGGGGCCTGGGGCGACTGTTTCAAGACGAAGCTTTGCGCGGGGCCGCACGGAGCGCCGTCGAGGATTGGTCGACCCGCGGGCCGGCGAGGAAAACCCAGGCCGGCGGCGGGCTCGCCGGCAGTTTCGGTGCCGCGCGATCGGCGCGGCGGGCGCGGGCAAATGACCGCGCCAGAGGCGAGGCGAGGGGCGATTGCCCGCGTCCCGGGCGGTCGAGCACGGCGACCGGCACGGTCGCCATGATTCGCCGCCAGTGCTTCCAGCGGTGAAAGGACGACAGATTGTCGGCCCCCATCAGCCACACGAAACGGAGGTCGGGCCGGCGGCGCCGGAGCCAGTCGATCGTGTCGACCGTGAACCGCGTGCCGATCGCCGCCTCGAGCGCGGTCACCCTGATCCGCGGGTGCGCCGCGACGGCCTTGGCCTGTGCAACCCGATTCCCGAGATCCGCGACGGGTGCGCCCTTGAGCGGGTTCCCCGGCGACACCAGCCACCAGACCTGATCGAGATCGAGGCGGCGGAGCGCCTTGAGGCTCGCCGCGCGGTGGCCCTCATGGGCGGGGTCGAACGAGCCGCCGAGGAGGCCGATCCGCATTCCGGCCCTTGCTGCGGGCAGAGCCGGCGCCAATTACGGTGCCGCGGGTGGCGGGATGTCCGGCGGCAGCTCGGCGCCGGCCGCGAGCCGTTCGAGGATGAAGGCATCGCCTGCGCGCTGTGCGGCTTCGCCCTCGGCCGGGCTCAGGTAGCGCGCCGCGTCGCGGACGGCCTCATAGATCGGGCCACCCGGCTCCTGCTGGGAGATGTAGTAGGCGACGTAGAACCACTTGAAGCTCTCGACCGGGTCGGCGGGGACGCCCTGGCCGGCAGCATAGGCGATGCCGAGGTTGTACATCGCGGCCACGTAGAGGTCGTCGGCGGCCTCGCGCATGAGCTCGGTGGCCCGCGCGAAGTCCCGGATCACGCCGTCGCCATTCGCGTAGAGGATGCCGATCTGATAGGTCGCCGCGGTCAGGCCCTGCTCGCGGGCGAGCGTGAACCAGCGCAGCGCTTCGGCAAAGTCCTGGGGGACGCCTTCGCCCGCGGCGTAGCGCTGGCCGAGCGAATACTGCGCGAAGACGTAGTTCTGGGCCGCGGCCAGCCGGTACCACTCGACCGCCTGCACCGGATCGCGTTCGACGCCCGTGCCGCGGAAATAGATCGTGCCGAGCTCCTGCTGGCCCTCGGCGAGGCCGGCCTCGGCCGCGAGGCGCACCAGGCGGACGCCTTCCTCGACGTTCCGCTCGACCCCGTTGCCTTCGATGTAGAGCATCCCGAGACGCAGTTGGGCCTCGGCATTGCCGGCCTCGGCGAGCTGCGTCAGCGCCGGCACCGCTTCGGCTGCGCGCCCTTCGGCGATCAGCGCGGTTGTCGCCGCGAAATCGGGGTCCTGCGCGAAGGCGGCCGGGGCGGCGAGCAGCAACGCGGCTCCAAGAGCCGCAGCAAGTCCAAAACGAGGCATTCGCGTTTCCCCTTTCGCGCCGGGTTGTTGTTCTTGCTACGGGCGGATCTGCCCGGTTCCGCGCACGCGGTACTTGAAGATCGTGAGTTGTTCGACGCCGATCGGACCGCGCGCATGGAGCTTTCCGGTCGCAATGCCGATCTCCGCGCCCATGCCGAATTCGCCGCCATCCGCGAACTGGGTCGAGGCGTTGTGGAGCACGATCGCGCTGTCCACGCGCTCGAGGAAGCGGTCGGCGGCCGACTGGTCGGCCGTGACGATCGCGTCGGTGTGCTGCGAGCCATAGGTCGCGATGTGCGAGATCGCAGCGTCCACGCCGTCCACCAGCTTCACCGAGATGATGGCGTCGAGATATTCGGTCGACCAGTCATCCTCGGTGGCAGGGACGACGTCGTCGATGCGGTGCCGGATCTCGGCGTCGCCGCGGATCTCGCAGCCTGCCTCGCGCAGCGCCTCGACCAGGGGGAAGAGGTGCGTATCGGCAATCGCACGGTCGACGAGGAGCGTCTCCGCCGCGCCGCACACGCCCGTCCGCCGCATCTTGGCGTTGACGACGATCGTCCGCGCCATTCCGAGATCGGCCGCAGCATGGACGTAGACGTGGTTGATGCCCTCGAGATGGGCGAAGACCGGCACCTGGGCCTCGATCTGGACGCGGGAGACGAGGCTCTTGCCGCCGCGCGGGACAATGACGTCGATATTGCCCGAGAGCCCACGGAGCATCATGCCGACCGCCGCCCGATCCTGCGACGGCACGAGCTGAATTGCCGTATCGGGCAGCCCTGCGGCGGCGAGCCCCTTGGCAAGGCATACCGCGACCGCGGCCGAGGACCGCCGCGAGTCGCTGCCGCCGCGGAGGATCGCGGCATTGCCGGCCTTGATGCAGAGGCCGCCCGCGTCGGCCGTCACGTTGGGGCGGCTTTCATAGATCACGCCGATGACGCCGAGCGGGGTCCGGACCCGCTCGATGTGGAGGCCGTTGGGCCGGTCCCATTCCGCGATCGTCGTCCCGACCGGATCGGGAAGCGCGGCGATCTCATCGAGGCCCTGCGCCATCGCTTCGACCCGCGCCGGGGTCAGCGTGAGACGGTCGAGGAAGGAGCCGGTCAGCCCGGCGCCGTCTTCAAGGTCGGCGCGGTTCGATTCGAGGATGTGCTCGCCGTTCTCGCGGATGGCGGCGGCCATCGCTTGCAGCGCCGCATTCTTCTGCTCGGTCGGAGCCGTCGCGAGCACCCGTGCGGCGGCGCGGGCGCGGCGGCCCAGCTCCGTCATTTCCGCAGCAAGGATGTCCGCCTCGCCTCGGGCGGTCGTGAGATCGGCGATGTTCATGGTGCCGCTCCGTTGATCGGCTGGCATGTCTATACCGCTGGTCGGCCGCATTCAAATAAGGTGCGCATCGCCGCCGCGCGATGCTCTGGTTCGAGCGGCGTAGGCGGTTTTGATCAACACGGGCACGCCGAACGGCGTGCGGGGCGGAGAAAGAAGATGCCGGTCCATGTCTGGCGCCGCATTGCGGCGGCCACCACCCTTCCTTTGCTGTTTTCCTTTGCGGCCCTTGCGCAGACGCCACCGGCGCCCGTGCCGGACCCTGCATTGCCCGCGACCTATGGCAACCTGCTGACGCCGGTGTTCACCGGCAACACGACCATCACCGGCGAGACGATCGCCTATCGGGCCGACGGCGTTCCGGAGATCACCAACGCCATCGTCACGATTCCGCCGGGCGGCGAGACCGGCTGGCACAGCCATTCGGTGCCGCTCTACGTCTACATCCTGTCGGGCACGGTCACGGTCGACTACGGCTCGAAGGGGACGCGCACCATGTCGGCCGGCTCGGCCTTCCTCGAGGCGCTGAACTGGCCGCACAACGCCCACAATTACGGAAAGGAGCCGGTGGAGATCCTTGCCGTCTATCTGGGCGTGGAGGGTGTAGCCAACGCCGACAGCGAAGGGGGACCGGAATAGGCTCCGGATCGACCTGCCGCCACATGCGTTGCCTGGAGAGGCTGGAGAAGCCGGCCTCTCCAGGAGCCGAAGCCATGCCAACGGACACCAGGATCGGCTGCTCCGGCTGGCACTATGATGGCTGGATCGGCCCCTTCTATCCCAAGGGCACGCGGAAGACGGACCTTCTTCGGGCGTATGCGGAACGGTTCGCTACGGCGGAGATCAACAACTCCTTCTACCGACTGCCGTCCGAGAGGGCCGTTGCGCGCTGGCGCGAGCAGGTGCCCGACGGGTTCCTGTTCGCCTGGAAGGGCTCCCGCTTCGTCACGCACTACAAGAAGCTTCTCGACGTTCGGGACAGCATCGCCCTGATCACGGGCCGGATGGACGGCCTCGGCGACGCTTTCGGGCCTGTCCTCTGGCAGCTCCCGCCCTTTCTGAAGCCCGATCTCGAGCGGCTGGCACGCTTCCTTGACCTCCTGCCGAAGCGGCGCCTTCACGCGGTCGAGTTTCGCGATCCGACCTGGTACGAGGAGCCGACGCTGCGCGTCCTTCGCGATCATGGCATCGCGCTCTGCATCTCCGATCACGCCGACGCGCCGGCACCCTTCGAGGTGACCGCGGATCACGTCTATCTCCGCGGGCACGGGCCGGGCGGCCGCTATCACGGCCGCTACCCCGAGAAGACGCTGCACGATTGGGCGCGGCGTATCCGCGGCTGGAGCCGCCGCGGCACGGCGGTCTTCTGCTACTTCGACAATGATGTCGAAGCAGCCGCACCGCGCGATGCGGAAGCGTTGGTCGGGATGGTCGGGGGAAGGGCGGAAAAGCGTCGCTCCGCCTGAGCTACTCGCCGCGGATGACCATGTCGTCGCGGTGGATCATCTCGGCCCGGCCGGCATAGCCGAGGATCGATTCGATCTCGGAGCTGTTGCGGCCGATGATCCGGATCGCGTCTGCGAGGTCGTAGGCGACGAGGCCGCGGCCGATCTCAGCATCGTCAGGCCCGAGGATGCGGACCGGATCGCCGCGCTCGAAGCTGCCGTCAACACGGCGGACGCCGGCGGGCAGGAGGCTCTTGCCGGCGCGGAGCGCCTTCACCGCGCCGGCATCCACGACGATCGCGCCGCGGACCTCGACATGGCCCGAAATCCAGTTCTTCCGGGCGGTGGCGGGCTTCTGGTCGGCGAGGAACCACGTGCAGCGCTCGCCGGCGCTGATGGCGGCCAGCGGATGGTCGCGGTGCCCGGACGCGATCACCATGGTCGTGCCGGCGGCATTGGCGATCTGCCCGGCCATGATCTTCGTCTGCATGCCGCCCTTGGACAGCTCGCTGCCGGCGCCGCCGGCCATGGCCTCGATCTCGGGCGTGATGCGCTCGACGACCGGGATGAACGCCGCGTCGGGGTCCTGGCTCGGCGGCGCGGTGTAGAGCCCGTCGATGTCGGAGAGAAGGACGAGAAGGTCCGCCGTCATCATCGAGGCGACGCGCGCGGCAAGCCGGTCATTGTCGCCGAAGCGGATCTCCGCGGTGGCGACGGTGTCGTTCTCGTTGATCACCGGCACCGCCTTGAGGCGGAGCAGCGTCGAGATCGTCGACCGGGCATTGAGATAGCGCCGCCGCTGCTCGGTGTCGGCGAGGGTGAGGAGAATCTGGCCGGCGGTGAGCTTCTTCGCGCCGAGCATTTCGGTCCAGGCGCGGGCCAGCGCGATCTGGCCGACCGCCGCGGCTGCCTGGCCTTCCTCGAGCCTGAGCGGCCCCTTCGGCAGGCCGAGGACGTTGCGGCCGAGGGCGATCGCGCCGGAGGAGACGACCAGAATGTCCCGCCCGCCCGCCGCAAGGCCGCCGAGGTCGGCGGCGACCGAGGCGAGCCAGTCGCGGCGCAGCGTGCCGGACCCGCGGTCGACAAGGAGCGCGGAGCCGATCTTGACGACGATACGGCGGAAATCCTCGGGCTTGCGGATCACGTGCGGGCAGCTCGAAACAGGGAAAAACCGCCGCCCTTATAGGGGCAGCGCCTTGATGATGTCTCGGATTTCGAGCGCCCGGCGGACGACCGGGCCGAAGCAAACGCGTCGCAGGAGCGTTCGGGTCTGCCTCTACGCCGACCGCCGGCGCGAGAAGACGCCGGCAAGGGCCACGAGCACGAGGCCGGTCGAGATCACCGCGTTCCAGCCCGCGAAGGACAAGCCCCATTCGGCCGGAAAGCGCCACGCGGCGGTGTCGCAGCGCGGGATATGGACCGTCTGGAGCTGGTTCAGGAGGTCGCCGCGGCCGCCGACCGCGCCGACGCCGCAATCGAGCTGCGGCGTCCACCACTGGTATTCGATGCCGGCGTGGAAGACGCCCTGATAGACGCTCCACGCGAAGAGGCCGGCAAGGACCAGGAGCAGGAAACGGCTGATTCCCTGCGTCCGCTCGTTGAACGAGAAGGCGAAGGCGAGCACGGCCACCGGGATCGCGAGGGAGTAGGGGATCCGTTCCTTATGGCAGAGCGCGCACGGGATGTAGTGCCCGATCAGCTCGAAGCCCCTGGCGCCGGCGATGGTCGCGTCGGCGCCATGGAGCA
>JBFXAJ010000046.1:0-7320 GCA_050184415.1 Bauldia sp.
CCGCTCGCGATCGACCCGGCCCACCCGTTCCCCTTCATCCCCAATCTCGGCTTCTCGCTGGCGCTGCAACTCGTCCGCCCGCGCACCGGCGCGCGGATGTATGCGCTGATCCGCGTGCCGCTGACGATCAACCGCTTCATCCAGCTTCCGACTCCGGGCGAGGGGACCGACCGCTTCATCCGCCTCGAGCAGGCGATCGCGCTATTCACCGAGAATCTCTTCCCCGGCCACAAGGTCGAGGCCGCCGCCGCCTTCCGCATCATCCGCGACTCCGACATCGAGGTCGAGGAAGAGGCCGAAGATCTCGTGCGGCTGTTCGAAAGCGCGCTGAAGCGCCGGCGTCGGGGTTCGGTGATCCGGCTCGAAGTGGAACAGTCAATGCCGGCGCCGCTCGTGCAGCTGGTGTGCAAGCAGCTCGGCGTCGAGCAGGACGACCTTTTCCTGGTCGACGGCCTCCTGGCGCTGAACGACCTCTCGCAACTCGTCGCGATCGACCGGCCGGCGCTGAAATTCGCGCCCTACACGCCACGCTTCCCCGAGCGCATCCGCGACTTCGGCGGCGACTGCTTCGCCGCGATCTCGAAGAAGGACCTCATCGTCCACCACCCTTACGAATCCTTCGACGTCGTGGTGCAGTTCCTGCGCCAGGCGGCCGCCGATCCGAACGTGGTCGCCATCAAGCAGACGCTGTACCGGACCTCGAAGGACTCGCCGATCGTACGCGCGCTCATCGAGGCGGCGGAGGCGGGGAAGACGGTCACGGCGCTGGTGGAGCTCAAAGCGCGGTTCGACGAGGAGGCCAACATCCGCTGGGCCCGCGACCTCGAACGCGCCGGCGTCCAGGTCGTGTATGGCTTCCTTGAGCTGAAGACGCACGCGAAGCTGTCGCTCGCCGTGCGCCGCGAGGGCGGCCGGCTCGCGACCTACGTCCATATCGGCACCGGCAACTATCACCCGGTCACCGCGCGCATCTACACCGACCTCTCCTTCTTCTCGGCCGATCCGGCGCTCGGCCGCGATGTCGGCCAGGTGTTCAACTTCATCACAGGCTACGCCGAGCCGATCGCGCTCGAGCGCCTCGCGATCTCGCCGACCATGCTGCGGTCGCAGATGCTGAAGCTGATCCACGCCGAGGTGGAGCATGTGAAGGCCGGGCGCCCGGGCCAGATCTGGATGAAGATGAACTCGCTGGTCGATCCGCAGATCATCGACGCGCTCTATGACGCGAGCCGGGCCGGGGTCGAGATCGACCTCGTCATCCGCGGCATGTGCTCGCTGCGGCCGGGCGTTCCAGGGCTCTCCGACCGCATCCGGGTGAAGTCGATCATCGGGCGCTTCCTCGAGCATGCCCGCATCTTCTGCTTCGGCAACGGCTTCGGCCTGCCGTCGAACGAGGCGCTCGTGTATATCGGCTCGCCCGACATGATGCCGCGCAACCTCGACCGCCGCGTCGAGGTGATCTGCCCGATCCTGAATTCCACGGTGCACCAGCAGGTTCTGGACCAGATCATGGTCGCGAACCTCGCCGACAACCAGCAGAGCTGGAGCGTGCGACCCGACGGGTCGTCGGTCCGGGTCTTGCCCCGCAAGGGGGAAAGACGCTTTAACGCCCACCAGTACTTCATGACCAATCCGAGTCTCTCGGGCCGTGGAAAATCCCTCAAGCTCGACTCTCCCAAGACCATTCGCCGACAGTCTCCTCGCGCTTGAGGCGAATGGCCCGGAAAAGGCGGCTGGCCGGATCAACGGCAGCGACCCGATCGCGGTCGTCGACATCGGCTCGAACTCGGTCCGGCTCGTCGTCTATGAGCGGCTGAGCCGCGCGCCGACCCAGCTCTTCAACGAGAAGGCGCTGTGCGGCCTCGGCCGCGGCGTCTCCGCGACCGGCAAGCTCGCCGAGTCCGCGGTGAGTTCCGCGCTGGCGTCGATCCGGCGCTTCCGGGCGATCGTCGACCAGATCGGCGTGCCGCGGGTCGACGTGCTCGCGACCGCCGCGGTCCGCGAGGCGAGCAACGGCAGCGAGTTCATCGCGACCGTCGAGCGCATCATGCGCGCGAAGGTCTCCGTGCTGTCGGGGCCGGAGGAGGCCCGGCTCGCCGCGCTCGGCGTCGTCTCGGGCATGGTGCGGCCGGACGGCGTCGCCGGCGACCTCGGCGGCGGCAGCCTCGAGGTGATCGAGGTGTCGGGGAATTCCTGCGGCGCGGGAGAGACCTTTCCGCTCGGCGGCCTCGCGCTCGAAGGCTCCTCCGGCGGTGACCTCTCCAAGGCCGAGAAGATCGCGCTGAAAGCGCTCGAGAAATCGAAGGTCCTCGACGCCGGCCGAAAGCGCACCTTCTACGCCATCGGCGGCACCTGGCGGTCGCTCGCGAAGCTCCACATGCAGCAGACCGGCTATCCGCTCCGCGTCATGCACGAATATGCGATCGACACCTCCGAGGCGGTCGAGTTCTGCCGCATGGTCACGCGGCACGACGTCGAGTCGCTCGATTCGATCGAGGCGGTGTCGAAGAACCGCCGCGCGCTGCTCCGCTATGGCGCGGCCGTGCTCGGCGAGATCCTCGCGGCGATGAAGCCGTCGAAGCTCGTGATGTCGGCGCTCGGCCTAAGAGAGGGCCACCTCTACGATCTCCTCGACGACAAGGAGCGCGCGAAGGACCCGCTCTATGTCGCGGCCGACGAGCTCGCCATCCTCCGCTCGCGCTCGCCGACCCACGCCCGCGAGCTTGCGGAGTGGACCGACGGCGTCTTCCGGCAGCTCGGGATCGACGAGACGGCGGAAGAGGTGCGGCTGCGGAAAGCGGCGTGCCTCCTCTCGGACACCGGCTGGCGCGCCCATGCCGAGTATCGCGGGCTGCAGAGCCTCAACATGATCGCCCACGCCGCCTTCATCGGCATCGATCATCCCGGCCGGGCGTTCCTCGCGATGGCGGTCTACTACCGCCACGAAGGCGTGGGCTCGGAGGCGACCTCGCCGCGGCTCCGGGAGATCCTGTCGCCGCGGCTGATCGAGCGCGCGCGCGTGATCGGCGCGGTCATCCGCGTCGCCCACATGATCTCGGCCGCAATGCCCGGCATCGTCAGCCGCACGCGCATCGAGACCAAGGGCAGCGACCTCATGCTGATCCTGCCACGCGACCTCGAGCCGCTCGCCGGCGACCGCGTGATGCGCCGCCTGTCGCAGCTCGGAAAGATCCAGGGCAAGCAGGCCCGGATCGAGTTCGCCTAGTCCTGCGATTCCGCGTGCGGCGAGTTGCGCTCAGGGTTGCGGGTCGGCGGCCACGCTTTGTCGCTCCCGGACAAGGGAGTTCCTGGTCGCCGCGTTCATCAGGACGTTCAGGATGCCGAAGAAGCTCGGCCCCGGTTCGACCCGGACGAAGAGTCTCTCGTCATCGAACGAGATGATCCCGATCGTGTCCCACTCCGCCTTGGGCTTCTGCTGCCCCGGTGTGCGCAGATTGTTGGGCCACACCTCGCAGATCGACCGTATGTCGACCTCGCGGCGCTGACCGAAAGCCGCCCATGCAAGGCGATCGGTCGTCAGGATCAGGCAGTCGCCATCATCCCGGCGAGCGCCGATGACGGCCATTTCGCCACTGCGGGCGCCGAGGGTCCGCCGGATGCCATCCTGATCGCTGCCTCCCAGCTCATCGAAGAGGCGCGTGCGCACGCCATCTCCGCCCTTGCGGCGAAAGATGGTTGCCCAGATGGCCTTCTGATCCTCGGGACTCCAGTCGATCACGCTTTGTCCACCGCTCCATTTCCTTCGTCCCGGTGCGGGACGAAGGCTGGCCCGCAGGGCCGGATGCCAAAGGCGGCGGTTGCTCTTTCACGCGGACGAGCGGATCGGGGCTTTCCCCGCGCGCTAGCCTCGCGGTCGGGGAAAGAGGTTCAATCACCGCTGGTCCCCACGACATAGAGACCGCCAACGCGCGAGCCTAGCCGGGAAACCTGCCGTTCGCCACCGAGAGTCTACCTACTCTGCCGCTTCCGCTACTGCCGTACCGTCGGAATTGACCAACAGCACCTTCCGGCCGTCGAGCTTCAGCGCCACTTCGCCGTGCTTCAGCTTCAGCGCGGTGTCGCCGAAAAGGCGGCGGCGCCAGCCCTGGAGGGCGGGGACGTCGGCGTCGTCGTCGAGCGCGATCGCTTCGAGGTCGTCGACATTGGCGATCAGCTTCGGTGCGACACCATGGACTTCCGACATCATCTTCAGGAGGACCTTCAAGAGGTCAACCGCGGCGGTGTTGATGTCGCCGGTGTTGCGGACCCGCGGCAGCTTCGGGAGCTGGTCGCGGGGAATCTCCAGCACGCGCTGGACGATCCCGAGGATCTCCTCGCCGCTGCGGGAACGCGAGAAGCCCTGGCCGAGCGAGCGCATCGCCGACATCGCCTCCTCGGTCGCCGGCTGCTGGGCAGCGATCTCGAACAGCGCATCGTCCTTGAGGATGCGGCCGCGCGGCACGTCGCGGCGCTGGGCCTCGCGCTCGCGCCACGCCGCCAGCTCCTTGGCGAGCTGGAGCTCGACCGGCCGGCGCGCCCGCATCTTGAGCCGCATCCAGGCCTTCTCGGGCTCGACCTGGTAGGTCTCGACCGAGGTGAGGATGTCCATCTCGGTCTCGAGCCACTCGCTCCGGCCGTGCGTCTTCAGCTCGTCCGCGAGCCTGGCGTAGACGCCGCGGAGATGGGTAACGTCCTCGACGGCATAGGCGAGCTGGCGCTCGGACAGCGGGCGCCGCGCCCAGTCGGTGAAGCGCGAGGACTTGTCGATCCGCGCGCCGGTGACGCGCTGGACGAGCTGCTCGTAGGAAATGGAATCGCCGAAGCCGCAGACCATGGCGGCGATCTGGGTGTCGAACACCGGATGCGGGATCAGTCCGCCGCGGTGCCACACGATCTCGATGTCCTGGCGGCCGGAATGGAAGACCTTCAGCACCGCCTCGTTCGCCATGAGCTGGAAGAACGGCGCGAGGTCGAGGCCGGGCGCGAGGGCGTCGACCACGAAGGCGTCGTCGGGGCCGGCAAGCTGGATGACGCAGAGTTTCGGCCAGTAGGTCGTCTCGCGCATGAACTCGGTGTCGACCGTGACCATTTCGGCGCCCGAGAGCTTCGAGCAGGCGGCCCCGAGTTCGGCCGTTGTCGTGATGATGTCCATGCGCGTTCCGTCGTCGTCAGCCATGCTTTTCGCGCCCGCGAAGGATTGTGGCAACCCCTTGATCCTGCGCCGATCCGGGACCCCGCGCCGTTCTTGACAAAGCCGGGGCTAAATGCGCTTCTCCCGGCCGCCTGAGCCGGGGGCTGCGGGCCAAAACAAGCCAAATTCGTTGCCAGGATCAGCCATGCACCCGTATCGCAGCCACAATTGTGGCGCCCTGCGCGCTTCGGATGTGGGACAGAATGTGCGCCTGTCGGGCTGGGTGCACCGCGTCCGCGATCATGGCGGGCTGCTCTTCATCGATCTTCGCGACCATTACGGCATCACGCAGATCGTCGCAGACCCCGATTCGCCGGCCTTCAAGGCGGCGGAAACCGTACGCGCGGAATGGGTGATCCGGATCGACGGCCGGGTGAAGGCCCGCACGCCTGAGACGGTGAACACCGGGCTGCCGACGGGCGAAGTCGAGGTGTTCGCGACCGAGCTCGAAGTGCTGTCGCAGGCGGCGGAGCTGCCGCTGCCGGTGTTCGGCGACCACGAGTATCCCGAGGACATCCGCCTAAGATACCGCTTCCTCGACCTTCGCCGCGACCGCATCCACCGCAACATCCTGAAGCGGTCGGCGATCATCTCCTCGGTGCGGCGCCGCATGACGGAGGCCGGCTTCTTCGAGTTCCAGACCCCGATCCTGACGGCATCCTCGCCCGAAGGCGCGCGCGACTTCCTGGTGCCGTCGCGGCTCCATCCGGGGAAATTCTACGCGCTGCCGCAGGCGCCGCAGCAGTTCAAGCAGCTCATCATGATCGCGGGCTTCGACCGCTACTTCCAGATCGCCCCCTGCTTCCGCGACGAGGACGCCCGCGCCGACCGTTCGCCGGGCGAGTTCTACCAGCTCGACATCGAGATGAGCTTCGTCGAGCAGGAGGACGTGTTCCAGGCGGTCGAGCCGGTGCTCCGCGGCCTGTTCAACGAGTTCGGCGAGGGCAAGCCGGTTACGGAAACCTTCCCGCGCATTCCCTATGCGGAATCGCTGCGGAAATACGGCTCGGACAAGCCGGACCTTCGCAACCCGATCGTGATGGAGAACGTCACCGATCATTTCCGCGATTCCGGCTTCCGCGTCTTTGCCGGGCAGATCGCGGCCGACCCCAAGGTCGAGGTGTGGGCGATCCCGGCTCCCACCGGCGGCAACCGTGCGTTCTGCGACCGCATGAATTCGTGGGCGCAAGGGGAGGGCCAGCCGGGCCTCGGCTACATCTTCTTCCGCGACGATGGCGAGGGTGCCGGCCCGATCGCCAAGAACATCGGCCCCGAGCGCACCAATGCGATCCGCGAGCAGCTCGGTCTCGGCGACGGCGATGCGGTGTTCTTCGTCTGTGGCGTGCCGGACAAGATGCGGGTCTTCGCCGGCCAGGCGCGGACGAAGGCGGGCACCGACCTCAACCTCGTCGACAAGGATCGCTTCGCGTTCTGCTGGATCGTCGATTTCCCGATGTTCGAGTGGAACGAGGACGAGAAGAAGGTCGACTTCTCGCACAACCCGTTCTCGATGCCGCAGGGCGGCATGGAGGCCCTCGAGACGCGCGATCCGCTGACGATCAACGCCTTCCAGTACGACATCGTCTGCAACGGCATCGAGCTGTCGTCGGGCGCGATCCGGAACCACCTGCCGGACATCATGCAGAAGGCGTTCGCGATCGCCGGCTATAGCGAGGAGACCCTGCACGCGAAGTTCGGCGGCATGCTGAAGGCGCTCCAGTACGGCGCCCCGCCCCATGGCGGCATCGCTCCCGGCATCGACCGCATCGTCATGCTCCTCTGCGGCGAGGAGAATTTGCGGGAAGTGACGATGTTCCCGATGAACCAGCAGGCAGAGGACCTCCTCATGGGCGCGCCGTCCGACGTGACCATGAAGCAGCTCCGCGAGCTGCATATCCGGCTCAATCTGCCGGAGTAGGGGACGGGCTGCACCGGATTGCGCGTGGTCCGCGCCGGATTGGACCTCCACTTCGCGCCAGACACGGCCTGAGCTCTCCCCTTGAGGGGGACTGTTGCGTGGTTTGTTGGATGTGATTCCCTCTGCTTGGGCAGGCGAGGGATTCGCGGGATGGCGACGAAGAAGACGGGTCAGATCAGTTTGGCCGAGGCGCTTCTGGGCGGTCGTGCGA
>JBFXAJ010000047.1:0-6353 GCA_050184415.1 Bauldia sp.
CGAGACCACCTTCGCCACCTGGAAGCGCCGCATGGGTCTGTCGGCCGTGCGCTACATCGGCCTGACGAAGGCGCGGGCGCAGGTCACGCTCACCGCGATCGCCTTCAACCTCCGGCGCTGGGCCCGACTGCGTCCGGCCTGACCAAGCCCGGACTCCGTCCCCACACGCTGAGAACACCCCAAATCGGACCAAAGACGGGCCGAGGGCCAGCCCGGCCGACCCGAATCTGCCCCTCCCATCGAGAGACGCCGCCCGCGCCTACCATGCAACAGTCCCGGAGGTGGGTGAGGGGATGGTCGATGACGATCACCTCGGACGGTGCGACGGCGCGGACGTCGGCCGTGTGCGGAATCCGGAGGAGGAGCGACATCTCGCCGAAGATCGAGCCCGGCTCGGGGACGAAGGCGATCGTGATGTCGGCGCGGCAAACCTCGATGGCGCCCTCGACCAGGACGAACAGCTGGTACGACTGGCCGCCTTCCTTCAGGAGGACGTCGCCCGGCGCGAGCTTCCGGATCGGAAACCCTTGGCAGAGGTCAAGCATCTCACGCATGGCGCGCCCCTTCGGATGGGAGGATGGTGCATTTGCGGTCATGAGCACCGGCTCGCCATCGTGCGGGGACCTTTTGTAGATCGCGGCGGCCGGGGACACCAGACGGCTTCGTGGCGCAGGGCTGGCGATCCTCGGCATGCCGGTGTGCCCGGCAGACCCTCTTGTGTGATCGAACCCGGAACGGGCAAGAGACCGGCAGCGAAGAGCGGAGAGACGGCTTGGCGGACCGGGAGGAGGGCGCATCGTCGGGCGACTGGACGCTGATCCGTCGCTTGCTCCGCGAGAACGGCAGTGCGTTCCGCGGCGGCCGCTATGCGGTGGCGCTCCTGTGCATGGCGGTCGCCGCGCTCCTCACCGGCGCCTCGGTCGGCCTGCTGCGCTTCGTGGTCGACGGCATCTTCTATCAGCGCGCCGACCTCCTCGTGGTGCTCCCGCTCGCGATCGCGGCTCTCTTCATCGTTCGCGGCCTCGCCGCCTATAGCAGCGCCGCGGCCTTCGCCAAGATCGGCAATGGCGTGGTGGCGAACCTCCAGAAGCGTCTCGCCGACAAGGTGCTCGCAATGCCGGTGCGAACGCTCGAGGCGATCCAGGCCGGCGACCTCCTGGCCCGGATGTCCAGCCACACCATAGCCGCCCGCGACGTCCTCGACCGGGTCGCCAACGGCCTCGTGCGCGACACGCTGACCTTCGTGGTCCTCGTCGGAATCATGGCCTGGCAGAACCCGCTCCTCTCGCTCGTCGTGCTCCTGGTCGCGCCGCCCGCCGTGCTCGGGACGCGCCGCCTGGCCCTCCGCGCGAAACGCGCGGCGCACCATGCCTTCCGCGTCATCGGCGAGGTCGGCCAGTTCGTGCAGGAAACCGCCGTCGGCATCCGCGATGTCCGGGCCTACAACCTCGAGGACAATCTGCGCGCCCGCTTCGCGCGAAGGGCCGCGGAGGTCGAGCGGCGCTCGAACAGGGTCGCGTCGGCGGCGGCGCTGGTGTCGCCGCTGATGGAGATCATCGCCGGCATCGTCGTGGCGGCGATCCTCCTCCTTGCCGCCGCAGCCGCGTCCGAGAACGGAACCCCGCCGGGCGCCCTCGTCGCGTTCCTCACCGCCGCGCTCCTCGCCTACGAGCCCGGCCTCCGGCTCGCTCGCCTCAACGTCCAGGTGGCCGGCCGGCTCCCGGGCGTCCGCGCGATCTACGACATCCTCGACCGGCCCAATCCGCCGCAGCGTCCGGGTCTGCCCCCTCTCGCCGCGGGGCCGGGCGAGGTCGTCTTCGACGCGGTCGACTTCGCCTATGATGAGCGCCCGCTGTTCCGGGGCCTCTCCTTCATCGCGGAGGCCGGCAAGGTCACGGCCCTGGTCGGGCCGTCCGGGGGCGGCAAGAGCACGGTGATCGCCCTCGTGGCGCGCCTTCTGGAGCCGGCCGACGGGCGCATCCTCATCGACGGCCAGGACGTTGCGGCCGTCGATCCAGTTTCGGTCCGCGCCGCGATGGCGCTGGTCTCGCAGGACCTTCGCTTCTTCAGCGGCACCGTGCGCGAGAACATCCGTTTCGGCCGTCTCGACGCCACCGATCGCGAGGTCGAGGCGGCGGCGGAGGCAGCGCTTGCCGACGCGTTCATCCGCGCGCTGCCCAATGGCTACGACACCGAGCTCGGCGAGGGCGCCGGCCGGCTCTCCGGCGGCCAGCGCCAGCGGCTCGCGATCGCGCGCGCCCTCGTCCGCGATGCCCGGATCGTCCTCCTCGACGAGGCGACCTCCGCGCTCGACACCGAATCGGAGGCCCTGGTCCAGGCCGCGCTGGAGCATCTGACGCGCGGCCGCACGACCGTGGTGATCGCCCACCGGCTGTCGACCGTGCGCCACGCCGACAAGGTGATCGTGTTCGAAGACGGGGCGATCGCGGAGGAGGGGACGCACGGCACGCTGCTGGCCCTCGGCGGCCGCTACGCGACGTTCCATCACCTGCAGTTCGGTCCCCGGCCGGTGCGCTGAAGCCACGACCTCCACGTCCGGCAGACGCGACGGTATGGACTGGGTCGGGAGAACGCGCCAACACGAGCAGGGGTCGTCATCCCGGCCCCCACAGCCCGGGCCGCGATTGTCCACGACGCATTCTAGGCAGGCCCTCACGTGAATCCCCTGATCACGACGGAAGAGCTTCACCGGATGCTCGGAGCGCCCGACGTGAAACTCCTCGACGCGCGGTGGCGGCTCGACGGAACCGATATGCGCCCGGCCTTTGCAGAGGCCCATTTGCCGGGCGCCCGGTTCTTCGACATCGACGCGGTGAGCGACCACGCCTCGTCCCTGCCGCATATGCTGCCGGCGCCGGGCGATTTCGCGGCCGCGGCCGGCTCGCTCGGGATCAGCGAAACCGACCGGATCGTCGTCTATGATGACGGCGTCTTCCGGTCGGCTCCACGCGTGTGGTGGACCTTCCGGGCCTTCGGGGTGGAGACGGTGCGGGTCCTTGACGGCGGCCTGCCGAAATGGCGCGCGGAGGGGCGGCCCGTCGAGAGCGGGTCGCCGGCGCCGGCGCCCACCCGATTCAGGTCCCGGTTCCGTCCCGACCTCGTGCGCGATTATCCCGCGGTCCTCGCGGCGACGAACGGCGCCGGGCCGCAAATCGTCGACGTCCGCCCTGCCGATCGCTTTCGCGGCGAGGCACCGGAGCCGCGCCCCGGTCTCCGCGGCGGTCACATGCCCGGAGCCGTTTCACTGCCGTCGGCTGACCTCTATGACGGCAACCAGCTCAAGCCCGCCCCGGACCTCCTCGCAGCACTGGCAAAGGCCGGCGTCGATCCCGACGGCCCGGTCATCGCCACGTGCGGCTCGGGCGTCACCGCAAGCTCGCTGGCGCTGGCCCTCGCCGTGCTCGGCAAGCCGGACGCCGCCGTCTATGACGGCTCGTGGGCGGAGTGGGGAGGACGTCCCGACAGCCGAGTGGTCACCGGTCCCTAGCGCGGCCGCTCGGGTCGGTCGAGGCGGACGACGATCGCCCCGGCGGTCGGGCCCCCGGGCGCTTCGGCCTTGCCGCGTCCCTCGCGCTAGCTATATACCGCCCGTCCTGACCCCGGCGCGGAGGGGTGGCCGAGTGGTCGAAGGCGCACGCCTGGAAAGTGTGTATACGGGCAACCGTATCAAGGGTTCGAATCCCTTCCCCTCCGCCATAACCTATTGATATTACAGGGTTTTTCCGATCAGACGCGTGCCGGCGGCATTTGTCGCGACATTCCCGGACCTTGCGGGCGATGCCATCGATCGACCCCGGCGCTGAGACCGAGGTGCTCCGACAAAGGGCGCGCTGAACGTCGCAAAGTCTCCTATCGCGATTCGAGTGGTACGCCTGTTTCGACGATGCTGAGGTCGAGCAGTGTGTTGGTGGCGTCCGTTTGGCTCAGGCCCTGCCGGCCTGTGGAACGAGCAACCCCCTCGCTCGGGGAGCGAGGGGTTGGGTCGGTCGGTCCCGATCGGGCCGGCGTCAGGCGATGCCGAACTGGCTAACCTGATCCACCCAGCTTGGGCTGAGTTCGATGCTGGCCATGAGCCTGGCGGTGAGGTGCGCTGGCTGGCGGCCATGCATGATGGCCTTGACGATGTCGGGCGCCAGGAAGCTGAGCCGAAGGACCCGGGTGAAGTATGAGGGAGTGACCCCGGCCTCGCTGGCGAGGTCGATCATCGTTCGCCCCTGCCCGTCAAGGAGCATGGTGTTGAAGTGATGCGCCCGGGCAAGGAGGCGGAGAAGGCTCCGTTCGGGCTGCCCCCTCGGACCTCCACCGGCCCCCTCAACAAGGAGGCGCATCTCCATCCCAGTCCGCTGTAGGCGAGCCGGAACCGCGAGCGTGATGGTGGGTTCGTCGTCCGATGCCGCCGCCGTATCGCCAGCGTCAAGTGCCAACGAATCATTCGTGACGACGGCTGGGATTGCCGAGGGCACCACGGCAACCTCGATGACCTTGCGATGCACGGTGATGCGGCGCACCAGTTGCTGCAGGAGGCCACGCCGGATGGACCCAGGCTCATCCAACCAGCGACCGGCCAATGCGGCTGCCGCCGCGATGACGGCATTCCGTTGGGGCAGGTCTGTCGCCGCAGACTCGGTGGCGCCGAAGACGGCGTTGCCATCGCCGAGGAAGCCGATCACCCGTTGCTCGACCAGCGATTCGACATCGGCGGCCGGAATCCGCCATCCGGAATCGGAGCCAGAGGCCCGGCCATGTTTGATCAGGTTCTGGCTGACATAGTAGCGGTATCGGGTCCCCTTCTTGTTGGCATGGGTCGGCACCATCCGCTCACCCGCATCGTCGTAGATGAAGCCGGCGAGCAGGCTGGGCTCGGATGCCGTGGCTCCCGTCCGACGCTCGACCCGGTTCTCCGCCAGCAGCTTCTGCGCCGCATCCCAGAGGGCTTCATCGACGATCGCCTTATGCTCCCCGGGGTAACTGGCTTCCGCATGGACGATCTCGCCCCGATAGATGCGGTTCTGGAGCAGGAGGTAGATGGCACCCCGAACGAGCGGGACCCCGCCGCGCTCGTTGCCGAAGCGGTCGACTCGCCGCTTGCTGACGATGCCGTTCGCGACGAGCTCCCGCTGCAGCAGCCTGACGGAGCCCAACTGGGCGTACCGGCGGAAGATGAGACGGACGGTCTCGGCCTCCGCCTCGTTCACCACGAGCTTCCGATCCTGGACATCGTAGCCGAGCGGCGTCACGCCTCCCATCCACATGCCCTTCTTCTTCGAGGCAGCGATCTTGTCGCGGATGCGCTCGCCCGTGACCTCCCGCTCGAACTGGGCGAAGCTCAGCAGCATGTTGAGCGTCAGGCGGCCCATTGAGGTGGTGGTGTTGAAGGACTGCGTGACCGACACGAACGACACACCGTTCGCGTCGAACACGTCGACGATCTTGGCGAAGTCGGAGAGCGAGCGCGTCAGGCGGTCGACCTTGTAGACCACCACGGTGTCGACTTTCTTCGCCCGGATGTCAGCGAGAAGGCGTTGCAGCGCCGGCCGCTCCATGGTGCCGCCCGAGACACCGCCGTCGTCATACATCTCCGGCAGGACCGACCAGCCCTCATGCCGCTGGCTGAGGACATAGGCCTCGCAAGCCTCCCGCTGGGCATCGAGGGAGTTAAACTCCTGCTCCAGCCCCTCCTCCGAGGACTTCCGGGTGTAGACGGCGCAGCGGATGGTCGATCCCACGCCCGCGATCGAGCTACCGCCGTTCCTGCGGCCGACGCCCCGTACTGCCGCCTTAGCCACGATCCACCTCCATCGGGACTGCGGCCGCCTCGCCTTGGGGCGGCGCGGTCGTCGAGGTGCCGATGGCATCGGACACAGCATCGGCGGCGTCATCCTGGTCGGGCGTGGTGATCGCCGGCGTGCGAGCGTCTTCATCGACCTTGCCGACAGCTCCGATGCCGAAGAAGCGTGGCCCAGACCAGGCCACACCGGTAATGGTGCGGGCGATCGCCGTCAGCGAACGCCACCGTTCGCCGCGCCATTGGAAGCCGTCTTCGAGGACGACAATCTCGTGGACGTCGCCATGCCACTCCCGCACCAGCCTCGCGCCCGGCCGCAGGCTCACGACGCGTGCTTTGGCCAGGTCCCCCTTGGTCGCCATGCTCACGGCGAGGCCGGCGAGGCGCCGCTTCAGAACTGGGGCCAACCCGCCGAGCGCCTTCTCTTGCAGCTTCCAGGCGATGCCGAGCTCGAGCAGGTCCCGCCGAATCTTCTTCGGCGGGTGGTTGCGATAGAGCCGGCGCCATTCCGCCCGAAGGTCATCGTACGGGCACGAGGACAGAGCCG
>JBFXAJ010000048.1:0-5865 GCA_050184415.1 Bauldia sp.
TTTCGGCGAGAAGGGGAACGAGGTGCCCGCGGTCGCCGAGGGCGCCGGCGACCGCAGCGGCCCGCTCCGCCGCGGGGATGCCCAAGGTGCCGAACGAGGCCTGGAAGACCGGTCTCCAGGCGTAGTAGGGCGACCGCCTCTCGGTGTCGTCGGCGTAGCCCACAAGGATGGTGATCCCGCTACCGCCGGCCGCCGCGCGGGCGCGATCGAGGAGGGCCGTCTTCCCGATCCCGGCCTCGCCTTCGATGACGATCGTGCCGCCACGGCCTTGGAGGAGCTGCCGGAGAGCCAGATCGATGGCGGCCGTCTCTGCGGTCCGGCCGACGAACAGCGGCGCCTTCGCTGGCAGTGTCGTCGGCGCTGCAGCAATTGTGTAGGGGGCGAAGGCGACGATCGCTTCGGCCTTGCCCTTGAGAAAGCGGGGGGCGAGCTCGCGCGCGGCGATGCGTCGATGCTGGCGGCCCGCTCGCACGGTGTCGCCGTCGCAGACGACGCCGGTGTTGAGCTGCATCAGGCGCGCGGCAAGGTTCATCGCCGGGCCGACGAGGGTGAAGAGACCCGTCCGACCGAGCGTCGTGGCAAACACCCGACCGGTGGCGATCCCGGTCGACGTCGCGACGCCCATGCGCGTCCATTCCTCGTCGAGCGCGAGCGCGGCCTGGGTGGCGCGCGTCGCGTCGTCTTCATGCGCGAAGGGCGGCAAGCCGAAGACGGCAATGAGAGTGATGCCGTGCTCGTCGGTGCGGATCTGATGGAGGTGCCCTTCGAAACGGGCAAGGACGGCCTGGACCAGCGTCGTCGCGGTCTGAACCGAGGCGAGCGCATCCTCCGGCCGAGCATGCTCCGGCTGGCGGAGGGCGGTGAAGACGGCCGTGACGGTACGGAACTCGCCCTGCCAAAGGCGGCCGCTCTCCAATCGCTCGAGCACGATTGGCGGGATTGCGGCGCGAAGGATCGACGGCGGAATGTCGGGATCGTTGGTCGCGGCTGCTCGCGCCGGTCGTGGCGGTTCGGCGACCTGATCCACGATCACGATCCCGGGCCGTTCCGACACCGAGCGGCACCGGTCGCGAACGGTGTGCCAAGCGGTTGGTGCCAGCGCCACTTCTCCGGGCCGGGTCAGAGCACTGCAGGAGGTGGCATCGCGCATTGTGGACCCGCTCAGGACAGCGTGCCACTCGTCGGCGCGGCCGCCGATCTCGAGATGATGGAGGGGACCGGCGGCGATCGAGCAGCGGACCGCAAGGTCCGTCGGGCCCCGACGGGCTGCCGTCATGTCCTGGATGGCGAGGCCGGCATCGGTCGCCGAGAGGATGGCGTCGGAGGGGTTGGCGTCGTCGTCAACGAACCAGACGAACACGACCGCGTCGCCGGCCAGGGTCGTCAGCTCGCCGCCGCGCGCTTCCGCGATGGCCGTGATCTGGACGAAGAAATCGCCCACGATTTCGGCCAGCCGTTCCGCGCCGGCCGGTCCTTCGAGCGCCATGCGGTCCGTCAGGCTGGTGAAGCCGACAATGTCAACGTCAAGGACCGCCGCATATCGCGACGCTACGGCGGGGACTTCAGGCCCGTCGCCGCCCAGCGCGGCATGCCGGTACCGCGGGACGTATCGCGCCAGTTGCCCCGATTCCGATGGTGAGCCTCGCTCTATCGAACGGGCGCTATCCCCCATCTCACACCCACCCCCGCCAGGGTCCGGGCAGGCTAGTCAGAGTGAGCATAAAAGGCAATCGGCGGTGGCTGGCGTCCTCGCAACGCTCGGTCCCGGGCGGCCGCCCAGAGCGGAGCCAGATGACCCGCCATGTTCGCTGTGCCGACCCCAAGGGCGCGCCTACCGCGCTTCCGCTCCCAGCCCCATCCGGTCGACCACCACGATCCACCCCTTGTCCTGCCGGATCAGGCCGTCGCGTTCCCAGGCCTTCAGCTGTCGGTTCACGTTCGACCGTGTCCCGCCGATCACACGGGCGAGGTCGCTCTGGGTGAGAGAGGTGCGGTTTGTGCCGCCATCGGCCGTCCGGGCGAGAAGAGCCTTCGCGAGCCGGCCGCGGAGGTCGAGGAAGACGAGGTCGGAGGTGCGCTCGTCCGCGATCCGGATCTTGGCGCACAGCAGCGAGAGGAGATTGACGTAGAGTTCGGGGCGCTCGCGGAGGAAGCCGAGGAGATCGCGGCGCTCAAGGATGAACAGCTCCGTGTTGAGTGTCGCCGTTGCGTCGGCCGAGCGGCCGCGGCCGTCGAGCACGGCGATCTCGCCGAACACTTCGCCGGGGCCGAAGTCGGCCAGGATGATGTCCTCGCCATCGGCGGTCGGCCGCGAAATGCGGACGCTGCCGGACAGGACGCCCATCAGGCTCTCGCCGTCGTCACCGGCGTGGAAGATCGGGGCGTGGGCCGCGTAACGGCGCCGCGTGACGTGCCTGGCCAAGCCATCGAGCGCACGTGCGTCGATGTCCCGAAACAGCACGCAGTTCCGCAACAATGCTGCAGCCCGAGAGGTTGGCGTTTCCCCCATCACCGCTTCCTCATCCAAGTGGAAGCTTTAGCATAGATTCGGTAGCGTTGCCCCGGCTCGCCCTCGTCTAGTGCGCACTGTGACAGGTGGCACAGCGTCTGGTCGCTGCCTTCCGCATGTTCCCCTTCGTCGGTCGCGCGATCGGCACATCAACCAGAGGGGACCATCATGAGTCTTTTTCGCAATGCCGTAGTCGGTGCCGCCGCGAACTTCATTCTCGTCGCTGGTACCGCGGGCACAATCGCACTCGAAGCCGGCCCTTACAGCCGCGCCAACGTTTCCCAAGCGGCACCGTTTGGCGCCATCCTTGTCAATGTCGGAGACCTGAGACCGTCGGCCCCCATGAATCTCATCCGTTCGCTTTCGCCCGGACAGCTGATCGAACTCAACCAGCGTTGTGCGGTCGTGATCGCCGGCCCGTTCCACTATGGGCGGCCGAATGTCGGGTTCTGTACGCGCATGCTCAGCGAGCAGGGCCTTCTCGTCGCCGCGGTAGAAGAGGAGAATGTCAGCCTGCCGCCCGAATCGTCCAGCGATTCCTGCACGGAGGAGTCCTCCTCATCGAGCTCGTCCTGAGCGGCCGCCTGGCTAGCGCTTTGCCGAGACCGACAGATCGAGGTGCTGCTCGATCTTGGCCGTCGACAAGCACGGATCGCGCCAAGGCGTGACCGATACATCTGGCAGACGCCAGACAGCGTCTCGGCCGTCGATCCGGATCGCCTGTCACGCTCCGACAACTGCCCAGGCGCCTCCGCGCGACACGATCCGGATCGACGGCTGCGACTAGCTCGTCCCGAAGAGACCGGCCTCACATCCGCGCCTCTTCCCTCAGCCCTTCCTCCGCTCCGCGGGGAAGGGCTCTCTTTTCACAGGGGGCAGCGCCGGCGCCAGCTCCGTCAACAGCGACCGCCACTGGCGCAGCGCCTCCCGCTTGGCGAACGGCCCGTTGACGACGGTCCGCGCATTCCGGCCCATCTCCGACCTGAGCTCGCCGTCATCGCGGAGCGCGAGGATCGCGTCGGCGAAGCCCGATGCATCGCCGGGCGCGACCGGCACGCCGAAGCGGTGGCGGGCGACGAGCGCGCCGATCTCGCCATCCTTCGCCGCGACCGCGATCACGGGCCGGCCGGCCGCCGCGATGCCGTAGATCTTGCTCGGGACGATCAGCCCCTCCATCGCCGGACGGAGCGAGACGAAATGGACGTCCGCGACCGAGAGCGATTCCGACAGCATCTCGCGGGGGGCATAGTCGCGGAAGACGAAGCCGCGAAGGCCGCGCCTTCTGACCTCCGCTTCGAGGGCGCCGCGGAGATGGCCGCCACCGATGAACAGGAAGGCGATGCCGGTCGTGCCCTGCAGCTTTTCCGCGGCGCCGAGAAGCGTGTCGATCTCATGGGCGCGGCCGAGATTGCCGGAATAGCCGACGACGAACGCGTCGCGCAGGCCCAGCTCGTCGCGGTAGCGGTTCGCCTCGGGCGCGACGGGATGGATCGCCTCCTCGTCCGCCCAGTTCGGAATGACGCGGACCCGGGCCGCCGGAATGCCCCGTCCACGCAGCCGCGCCGCCATGCGATCACCGATCGCGACGTTCATCGCCGCCGCGCGCAGCGAGCGGTCGCGAAGCCGGGCGAGGGCCGCACCGGCGGGGCCGCGGAGCACGCGCACGCCGAGTTCGCCGGCGACTTCCGGATAGAGGTCCTGGAGCCAGTTCACGACCAGTGCGCCGCGCGCGGCGGCGGCCCGCCCGATCGGAATCGATAGGAGCGGCGGGTCGGTCTTGGCGACGACGACGTCGCCGGGATGGGCGAGTTCGCGCACCTTCCGCGAGGCCGTGCGGTAGAAAGAGAGGGTGTCGAGGCCGCGGCCGGTGAGACTCGATCGCCCGTGCCGCGAGGTCGTGAGGCGGTGGATGCGGACGCCGTCGAGCGTGGCCGTTTCGGGCAGCTCCGCGTTCGGGTTGCCGTAGGTCTGGCGGCTGGTCACGACATCGACGTCGAACCGCGACGCCGCGAGGTGGGTCGCAAGGTCCGTGAGGATCTGGCTCGTCGCCGAATGGTCGGGAGCGAAGTACTTGTTGATGAAAATGATGCTCGGCACGGGCGAGTCTCGATGTCGCCCCGAAAGGCCATTGCAACCCTAGCGAGCCGGGACGCAAAGAAAACAGGCGGATTGCACAGGTCGCCGCGCCTCGCCCGCCGGGCCGTGCTACATTGCATGCAATCTGGCCCCAGAGCGGCCGCCGGGACACATCGTGAAGTGCCTCCTCGTCGCTGACCTCCATTACGATCTCCGGAAGTTCGACTGGGTGCTCGACGCAGCCGCCCATGTCGATCTCGTCATCCTTGCCGGCGACCATCTCGAGATCGCCTCGATCGTCGCCCGGCCGGCGCAAGCCGTCGTGGTCCAGCAATATTTCCGCCGGATCCGGGAACGCGCGCTACTGATGGTCTCTTCCGGCAATCACGACCTCGACGTCGAGGAGGACGGCGCGCTCGTCGCGCGATGGGTGCGGAAGGCGCCGCTCTACGGCGTGCCGGCCGACGGCGAGGGCGTGTTCATCGGCGACACGCTCTTCACCATCTGTCCGTGGTGGCACAGCGAGCTGCAGGAAGCGCGCGTGCTGAGCCAGCTCGAGGCCGACGCCGCGCGCCGGCCGGGGCGCTGGGTCTGGGTCCACCACGCCCCGCCCGGCCATTCGCCGACGAGCTGGGGCGGGCACAGAGACTTCGGCAGCCAGGTGCTGCGCGGCTGGATCGAGGCGTTGCAGCCGGACATCGTGCTGACCGGCCACGTCCACCAGGCGCCCTTCGTGCGGGATGGCTCGTGGGCGGACCGCATCGGGCGGAGCTGGGTCTTCAATGCCGGGCACCAGACCGGACCCGTACCGTCCCATATCGTGATCGATACGGCGACAACCCGGGCCTACTGGCTGTCGCTGACCAACGAGGAGACGGCGCCGCTGGAGCCGGTCCCGGTCCGGCCCCTGCCGCGGCTGACGGAGCCGCCGGAGTGGCTCAACGCGATGGCTCAGCTGGCAGCGCTTCGGATGTGACGAAGCCGTGACCCTGCTGGTGGTGCAGCGCCTCCAGAACCTGATCCACCATCGCAAGGTGGTCGGTGCGGTCGCCGAACTGCCGCTTGAGGTCGACGAGGTAGTTCGTCGAGCTCTGGAGACGCCGCGCCAGGAGCTCCGCGATCGGCACCATCAGGAGCGGCGTCTGCCGGAGGTGGGACTGTTGCGTGGTTTGTTGGATGTGATTCCCTCTGCTTGGGCAGGCGAGGGATTCGCGGGATGGCGACGAAGAAGACGGGTCAGATCAGTTTGGCCGAGGCGCTTCTGGGCGGTCGTGCGACGG
>JBFXAJ010000049.1:0-5683 GCA_050184415.1 Bauldia sp.
GACGTTGCCGATGCGCACCCGGCCAAGGGTTGGCATCCCATGCTGAGCCGGACCGCCGACAATCTGTTCTGGTTCGCCCGCTACATCGAGCGCGCCGACAACACCGCCCGTATCCTCGAGGCCGCGCATCGGCTCTCTGCGATGCCGATCACCTATTCGGGCTCGACCAACGAGTGGGAATCGGCGGTCGCCGCGACCGGCAATCTCGCCGCCTTTGCCGCGAAATACCCGGAGGCGAGCGCGGACAACGTCGTCCAGTTCCTCGCCTTCTCGCCATCCAATCCCTCCAGCATCAAGATGTGCGTCGAGACCGCGCGGGCGAATGCGCGGGCGGTGCGCACCGCCCTGACCGGGGTGATGTGGGAGGCGATCAACGGGGCGTGGCTGGACCTTCGGCGCGCCGATGGCGGCAACATGCGGCGCTCGGTGGTGACCGATTTCCTGAGCCGGGTGAAGGAGGCGTCGTTGCGCCTCGACGGCTCGGCCTACCGGACGATGCTCAGGAGCGACGCCTATTTCTTCTTCCGTCTCGGCGTCATGATCGAGCGGGCCGACAACACCGCGCGCATCCTCGACGTGAAGTATCACCTCCTCCTCCCGGAATACGCCAATGTCGGCGGCGGGCTCGACTACTATCAGTGGACCTCGATCCTTAGGACCGTGTCCGCCCACACCGCCTATCACTGGGTCTACCGGCAGAGCGTGAAGCCCTGGCTCGTGGCGGACCTCCTCGTCCTCAAGGCCGAGATGCCCCGATCGCTCGCGGCCTGCTACGACGTGATCCGCGAGACCCTCGACCAGCTTGGCTCGGCCTACGGTCGCCAGGGACCCGCACAACGCCTCGCCCGCTCGATAAGGACCAAGCTCGCGAACGCCTCGATCGAGGGCATCTTCCAGAGTGGCCTGCATGAGTTCCTCACCGCGTTCGTTCAGGAAAACGCCGAGCTCGGCCAAGCCATCATCGACCAGTATCTGAGCTAGGCCCGGACATGCCGGTCGTGGGACGAAGAGCCAGCCAGAAAAACACGGCCCGAGCTCCCCCTTGAGGGGGAGCGGGCTTTCGCAAGGCGAAGCCGGAGCGAAAGACGTGGGGGGTCTGTGAGTCTCGACGGATGCGGAGTGGGTGAGGAGCCGAGACCCCACCGAAGCTTGCTCCTTTCAGTCGCAACCTTCAGCCTCCCCTCAAGCGGGAGACTCGGGAGGACGACGCAAGGTTGGGAAGAACAGGATGCGCCTTCGCATCACGCATGAGACGGCCTACCGCTACGCGAGCCCGGTGTCCTCGGTGATCCAGGTGCTGCGCGTGACGCCGCGCGGCCATTCCGGGCAGTTCGTCGTCGACTGGCGGATCGAACTCGACCGCGACGTCCGCCTGCAACCGGCGATGGATGCTTTCGGCAATGTCGTCCACAGCTTCGCCCTGACCGGTCCGCTGGATGCGCTCAAGGTCACCGCGACCGGCGAGGTCGAGACCGAGGACAGCCATGGCGTCGTCCGCGGCCAGATCGAAAAATTCCCGGCGACGATGTTCCTTCGCGACACACGGCTGACCGAGGCCGACGCCGCCATTCGTTCGTTTGCCGACGAAGCGGTTGCCGATGCCGGCGGCGACCGGCTCTCGATGCTCCATGCGCTGAACCACGCCCTGCACGGCCGGATGACCTTCGACACCGCGCCGACCGACGCCACCACCACGGCCACCGAGGCGTTTGCCGACTCCGTGGGCGTTTGCCAGGACTATGCCCACATTTTCATCGCCGCTGCCCGGCATCTCCAGATCCCCGCCCGCTATGTCGGCGGCTATCTGTTCCAGCCGGGACATGAGGTCCAGGAAGCCGGACACGGCTGGGTCGAGGCCATGGTGGACGACCTCGGCTGGGTCGCCTTCGACCCCGCGAATGGCGTGTCGCCGACCGATGCTTACGTTCGTGTCGCCGTGGGCCTCGACTATCTCGGCGCCGCCCCGGTCCGCGGCACCCGCTATGGCGGCACGGACGAGGCGCTCAAGGTGACGGTGCGGGTCGAGGATTCCGGGGCAGCCATATCGCAGCGCCAGACGCCGTCGCAAAGCCAGTCGCAGTCGGGCGGCTGGTGAGGAACCGGTGGGCGCGTCCGAATGACCGTTGCATGCATCGTCGGCCGGGCTAAGAGTCGCCGGCCGCCTCGCGATGCGGTTCCGGAGCTTCCATGACTTATTGCCTCGGTATCCTGGTCGGCGAAGGCCTGGCGATGATGGGCGACACGCGCACCAATGCCGGCGTCGACAACATCGCGGTCTACCGGAAGCTCAACATCTTCGAGGTCGCCGGCGAGCGCGCCATCGTCCTGGCGACGTCCGGTAACCTCGCTACCAGCCAAACCGTGCTCAGCCTGCTGACGGAGGGCTTCGAGAGCCCCGACACGCACGAAACCGAGTCCGTCTACACCGTCAACTCGATGTTCAAATGCGCCATGCTGGTCGGCCGCGCCGTCCAGGAGGCGCACCGGATGATCACGCCGAATGTCAGTCCCGGCCAGGGCAATGGCTTCGACGTCACGCTCCTCCTCGGCGGCCAGATCCGCGGCGGCCGGCTCCGGCTCTTCATGGTCTATGACGCCGGCAATTTCATCGAGGCGACGGCCGACACGCCCTATCTCCAGATCGGCGAGCACAAATACGGGAAGCCGATCCTCGACCGTTCCGTGACCGACACGACCACCATCCCCGACGCGCTCAAGATCGGACTGATCTCGATGGATTCGACGATGCGGTCGAACCTTGCGGTCGGCATGCCGATCGACATGGCCGTCATCCGCCGCGACCAGATCAAGGTCGCGCTGTCCCACCGCGTCGACGCGTCCGAGGCCTATTTTGCGTCGCTGCGTTCGAGCTGGTCCGAAGCACTCCGCGCCGCCCACCAGGCGATCCCGGCGCCGCCCTACGCAGTGGACTAGGTCAGCCGGCCTTCCTTATGCTGACGCGGCTGCCGGAACGGATCGGCTTCAGGAGCCGGACGTCCTGGACCGCCTTCGCCCAGACATTGGCGTCCGACGCGAGGCGGATCTCGTCGCCGCGCGACGCCGGCGTCCGTCCGAAGCCGATCGCGATCGCATCGCCCGGCGGCCAGTAGGCGATCTCGCCGAGATTCATGACCGTCCGCGCCTCCGGCTCCTCCTCGCAGGTGACGCCACAGTCGAAATAGACCTCGTCGCCCCAGGTCGAGACGCTGGCCTCGATCGGCAGCGCGTTCCAGATCGCGTCTGCCGTCGGTGTGTCGAGGAGCTCGGCGTCGATCGTGACGCCGGAGAAAATGAAGGTGATCTTGCGCATCCGTCCTCCGCGGGCGGAGGCCGCCGCCGGTCAGTTCAGTGCGAACTGCGCCGCGGCAAGCCGGCACTCCGCCGGTGTCAGCAGCTTGTGATGGCTGATCGAGACGGAGTGAAGAGGCCCTTCGATCTTTTCCCGCCAGAAGGCGAGGAACCGGTTGAGCGTCGGGAAGTCGGGCGCGACGTCGTAGTGCTGCCAGATGAAGGACTGCAGGAGGTCGCGATGGTCAGGCATGCGATAGAGGATCTCCGCGGTCGTGAGGCCATACCCTGCGATCGCTGAGGCATTGAAGTCGGATTTCATGTCACAAGGACTCGCGATGAAAGACCCCTTCACCTTCGTCCGACTTTGCCTTAGTGACAAGCCCGCCGCCACATGAAAGCCATGCAGAAACAACGTCCTAGCAGCACTTGTGGCGGACTGCTAACGCTGCCGAGAACGTCGTGATGGAGGGCGCCGGCTGGAGCCGCGCGGAGCTTCTGGCGCTCCTTGACTGGTACCGGTCCATCGGTGTCGACGCCCTCGTTGCGGAGACGGCCGAGGACCGGCTGGCGCCACGAAGCAGCGCTCCCGCATCTGTCGCCGCCGAGCCGCCGAGGGGGTGGCCGCCACCTCTTCCGGATCGCGTCGAGGAGCGTCCGGCGCCGGCCTTCGTCGCGGCGCCGCCGGATGAGACCGAGCGCCTCGCCCGGGCCGCGGCCTCGACCTGCGCCACGCTCGACGAGCTGCGCACCGCGCTCGCCGCGTTCGAAGGCTGCAACCTCCGCTTCACCGCGACGAACCTCGTCTTCGCCGACGGCACGCCGGGATCGCGTGTGATGTTCGTCGGCGAGGCACCGGGCCGGGACGAGGACATCCAGGGCATCCCCTTCGTCGGCCGCGCCGGCCAGCTCCTCGACCAGATGCTGAAGGCGATCGGCCTCGACCGCACCAGGGTCTACATCGCCAACGTGGTCCCCTGGCGGCCGCCGGGGAACCGGACGCCGACGCCGCAGGAGACGGCGGCGTGCCGGCCCTTCATCACCCGGCAGATCGAGCTCGCCGATCCGGACTTCCTGGTCTGCCTCGGCAACGCCGCCATGCGCGAACTCTTCGGCACCGCGGACGGCATCCTGAAATCGCGCGGCAAGTGGCGTCCCTACGACACCGGCACGCGGACCATCCGGGCCATGGCCATGCTCCACCCGGCCTATCTTCTCCGCCAGCCGCTCCACAAGCGGCTGTCCTGGCGCGATCTCCAGTCCCTGAAGGCGGCGCTCGACGGCCGCTGACGCCTCGATCCGGAGCATCGGCCGGGAGCCGTGCGCGGCGCGGCCCGGCTCGTCTCACCCGACCGGGTGTCACCCGTCCTTTGGAATTGATCAAGACAATGTGACTGAATGCAACTAATTCGCAAATGCGCCCGACCGCCCGCGAGTCCTAAACATGACTCCGCGGCCCATGTTTGCGGACATGAGCTCGACAGGGAGGGAAGATCATGGAACGGAAAAGGCTTCTTGGCCTCGGGGTGCTGGGCGGCGCTGCGTTGGTCGCGGTCGTCGCCTACGCCCAGCCGCTTGGTGAGGGTTGGCTCCTCGGCGCGCCCGATGACGCGACGCGGTTCGCGCTACTGGAGGACGACGCCGGCGGCACCGGCCGCACGATGTTCGAGATGTCGGTGCGCTTCGAGCGCATGTACATGGCCGTCGCCGACGGCGACCTCGCGATTGCCGCGCGGTACTGGGACTCGATCGAAGGCGCGCTGTCGCGCGGCCTCGTCCGCCGGGCCGACCGGGCCGAAACCGCCGAGGCGATCTTCTACGCCGTCTATGACGAGGTCGAAGCCGCGTTCGAGAGCGGCGACATCGCGCAGGCCCGGACCGCCTTCATGACGGCCCGTGAAGCCTGCATGTCGTGTCACGTCGCCAACGACCTTGCCGACATAAACGAGCAGAGGCTGTTCCGGGCCAACGTGTTCCAATAGCGGCTGGAGCACGACCCGGGCGGCGGCTCGGGCATCACGTCCGGGCACGCGGACCCGGCGATCCTCAGGATCGCCGGGTTCTTCCGCGCGCATAGCGATTTGGCGACGGATCGGCCATCCTGCGGCCCTCATCGCATTTGGGGGCCCCTTTGCACGCACGCCGTTTCGCCACCGCCCTGGCACTCCTTCTCCTTTGCAACCCGACACACGCGCAGGAGACGGTCACGATCGGCGTCGCGGTTCCGCTCAGCGGCCCGCTCGCCCCGCTCGGCGCCGAGATCGAAGCCGGCGTCCGCGCGGCCGCCGCGCAGTTGAACGATGCCGGCGGCGTCCGCGGCATGAACGTCGCCGTCGAGGCGATCGACGATGGCTGCGCCGAGGAACGCGCGTTGGCCGTCGCGAACCGGCTTGCC
>JBFXAJ010000050.1:0-4935 GCA_050184415.1 Bauldia sp.
CGCCCACCGTCCCGCCCCACCCGGTCCACCTCGTCACGGCCGGAGACCTGCGCGCCGACCTTCCCGCCGGCGCGCGCGGCGAGCGATGGGCCTCGATCCCGGCCTTCACCCGCACCGTGACGCCGGCAGGCGCGGAGCTGCCCGTCTATGACGAGGACGAGAACGGTGATCTCGTCGCCATCGGCTCCCGCATCGTGCCGACCGAACGGGTCGGGGTCGGCATGATCCGCCGCCAATGCACCGGCGACTACAAGATCGCGCCAATTCGCCGGAAGGTCCGCGAGCTGCTCGGCATCGCCGGCCGGCGCTCGCCAAAGGCTCCCATCGCCGAACAGTGGATCGGGATCTCGCTCGACGAGGTGCTACGCATGAAGCCTTCGTTCGAGCCGTGGCAGATCAACCGCTGGCCGCTCATCGAGCAAGGCATGACCCGCCTGGATTGTCTGCGCTGGCTGGATCGGCACGACTACCCCCTGCCACCCAAGAGCGCCTGCATCGGTTGCCCGTTCCATTCCGACGATCACTGGCGGCAGATGCGCGACCGCGATCCCGAGGCTTGGGCCGACGCCGTATCGGTCGACGCCGCCATTCGCACCGGATTCCGGGGGATTCGTGGTGACGTCTATCTCCACCGTTCCGCGGTGCCGCTCGACCAGGTCGGCCTGTCGACCGATGCCGATCGCGGCCAGCTCGATCTCTGGCCCAACGAGTGCGAGGGCCTCTGCGGAGTGTGATGATCCTGAAAACCGGAAAGGCGGAGAGGCGGGCTTCCGGCTTCACGCTTTTCCGCCCGCCCGGCGCGGCCCTCCTGAGAGTGAGAGGGCTGCGCTTCGCTTCGTGACGGGTCGGAGGTCGAGAGAGAGGCTCTCGGCCGCCCGTCGCGGAGTAACGATCATGGCGACTGCCATTCAGAAGATCACCCTGTCGTCGGCGCGCGACATCCCCTTCAACAAGCTGGTGCTGAGCCAGTCCAACGTCCGGCGCGTCAAGGCCGGCGTCTCGATCGAGGAGCTGGCCCAGTCCATCGCCCGGCGCGGCCTGATCCAGAGCCTGCATGTCCGTCCCGTCCTCGACGCCGATGGCGCCGAGACCGGGATCTTCGAGGTGCCCGCCGGCGGCCGCCGCTATCGCGCGCTCGAATTGCTGGTGAAGCAGAAGCGTCTGGCCAAGACCGCGCCGGTGCCCTGCGTCGTCGGCGACGCCAACAGCGGCATCCTGGTCGATGAGGTCTCGCTGGTCGAGAACATCGAACGCGCGCCGCTGCATCCGCTCGATCAGTTCCGCGCCTTCCAGGCCATGCGCGAGAAGGGCATGACCGAGGAAGCCATCGCCGCCGCCTTCTTCGTCGGCGTCAATATCGTGAAGCAGCGCCTGCGCCTCGCTTCCGTCTCGCCGGTATTGCTCGAGATCTACGCCGACGACGGCATAACGCTCGAGCAGCTCATGGCCTTCACCGTCAGTTCCGACCATGCACGCCAGGAGCAGGTCTGGGACGCGATCAAGGATGGCTGGCAGAAAGAGCCCTATCACATCCGCCGGATGCTGACCGAGACCACGGTGCGGGCTTCCGACAGGCGGGCCGTCTTCGTGGGCGTCGAAGCCTATGAAGCGGCCGGCGGCATCGTGTTGCGCGACCTCTTCCAGTCCGACGACGGCGGCTGGCTGCAAGACCCGGCCCTGCTCGACCGCCTGGTGGCCGAGAAGCTCAAGACCGCCGCCGACGAGATCGCGGGCGAAGGCTGGAAGTGGGTCGAGGCCGCCCTGAGCTTTCCCTACGGCCACGAGCACGGGCTTCGGGAGCTTGTCGGAACGGCGGTCGACCTGACCGACGAGGAGCGCGCCACTCGCGAGGCGCTGCGTGACGAGTATGACCGGCTCGAAGCCGAATATGCCGAAGCCGACGAGCTGCCCGACGAGATCGACGCGCGTCTCGGAGAAATCGAGCAGGCGCTCGACGCCTTCGAGCAGCGCCCGGCGATCTACGATCCGGCCGACATCGCCATCGCCGGCGTCTTCGTCAGCCTCGACGCCGACGGCTCGTTGTCGGTGGACCGTGGCTATGTCCGCCCCGAGGACGAGCGCCCGGTCGATCCCGAAGGAGACGATACGACGGAGGCGGACGGCGACACCGGCCATTCGGCCACGCCCGCCGTTCAGCGCGCCGTCGTCACCGTCGGCGGCCAGACCGCGGAGCCGGAAGACGACGAGGAGGACGGCATCAAGCCGTTGCCCGAGCGCCTCGTCATCGAGCTGACCGCGCATCGCACGCTGGCGCTGCGCAACGCGCTCGCCGAGCATCCCGACGTCGCCATGACCATGCTGCTGCACAAGCTGGTTAGCGATACCTTCCGGCGACCCGCGCCGACGGGCTGCCTCGAGGCCAGCGTCCGCCACGTCTTCTTCTCCTCCCAACCGGAGGAGCTGAAGGACAGCGGCGCGGCGCACGAGATCGCCGAGCGGCATGGGCGCTGGGGCGATCACGTTCCCGCCGACGACCAGGCGCTGTGGGACTGGCTCACCGATCTCGATCCGGGCACGCGCCTCGATCTGCTCGCCCATTGCGTCAGCTTCGGCGTGAACGCGCTGTTCGAGCGGCCGAACCCCTACGGATCGGGCGTCAGCCAGCATGGGCTGGATGTCCGCCTCGCCCAGGCCGACCGGCTGGCGCGCGCCACCGGCCTCGACATGGTGGCGGCGGGCTGGCGGCCGACGGTCGGCAACTATCTCGGCCGCGTCACCAAGCCCCGCATCCTCGAAGCCGTCCGGGAGGGCGCCGGCGAACGGGCCGCCCAGCTCATCGACCATCTGAAGAAGGGCGACATGGCCAAGGAGGCCGAGCGCCTGCTGGCCGACACCGCCTGGCTGCCCGAGCCGCTGCGCCTGATCGATCCCCATGACGGGGAGACCATCGAACCGGGCGCGGAGGCCGACGCCGACGACGAGGCCGCCTTGCCGGCCTTCCTCAGCGAGGACGGCGACGAGGATGCCGAAGAGATCGAGGACGAGGACGCCCTGACGATCGCGGCCGAATGACCCTCACGGCGGGGGAGCGGCGAGAGGTCGCTTCCCCGCATCTTCGCAAGGAGACCTTCCATGATTGAACCCGACCCATCCGCCACGCGCCGCGTCGTCTTTCAGTATCTCGTGCCTGTCCACGTCGAAGTCGAAGACGATCTCGTCGTTTGCGTCACCGTCATCGACGAAACGCCGGTGCGCGATCCAACCCTGGTCGAAGGCGAGGCCGGCTATCTGCCGGAAGCCGTCGCCGCCGCCGACGATGGCCAGCCCTGGCCATCCTGGCGGTTCGGCTACTGACCCCTTCGATCATCCCTCAACCGAGCCCGGCCATCGCGCCGGGCTTTCTCGTTTCAGGAGCCTGTCATGGCCAACTATTTCACCCATTTCTCGTGCCTGCTCGACGTCGGCACGCCCGAGAACGCCGCCCGCGCGCTCGACCTTTACAACTCGCTGTCCGCGGAAGGCGCGTCGGAGGAACCGCCCTCCGAGGGCTTCCTTCTGTCGATCGAGCCGCAATACGGCGGCGCCGAACTCTGGATGCGTGACGACGTGACCGGCGATCCCGAGTGCCTCATCCAGTTCGTGAAGCGTTGCGCCGCCGAGTTCGGCCTCACCGGCAGATGGGGCTTCCAATACGCCAACACCTGCTCGCGGCCGCGTCTCGACGGGTTCGGCGGCGGCGCCCATGTCCTCGACCTCGCCACCGGCGAGACCGTGGACTGGATCTACACCGATGGCTGGCTTGCCCAGACCCTCTCCGACGAGGGAGGTCCGCTATGAGCATCCCCTCCCATGCCCGGAGCAATTTCCAGACCCTGCTGCGCGCGGCGGGCGACGGCAATCTCGCCCTCATGGAGTGCCTCGACGCGGTGACGGGCAACCCGCGCTACGTCATCTGCGCTGTCGGGCGGGACAACGGCGACTATGTCTTCACGCCCTTCGGCCATCTCGCCGACGGCAATCCCTACGATGCCTATCTGCCGCCCGATCCCGACGATCCCGAAGGCTTCGTGCGGCCCGAGGCGGGAGAGGCGCCATGACCGACATCGACGCCATCTTCGCGGCGGATCGCCAGCATCCGCCGCATGAGCGGTCTCTGCCCTGGCCGGAGACCAGAGGCGGCCTCACCGTCGTCGTCGAGCCCAAGCCTCACTGGGCCAGCGACATGCGGGCGTTTCGATCCGATGCTCGGGAATATTGCGCCTATGCCGACTGGACCACGAACGGCGCTCGCGCGCGGTTCTTCGGCCATGTCGATACCTGCGGCGACGACCTGATCCGCAAGGCCCGCGCGCTCGTCGCCTCCGAGATCGCGGACGGGCTCTGGAACTGATCCCCTCGAAAAGCGCCCCACCTCACGGTCGGGCGCTTTTTCCGTGCGGGCGCCTTGAGAGTGAGAGGGCCGCGGGGACGGGTTTGAGCCGGAGCGGTCGAGAGAGAGCGCCGCGCGGGCTCGCCCTTTCCCGCTCTCCAAGAGGTTCCCACCATGACCATGATTTCCGCATCCGCAGCGGCGACCGCCGCCGCGCCGCTTCCGCTCGGCTCCAATCCCGAACCCGCCGCCGCCCTCCTCGCGGCCGCCGGCCAGCTCCTGCCTCATCTCGAACGCGGCGAGCGCGTCGACGCCGCCGCCCTGCGTGCGGCGATGGAGACCGCCTTCGGCACGTCGGACGCCACCGGCGCCTGGGACTGGAAGACGGCCTATGACGCCTGCGAGGCCGCGACCGTCCTGTTCCTCCGTAAATACGGGCGTGCGCTTTTCCGTAAAGCCGGGTCTCCGGCGGCTCGCCTTTCCGCGCTGTCGAAAATCGCCAACCTGCTGCCGACGCATACGCGGCGTTCGGCGGAGAGCCAGACCTTCCAGCAATTCTCGACGCCGATCCCGCTCGGCCTGGTCGCCGCCCACGCCGCCGCCAT
>JBFXAJ010000051.1:0-4682 GCA_050184415.1 Bauldia sp.
ACACGACGCTCTTCCGATCTTCACCTGTCGGGCTCGCCCTACGTCAAGGCAATGACCGGCGCACGGATCGGCATTGGCGAGCACATCAAGGAGGTGCAGAAGATCTTCCGGCCCGTGTTCAATGCGACCGATCTCAAGACCGACGGGTCGGACTTCGACCATCTCTTCCGGGATGGGGAACGCTTTGCCATCGGGTCTCTCCCGGTCGACGTCATGCACACGCCGGGACATACCCCGGCAGATGTGACCTACGTCGTCGGCGATGCAGCGTTTGTAGGGGATACGCTCTTCATGCCGGACTACGGGACGGCGCGCGCCGACTTCCCTGGGGGTGACGCGCACGTGCTCTATCGGTCCATTCGGAGACTGTTGTCCCTCCCGCCGGAAACGCGGCTCTTCCTCTGCCACGACTACAAGGCACCGGGGCGTTCGGACTACGCCTGGGAAACGACCATACGCGAGGAGCGCGAGAAGAACGTCCATGTCCGGGACGGCATCGCGGAGGAGGAGTTCGTCGCCATGCGGGAGGCTCGCGACTCGACCCTCGAGGCGCCGCGTCTCCTGCTTCCGTCGATCCAGGTCAACATCCGAGCCGGACGCTTCCCGCCCGCGCAGGCCAATGGCGTCCGCTACCTGACGATCCCTGTGACGTTCACGTCTGAGGATTCACAACGACCGACCACCGCATGAAAGCAGGCCCCAGGGGCTCGCGGTGGACCAGCACGCGGTGGTCGCTGGCCGTAGGCTTCCGAAGCGCGGACCGGACGGGTCACCAACCGAGCGCACCGAAAGCTGGATGATAATCATCCCCCCCTCGCTGATCGACGTCGGCGATGGTGCTGTTCCCCAAGGGTGCGATGTCGGATGTGCCGGCACCGCGGAAATGAAGCGGGGAGTCAAGCGCGTTCCCTCTGTTGTTGGTCGAGGCGTGGCATGTCAGGACCAATCCGGAGGTGCCCTCCGCGGCGGAGGCGATACAATCCCATGACGAGACACCGGCGATAGGCAACCGTGTTTCGCATCGTCGCAGCCGCGGCCTCGGTCCAAGCAGAAAGCCATGCCCCTGACAGCCTCCGACGAAGTCGTTTCCTTCATCAACCTCCGCCGCGATGACGTCGCAAGGGTCGGCGGCAAGAACGCCTCCCTCGGCGAAATGGTGCATGCGCTCGCGTCGGCCGGCGCCCACGTGCCCGACGGCTTTGCCACCACCGCGGCGGCCTATTGGCATTTCATGGAGGCCAACGGGCTGAACGACGTCATCGCGCGTCACCTCGCCGCCTACAAAGGCGGAAGCGTCACCTTGCAGGAGACCGGGGCGGCGATCCGCAATGCGATCCTTGCCGGACAATGGCCGGACAAGACCGCCGCCGCGATCGTCGCTGCCTATGGCGACCTGTCGTCGGCGGCCGGAGCCGCCGAGCTCGACGTTGCCGTCCGGTCGTCGGCGACCGCCGAGGACCTTCCGGATGCGAGCTTCGCCGGCCAGCAGGAGACGTTCCTCAACGTCTCCGGGACCGCGGCGCTCCTTTCCGCCTGCCGGCGCTGCCTCGCATCGCTCTTCACCGACCGCGCGATCGCCTATCGGGAGGCCAAGGGCTTCGATCACCTGAAGGTCGCCCTGTCCGTCGGCGTCCAGCGCATGGTCCGCTCCGATCTCGGCGCCTCCGGCGTCATGTTCACGATCGACACCGAGACCGGGTTCGACCGCGTGGTGCTGATCGATGCCGCCTTCGGGCTGGGCGAGACCGTCGTCCAGGGCCAGGTCGATCCCGATCAGTACCAGGTGTTCAAGCCGCTCCTCGACGACTCCGCGCTGCGGCCGATCGTGGCAAAGCGGCTCGGCGGCAAGGCGGTCAAGATGATCTATGCGAAGGGCGACCGGACGACCCGGACCGTCCCGACGTCGAAGGCCGAGCGGGCGAGCTTCGTGCTCGACGATGCGGAGGTCCTTGCGCTGGCCCGGTCGGCGGTGACGATCGAGCGCCACTACGGCGTCCCGATGGACATCGAATGGGCAAGGGACGGCCGCACCGGCGAGCTCTTCATCGTGCAGGCCCGACCCGAAACCGTCCAGTCGCGACGGGAGGCGAGTGCCCTTCGGAGCTTCCGGATCGGGCCGCATGGCCGGATGCTGGTGAAGGGGCTTGCCATTGGTGAGGGCGCCGCCACCGGCCGGGTGTGCATCATCGAGCGCGCCGAGGATATCGGCCGCTTCGTCGACGGTGCGGTGCTGGTGACGTCCAGCACCGACCCGGACTGGGTGCCGATCATGAAGCGGGCGGCGGCGATCGTCGCCGATCATGGCGGCCGGACCTCGCACGCGGCCATCGTGTCGCGCGAGCTCGGGCTGCCCGCGATCGTCGGCGCCGGCAATGCGACCGAACTCCTCCACGACGAGCAGGAGATCACCGTCTCCTGCGCCGAAGGCGAGGAGGGGTTCGTCTATGAAGGCGCGGCCGAGATCGCGACCGAGGAACTCTCGCTCGCCGACATCCCGGCGACCCGCACCAGGATCATGCTCAACCTCGCCAATCCCGCCGCGGCCTTCCGCTGGTGGCGGCTCCCGGCCGACGGGGTCGGGCTCGCCCGGATCGAGTTCGTCATCAGCGGAGCGGTGGGCATCCATCCGATGGCGCTGCTGCGTTTCGACCGGCTCGAGGATCCCGAGGTCAAGGACGCGATCGCGAAGCGGACGGCCGGATATGCCGAGAAGGGGGACTATTTCGTGGAGTCCCTTGCCCTCGGGCTGGCGCGGATCGCCGCGGCGCTCCACCCGCGGCCGGTCGTCATCAGGATGAGCGACTTCAAGACCAACGAATATGCCGAGCTTCTCGGGGGCAGGGCCTTCGAGCCGCGCGAGGAGAATCCGATGCTCGGGTTCCGCGGGGCGTCGCGCTATTATTCGGATGCCTATCGCGAGGGCTTCGCTCTCGAATGCCGGGCGATCCGGAGGCTCCGCGATACGCTCGGCTTCCGCAACGTCCTCGTCATGATCCCGTTCTGCCGGACGCCGGCCGAGGCCGACAAGGTGCTGGCGGTGATGGCGGAGAACGGGCTCGTGCGCGGCGAGGGCGGGCTCGAGGTCCTGGTGATGTGCGAGGTCCCGTCCAATGTCGTTCTGGCGGCCGAGTTCGCGCAGCGCTTCGACGGATTCTCCATCGGCTCCAACGACCTCACCCAGCTCACGCTCGGTGTCGACCGAGATTCCGAGACGCTGGCGGCGCTCTTCGACGAGCAGGATCCTGCGGTCAAATGGATGATCGAGACCGTGATCCGATCCGCCCATGCCGCGGGTTCCCGGGTCGGGTTCTGCGGCGAGGCGCCGAGCAATGATCCGGAATTCGCGCGGTTCCTGGTCGGCTGCGGGATCGATTCGATCTCGGTCAGTCCATCGGCGTTCCTGGCGGTGAAGCGCCACGTCGCGGCGGCCGAGGCCGATGCGGCGAGGCGGCCGCCGGAGGCGTGACGGCCGCTAGCCGTTGGTCTCGCTCGTGTCCCGGCCGTGGGGGACGACCAGCGCGTCGCACGGGACGGCCGCCAGAATCGACCGGCCGGCGGTGCCGATGAGGAGGTCGAGGAGCCCCGGGCGCCCGCGAATGCCGACCACGACGAGGTCCACGCCGTGATCTTCTGCGTATTGGCGCACGAGGTCCGCCGGATCGCCGGGCTCGGCGACGAGCGTGACGTTCCGGCGCTGCGCCGCCGTGAAGATCCCCGCACGCGCCAGGAAGGTCTCGCCATCGGCAAGGGCCGTTGCGCGAAGGCCTTCCCGGTCGGCGTCATCGTCCGGCCTCGCACTCGGTGCGTCGAACGCATTGAGCACCGTCAGGTGGACGTCAGGAAAGAACGCGATGGCGGTCTGCAAAGCGCGCTTCGAGGATTCCGAGAAATCGGCCGCGACGAGTATCCGGCCGTATGGCTGGCGTGGCCGCTCCTTGACGATCAGGATCGGCGCGGACGCCTGTTGGGCGAGCCGGTCCACGGTGGCCCCCACACCGAAGCGGCCAAGCGCCTCGTTGCGGGCCACGCCGGCGACGATAAGCCCGGCCCGGCTCGTCGCCACCGCGCGCAGCACGATTTCGGCAGGCTCCCCTTTCTCGACCACCACCCGAACGTCGATGTCCGTCAGATCGCGGCGGAGCTGGGCCTCGGCGATCCCGACCGGGTCGCGGCGGCGCCAGGACGGCATATGCCGCTCCCGATCGGTTTCGTGAGCGGGCTCCAGCGCATGGACCGCGACGAGAGCCGCTCCCCACGCCTTGGCCAGCGCCGCGGCGCGGTCCATGGCGCGGTCGCAGCGGGCACTGAGGTCGGTTGCCAGGACGACGGCTCTCGGCGGCCCCTCCACAACTGTCCAGGTCATCGCGAAGGGTCCCTCCCGCCTGAGATCGCCCAAGCCTTGGACCGGGCCGCCAGGCCGTTTCATCGCGTGGCGTCCCGACCAGTGTCAATCGGCCAATGCCAGGCTGATCGGGCAGGCCATGATCCCGCCGACTGGCCTATTTGGAGCACACCATCGGCGCGGCGAACTCCCCTTGAGCCTCCCCCTCGTAGGCCCTCGTGGGTGTACAGACCGGGGAGATGGTGAACGCATGTTCGGAGACATGGTGAACACATGGCATGAGGCGGAGGGAGCCGATGCCATTCCAGGAGTGTTCACGCGTGTCGGAACGGACTGAGTT
>JBFXAJ010000052.1:0-4215 GCA_050184415.1 Bauldia sp.
GTCGCACGACCGCCCAGAAGCGCCTCGGCCAAACTGATCTGACCCGTCTTCTTCGTCGCCATCCCGCGAATCCCTCGCCTGCCCAAGCAGAGGGAATCACATCCAACAAACCACGCAACAGTCCCCTCAAGGGGGAGGCTCGGGGGAATGGTTCACGTTCGGCGTACCCCTTCAGCCTCTAGCCCGTTGCCGGCTGCGGAACCCGCCCGATCAGCCGCGGATATTCGATCGCCGGGCAGCGGTCGATGACGAGGTCGATGCCGGCCGCCGCGGCGCGGTCGGTCGCCGCCGGATTGATGATGTCGAGCTGGGTCCAGAACACTTTCGGCAGCGGGTCCATCTGCAGCACCTCGTCGACCACGCCGCCGAGCGCCTCGGACCGGCGGAACACGTCGACCATGTCGATCGGCACCGGGATGTCGCGAAGCCGCGCATAGACCCGCCGGCCGGCGATCTCGGACCCGTCATGGCCGGGATTGACCGGATAGACCTCGTAGCCGGCGGCCACGAGGAACCGGAGCGTCGAGTTGCTCGCCCGCATCGGGTTCGGGCTCGCGCCATAGACGGCGATCGTCTTCACCGAGGTGAGGACGCGCCGGATGTGCTCGTCGTCGGGGTAGCCGGTCTGGATGTTCATGGATGCAACATGGCGGTCGGGTTGGGGTCCAACAAGCCAACGCGTGGGGACCAAAGTGGTTCGCCGAAAGGCCGCGTCGCTATTCGGTCCAGGAAATCCTGCCGCCGACCCACCACCCTGTCGTGCCGGGTGTCGCCGAGGGGTTGGCGCGGGACAAAGAAGCGAGGTCGTCTCCTCTGAGATCAAGCCAAGGCCCATCCCAGGATGAGCCATCCCAGGAGCCGAACTGCCAACCTTCGAGGCAGGTCGGGTAACCCTCGGACGCCCAAAGTATGAAGGACATCCCGAGAACTACGTCGCGGACCCGGACCTCCAAATCGACGGTGAAGGGGTATGGCTTGTCGAGCGGGGGTAGTACCCGATCGACTTCGAACTTGGTGAAGAAGCCGTGACCCGTGTTGTCGCGCTCGATCAGGCGGGCCTGATCCAAGAGCACCTGGAGGGGTGCCGCTATTGCCGGCGCTGCCTCCTGGAAGGCCGCGAAGACTTCCCGCTCCAACCGCGTGAAATCGGACATTCCGTCAACTCCTGACCGGATGCTGCGATATGCAGTCTGCGGCGATGCGTTGCGGTAACAAAATACCACATCTCTACGCCATTGATCCGCAATGCATTTACCGCACCCCTCGCGCTTGACGCGCTGCATTGCCCCGTCTATATGCACCGCTCCGCTGCCCTTCCGGGCGAGCGCTGTCCCGTTCCGTGAGATTATCCGTGACCTCGGCCAAGACCTTCTCGGCAAAGCCTGCCGACATCGAGAAGAGCTGGGTGCTGATCGACGCCGAAGGGCTCGTCGTCGGCCGCCTCGCCGCTCTCATCGCCACCCGCCTCCGCGGCAAGCACAAGCCCGGCTATACGCCCCATGTCGATGACGGAGACAATGTCATCGTCATCAATGCGCGGAAAGTCGCGCTGACCGGCAACAAGATCGACAACAACCGCTTCTATTGGCACACCGGCCATATCGGCGGGATCAAGGAACGGTCGCCGCGCCAGATCCTCGAGGGCAAGTTCCCCGAGCGCGTGCTGGAAAAGGCCGTCGAGCGCATGCTGCCGGAAGGCCCGCTCGCCCGCCGCCAGTTCGGCAATCTCCGCGTCTATGCCGGTCCCGATCATCCGCATGAGGCGCAGCAGCCGGTGGCGCTCGACGTCGCCGCCCTTCATTCCAAGAATTTGAGGCTCGCTTAGTCCATGGCCGACCTTCAGTCCCTTTCGGACCTCGCTCCGGCCGCCGCCGAGCCCACCGGTCCGGGCTACGTCCAGGAGCTCGACGCCCAGGGCCGCGCCTATGCGACCGGCAAGCGCAAGGACGCCGTGGCCCGCGTGTGGGTCTCGCGTGGCACCGGGCGCATCGTCGTCAACGACAAGGATTTCGCCGAGTATTTCGCGCGGCCGGTGCTGCAGATGATCGTGCGCCAGCCGGTGGTCGCGACCAACCGCGTCACCCAGTACGACATCCGCGCCACCGTCGCCGGCGGCGGCCTTTCGGGCCAGGCCGGCGCGCTGCGCCACGGCCTCTCGAAGGCGCTCACCCGCTACGAGCCGGAGCTCCGCGCCATCCTCAAGAAGGGCGGCTTCCTCACCCGCGACTCGCGCGTGGTCGAGCGAAAGAAGTACGGCAAGGCGAAGGCCCGTCGCAGCTTCCAGTTCTCCAAGCGCTAGGTTTTTCCAAGCGCAGCGGATACCGAAGGGCGGGCCATCTGGTCCGCCCTTTTTCGTTTTTGGCAGCCGAAGTCGGAAACATCCGACTTGGCTTTGACTCATCATCGGATGACGGCAATGCAGAAGATCAGGATCGGGGTTCTCGGCGCATCGGGCTACACCGGAGCGGACCTCGTCCGCCTCGCGCTCCGCCATCCCAACATCGAGATCGCGCTGCTGACGGCGAACACCTATGCCGGTAAGCCGATGGCCGAGGTGTTCCCGCACCTCTCCTTCGCGAACCTTCCGGACCTCGTGACGGTCGAGGACGCCAATTGGGGCTCGGTGGACGCGGTGTTCTGCGGCCTCCCGCATGGCACGACGCAGGAAATCACCGCGACGGTTCTCGCGGATCATCCTGCGATGAAGTTCATCGACATGTCGGCGGACTTCCGGCTCGACGATCCCGAGACCTATCGCGAATGGTACGGCCACCCGCACCAGGCGCTCGACCTCCAGGCCGAGGCGGTCTATGGCCTCACCGAGCGCTACCGCGAGAAGATCGCCGCGGCCCGGCTCGTCGCCTGCCCGGGCTGCTATCCGACCGCGGCGCTCCTCTCGCTGATCCCGGTCGTCGAGGCCGGGCTGGTCGAGCCGCAGGACATCATCATCGATGCGAAGTCCGGCATCACCGGCGCCGGCCGCGGTCTCAAGCAGAACATCCTGTTCTCGGAGTCCGGCGAGGGCCTCTCGCCCTACTCCGTCGCCTCGCACCGCCACGCCCCCGAGATCGAGCAGGAGCTCGGCAAGGCGGCCGGCGAGCGCCTGATCGTGAACTTCACCCCGCACCTCATCCCGATGAGCCGCGGCGAGCTGACGACGAGCTACGTCCGGCTGAAGGGCGGCGCGTCGGCCGACGACCTCCGTTCGGCGCTCGCCGCGAAATATGCGGGCGAGCCCTTCGTGCAGGTCGCCGCGAAAGGCGTGATCCCGAAGACGCAGAACGTGCGCGGCTCGAATTTCGTCCAGATCGGCGTCTTCGCCGACCGCATGCCCGGCCGCGCCATCGTCATCTCGACCATCGACAACCTCGTGAAAGGCTCCGCCGGCCAGGCGATCCAGAACTTCAACCTGATGTTCGGCCTACCGGAGACCGAAGGCCTCCAGCAATTGGCGCTGTTTCCGTAGACGGCGACGAAGGGCCGGAACCCCTCACCCGCTTCGACGCGCTCCGCGCCTCGAAGCGACCTCTCCCCGCCGAGGAGAGGTTAGCGTGCCGCGGCATGCGCGGCCGGCGCCCACCCGAGGGGTGCGCCACGGGCTCGGAGCCCGACGCGCTTACGATCCGGCCTCCCTCGCCGTTGCCGAGGAGGTCCGAGCAGGGCAGCATCCTCCCACCTCTCCCCACCGGGGAGAGGTCGATCCGAGGCGCGGAGCGCGTCGGATCGGGTGAGGGGGTTCCGATGCCCATGGATCGCTTCAAACGCGCGGCAAGCCTCCGCGCAAACTCGACGCGCGCCGAGGCCAGACTGTGGCGTCTCCTTCGCAACCGGAACCTCGACCGCTGGAAGTTCCGGCGGCAACATCCGATCGATCGCTATGTTGTCGACTTCGTCACGCTGGAAGGGCGGCTGATTGTCGAAATCGATGGTGCGACCCATAGCCTGCCTTCGGAGATTCGTTACGACGAAACGCGGACGCGGTATCTCGAGGCGCTCGGCTATCGCGTGCTGCGAGTCACCAACACCGACGTCTATGAGAATATCGAGGGCGTGGCGGACCGTATCTTCGCCGAGCTGTCGCTGCCGCGGAAACAGCCCCGCCGGCGCCGGAACCCCCTCACCCGGCACGACCCGCCATGCGGCGCGATCCGACCTCTCCCCACCGGGGAGAGGTAGTCGCCCCCACCCGGCGGAGTATGCTGCCGGCCGGGAAGC
>JBFXAJ010000053.1:0-3834 GCA_050184415.1 Bauldia sp.
CAGTCGACAGAACTCAGTCCGTTCCGACACGCGTGAACACTCCTGGAATGGCATCGGCTCCCTCCGCCTCATGCCATGTGTTCACCATGTCTCCGAACATGCGTTCACCATCTCCCCGGTCTGTACATAGGGGAGGCGGAAGCTTGCGACTGCAAGGAGCAAGCTTCGGTGGGGGTTGCGGACCTCACGCCCGGTGCGGAGCGAGCCGAGAGACACAGACCCCCCACGGTTTCGCCTCGGCTTCGCCTCGCGAAACCCGCTCCCCCTCAAGGGGGGAGCGCGGGCCGTGCCGGTGGCGCAGCCGCCGCACTACCCCTCCAGCTTCACCCCGAGCCGTCCCGCAAGATCCTGCGTGAACTGCCACGCGACGCGGCCCGACCTGGCGCCCCGCGTCGCGGCCCATTCCAGCGCGTCGCGCACCAGTTCCTCGTCCGCGATCGCGAAGCCGTAATGCGCGGCATAGGCGCGGACCATCGCGAGATACTGCTCCTGGCCGACGGCGTGGAAGCCGAGCCAGAGGCCGAAGCGGTCGGACAATGAGACCTTCTCCTCCACCGCCTCCGACGGGTTGATCGCCGTCGAGCGCTCGTTCTCCATCATGTCGCGCGGCAGGAGATGCCGGCGGTTGGACGTCGCGTAGAGGAGGACGTTCGCCGGCCGGCCGTCGATGCCGCCTTCGAGCGCCGCCTTCAGCGATTTGTACGACGTTTCGCCGGCGTCGAAGGACAGGTCGTCGCAGAACAGCAGGAAGCGGTGGGGCGCGTCGCGGAGCAGCTCCATCAGGTCGGGCAGGGACGCGATGTCGTCGCGGTGGATCTCGATGAGCTTCAGATCCGGCCCCGCCGCGGTCGCTTCCGCATGGACGGCCTTCACGAGCGAGCTCTTGCCGGTGCCGCGCGCGCCCCAGAGGAGGGCGTTGTTGGCCGGCAGCCCGGCGGCGAAGCGCATGGTGTTGTCGAGGAGGATGTCCCGGACCCGGTCGATCCCCTTGAGGAGGCTCAGCTCCACTCGGTTGACCCGGCGGACCGGACGCAGGGCGCGGCGTTTCGGCTCCCACAGGAAGGCGTCGGCAGTCGTGAAGTCCGGTACAGCCGCGGACGCCGGCGCGAGGCGGGCGAGGATGGCGATGATCTCTTCGAGCCTCTGGTCGAGGCGGTCATTGGCCATGATCGGCGTGATCCGGGCTGGCTTGCGGTGAGGCGGTCCGCTGCTCTTGGACGAGGCCGCGCGGTCCGTCCAGAGCGGCAAGGAGGCAAACTCTTTTCGTCCGGGGGGATGAAATCGTCGCGCGGCCGGCCTATATCAGGGTGGTTCGAGATATTTGGCCTTGCCTGGATACGGCTTCAACGCCCCCCACGACACCGCTGAGTTCTGGACGCCTTCGTGAATCGTCACGGAGGACGGACGGCACCTGCGGGTGTCCTGATTGGAGGCCAACATGGCCATTGGTACTGTAAAATTCTTCAACGCCCAGAAGGGCTTTGGCTTCATCACGCCGAATGACGGCGGCTCGGACGTGTTCGTTCACGTCACCGCGGTCGAGCGTGCTGGCCTGCCGTCCCTCGTCGAGGGCCAGAAGGTCCGCTTCGAGGTGGTGATGGAACGCGGCAAGCCTGCCGCGGGCAATCTTCAGGCCGCGTAGGCCTGACCGATCCGAACGGCGCCGCATGTTGCGGCGCCGTTTTCGCTTGTGCAGGTGGGAGAGCGGACCGATGGACGAGAAGACGCGGAGCACGGCAGAAGCCCGGTTCGAGCGGGCGACGAAAGCCAAGGCGGCCGCCAAGGTGGCCTGGGACGATCACGCCAGGACCGCGAAGGCCATCGAGGACAACACGGCCCGGCTCAGGGCCGCACGGCTCGCCCGCGATGCGGCGGAGCAGCCGGTCGTGAAGAAGCGGGTCGCGAAGAAGACGACGCAGCGGCGCGGCGCCGGCAGCTACTAGCGACGAACCGCGGCCGCCAGCGGAGCCGGGGGCCAGCCCCCTGGAGATAGTCCATGGTCGGCGGCCCGACCCCCTCGTCGATGCGCGCCGGCGACGACAAGATCATCGCGTCGCGAGCCAGCAATCTGAGCTGAAGCGGTCGCAGGAGCCGCACTTGCGGGCGGAAAAGCCAGGGCCTATTTGCGTTTGCCAGGGGGGAGTCGCGTGGCTATAGTCCGCGCCGCTTTCTCGGCTATGGCGGCCCAACGGCGCGCCGAGACGTCGAAAATCGCAAGAATTCCAGGGACATCGGGAGCCGCCAGGCATGTTCATCACGCCAGCCTTTGCACAGGAAGCCGCAACGGGCACGGCCACCGCCCTCAGCGGCGGCTCGCTCCTGACGACGCTGCTCCCGTTCCTCCTCATTTTCGTGATCATGTACTTCCTGCTGATCCGGCCGCAGCAGAAGAAGGCCAAGGCGCATCAGGAGCTCATCCGCGCCGTCCGCCGTGGCGACACCATCATCACCAATGGCGGCATCGTCGGTAAGGTGTCCAAGGTCGTCGACGATGCCGAGGTCGAGGTCGAGGTGGCGCCGAACACCAAGATCCGCCTGATCCGGGGCGCGATCGCCGAAGTGCGCGCCAAGGGCGAGCCGGTCAAGGAAGAAGCGTAAGATCGCGGCACCGGCGCGTATACCGGACGGACAAGCCCGATGCTCCATTTCTCCCGGCTGGCCACGACTTCGATTCTTGCAATATTGCTGGCCGCGCTCGTCGTCGTCGTCCCGAACTTCTTCCCGAAATCGACCGTCGACAACTGGCCGGGCTGGCTGCCCAAGGGGCAGATCGTCCTCGGCCTCGACCTTCAGGGCGGCTCGTACCTCCTCTTCGAGGTCGACCGCAACGCCTATGCGGCGCAGCGCCTGAACACGCTCGCGACCGAGGTCCGCGACGCCCTCGCCACCGAGCCGCGGATCGGCTTCTCCGGCCTCAACCGCCAGCAGGTCGCGCAGAACCTCGTCGTCCAGGTCCGCATAAACCCGGAGGACCTGTCGCGGCTCGAGGAGGTGCGCACGCGTCTCGAAGCACTCCTGAGCCCTCTCGACGCGGGTGCCTTCGGCACCGGCGTCAACGAGTTCGAGCTCGACATCACCGCCGATGGCATCGTGCGGATGACCTACAACCCCGCGGCGCTCACGCAGCGCGTCCGGGACATCACGCAGCAGTCCATCGAAGTCATCGAGCGCCGCATCAACGCGCTCGGCACGGTCGAGCCGAACATCCAGCGCGAGGGCGAGGATCGCATCGTGGTCGAGGCGCCGGGCGATGGCGACCCGACGCGGCTTCTCGAGATCATCGGCCAGACCGCGCAGATGACCTTCCACATGGTCCGTCAGACGCTGCAGTCGACCACCGGCGTTCCGGCCGCCACCACTGCCGACGGCATCGTGCTGCCCGACGCGGACCAGCCGGGAATCTTCTACGAGGTCGACCCCAACCCGCTCCTCACCGGCGAACAGCTCGTCGACGCGCGGGCGACGTTCCAGCAGCCGTCGAACCAGCCCGTCGTCCAGTTCCGCTTCAACTCGACGGGGGCGCGCATCTTCGGCGAGACCACGGCGGCCAACGTCAACCGGCTGTTCGCGATCGTCCTCGACAACGAGGTGATCACCGCGCCGCGCATCAACTCGCCGATCCTCGGCGGCACCGGCATCATCGAAGGCCAGTTCACGACCGAGACCGCGAACAACCTCGCGATCCTCCTCCGCGCCGGCGCGCTGCCGGCCCGCCTCGAGGTCGACGAGCAGCGGTCGGTCGGCCCGAGCCTCGGCGCCGATTCGATCCGCGCCGGCATCATCGCGATGGTGGTGGCGACGCTCGGGATCGCCTGCTTCATGTTCTGCTTCTAT
>JBFXAJ010000054.1:0-3825 GCA_050184415.1 Bauldia sp.
GCTTCGCCGTTCGCTCGTCATTGGTCGCGAAGCTGACCCGGACATGGCAGTTGTCGAGGATCGAGTTGTTCGCCCCGTAAGCCTTCTCGATCTGGTTCAGCGACTGCGCGATCAGGAAACTCTTGATTCCGTAGCCCGCCATGAAGGCGAGTGCGGACTCGAAGAAGTCGAGGCGGCCGAGCGCCGGAAACTCGTCGAGCATCATCAGCACGCGATGCTTGCGCTCCTTCGCATGCAGGTCCTCGGTCAGGCGCCGGCCGATCTGGTTGAGCACCAGACGGATGAGCGGCTTGGTTCGCGAGATGTCGGACGGCGGCACCACGAGGTAGAGCGTCGCCGGGCGCGGATCGGCGATGAGATCGGCGATGCGCCAGTCGCAGCGCCGCGTCACCTTTGCGACGACGGGATCGCGATAGAGGCCGAGAAACGACATGGCGGTCGAGAGCACGCCGGAGCGCTCGTTGTCGGATTTGTTCAGCAGCTCGCGCGCCGTGGACGCGACGACGGGGTGCGGCCCTGCTTTGCCGAGATGCGGCGTGGTCATCATCGCCTTCAGCGTCGTCTCGATCGGCTGCTTCGGATCCGAGAGGAAGCCGGCGACACCGGCGAGCGTCTTGTCCGCTTCGGCGTAAAGGACATGCAGGATCGCGCCGACCAGCAGCGAGTGGCTGGTCTTCTCCCAGTGATTGCGCTTGTCGAGCGAACCTTCCGGGTCGACCAGCACGTCGGCGACGTTCTGGACGTCACGGACTTCCCAATCGCCGCGGCGCACCTCGAGCAGCGGATTGTACGCAGCGGACTTTGGATTGGTCGGATCGAACAGCAGCACGCGGCCATGCTTCGCCCGGAAGCCGGCGGTGAGTTGCCAGTTCTCGCCCTTGATGTCGTGGACGATGGCCGAACCCGGCCAGGTCAGCAGCGACGGCACGACCAGGCCGACGCCCTTGCCGGAGCGTGTCGGCGCGAAGCACAGCACATGCTCGGGCCCGTCGTGTCGGAGGTAGTCGCGCTCCAGCTTGCCCAGCACCACGCCATCCGGGCCGAGCAGCCCGGCCGCCTTCACCTCTCCCTTCTCGGCCCAGCGCGCCGAGCCGTAGGTCTCGGCGTTCTTCGCTTCTCGCGCGCGCCAGACCGACATGCCGATGGCGACCGCGATCGAGACGAAGCCGCCCGACGCGGCGATGAAGGCGCCCTTGGTGAAAATCTCCGGCGCATAGGCGTCGTAGGAGAACCACCAGGCGAAGAAGGCAGGGGGGAAGTAGATCGGCATTCCGAATAGCCTGAACCACGGCGCTCCAAGCTGCGCCTGAAAGCCAAGCTGCCAGGCGACATACTGCGTCGCCGACCAGGTCGTGATCAGTACGATCAGGAAGACGATGGTGATCTGGCTCCAGAGGATTTTGGTCGCGGACATGCGCTGCTTCCTTGTCTTCTTGTTCGTGGCTAGAGGCCAAGGTCGCGCTTGCGCCCGAGGCTCCACTCGATGCCGCCGCCATCGCGGGCGACGCCGGCGACGTGCTGGCCGAGTTTGCGTTCGATCTCGCGCGACCAGGGCATGAGCTGGAAGCCGAGCCCGTTGTCGATCATGGCGAAGCGGCCCGAGGAGAGCGTCAGGTGCTGGCGATAGGTGCCCGAGACATGCTCGCCGGTTGCGGCCTTCACATGGGGCAGGCCCGTCTGGGCCGACAGCTTCTCGCCCACGGCGTCCAGCTCGCGGCGGCGCAGCGTGCTGAGCAAATCGCGCTGGAGGATGATGCGCTGACCCTGGCGGCGGGCGAGGCCCTCGTCAGCGAGATGTTCGGCGCGGGCGTGCATGGCGTCGCGCGCCTCGCGGCCGAACCCGGCAAAAGAGAGCGGCATCTGTTCGCGCTCAACCAGACGGTGGTCGAGCCAGGTGGCGCCTGGCGCGGTGACTTGAGCGCGAAGATCGAGGTCGGAACGGGTGGCGAGTACAAGCGTCGGCCGCTGGTCCTCTGGTCCGCCGAAGCGCCGAACCTCGACAATGCCGCCGAGCGGTGGCGCATGCTCGAAGGCTTCGATGCCGCGGAAGCGGACATGGTGGGCGCGGCCGTCGGTGCCGTCGATGACGGCATAGGCTTCGCCGGTCAGCTCGTCGTGGAGACCCTTATCGACCAGCCGGCCGATGATCGGCGAGCCGGCGCCGTCCTCGATGACATAGTCGGCGACACCGCGATCCTGGCCGCGCTCGGTGAAGGCGCGGTGCATGGTCTTGATGATGTCGCCGCGCATGCCGAGATCGCGAAGGTGGCGTTCGGCTTCCAGCCCGACCATCCATTCGCCGGGACCGGCCGAAGCGGCGAGCCCCATCTTTTCCAGATGCTGAAGGCGGCCGATCATCAGCCGGCGGGTCTCGGGATCGGCGGGGCCGTCTGACCCAGGGCGAAGGTCGATGGCGCCGACGTCGTCGGCGTGGCCGCGGATCTCGACATCGAGTCGCGTCCAGCGTTCCGCGGTGACTTCCTTCTCCAGAGCATTGCGGATTTCATGCTCGGGCTTCGGGCCAAGCTCGATCGACACCAGATCCTCGGCGCGCGAGCGAAGGCCCCGGCTGATGTAGTCGCGCGAGATCACGAGATCGGCGCCGGTCTCGTCCACGCCGCGCACGAGCAGATGGACGTGGGGGTTATCGGTGTTCCAGTGATCGACGGCGACCCAGTCGAGCCGCGTCCCCAGATCGGCTTCCATCTGCAGTGCGAGGTCGCGCGTGAAGGCCTTGAGGTCGGTCATCTCGCCGGCGTCCTCGGGCGAGACGATGAGCCGGAAATGATGCCGGTCGTCCTTGCAGCGATCGGCAAAGGCGAGGTCGTCGGCGCGAGCGGAGCCGGCGTCGAACATGACGCCCTTTTCTCCGTCCCGGCTGACGCCCTCGCGCTTGAGATAGGAGAGATGCGCTGACAGCGGCGCGGAGCGGAAGGACCGGCCCTGGTGACGCACGACGCGCGCCTTGACGACAACGCGGCGGGACGATGAGAACAGGCGGCTGCGGCTGAAACTGCCGCGTCCCCGGCCGAAGGTCGATCGGCCATAGCCGGAAGCGCGTCTGCCTGACGCCGGCACGCCGGTATGGCCCGCCTTCTTCGCGGCCCGCAGCACCTGGTTGAGGAAGCTCTTCGCCTTCGGTGCGCGTGTGGTTTTGATGCGCCCTGGCCGGACACGAAAATCGCTGTCGCCCTCGCTCATATTGAGGCTCCGGGCAGTGGCAATTCAGGCCCGTGCATACGGAAGCCTTGAAATCCTTCGCAAAAACCGGGCTTCATGCCCGCGACCGACCGCCATGCACGCCAAAACGCAAGCCTCTTCAGAGGCTTACAGCGTTTCGGGCATGCGCTTTTATCTCGCCGTCTGTTGGTCGTGTTTCCCTGCCAGCCCCATCCTTCCGCCCAACCTGACCGGAAGTCCGCCACACCGCGCCAAAGTGCGAATGCCGTCATTGCGGCTCTCCCGCACGATTGCGGGCGACGAACAGGCCGCCGGACTGCGCGACCACCGCGGAGACATCGCGCGCGGTCGGTGCTGCCGGAGCATCGTCCCGATTGCCGCCGCGCTGCACAGGCTCGGCCGCCGATGTGCGCTCGGATTGCGCGATGAACAGCGGCGCGCGAGTCCAGGCTTGCGGATCGGCGGCGGCAACGACGGTCGCCGGAGCGGTCAGTTCACCGCCGCCGAAGATAGGGAGGAGGGCGGCTACATAGGCGCGCGTCTCGGCGGGCAAGGGACGGCCGGCGAGATAGTCTTCATATCGGCCGGGTCCCGCATTGTAGGCGGCGAGAAAGCCGGGCGAGCCGTACCGATCGTGCATCTCGC
>JBFXAJ010000055.1:0-3525 GCA_050184415.1 Bauldia sp.
CGAACGGCGCGAGGACGAGCGCTTCCTCTCCGGAAGAAGCTGCTTCGTCGACGATGTGCAGCGGCCCGGCATGCTTCATGCCGCGGTCGTGCGCAGCAGCCTCGCCCACGCCCGGATCCTCGATGTCGACATGTCGGCAGCCGAGGCTCTCCCGGGGGTTGTCGGGGTCGTCGGGCCGAAGGATCTGGAGGGGTGGCTGAAGCCCATCCCCCAGCACCCCTTTGCGCCGCTCCCCGGCCTTGACCGGTTTCTGCAGACGCCGCTCGCCGTCGAACGCGCCTTGTTCGTCGGCGAGCCGGTGGCGGTGGTGGTGGCGGAAAGCCGCTTCATCGCCGAGGACGCCGCCGATCTGGTGGTGGTCGACTACGACCCGCTGGAGCCGGTGACCGACGTGCATGCGGCCCTTGCGGACCGCAGCATCCTCCATCCCGACGTCGGAACGAATGTCGGGACGGACTACAAGGGCAGCAAGGGCAATGTCGAGGAGGCGTTCGCCAGAGCCGCCTATCGCCGCAAGGAGACCTTCAGGATGCACCGCCATGCGGCGGTGCCGATGGAGACCCGCGGCATGGTCGCGGAATGGGACCGCGACGGCACCCGGCTGCGGGTCTGGGGCGCGGCCAAGCTGCTCTTCCGCAACCGCGACAATCTGGCGGTGATGTTCGGCATGCCGGAGGAGCAGATCGAGCTCATCGAGATCGACGTCGGCGGCAGCTTCGGGGTGCGCGGCGAGTTCTATCCGGAGGATTTCCTCATCCCCTTCGCCGCCCGCAAGGTCGGCAGGCCGGTCAAATGGATCGAGGACCGGCGCGAGCATCTCCTTTCGACCAACCATTCGCGCGAGATGGAATGCACGGTCGAGATCGCCGTCGACAAGGGCGGGATCATCACCGGGCTCCGCGGCGAGATCCTGGTCGACATGGGTGCCTATGCCAGGCCGAACGGCGGCGTCGCCGGCGGCAAGGGCGCGCAGTTCATGTGCGGCCCCTACCGCATCGAGAACGCCGAGTTCACGGTCAAGAACCTCGCCACCAACAAGGTGCCGCTCGGCTCCTATCGCGGGCCGGGCCGGTTCGAATCGAGCTTCTTCCGCGAGCGGATCGTCGATATCGCCGCCGCCGATCTCGGCATCGACCCCGCCGCGTTCCGCATGCGCAACCTGATCACGCCGGATCTCCTGCCATGGGACGCCGGCGCGATGGTGCCGAACGCGCCGAAGACGGTCTACGACACCGGCGACTATCCCAACGTGATGCAGCAGGCGCTCGACGCCTTCGGCTATGCCGAGCTCGGCAATCTGCGCGGCAACAAGAAGGACGGCCGCTTCCACGGCGTCGGCATCGGCTGCTTCGTGGAATCGTCAGGCGGCGGACCGAGCGAGGACGTCCGGCTGCACATCACCGAGACCGGCCGCGCCCATCTCTTCGTCGGCTCCTCGTCGGCAGGGCAGAGCCATGAGACGACGATGGCGCAGATTCTCGCCGACGAGCTGAAATTCCCCTACGACGAGATCGACGTCTTCCATGGGTCGACGACCTTCGTGAAGAAGGGCTGGGGCAGCTATCACAGCCGCTCGGTGATCATGGCGGGCAGCGCCATTGTCCAGGCGGTGAAGCAGCTCCGCGAGCAGGTCGCGGCGCTCGTCGCGCAGCGCAAGGGCCTTTCGGCCGAGACGCTGGAATGGGGCGGTGGCGGCGTGCTGCGGGAGCGCGGCGGCGCCATCGTCGCGACGCTCGCCGAGCTCGGCCGCCAGTCGGCCGGCGATCCGGAGCTGCGGAAGCTGCTGGAGGTCGATTCCCGCTGGACCATCAAGGGGCTCGCCTACACTTTCGGCACCCAGTTCGCCCATGTCGCCGTCGATCCGGAAACCGCCGAGATCGAGGTCGTCCGCTTCTTCATGGTCGAAGACGTCGGCCGGATGATCAATCCGGCGGTCGTCCACGGCCAGACGATCGGCGCCGCCTTCCAGGGCCTCGGGGCGAGCCTGATGGACGAACTCGTCTACGATGCAGAGGGCCAATTGCTGACCGGTAGCCTCGCCGACTATCTGCTGCCGACATCGACGGATTTCCCGGACATCGACGCGATCTCGCTGGAGCAGAACAAGGCGTTCTCCAACCTGCTCGGGGCGAAGGGGGCAGGCGAGGGCGGCATCGCCGCGGTCGGCGGCGCCGTCGCCAATGCGGTCGACGACGCATTGCGCAGCCTCGGCGTGACGGTGACCGAGCTGCCATTGTCGCCGGACAAGGTGGCGGCGCTGATCCGGCAGGCTCGCGCCCGAAAGAAGGACGCGGCATGAGCACCAGGACTTCCCCGGCAAAGCCCACCGGCCCGCTGACCGGACTGAAGGTGCTCGACCTCTCGACCATCGTCTCGGCGCCGCTGGCGGCGACGCTGCTCGCCGACTACGGCGCGGACGTCCTCAAGGTCGAACTCCCCGGCATCGGCGACAGCGTGCGCGGCTACCCGCCGATGAAGGAGGGGAAGTCGCTCTGGTGGAAGGTCACCAACCGCAACAAGAAGTTCGTGACCCTCGACGTGCGCAAGCCGGAAGGGCTGGCGCTGATGAAGCGGCTGATCCGGCAGTTCGACGTGCTGGTCGAGAATTTCCGCCCGGGCACGCTCGACAAATGGGGCCTCAGCAAGGAGGCGCTGTGGGAGCTCCGGCCGAACCTCGTCATCCTGCGCAGCACCGCCTTCGGCCAGGACGGCCCCTATAGCGGCCGGCCGGGCTTCACCCGCGTCTTCGAATCGATGAGCGGCATCACCTACATCACCGGCGAGCCGGACCGGGATCCGATGCATCTCGGCTTCCATATCGGCGACGCCGTCGGCGGCGTGTTCGGGGCGCTCGGCATCATGGCCGCGCTGTGGAAGCGGGCCAAGGACCCGAGCCTTCCCGGCGAGGAGATCGACCTGTCGCTGACCGAGGGCATGCTGCGCCTCCTCGACTTCGTGCCGATCGAATACGACCAGACCGGCTACGTCCGCGAGCGCACCGGCAACTCCAACCATTTCTCGGCCCCGACCTTCGTCTGCCGGACCCGCGACGGCCAGTGGATCTCGATCTCCGGCGGCAACAACGCGCTCTTCGCCAACAATTGCCGGGCGATCGGCCGCGAGGACATGATCGACGACCCGCGTTTCAAGACGTCGGTGGCCCGGGCGCAGAACAAGGACACGATCAACGCCATCTTCCGTAGCTGGATCGAGGAGCGCGACTACGCCGAGGTCAACGAGCGGATGGTGAAGGCGCAGGGCACGCTGGCGCCGGTCTATTCGATCGACCAGGTGTTCAAGGACCCGCAGATGGTGGCGCGGGACGCGATCGTGCCGGTGGCCGACGAGGATTTCGGCGAGGTGCGGATGCAGAACGTGGTGCCGCGCTTCACCCAGGAGCCGGGGACCGTCCGCAGCACCGCCGGTTCGCTCGGCGCCGACAATGACGAGGTCTATGGCGGACTGCTCGGGCTTTCCGCCGAGGAGCGCCAGCGGCTGAAGAGCGACGGCGTCATCTGACCGGGA
>JBFXAJ010000056.1:0-3325 GCA_050184415.1 Bauldia sp.
CGTCCAACGGCGGTCGACATCGGATGCTGCACCTCCGTCCGCCGCCCGAAGCTCCCTCGCCCCGCTTGCGGGGAGAGGGCCGGGGTGAGGGGCAGCCACACCCGCGGCTCAGGCGGCGTTCCCCCTCACCCTCCAGCCCTAAGCTCGGCTCCGCCTCGCCAAGGGCCGGAGCCCTCTCCCCGCAAGCGGGGCGAGGGAGCGGCCGGCGTTGCGCTTTGGGCTGCGATCGCGTCGGAGGCCGCCGCGTGAGCCGCCGCCCCTCCGCCTACGACCCGACCCGGAGCCTTGCCCTCCTCTGGGGCGCCCGCAATCGTCCCGGCCGGTCGGGCCTGTCGGCGACGGGGATCATCGAGGCGGCGATCGCACTCGCGGACGAGGAGGGCCTCGAGGCGCTCTCGATGCGCCGGCTTGCCGAGCGCCTCGGCGTCGGCACGATGGCGCTCTACACCCATGTCCCGGGCCGGGCCGAGCTGATCGACCTCATGATCGACCGGGTCTATTCCGAGCTTTATTCGGATCCGCAGAGCCTGCCGGTCGAGCAGCCCGGCACCTGGCGCGAGCAGCTCGCCTATGTCGCCGCGAACAACCGCGCCATGTTCCGCCGCCACCCCTGGATGACGCAGGCCGTGGTCCGGCCCGCGATCGGCCCGAACCTCATCCGGAAATACGACGCCGAGCTCGCCCCGCTCGACGGCATCGGGCTCACCGACGTCGAGATGGACGCGGCGCTGACGCTGGTCCTGACTCATGTCGGCGGCGTCGAGAGCATGCGGATCGGCCTCGAGCACGAGCGGGTCGGGCTCAGCGATGGCGAGTGGTGGCAGGCGCACGAGCCGGCGCTGCTGCAGGGCTGGCAGTCGGACCGGTTTCCGCTTGCGGGACGGATCGGCGCCGCTGCGAGCGAGGCCGCGGGTGGCCTGATCGACCTCGACCTCACCTACGGCTTCGGCCTCGACCGCATCATCGACGGCATCGAGCTCCTCCTCGTGCGCCGGCGCTAGTCGAAGTCGCACCGTTTCCGGCTTCGACCGGCTGAGTCCACGACCCCGTGGCCACAATCCCGCCGCGGAGAGCGGCGATTGACAGCGCTCCGCCGCTCCGGGCGAATGGCGGCCCTTCGAACGAAACCCATGGCACGAGCGGACGAGCTTTTCGTCCGGCGCAGAGGATTCGCATCATGGCCGCCGCGGCCAACATTGCAGCGCCGCCGCGCGCGACGCGGAAGGAGTGGATCGGCCTTGCGGTCATCGCGCTGCCGTGCCTGCTCTACGCGATGGACCTCACGGTCCTTAACCTCGCGCTGCCGGAGCTCTCCGTCGAGCTCCAGCCGAGCGCGTCGGAGCTCCTCTGGATCGTCGACGTCTACGGCTTCCTCGTCGCCGGCTTCCTGGTGACGATGGGGACGCTCGGCGACCGCATCGGGCGCCGCAGACTCCTCCTGTTCGGCTCGGCAGCGTTTGGCGCAGCGTCGGTGCTCGCGGCATTCTCGACGACGCCGACGATGCTGATCGTCGCCCGCGCGCTTCTCGGCATCGCCGGCGCGACGCTGGCGCCGTCGACGCTGTCCCTGATCCGCAGCATGTTCGTCGACCCGCGGCAGCGCACCTTCGCGATCGGCGTCTGGATCGCGTGCTTCTCGGCGGGCGGCGCCCTCGGCCCGCTCGTGGGCGGCGTGCTGCTGACCTACTTCTGGTGGGGCTCGGTGTTCCTGATCGCCGTGCCGGTGATGGTGCTCCTTCTTGCCATCGGGCCGATCCTCCTCCCGGAATACAAGGACCCCAACGCCGGTCGGCTTGATCTTCCCAGCGCGGCGCTGTCGACCGTCGCCGTCCTCGGGGTCATCTACGGCATCAAGAAGATCGCCGAGGAAGGCGCGCTCGCCGCGCCGACGGTCGCCGCGATCGTGCTCGGTCTCGTCGTCGGCGTCGTCTTCATCCGTCGCCAGCGGCGGCTCGCCGACCCGCTGGTCGACCTCTCGCTGTTCCGGAACGGCGCGATCTCGGCCTCGCTCGCGATCAACGCGTTCGGCACGTTCATCTTCACCGGCACGTTCCTCTTCGCCGCGCAGTATCTCCAACTCGTCCTCGGCCTCAGTCCGATGGAGGCCGGGCTTCTCAGTCTTCCCGGCAGCATCGCGCTGGCGGCGGCGTCGGTGTTCGCACCGCAGATCTTCCGGCGGCTGCCGGGCTGGGTAACGATCGTCATCGGTTTCGTCCTCACGGCGGTAGGAATGATCGTGATCGCGCAGATCGCGCCCGATGGAGGGCCGTGGATCCTGGTCGCGGGGGTGGTGCTGATGGGCCTCGGCTTCGCGCCGGTCGGCACGCTGACCACCGACTTCGTGGTCGGCGCCGCGCCGCCGGAGAAAGCGGGGTCGGCCGCCGCTGTGTCCGAGACCAGCTTCGAGTTCGGGGCGGCGCTCGGGATCGCGATCCTCGGCAGCCTCGTCACTGCGCTCTATCGCTCATCGGTGGCGGGGCTGCTGCCCGCCGGCGTTCCGCCGGAGACGGCTGAGGCGGCGGAGGAGACGCTGGGCGGCGCTGTTGCTGTCGCCGGGGACCTGCCGCCCGCAATGGCGGCGGATCTCCTCGCCGTCGCGCGCGTGGCTTTCACCGATGCGGTGCAGGTGGCGGCGATCGCCTCGACCGTGATCGCGCTGATCGGCGCCGGCCTCGCCGCGGCACGGCTTCGCGGCGTCAGCGCCGGCGCGAGCCAGCCGGCCTAGCCTCGCGTCAGCTGAGCTGTGAGGCGAGGTTCACCAGCGGCACCAGGAAGGGCAGGGCCGCCGATCCCCAGAAGCCCATCGCAAAGGCCGTTTCGCGATAGCGCTCGACGTCGCGGGGCCGAAGCCACGCCTCCCCGAACGGACCGAGGAGGTAGCAGACATTCGCGATGCCCATCACGACGAGGAAGAGCGAGCCGAGGAACAGGGTCTGCCCGGCGGCCTCGCCGAGCGTGGCGAACACCGCGTCGCCGAACGCGACCGAGATAAGGATGGCGAGGACATACGCCGCAAGGCCGGACGTCGCGAGCGCGACATTGTACCGAAGCCGCCGCGCCTGCCACCAGCTCCAGCCGTCCGTGATGCTCGTCGTTGCGCTCATAGGAAGACTCCCCCCAAACGCATGTGTGCAGCAAGCTGATCTGCGATTGCGGCGGGATTTGGGGCGTGTGGCGCGTACGTGAGGCACACTCCCAAGCCTCCCCCTTGAGGGTGTACAGACCGGGGAGATGGTGAACGCATGTTCGGAGACATGGTGAACACATGGCATGAGGCGGAGGGAGCCGATGCCATTCCAGGAGTGTTCACGCGTGTCGGAACGGA